>CAWAQT010000001.1:0-254779 GCA_963784245.1 uncultured Alphaproteobacteria bacterium
GACAATCTGTGTGAGCAGCGCTTCCGTATAATGCAGGCTGAAGGCGGCGCGCAGGGCGACGATCAAGGGATCGTTATTTGAGGTGATGAAGCCCCAGGCGAAGAAGAGCGTCGTGACCGCCGCGAAGGCGAGAAGAGTGCGCTTCCTGTCCTGGTCCGCCGGGGTCACTTGGCGCTGCTGCGCGCTCCCCAGCGCAACGTAGCCACCGACCCTGAAGGCAGGGTCAACGCATAACGTTCGCCGTCAAGCGACACGCTGACGGGACCCTCGCCCGCCTTGCGGTAGAGGATTGCGACGCGGCTCCGGTCGGCATTCACGAAGGAAGCCGCTTCGACATCCGCGCCACTTGTGGTCGTCAGGGTCCGGTAAGCGCCCGGCAGGATAAGCGGCTGGCGTGGCCGAGCGCATAATATTCGACGTTGCGTGTGACGGTGCCGCTGGCCGGGTCGATGGTGATGATCCACGGCAATTGCCACATCCACCCTTGTGCGGCCCGAATTGCGGATCGAGCGCAATTCCAAAGCAATGTCTCGCGCGACCAATGATTGGACACGCCGATGATGAGCTTGCTCGTCATCCAGCCCAACGTCTCGCTGAACTTTGGAGCCCATTCACCGCCCGAGCATTCGGTGAACCACGTGTCCTTGTCCGGGAAGGCGTCATGCACCTGCGACTGAGCGGGAACATCGCCTTCGTAGCAGTGCCAGGCGACGCCGGAGACATATTTGCGTGCGGTCGGGTCTGAGAGGACCGTCCACGGCATCTCCGGATTATCCCAATTGTGATCGTAGTCGAGGATTTGCACATCGAGGCCGCGCCGCTCGAACTCCGGACCGACGTGACGGCCTATCACGATCGCGCGATCCGGCGAGTTCACCCGCATGCCCGGGTAATCGGCGGGTTCGAAATCGGGTTCGTTCTGAATGGTGAGCATCTTCACCGGCACGCCTTCGCGACCGAATTCCTCGACCGTCCGCGCGAGGTAGTTGGCGAAGGCGGGATAATGTTCGGGCGCGAGCTGGCCGGTGATCAGGCTCTTGCTCGTCTTCATCCAGGCCGGCGCGCTCCACGGGCTGATCATCACCAAAAGGTCGGGATTGATCGCCAATGCCTCACGCGTTCGCGGGAGCACGTACTTGTGCGCATAGTCGATGGTGAAGTGTTTCAGCTCCGGGTCCGGCGCGTTTCCGGGCGTGTCGTTGTAGCTGTAGTGGTCGGGCGAGAAGTCCGACGCGCCGACGGTCAGTCGGGTGAATGACATGCCGAGTCCGTCACCCTTGCGGCCGAACAACTCGGCCATGATCGCCTTGCGCTTGTCCTCGGGGAGCCCGCTCAGCAGCTGCGCGGAGGCGTCGGTGATCGACGCACCGAAGCCCCGCATCTTTTGAAAACGCTTCGAAGTGTCGATGATAACCGCCTCATCGCCGACCGCGGCACCGGCTGGCTGCACTTCGGGCTGGGCAGCGAGCTTTTGGGTTCCGTCGGCAGTCGTGAGCCACATGCCGGCCGAACGGCTCGCGGACGCCGAAACCGTCGCGCAGCCCGCCAACGCAAGGCTCATGAGGGAAAGGGCGAAGATCTTCATGCTACCGGCTCCGCGGTACAATATTTGCGAACAAAATCGGCATGGCTGGGCATCACCTGCACACAGCGATCGATCGTCGTTGCGATGTTGCCGAGAAACTGTTCGATTTGCGCGTCGCTCTTGATCCCCACCAGCGGATCGTAGGCGCGCGGGATGATCCCCTGGCCGATGAAGACCTGGATCCAGCTCTCCTCGCTGAACAGCTCCTCATCTTCGCGGAAGATGCGGCCGTTGGACCGCCACAGGCCGATTTTGCGCTGCAACGTATCCGGCAGGTCCATTGTCCGGCAGTAGCGCCAGAAGTCGGAATCGTCCCGCTCCGTCGCCCAGTAATGGAGGATGATGAAGTCGCGGATGCGCTCCCATTCGAAATCGGACTGGCGGTTGAATTCGTCGATGTTCGCCTGATCGAGTTCGCCGTCGGGAAACAGGCGCACGAGCCGGATCGCGGCGGACTGGACGAGATGCAGGCTGGTCAATTCCAGCGGCTCCAGGAACCCTGCGGCAAGGCCGATCGCCACGCAGTTGCGGTTCCACATCTTGCGGCGCTTGCCGGTCGTGAAACGCAGCTTGTTCGGGTTCGCCAGCTGCTCACCGTCGAGGTTCGAAAGCAGCAGCTTCTCGGCTGAATCGTCGTCGATGTAGCGGCTCGCGTAAACGAGGCCGTTGCCGGTCCGGTGCTGCAGTCCGATGCGCCACTGCCAACCCGCCTCGCGAGCAGTTGATCGCGTCAAGGGAACGAGCGGCTCGGTCCGCGCGCACGGCACCGCCATCGCCCGGTCGCAGGGAAGCCAGTGCGTCCAGTCCTCGTATCCGGTCTGCAGCGTCTGCTCGATGAGCAAGGCGCGAAATCCGGAGCAGTCGATGAAGAAATCCGCTTCGATCCTGCGGTCGCCTTCGAGGGTAACCGACGCGATGTCGCCGCTTTCACGCACTTCGACGTCGACGATCTTCCCCTCGGTGCGCCGGACACCGTGCTGCTCGGCGAAGGCGCGAAGATAGCGCGCGTAAAGCGAGGCATCGAAGTGAAACGCGTAGGCGATATGACCGATCGGCAAGTCCGCCATGTCGGCGCGCGGCTGCATGAACTTGTTCTGCAGTGCCGCAGCCGTGTTGATCGAATAATCGGCGAAGTCGCGGGCCCGGCCCTTCTGGTTCGCGCGGAGCCAGTAATGGTGGCAACGAAGCCATTCCCAGTCCTGGCCGATGACTCCGAACCCGTGGATGTAGCGGTGGCCTTTTCGCGTCCAGTCGACGAACTCGATGCCGAGCTTGAAGGTCGCCTGGGTCCTTTGCATGAACTCGGCTTCGTCGAGTGCCAGCAGCTCGTTGAACTTCTTGATCGCGGGGATGGTGGCCTCGCCCACACCGACGGTGCCGATGGCTTCGCTCTCGACCAGTTCGATGTCGTAGAGGCCCTGGAACAGCTTCCCGAACAGCGCGGCCGTCATCCAGCCCGACGAGCCGCCGCCAACAATGAGGATCTTGCGCATCGAGCTAGAGGCTAACGGCTTTCCGCGGGGCAGGCCATGGTCAGCGGCGCTTCCGGCAGCCTGCCGACTTGCGAGGTGGAGGCCGTCATCAACCCGTAACCACGGCGGAATTGGTATCCGCCTTCCTGAGGCAGGCAGTCGCCGGCGGGCCAGTCGAACGACAGCTTGCCGGTGAAGTCGTAGGAGGCGCGCCCGTTGGCACCAGCGAGCAAGAGATCGGTTAGGCCGCGTCCTTCCGTGCCCGGTAGCCAAGCCGCCACGAATGCATCCGACCGATTGATGAGGTCGTTCACCGGCACCGGACGGCCAGAGTAGAGGACGGTCACGACCGGCACACCCTTTCTGCTCACCCGGTCCAGCGCCTGCAAGTCCGCGGGATAGCGAGCCGAGTGGCGAAGCGGCGCCGGGAATTTCACGTCGCCGTGCATCTCCGCGTAGGGCTTCTCGGCAGCGACCACCACGACGCCGCTGTAGCGGCTGACATCGACGCCGGAGCCATCGGCGCTATAGTCAACGCGATCCGCTCCGAGCTCCTTGCGCATGGCGGCAAGAAGCGTGTCCGCGTTCGGATAGTCCGACGTCTTGGTGTTGTCGCCTTGCCAGGTGAGCGACCAGCCACCGGCTTGCATGGGGAGGCTGTCCGCGCCCTGGCCCACGATGAGGATCCTACCCTCACGTTTGAGAGGAAGTACGCCACGGTCGTTCTTCATCAGAACGAGCGACTTGCGCACTGCCTCACGGGCCAGTTCGCGGACAGCCGGGGAGCTCATGACGGACGGGTCCGGCCGCGGCCCCGTCGCTGGTGATGCTTCGAACAGTCCGGATTTCAATTTCGTACGAATGATGCGCGACACGGCGTCGTCGATGCGAGCCATCGGAATGCGGCCGGCCTTTACGTCTTCGATGGTGGCGGCGATGAACGCCTTCCAGTCGTCAGGCACCATGATCATGTCGATGCCGGCATTGATTGCCTGCGCGCAGTGCGACTTGGTGCAGCCCGGCACTTCCTCAATGCCGTTCCAGTCGCTGACGACGAGGCCGTCGAAGCCGATGCGCTGCTTGAGAACGTCGCCGATGAGATGGGCATTGCCGTGCATCTTGCCCTGCGCGGTTCCCGTCGCCGTGTCGGTGAAACTTGAATAGCTGACCATCACCGTCTGAACGTCAGCGGCGAGAGCGCCGTAATAGCCGGCGCCATGCGTGCGGTAGAGGTCGGCTTCCGACGTGCGCGTCTCGCCGCGATCGATACCGCGATACGTTCCGCCGTCGCCGATCCAGTGCTTCGCCGTCGCGAGAACGGATGTGGGCGAGCCAAGCTGGCCCTGCAGGCCGCGCGTCATCGCTTCGCCATAGCTGCGCACGATTTCAGGATCGGAGCTGTAGCTTTCGTACGTCCGGCCCCAGCGCGGGTTCTGCACGACGGCCAAAGTCGGGGCGAAAGCCCAGGTGATGCCCGTCGCGCGCACTTGCTCCGCCGTTGCTCGGCCGATGCGCACCATCAGCTGCGGATCGCGTGCCGCGCCGAGCCCGATGTTGTGCGGGAAGAGCGTCGCTCCGTAGACGTTATTGTGCCCGTGCACCGCGTCGGTGCCCCAGATGACGGGGATCTTCACCGGCATGTCAGTGGACATCGCCGCCTGGTAGAATTGCTCGGAAAGCTTCAGCCAGTCGTCGACCGTCGACTGCATCTTCATGCCCGGCCATGCGCCGCCGCCGTTGAGGATCGAGCCGATGTAGTATTGGCGTACTTCGTCGGGCTTCACCGATCGTATGTCGGGCTGAGTCATCTGCCCGATCTTCTGCTCCAGCGTCATGCCCGCGACGATCGAGCGCACGCGCGCATCGATCGCAGCGTCGGCCGCCGAGGCCGGAGCTGCCGCCGCCGGCCAGATTGTCGTCTGCGCCGTCTGGCAACCCGCAAGAAAAGCGGCCGCCGAAAGGCAAAGCAGGAGTTTGGACCGGGTGCGCCGGCCCCGTGATGGGACTGTCATTTTCGAACCTAGAACTTGTAGTTGAAGCCCAGCAGCCACTGACGGCCGTACTTCTCGTACGTTTCGATGAAGGTCCCACCGTCGGCCGTCGTCGGGCCTCCTTCGTCGAGGCCGATGCGCGTCCGATACGGCGAGTCCGTCAGGTTGTAGACCTGGAGGAGCATCCCCAGTCCCTTCAGGCGGCTATCTTCCTGAAACGTGTAACCGATCTGAGCGTCGACCTGCTTGTCGGCGAGGATCTCCGTGAAGCCGCGAGTTCGTGAACAACTGCACCACCTCGCCCTTGAACGGCGAACGGTAGCGGTAGCTTAGACGAGCCTGGAAGCCGTACTTCTCGTAATAGCCGGTGATATTGAACACCGTTCCGGACAGGCCAGGGATTCTGAATATCCTCGCCGGAATTGTCGGTCGGGTTTAGACTGCTCTTTGTCTTCGACCAGCTGCCGGTCGTGCCGAAGCCGTCAAGCACTGACGTCAATTGCCTTAACTCGAACGCCCCGCTGATCTCGATGCCCTTGATGCTGCCCCCAGGCCCATTGTCAGGCATGGTGACCGTCCCGATCGGGCTGATGATCACGTCGTCAGGTATGTTTTCTGCATTGGACGGCAGCGGGAAAGCGCTGAAGTCGAACGGCAAGACCCGCGTGTAAATGTAGTTGTCGAGCTTCTTGTAGAACCCGGCAACCGCAATGTAGCTCGCCGGGCCGATGTACCATTCGTAGCTGACGTCCAGCGCTTTTGCTCGCCAGGGCTCCAGATTCGGGTTGCCGCCGCCCGCAGACCACGGATTGACCGTCTGGCCCGGCACACAGGGCGGGCTGCCGCCACAGATGCTGCTGTTGAATCCCGGCGTAAGATTGGCGCGCATCTCGTCCATACGCGGCCGCGCGAGAACCTTCGCCGCGGCGAAGCGCAGACGATGCCCACCCCCGAAATCGTAGAAGGCATTCAAGCTGGGCAGTATATCCCAATAGCTGTCACCCTCCGTGACCGTATCGATCGTCGCGGGCGTGTCGATGAAGTTGATACGCTGGCCGGTGGACGTCTGCTTCTGATGCACCGCCTGAATGCCGACGTTGCCTTGCAGATTGCCGAAGACGAACTGGGCGCGTGCCTTCAAGGTAAGAACGTCTTCCTTGATCTTCCACGACTTGTCGAAGTGGTTGGCGTCCTCGAGTACGACGAAGTCGTAATAGCGGTCGAGCGCCTCGTTCAGGTCGACGCTCAGAATGCTTCCGAACCCCGCGAAATCGAGCATCGTCGGACGTACCAGCGCATCCTGATCGACGAGCGTCTGCAGACGCCCGTTCTTGAGCATGAGATCCCATTCATCAACATGCTTCTTTTTGTCGCGCCGAGTGAAGTTAGCGCCGACATCGAACTGCTCGATGAAGCTTCCGACCGGCTTGTAGCGGAGCCCACCGTCGGCCGCGTAGATTTTCTCACGCACGTGCGGCTGCTTGTTGAGGCCGTCGTGACCCCAACCGCCCCAAGGCGCGCGATCGCCGAGTGATACCTGGCTCGCGTCGGAATAGTTCAGGCCCGGGTCGTATTGCAGAAAGCCGTCGCCACCGATGTCCCATGCGATGGAATCAAAGACGCGGTTCGCGTTCTGATCGGCAGAGGTGACGCAGCACCCAAAGCCCGCATAAGTTTCGGTGACGCTCTCCTCCCGCTTGTTGCGGGAGTAGCTGAGGTCGGCGAGCAGCGACAGCTCGTCGGTGACCTCGTACTCGTTGTTCAGGCCGGCAGAGAAGAGCCAATCGTCGCGCTTGTTGAGGTCGTTGCGAAGCTGCGGCGCAACGCCGTGCGCGGCGCCGGTAACGGCAAGCTCCGTCCCGTCGCGATCTTCCGTACCGACACCGGTGAACGTCTGGTCGTCAGCCCAGACGTTCGAGAACCATTGCGCGCCGCGCATCACCTCGCGTTGCTTGAAACGCGAATAGTACAAGTCGAGGATCGTGTGGACGCGGTCGCTCGGCTCCCACTCGAGGATGCCGATCGCCGCGAGGCGCTTGTTGTTGCGCGAATAGGCGAACACTTCCTGGCCGGTCAGGTACAAAGCGTCCTGCGCATCTGCCGGCGAAATCCTCTGCTCCTGTCCGCAGCAGAAAGTCTCGTAGCTATAGGCCTTCGTGTGTCGGGACGTCGACGGCGAGTCGAGATATGCGACCCCGACCGCGAAGCCGAGTTCAGGCGTTATCCGGTCGATGTAACTGATCGATGCGCGAGCACCGAGATCGTTGATCTCGGCATTGAGGTGACCGTCCTCGTTGAGCTCGCCTCGGAGATTGACTGCAACGGTGCGGTTCTTGAAGCTCAGTGGTCGAACGGTGCGGAGGTCGGCGGTGCCGGAGAGCCCGAATCCGGCGATGTTTGCATCGGGGGTCTTGTAGATCACAACACTCGCAAGGAGCTCGGACGGATATTGGTCGAACTCGACCGCGCGGTTGTCGCCGGAGCTCGCCTGCTGCCGTCCATTGAGGAGCGTGGTCGTGAAGTCGGGAGCGAGGCCGCGAATGGAGATGTACTGCGCACGGCCATTGACGCGTTGCGCTGCGAGGCCGGGGAGACGAGCGATCGACTCGGCGATGGAGACGTCAGGCAGCTTGCCAATGTCTTCGGCCGAGACGGCCTCGACAATGCCTTGCTCGCGGCGCTTGGTATCCAGCGACGATTGAATGCCGCGGCGAATGCCGGTGACCACGATTTCATCCGCCGCGGGCGGTTCCGGATTGGTGGGCTCAGGATTGCCTGGAGTAGGCGCTGTATCGCTCGGCTGAGGCTCTTCTGGCGTCGTGACCTCGACTGCCTGCTCCTGTGCAAAGGCCTGTGTCGGCAGAGCAAGCAACAGCGACGTGCTGGCAAGCAACAGTGCGCGCGACCTCAACGACTTGTCGAGCAACATACCTCTCCCCTGTTTCGGACGCGCGTTAGCACGACCCTCGCTGCCACTCTCCTATGGAAGCGCTTCCATTTTGGTGCTTCAAAGGCTCGCGCAAGTCAAGCGGCAGACTGTTGCGCGGGAGCCGCAGTCGAACTCACGAACGACGAGCTCGTGCCGCAGCGCCTCGTAGCACGGCTCTTCCTCGATCTGATTTTCAACGAGCATGTGCACGGCGCGCTCAGCAATGTCCTTGATCGGCTGGCGGATAGTCGTGAGGGGCGGCCAGACGATTTCGGACATCGGCGTATCATCGAAACCGGTGACCGACATGTCGCTCGGAATGGCAACGCCCGCGCGATGAAGCGCCAGCATTGCGCCCGCCGCCATGTCGTCATTGGCGCAGGCGAGCACAGTAATCCGTGCGCCTTCGCGCAGAAGCTTCTCGCCCGCTTCAACGCCGGACTTGAAGGTGAAGTCGCCGTTGGCCGTCCAATGCTCCACCGAGATCCCCGCCGACCTGAATGCGTCGAGGAAGCCGTCGTACCGGAGCGCTGCCGCGAGGTGATCTTCCGGTCCCTTGAGGAAGCCCACTTGGCGATGGCCGAGCGAAACCAGATAACGGCCGAGCGTCTCGCCACCCGCGCGCTCGTCGATGCCCGCCGAGGACACCACTTGGCGGCTCTCCTCGCCTGCGGAAACCGCGGCGACGCGGACTCCGGCCTCCTTCAGGCCTAGGAGCAGATCGACATCGTCTGACAGGGGCGGCGGCAGGACGACACCGGCCGGGCGCTCGCGTTCGATGATCGATGATAGCAGGTGGCCGCGCTTCTCGTTCGCAGGGTCGACCGCCCGCGTAACCAATTCATAGCCGAGCGATGAGCAGGCACGCAGAGCGCCCAGCTCGAGCCCCGAATGATAGTAGCTGTTCGGCTCGCGATCCTGATCGTGCGAATAAATCAGCAGGATCGTGCGCCCTGAGCCGCTTGCCAGAGCACGCGCCTGCGGATTGACCGAGTAGCCGAGCTTTTCGACTGCCCGCCTGACCTTCTCACGTGTTTCGGGACGGACGTTCGGCTCGTTATTGAGCACGCGGGAGACCGTGACTCGTGCAACCCCGGCCGCTTCAGCGACGTCGTCGATAGTCGAATTCCGCTGATTCACCAGGACAGCATGGCGAAGGACATGCAAATCGACAACGCGGCTTTTAGATCCAACCAACAGAATGATCCCGATGAGCCATCAGGCTGCGTCCGCTTCATCGAAGGTCCCGAGCGGGTGCTGTCAGATTAACGCACTTTTCTCTGGTGAAGGTTCGGATGCAGATAAGGGAACCGAGCCGGCACCAGTTCGTGGCACGGACCGAATGGGTACGTGAGCTCAGCTGAACAGCGACTGCCACTCCGCATGGCTGCTTGAAGGTTAATCTGTCGATGAGGTGACGCTCGGAGTTGAAGTGGTTGTGGACGTTGGCATGCACGCTGGCGAACTTCTGCAGACAGCTCATTCGTCTGAACCTCAGCATCGCCCGTTCTCGTCATCGGAACGACAGGTGTGAACTCTCAACCCGGTTGTTTGCCCAGCGGCCGACCTCCTGCTTGTCGCTGTTCCGAGCTCGGTCATGACCTTGTAGGAGCGTAGACCATCGGTAGTGATCGACACGGGACACGGAGTTCTGCACCGCAACGCGCCAGTCAGAACGTCGAGTTTAGGCGTCGGTCACAGTTTAAGCACTTTTGAGGGCCGTTTTCTGCGGTTACCTGCGAGAGCTGCCCCAACCAAAGCGGATTTGGTATGACTGAGTGGCGGTGGACGCAGTCAGCTGCGCACTTTTCTCTATTCAGCGATATCGCTCATTGGCCGCTTTTGACCGTTTGCGGGACGAGAGAGCTAGCAAAGGCTGCCCGCGCTAAAATGCGATAGTTGCAGGTCTGCTGGAACCTGTGCACCATCCTACGAGGATTGAGCTTAGACGAGTGAAAGGTGCGGGATGTCGGATCGCCTTAAACTCGTTTGGTTCGCGTCGATCGCACTCGTTCTCGGGATTGTGATTGGAGCTACCTCGCTCGGACGGTCGAACTTGCCAGATCGTCCGAGTGGCGGCGGTGGATCCGAGAAGATCGTCATGATCACACACGGCCAGGCCGCCGATCCCTATTGGAATATTGTGAAGAACGGCGCGGAAGAAGCCGCGCGACAAGTCGGCGTGGAGCTCGACTACCGGGCGCCGGAGACGTTCGACATGGTCCGCATGGCCGAGCTGATCGATTCCGCCCGAAACCAGCGCCCCGGGGGCATCATCGTTTCGATACCCGACGCGAGTGCGCTTGGGCCTGCAATTCAAGCGGCGGTCAAAGCCGGCGTGCCGGTCGTCTCGATCAATTCGGGCGCGGATGTCGCTCCGAAGCTCGGGACGCTCATCCATATCGGTCAGGACGAGTATGCGACCGGTAAGCGGGTCGGCGAGCGCCTGCGCAGCGAGGGCGCGAAGAAGGTCGTGTGCGTCAATCACGAGGTCGGCAATATTTCGCTCGATGCCCGTTGCCAGGGCGTCGAGGATGGCTTCGGAGGGGATGTCACGGTGATACCGACATCCACCGATTTCCAGGAGGCGAAATCGAAGGTTGCCGCTGCACTTGCGGGCGACGCTGCGCTCGATGCGATCGTGACCCTCAGCGCTTCGCAGGTCGGAGAGCCGGCCGTCGAAGCAGCGCGCGAAGCGCGCCGGCCGATCAAGGTCGCCACCTTCGATCTTTCGCCCGGCTTTCTGGAGGCGCTTCAGCGCGGGGAAGCGTCGTTCGCCGTCGACCCGCAGGCGTTCCTGCAGGGCTATCTCGGAACAGTGCTGCTTGCGAACCGCATCCGCTACGGCGTGATGCCGGCGAACGGATTGATCGAGAGCGGTCCGTTGTTCGTGACAAAGGCGGAAGCGGGCCAGGTGCTGGCCCTGTCGAAAAGGGCAATCCGCTAGGCAGCTATCGAAGCGAGGGAGAAGACGATTGGAAGCAGGCCAGCAGCACGAAGCGACCGAAGAGCAGCGAAGCCTTCTCGCGCGGCTGCCTGAGCTCGCGAGGCGACCTGAACTCGGCGCCGTGGGCGGGCTGATCGTCGTCACTCTTTTCTTCCTCGCGACTGCGGACAAGGCAATGTTCTCCGCAGCGGGCATCATGAACTTCCTGAGCCCGGCCGCTCAGCTGGGCATCCTCGCCGTCGGGGCGGGCCTACTCATGATCGCAGGCGAGTTCGACCTTTCGCTCGGATCGATGGTTGCGTTCGCCGGCCTGGTCTTCGGGGCCACGCTCACGGTCTGGCAGGCGCCTCTGCCCGTCGCGATCCTGGTTACTTTCGCATTCGCGGTCGTGGTGGGTGGGTTGAACGCGCAGATCGTGCTGAAGACCGGCCTACCCTCATTCATCGTCACGCTCGCGTTTCTCTTCATCCTGCGCGGACTCACCCTTGTCGGATTGAAGTGGGCGAGCGACGGATCGACGCAATTGCGCGGTATCCGCGAGTTCGCAGGCGACAGTCTGCTTGTACGGATGTTCTCCGGCGAGACCCTGGGCATTCCAGTCGAGCTGTTCTGGTTCGTCGCTGTGGCTGCCGTCGGCGCCTTCGTCCTTGCGCGAACTCGGTTTGGAAATTGGATCCAGGCCGCCGGCGGAGACGCCAACTCCGCCCGCAACTCGGGCGTACCGGTCACAGACGTGAAAGCGATCCTGTTCATGACGACCGCCTGTTGCGCGGGTCTGGTCGCAATTCTGACAGTGCTGGACGCCGGTTCCACGGATGCGCGTCGCGGGTTCCAGAAAGAGTTCGAGGCCATCATCGCCGCGGTCATCGGCGGCTGCCTCCTGACCGGCGGATACGGTTCGATCGTGGGCGCCTTCATCGGATCGATCATCTTCGGGATGGTCGTGATCGGGCTGACCTACACCGACATCGATCAGGACTGGTATCAGGTCTTTCTCGGCGCGATGCTGCTGATCGCCGTGCTGTTTAACAACTACATCCGTAAGCAAGCCATCGGAGCGCGCGCATGACGGAAGGCCCGCTCCTCGAAGCGAGAGATGTGGTGAAAAGGTTCGGCTCGGTGATCGCCCTTTCCGGCGTATCGCTGAAGGTGCGCGCCGGCGAAGTGCATTGCCTGCTCGGCGATAATGGCGCCGGGAAGTCGACGCTTATCAAGACTTTGTCGGGCGTACATCGGCCGACCGAAGGACAGCTTCTGGTGAAGGGCGAGCCGGTTGCGTTCGGCAGCCCGCGCGATGCGCTGGATCATGGCATTGCGACGGTCTTTCAGGATCTCGCCCTGATCCCCCTGATGTCCGTGACGCGGAACTTCTTCCTAGGGCGGGAGCCGGTGCGCCGCTGGGGTCCGATTTCGCTTTTCGATCGGGAGTTCGCGGCGAGCGTCACGCGCGAAGAGATGGCCAAAATGGGAATCGCAATCCGCGATCCCGACCAGGCTGTCGGAACGCTGTCGGGCGGCGAACGGCAGTGCATCGCAATTGCCCGCGCGATCTATTTCGGCGCGGAGGTCCTGATCCTCGACGAGCCCACGTCGGCCTTGGGAGTCACCCAGACGGCGATGGTCCTGAAATGCATCGATGAGGTCCGGTCGCGGGGTCTTGGCGTCGTCTTCATCACGCACAATGTGCGTCATGCCATGGCGGTCGGTGACCGGTTCACGGTTCTCAACCGAGGCCGTACCGCGAAAAGCTGCGGTCGCGACGAGGTTACGCTGGAAAGTCTTCAGGAACTGATGGCAGGCGGCGCCCTGCCGGCCGCCGCCTGATCAGTAGCTGACGGGAACGACCGAGGACGTCGCGTGGCTTTCCGCGGCGGCTTCCGCGATCGCCAATGCCCAGATGCCGTCGCGATAGCCGATCTGCGGCCTGGCAGTGCCTTCGAGAAGCTCGACGAAATGCATCATCTCCGCTCGATAAGCCTCGGCATAACGATCCAGGAAGAAGTTCTGCAGAGGCTCGCTCTGGGACCCGTGTTCGCCCCACGCTTCGACCGTCGAGGACAATTTGTTGCCCACGCGAAGCAATCCTTTCGCGCAGAAAGCCTCGATCCGCTGGTCGTAACCGTAGCCGCTGCGACGGCTGTTGCTGATCACACAGATCTTGCCGCTTGCCGTCCGCAAAATGATCTTGGCGGTGTCCACGTCTCCGGCCTCGCCAATCGCCGGATCGACGATCGAGGTGGCCGCTGCGTAGACCTCGGTCGGGTCCTCTCCGAGCAACCATCGCGCCATGTCGAAATCGTGGATGGTCATGTCCTTGAACATGCCGCCCGACACTTTGACATATTCGATCGGCGGAGGCGCGGGGTCGTGGCTGACGATGTGCAGCGTCTCCAAGGCGCCCATCTCGCCCGATCGAATACGCTGGTTCAGCCGCTGGAAATCGGGATCGAAGCGGCGGTTGAAGGCCAGGAAGAAGCGCGCATCGCCGAGAACGGCTTCGGCCGACTTGGCCTTTTCGAGGCCGAGATCGAGCGGTTTCTCGCAGAATACGGCCTTGCCGGCGGCGATTGCACGAGTGCTGAAATCCAGATGCGTGTCCGTCGAGCTTGCGACGATGACGCCGCCGATCTCCGGATCGCCCAATGCGAGATCCAAGCCGGCGACTTCCGCCCCGGTCGCATTGGCGAGTTCTTCTGCTGCCGGCGTGATCGGGTCGACCACATATTTCAGCGTCACCCGTGGATGCGCAGTAGCGTTTGCAGCGTGGATCTTGCCGATCCGCCCTGCGCCGATGACGGCGATCTTATGCACTCAGCGTGTCTCCTCGGGGTTCAGCCGGACGGGCGCGTTGCTCCTGGCCGACAACTCGGCGGCGTCGGCAAGACGCAAGGCGCGAAGGCTGTCGCGTGGACCGGTCGATGGACTGGCGCTTCCATCGAGGACGTCCGCGAAATGGTTCAGTTCGGCAACGTACGCCTCGGCGTAGCGATCGGCGAAGGAATAAGGGAACGGCGTATCCGCCGTGCCGCCGTCCGCCAGCCTGCTGACATTTTGCACGTGCACGTTGTCGACCCGCAGGGCCCCATTCGACCCGAAAAGCTCAACGCGCTGGTCGTAGCCGTAACCGGTGCGCCGGCTGTTGCTGATGAGGCAAAGAACGCCGCCCGAAGTGCGGAGGACGAGCTTCGCCGTATCGATGTCCCCGAGGTCGCCGATTTTCGGATCAATCAGGCAAGCTCCGGCAGCGTAAATCTCGACGAACGAATCCTCGAGCAGCCACGCGGCCGTGTCGAAGTCGTGGATGGTGAAATCCTTGAACAGTCCGCCGCTGCGCGGGATGAAGTCGATGCGCGGCGTTGCCGGATCGTGATTGACGATGTGGACCGTCTCCGCGCTGCCCACTTCTCCGGCCGCCAGCTTTCGCTTCAGTGCGGCGAGATGTGGATCGAAACGGCGGTTGAAGGCAATGAAAACGGGTGAGCCCGACGCCTCGATCTCGGGCAGCGCCGCCGCGAGAGTATCCGCATCGAGAGACAGCGGCTTCTCGCAAAACACAGATTTGCCGGCGCGAACAGCCGCCAGCACGTTTTCCAGGTGCGAACTGGTCGAGCTCGCCACGATGACGCCCTTAACTCCCGGGTCGGCGAGAATCGTTTCGTAATCCGTGGCCTCCGCGCCCGTCTCAACGGCAAGCCGCGTTGCGGCGTCGGAATCCTGGTCCGCCACCCAGGCGAGAGCGAATCGCGCATTGGCAGCGGCATTGCCCGCGTGAAGCGATCCCATGCGCCCAGCGCCGACCAGACCGACCTTGTGCACAGCCACCTGCGGTGCCTCCTTGGAATGAATGTTGCATCTCATAGTCGATTTGGAACGACCGTAAATGGCTTTTGCATTCCACCGTGAGAATGAATATTCCATCGAAGACAGTGCGGAGGCCGAATGACGAAGATGAAGCCGCCGGCAACGGCCGAGGAATTCCGGACCGTACTTCTCGAGCGATACGACAGCCTCAGCAAGCGGCTCAAGCAGGTCGCGCGATATGTCCTCGACGAGCCAAACGAGCTCGCGCTGGAGACCTTGGGAGTGATCGCCGAGCGTTGCGGCGTACAGCCGTCGGCGATCGTGCGCTTCGCCCAGTCGTTCGGATTCTCGGGCGCCAGCCAGATGCAGAGGCTGTTCCGGGACGGATTGCTCTCGGCCAACGCGGCGATCGGCTACGGCGAGCGGGTCCGCCGCTTTAGCGACTCCGTCAGCAAGACGGCGGCCGGAGACGGCCTTCTGTCAGAGTTCGTCGACGGCAATATCCTAGCACTGCGGAACCTGAGCGAGACCGTGAGTGAGCAGGACATGCGAGCTGCGGTCGATCTGATCGCGAACGCGGAGGTCATCCACGTCGCCGGCTTTCGGCGCGCCTTTCCGATTTCGGCCTATCTCGCCTATTCGCTGCAGCAGCTCGGCAAGCATGTGCAATTCATCGACGGCGTAGGCGGACTGGCCCGGCCCCAGTTGAGTTCGATCGGTCCCAAGGACCTTCTGATCGCAGTCAGCTTCCACCCCTACGCTCCCGAGACCGTGGACCTGGTCGACGTTGCCGCCCGCAACAAGGCGAAGATCCTGTCGATCAGCGACAGTCGCGTAAGTCCGATATCGAAACCCGCCGATGTCGCCTTGCAAGTGCACAATTCAGAGGTCCGCAACTTTCGGTCGCTCGCCGCATCCATGTGCCTGGCCCAGGCCGTTGCCATCGGCTTCGCATTCGAGACCGAGAAAGAGCACGGCCGACGCAAGAAGTGAAATGTCTGTTGCAGATATTCCAAACTTGGAATACTCATTTCAACAGGACTTAAAGGCGGGCGCAGGGTAAGGCATTGGAAAAGACGCTTGATCTTGTTGCCATCGGTCGATCGAGCATCGACTTGTATGGCCAGCAGGTCGGCGGCCGGCTTGAGGACATGTCGTCCTTCGCCAAATATGTCGGCGGCAGCCCGGCCAATACGGCCATCGGCGCATCCCGCCTCGGCTTGAACGCGGCGCTCCTCACGCGCGTCGGCGCGGATCACATGGGCCGCTTCATCGTCGAGCAGCTCGGTCGCGAGGGCGTCGACACTCGCGGCGTTCGGCAGGATCCCGATCGGCTCACTGCTTTGGTGATCCTTGGAATCCGTGACCGTGAACAGTTCCCACTCCTCTTCTATCGCGAGAATTGCGCCGACATGGCGCTCGATGCCGATGATGTTGACGAAGCTCTCATTGCCTCGGCGTCGGCCGTACTCATCAACGGGACTCATCTTTCGACGGACACGGTCTTCGAAGCGTCGATGAAGGCCGTACGCATCGCCAGGGCAAGCGGCGGCAAGGTCGTATTCGATATCGACTATCGCCCGGTCCTCTGGGGCCTCACCGAGCGCGACATGGGCGAGCACCGCTTCGTTCAGTCGGACGCGGTGACCGAACGGCTGCAGCAGGCGGTGGCGCTCTGCGACCTGATTGTCGGCACCGAGGAGGAGATCCGCATCCTCGGAGGCGCGTCCGATACGATCGTGGCGCTCAGGGCTATTCGTGCCCGGACGGACGCGCTCATCGTGTGCAAGCTGGGGGCCGAGGGTTGCGTCCCTTTTGCGGGGGCCATTCCCGCTGGTCTGGAACCCGTCGTTCCAGGTTTCCCGGTCGAAGTCTTCAACGTGCTCGGCGCCGGTGACGCCTTCATGGCGGGCTTCCTGTCCGGCTGGCTCAGGGGGAAGAGCGCGGAAGAGTCCTGCCGGCTTGCCAACGCATGCGGAGCCATCGTCGTCTCGCGCCACGGATGCGCACCCGCAATGCCGACGGCTCTCGAGCTCGAATCATTCCTTGCCCGGGATGATCTGCCGTTCCGCCTGCGCGAGGATGCTGCGCTGGAGCATGTCCATTGGGCGACGACGCGCAATGCCGGTGAGTATGAGGAACTGGCGGTCCTCGCGATCGATCATCGGAGCCAGTTCGAGGACCTCGCCCGCGACGTCGGCTGCGACGACGCCAAGGTCTCGGCGTTCAAGCAACTGGCCCTCCGAGCGCTCGATCAAATAGCTTCAGGCGACCGGAGCTTCGGTCTGCTTGTCGACGATCAGTTCGGTTTCGACGTTCTCGCCAGCCTGGCGGATCGGCCATACTGGATTGGACGACCGATCGAGGTCCCACGGTCGCGGCCCGTGGAATTTGCCGGAAGTCCCGACGTCGGGCTCGAATTGCGCAGCTGGCCCCAGAATCACGTCGTGAAATGCCTGGCATTCTATCACGTCGACGATGCACCGGAGCTTCGCGAACGACAGGAGCGGCAATTGAGCCGCCTGTTCGCCGCGTGCCGCGAGACCGGCCATGAATTGCTGGTCGAGATCATCGCTCCGACCGACCTGCCAACCGACGATCGGTCCACTGCGCGAGCGCTGCAGCGGCTCTACGACATCGGCATCATGCCGGACTGGTGGAAGCTGGAGCCGAGTGCGAACGGTGCGGCCTGGGCGAACATTGTCGATGTGATCGAGCGGAATGACCCCTATTGTCGCGGCGTTGTGCTGCTGGGCCTCTCCTCTCCCATTCCGGACCTCATCGCGTCCTTCGAAACGGCCGCCCCTTTTCGCCTGATCAGGGGCTTCGCCGTCGGTCGGTCGATCTTCCACGACGTGGCGGAAGAATGGCTGTCGGATCGCATTGCCGACGACGAAGCGATCGAGACGATGTCTTCGCGATTGTCCGCGCTGGTCCAGGGATGGCGGAGCGCACGCGCCCGGATCGAGGTTGCCGCATGAGCACCTTTCGGCTCACGGCCGCACAGGCCTGCGTGCGTTACATCGCCAGTCAGTATGTCGAGACCGACGCAGGCGAGGTCCCCTACTTCGCTGGCGTGTGGGCGGTATTCGGTCACGGCAATGTCGCGGGCCTCGGCGAGGCACTGGAGGCCGCGAAAGAAGATATCCCGATCTTCCGCGCGCATAACGAACAAGCCATGGCACATTCGGCCATTGCCTTTGCCAAGCAGGTCCGGCGCCAGCGAGCCATGGTGTGCACGAGCTCCATAGGTCCGGGCGCGACCAACATGGTCACGGCAGCGGCACTTGCGCATGTGAACAGGCTGCCTGTCCTGTTCCTGCCCGGCGACGTCTATGCGACGCGCAGGCCGGACCCCGTGCTCCAGCAGTTGGAGGATTTCACGGACGGCACGGCATCGGTCAACGACTGCTTCCGGCCGGTGTCCCGCTATTTTGACCGGCTGACTCGGCCGGAGCAGCTTCTCGACGCGCTGCCCCGGGCGGTCGCAACGATGATCGATCCCGCAAGCTGCGGTCCGGCGACGCTCGCTTTTTGCCAGGACGTACAGGCGGAGGCGTTCGACTTTCCAGCGAGCTTCTTCGACAGGCATGTCTGGCGGATCCGGCGTCCGGCTCCCGATGCACGGGAGATGGCGGAGCTCGCCGCGCTCCTCCGTTCATCCGTGTCCCCGCTCATCGTCGCAGGCGGCGGCGTCCATTATTCGGGCGCCTGTGCTGAGTTGGAGGCTTTCGCGAGTCAGGTAGGAATCCCCGTCGCAGAAACGCAGGCAGGCAAGGGTGCGCTGCCCTGGGATCATCCGCTGGCACTCGGCAGCATCGGAGTTACGGGGACAAGCGCCGCCAATGCCGCAGCCGCCGAGGCCGACCTTATCATCGGCCTCGGCACCCGGCTTCAGGATTTCACGACAGGCTCCTGGGCACTGTTCACCAACCCGGAGTGCAAGATCGCTCAGGTAAACATCGCGTCGCATGACGCTCACAAGCGCGGGGCGCACCCCGTCGTGGGCGATGCCAAGCTTGTAATTGAGCAACTCTCGCTCGAACTCGAAGGCTGGCGAACATCGTCCGATCCAACGCGCTACGCGCCAAGCATCGCGGCTTGGAACGCCTCCTGGGAAGAGGCCACAGGTGCCGCGCCATCGAACGCACTTCCGTCCGACGCTCAAGTCATCGGCGCGGTCTGGCGAACGGCTCCCGATGACGCCATCGTAGTCGGTGCGGCGGGCGGACTTCCAGGCGAGCTGCACAAGCTGTGGCGCTCCCGCACGACCGACGGATATCATCTGGAATACGGCTTTTCGTGCATGGGTTACGAGATTGCCGGTGCGCTCGGCGTGAAGCTCGCCGCACCCGATCGCGAGGTCATCGCGATGGTAGGCGACGGCAGCTACCTCATGCTCAATTCCGAGCTCGCCACGTCGGTCATGATGGGCTGCAAGATCATCGTGATCCTGCTCGACAACCGAGGGTTCGGTTGCATCAATCGTTTGCAGCAATCGACCGTTGGAGAGCGGTTCAACAATCTGCTGCCCGAGGCCTCGAACATCGACTTCGTGAAGCACGCGCAGTCGCTCGGAGCGACGGCCGAGAAGGTGGGCAATATCGGTCAGCTTGAAGAAGCGCTGAAGCGTGCTTTGGCGTCGGATCTCAGCCACGTTGTCGTCATCGACACGGACCCTGAAAGCAGCACCGAGGCCGGCGGCGCATGGTGGGACGTCCCGATTGCCGAGGTGTCTGACCGGCCGGACGTGCAGAGCGCGCGCAAGACTTACGACGAACAGATCGGAAAAGTACGGCGATGACCATCCGCTTCGGCGTCAGCCCCATTGCATGGATCAACGACGACATGCCCGAGCTCGGCGGCGACACGCCGCTCGAGAACGTGCTGCGAGACATCCAGGACGTCGGCTTCTCCGGCGTTGAGCTCGGGGGTAAATTCCCGCGCGATCCGCAGGTCCTGCGAGCCTTGTTGAGCAGCTACGGTCTGGACCTCGTTGGCGGCTGGTACAGCTCTAACCTGCTGACGCACTCCGCGGAGGCGGAGATTGAGGCGATGCGCGAGCATCTCGATCTGCTTCAGGCGCTTGGCTCGTCAGTCTTCGTGATCGCGGAGACCAGCAACGCCATTCACGGCCGCCGCGATGTTCCTTTGACGGATTCGCCCGTCCTCAGCGACGAAGACTGGAAGGTTTTCGGGGAGCGGCTGACGACCGTTGCCGACTTCATCGACAGTGAGGGACTGCGCTTCGCCTATCACCACCATCTCGGAACTGCCGTCGAGACGGAGGAGGAGCTTCAGCGATACTTCGACGTCACGGGTGAGAAGGCAGGGTTGACTGTCGACACCGGGCACGCGGCGCTCGGCGGGATTGATGCACTGCAAGTTCTCCGGACGGCGCCACAACGTGTCGCTCATGTGCATTGCAAGGATGTTCGCCGCACGATTTTCGAGAATATTACAACCTCAGGCCGCAGCTTCCTCGATGGCGTGCTGGACGGGATGTTCACCGTTCCGGGCGACGGAGATCTGGATTTCGCTCCAGTTTTCGAAGCGCTTGCCGCGATCGAATATTCGGGCTGGGTCATCGTCGAGGCTGAGCAGGACCCCGCAATCGCAGATCCGCGGACTTATGCGCAGCTTGGACTGGGCGTGCTTCGTTCCCAGGCGAGCATATCCGGATTGAAGGAGGCGGCATGAACCTTCGCGTTCGCCCGCATGCGCCGGGACCTGACGGCTCCGTCCTGGAGGTCACTCCGTCATCCGCCGGCTGGTCGCATGTTGGGTTCCAGGTGGTGAAGCTGGAGGCCGGCCAGACCCATGAGGGCGGATCGCCCGATCGAGAAGCCTGCCTGGTGGTGCTCACTGGCACAGCGAACATCGTCGCCGGCGAACTGTCGGTAGAAAACGCCGGCGGCCGCAGCAGCGTGTTCGAGGACGCTCCGCCCGCATCGGCTTACGTGCCTGCCGGCACGACCTATCGGGTGACGGCAGTCACACCGGTCGAATTGGCCATCGGCACTGCGCCGGGCTCCGGCGAAGGCCAGCCGAGAATGATCGATCCATCCCGCATGAGCCGCGAAGTGCGCGGCGAAGGCACGAACCAGCGCTTCGTTCGCAATATCCTGCCGGAAACCGAGCCGGCAGACAGCTTGCTCGTCGTCGAGGTCATTACGCCCGGCGGCCACTGGTCGAGCTACCCGCCGCACAAGCACGACACCGCCACTGCCGGCGAGGAAACCGCGCTGGAAGAGACGTACTACCACCGGGTCAACCCGCCGCAGGGCTTCGCAATCCAGCGTGTCTACACGGACGATCGCTCGCTGGATGAGACCGTCTCGGTCGAGGACGGAGACGTGGTGATGGTGCCGCGCGGCTATCATCCGGTCGGGGCGCCGCACGGGTACGACGTCTATTATCTCAACGTCATGGCCGGCCCGCGGCGCAACTGGATCTTCCGCAACGATCCCGCGCACGAATGGATCGTCCGCAAGTCGTGACGGCCGAGCGCTCCCCTCTCATCGAAGCGATGCTCAAGGCGGCCCTTGCTGCCGGCGAAGGCCTGCAGCGCGACTTCGCGAACATCGCCCAGCTACAGATCCGTCATAAGCAGGGCCTGGACGACATGTTCACCGAAGCGGACCTGCGCGCCGAGCAGACCGTTCGCGAAATCCTCTCGGCACACCAGCCCGATTACGGCTTCCTCGGTGAAGAGGGCGGCATGACGGTCGGGGCGGATGCGGCGAACAGCTGGATCGTCGATCCGCTCGATGGGACGACCAACTTCCTCATTGGCCTTCCGCTTTTCGCCGTGAACATCGCCATGGCGAACGAGGGTCGAGTCATCGCTGGCGTCACGCACGTGCCCATGCTTGGCGAGACTTTCTGGGCCGAGCGCGGACGTGGCGCTTTTCTCAACGACATTCCGATCCGCGTTTCAGAGCGGCAGGAAATGATCGAGGCCGTTCTCGGCGTCGGCATTCCGTTCGCGAGCAAACCCCGACACGAACAGTTCCGCGCCGAGATGGAGCGACTGACCTCGCGCGTCTCGGGCATTCGCCGGCTTGGGGCCGGAGCGATCGACATGGCCTACGTCGCCTGCGGCCGCTTCGACGCCTATTGGGAACAGAGCGTCAGCGCCTGGGATATGGCCGCAGGCATCGTCATCGTCGAAGAAGCCGGGGGCAAGGTGACCGGGACGCTGGGGCAGCCAGTCGACCTGTTCGGCGAAACGGTGCTTGCGTCGACGCCGCAGCTCCACGCCGAGCTGATCGTCGCGCTCGCACCCGTGGATGGTTAGGCTCCCCAGGCGCGTTCTCCATTGCGGTGCGTTGGCCGCTTTATTGGCTGCGGCCACCCCCCTTCCCGCCCAAACGCCGAATACGGGCGTGCAGGTCTTCCCCGCGGACTATTTCGCGGCGGCGCGCCCGGCCGACGCCTACGACATGATCCGGAAGCTTCTCGGGTTCGAGCTGATCGAAGTCGATGAGGATGTGCGCGGCTTCAGCGGTTCGCGCGGCAATGTGCTGTTCGACGGCCGCGTTCCGTCGGGCAAACAGGAGAGTCTGGAGCAGATGCTCCGGCGCATCCCTGCTTCAAGCGTACTGCGCATCGAATTGATCCGCGACGGCTCGGGTGGGACCGCGATTGGCGGTTACGAACTGGTCGCCAACGTCGTGCGCCGGTCCACGACAAGCAATTCTGCTTCCTACCTCGTCGGGATTTCCGCCTCTGACCAGGCCGGGGTTCGGCCCGACGCCCGGATGGAAACGTCAAACCAATGGGCGAACAGCCGCTTCGAGGCGGCGATCGCATTGGAGACGGACATCGACGACGAGTCCGGCAGTGGAGGACTGACCGAGATCGAAGCGGACGGCGAAATTGAGCGTGAAGATCGCGAAGAGCGCGAGGTACAACGCACTCTTTCCGCCGACGCGGAGTACAAGATGTCGCTCGGAGGCGGCGAGCTGGTCGGCAATTTCAGCCTGGCCCGCGAGCGGATCTCCGAGCGGATTGAGGCTCGCCAGCAAGATTTCACCGAAATCGGACGCGAGCACGAACGGCTGTGGTCGGGAGAGATTGGCGCGCAGTACAATTCCAAACTCGGACGCGGAGAGATCGAAGGGCTGCTCGTCCAACGCATGGGTTGGCTCCGATCTAGCGCCGAAGAAGGCGACGAGAGCTTCGCCGAGAAAACCCGAACGCGCGAAAGCATCGGGCGTGTCGAATATCGCAACGACGGCGACCGACTGCGCCTCTTCGGAAGCGTCGAAGGCGCGGTGAACTCGCTCGACAGCAGCGCAAATCTGACCGAGGCAGGCGTTCCGATCCCCATCCCAGGGTCGGACGTGGAAGTCATCGAACGCCGCGCGGAAGTAGCGATTGGCGCGACATGGGAGGTGACGAGCACTTTTCTCGTCGAGCCCTCACTCCGCACCGAGGTCTCGAACATCCGTGCCCGAGGGGACAGCCCAAGTAACGAATCCTTCCTGTTCCTAAAGCCACGAACTCGCCTGACCTGGAACCGCGGCCAGACGCGCGTTCAGGCGACCATCGAGCGCGAAGCCGCACAGCTCGATTTCGAGGACTTCGTAGCCTCCGCGGACCTCGACCGCGACGACGTCCTCGCCGGCGCAAGGGCGCTGCGTCCGCCTACGACCTGGGCCGTGTCGGGAACGATCGAGCAGCGATTCTGGGGTGACGGATCGCTGTCTGTGACGCTCCGTCATGAATGGATCGACGACGTCATCGACCGCGTGGTGATCATTCAGGACGGCGAATTCTTCGATGCCATTGGAAACATCGGCAAGGGCAAAAGGCGGATCATCAAGGCCGAGCTGACCGCACCGTTCGAGCGCTTCGGTCTGCCGGGACTTCAACTGCGGGCATCGCTGACGTTCCTCAAGAGCCGCGTTACCGATCCGGTCACGGATGAGAGAAGGATCATCTCCGAGGACAAGCCGTTCGAGGGCGACCTGCGCCTAACCCACGACTTACCCGACGGCCGATGGAGCTGGGGCGCTGATGCATCTTTAACCGAGCGCGAACGTGAGTTCCGGCATGACGAAGTTCGGGACGAGCGTGTCTACACGGCCGTAGGGGCGTTCATCGAATTTCGGCTAACGGCGAACTGGCGGATGCGCGCCGAAGTGCAGAACCTGACCTCGCGTGCGCTCGTGGAGGAACGTCACAACTTCGACGGGCTGCGCTCAGAGGACCTGGTCGATTCCACCGAAGTGCGGCGCATAAAGACCGCCCCGGTCATCGCACTGAGCGTGCGCAAGAGCTTCGGCAGCGACGTCGACTAGTGGGCTACGGCTCCGGTGCGGCGTCGATACGTCCGCGTGGTTTCCAGTGTATTGGTTCCGCTGCCATCATTCGGCGTCGCGAACACGTAAACGGTTGCGTCCTCGGCTCCCAGACGTCAACTGCATGTAGCCCCAGACAAGCCCCCGCGCGTAGTCGGTTCGGAGCTCCGGATTGTTCCGGGCTTGGTGCGCCATGAACCAGCTGTTGACCGGCCGCTGCTTCGCTGCCGCGCCGGACACGAATTGCGGAAGGGGCGATAACTCCGCACCCGGCACGGCCTTCGCGCAGCTGTCCGTGTGAAGCTCCAGAGTGTGCTCGTGCCCGGCGAGGTACATATCCGAATATTTGCAAAGCGTAGGCAGAATGAGCCGCCGGAGGACGCGCGCCTGCTCGAACTTGCTGCCTGCCGACGACCACAACGGATGGTGCCCCATCACGATCTTCCAGCGCGCGTTCGAGCTCTTCAGCGCGTCTTCCAGCCATGAAACCATGTTGCGTTCGCGCTCCGTCTGCGGGCGGGTCCATGGTTCGGGTTCTTCCACGACCCGCCCGGGAAGCTCGCTTCCATCATCCGCAAGCTCGGCCTCGTAGACGGTCTCGCTCGCGAGAAGTACTTCCGTATCGAGGACGAATATTTCCACGTCGAATCGTGGCTTCACCCGATAGATGATGCCGTCCATGTAAAACGGGCGCGTCATCTCCAGGTATCGAACTTCAGACAGTGCGGCTTCGCGTGAGGTCCTCCAGTCATGGTTGCCCAGCGTAGCGTAAATGCGAAAGTCGGGCCCGAGACTTGCAAAGTCCTTGAACGGCTCCCGAAATATGTCGTCGAAGCGCTTCGCATCCGGCACTCCGTCGGCGCCTCCGGTTGGCCCGTTGGGGTAGATGTTGTCGCCCAGCATGACTGCCGCGTCGCATCGCGTCTGCCGACAAGTACCCATCATCGCAGTCGCAACGGGCACTAGTCCGCTAGCGTCGACATAGCCCCCGGTGTCCGGCAGCTGGACCAACGCGGATGGAGCAAATTCGCCGGGTGGCCTTTTGTCTTCCGCCCATTCAACTCGCTGCGCGGCAATCGCCTGTTCTCGCGTCAGCGGAGGATTGCGGTCGTCCGCCTCGAGATAATCGAGATCGTATCCGTGATCGCCGAATAGGAGCATCGAGAAGGGTGCAAGCTCCTGCCGAGACGGCTCGACCGCCGGCGTCGAAACGCACCCACCCAGAAGTAACATTGAGATGACAAGCGCTTTACGCATTTCGACACTCCGTCAGATGCATATTCAATCGCGCAGGCGGGCGCGCCATAGGCTGGCGGCCAGCAGCATCGAGATCACGGACGATGCGATCCAGAACAAGATCACAGGACCGAAATCGTAGATCCGGTCGCTTCCTTGCACGATCATGTTCTGCTCGATCAGGATGCCCGACACCTGCTCCTGCACGGCCGCGCCGATGTAGCTGAAGATGCCGATGACCCCCATGGCCGCGCCGGCCGCGCGCTTCGGCGCGATGTCGACTGCGAACAGTCCACCGAGCGAGGTCACGAGGCCGGTCAGGCCCATGCCCAAACAGCAACATTCCCGAGGATCAAGACGGGTGTGCTGGTAGGTCCGAAGAAGATGATCAGCAGGCCGATAATTTCCAAGATGGCGAAGAGCAGATTCGCCGGCGGCCGCCTCGCGTGGAACACTTTGTCGGACGTGAAGCCGAAAGCCACGGCGCCGGCAATGCCTGCCAAGGTGCTGATCATCAGGAGAGTGCCGGCCATCGGGAGTGAATAGCCGCGATCCTCCTGCAGGTAGAGGATTCCCCAGCTGTTGATCGCGTAACGCGTCACGTAGGTCGTCGCACTCGCGAGGGCGAGGACCCAGATCGCCGGGATCTTCAGGATCGAGAATTGGAGAGCCAGAGTGCTTCGCGGGCTATCGGCCGCATTTTCCGTATAGTGATCGTTCTTCCACTCGTTGACGGGGGGAAGGCCAAGCGTTTGCGGCCGATCCTGCAGCAATGCAAAGACGCCGACCGCAGTAATGATGCCGATCAAGCCCGGCCCCCAAAACCCCCACTGCCAGCCGAGCAGCGCCACCAGTCCGCCGACGCCAATGAAGGTCAGGCCCTCGCCGAGAGAATGGGCGGTGCTCCAGATGCCGTAAGCGCGGCCTCGCTCCTTGTTCGAAAACCAGGCGGTCATCGCGACCACGCCGCCCGGCGCTCCGAAGCTTTGGAACCAGCCGTTGAGGCCCCACACCAAAGCCGCGGCCCAGACTGCGCTCGTGAAGCCCATCAGGACGTTGCAAAGCGCTGACAGCAGGAACGCAGCCGCCAGGAACCGGCGCGCATTGGCATGATCGGCGAGGAAGCCGTTGGTCAGCTTCCCGATAGCGTAAGTGTAAAAGAGCGCGGATCCAATTGTCCCAAGTTCGGCCGGCGTGAAGATGCCCTGGTCGATCAGCGGCTTCTTCACGACGCCCAGCGCGAGCCGGCAGGTGTAGATAAGGCCGTAGCCGATCGTGATCGCCAGCATCACCCGGATGCGGTTGCTGCGATACAGCCGGTCGATCTGCGATGGGTCGCCGATCCGTGGAGCTTCAGGTCCCGTTGCAAAGGATCGGAGGAGCGCGTTCAAGCCACTCCTCCGTCGTACAATTCAAACCTCGTGCACGCGCCGGCCACAAGGATCAGAAGACGAGACGCGCCGTCAGCATGATCTGCTCGGAGGTCTCTTCATGCTCGACCTCATAGGCATCGACATTTCCGAGACGCTGATTTTCGATGATCTCGAGACCATTGTCGCCACTGAAGTTGCGCTCCCACTGAAGGCTTCTGGCGTCGAGCAAATTGTTACCGCTCAGCCTGATCACGAAATTCTTGGCGACCCGCTTCTCGATATAGGCCTCCAGATTGCCTCCATACTTCTGGAATTCCTCTTCACCAAAGAACGTGCTGTGGGACTTGCCTTGCTTGCGGTAGCTGAAGCCCGCGGAGGCTCCGAGTGTCTTGAAGTCCTGCGTCACGCCGAAGTTGTAAACGTACTTGGGCTGACCATCGAAGGGCACCTTCATGCCGGTGTTCGGCTCAGTGCGTTTCGACCAGAGCCGAGTGTAGTTGGCGAAGACGCCCGTGTCGTTGAGCCCGATGAAGCTAAGCGGTGCCGAAAGGTCGAATTCGAAGCCGTAGACTTTGCCGTTACCGACATTGTCGTAGCTGTAAATCCGAGCTCGGCCCTCCGCGCTATCGGGATCCTCATCCGGAAATACGGGTACGCCCGTATTCACCAGTGAGATGAGGTCGCTGACCTTTCTGTAGAAGAAATTGACGCCGATAACGCCGCCCTGGAGACGGTGTTCGAGGCCGACGTCGGCACCCCAGGCGCTCTCGAACTTGAGATCGGGGTTGCCGATGGTGATGTCGTCATCTTCCGGGTCATCCGAATTCACGAATGGCACGACCTGATCGATGTTGGGTCGGCGAACGGTGCGCGCGAGACTGACGCGAAACTGCGGGCCGAATGACAACGGAATCTGGAGGTGCGCCGAAGGGTTGAGATGGAATTCGCTTGAAGACGCCGACTCTTCATCGTCTTCCGTCACGTCGGGACGAATTTTCTGCTTCGTCGTCGTATACTCGGCGCGTATGCCCGCCTGGGCCTTCGCACCCCCACCAAGTTTGAACTCGGCGAGGGCGAAGCCGTCGAGCCGGTTTTCCTTATATTTGAACTGGCTCTCTATGAGAGAAGCATCTTCATCGTCGTTCAGATCTTCGCCGAGGACCTGACCGAACTTTCGGTCCTTGAGCTTGCCTGCAGTTCCGACCTTGATGCTCCAGTTCCCCCAATCCTTCTTGAAGGAAGCATCCCCCGAGAACTCGCTGTCGCTGGTGTCCAGAGCGTCAATCTCGATGAGTTCGGAATCGTCCGTAAGCTCGAGATCCTCGGGAACGAGATCGTCCAGATCGAACTCATCGTCGTCCAGTTCGTAGGTATTGTTCGAGCTCTCTTCGTCAAAGCGCGAGTAGCGGACCTGAGCTTCGGCGCTCATCCCATTCCCCCACTTGGTTTCGTAGAGACCGGAGATGCCATAGTTCAGCTGGCGGAACGGCTCCTTGGCTACCTGAGTGGCATCGATTTCGAAGCCTTCATCGAAGATCGGATCCTCATCGTCGTCCTCCGGCCGCTCGAGCTCAAGCGTTTGCTCGGTATCCGTGCGACGAGTTCGAATAAGGAACCCATCGAAGCGGAGCTTGCTCTGTTCGCCAAGTACGAACGTGATGTCGCCATTCAGCGAAAGGTCGAAGCTGCGGCGAGTATCGAGTTCTTCCGTTCGCTCTAGTGCGACAGACGCATCGCGATCGAACGGCTCGAAGAGTTCTAGGCCAGTGTCCGTGTCTTCGAAACCTGGCGAACTGTCCTCGAACACCTCTTGGCGGGCAAGCTTCGGATTGTAGCGCTGCTGCGCATCGACGGTCAGGGACCAGGCAATCGTCTCCGCGGCGTTTCGATCGGACCACGATACGGCGCCGGAGCCTTTGAAGGTCTCGGTATCCGGAAAGTAGAGAAGGCCGGCGCGGGTGATGATACCCGGCGGCAAGCTCGCACCATCTTTCAGGATGATGTTGATTGAGCCGCCAATGCCTTGGCTGTCCAGGTCCGCGGTAGGCGATCGGATGATTTCGATCCGATCGATGATCTCGGCCGGGATGCGGTCGACGAAAACCGAACGGTCGTTGCCCCCGCCCGGAATCGGCCGGCCATTGACGAGGATCTGGGTAAAGCCAGCGCCCAATCCGCGCAGGGCGGGTGCGTCATACTCGCCGATGTCGCTACCGAATGCGACACCCGGAACGCGCTTGAGAGAATCGCCGACAGACGTGGGCTCGAATTTCTGGAAGAATTCCTGGCCGAACGACAGTTCCGGCGCGATCGTGTCCGTTCGATTGCGATAGATGCGCGTGCCCCGGACGATGATTTCTTCGAGCGACCGAGTGTCCGTCGCCAGACCTTCGTTTGTCGGCACAGCCGACTCGCCCGCAGCCTTGGCATCGCCCTCCGCAGCGGTTTCCGCCGCGGGCTCCTGGTCTGGTGCGGTAGGTTGAGTGACAACCTGTGCCACTGCCGACTGAGCGGCGAACAATGCGGACGTAAATAGAAGTCCCTGCAGAACGTGCAGTTTGCGCGTCATACGCACCCCCTCAAACCCCACTTGTGTCTCTCCCGTGAGGAACAATTGCGATGATTGAACAGAAAATTCCAAATTGCAACAGTTTTGGAATTCATCTTGCACCATGACCATGCACGGACTAGCTATTGGGACATTGTTACGCGGCGGAGACAATGACGATGCGGGGTGCTGCGAAGCTTTTGATCACCACTTGTGCGCTCTTCGGTTTCGGCGGAACGGCGGGGGCGCAAAGCCCTGCTTCAATCCCCGCAATCGATGCGATCGGCACTACGCCGACCCAAAGAGGCGGGTCGAATAAGGCAATCTTATTGCTCGGCGGCGAACAGCCCCTGATCGTCGGAACGGCCGAGCTTGGCGGGCTTGAACTCTACGACCTCACGGGGAAGCGAGTCGGCAGTACGGAGTCGGGTGAGGTCGTCGGAGTGGACGTTCGTTACGGCGCGCTCGGCGATGCGCCGCTTGTCGCCTCCGTCGACGCGACAACGAACAGCTTCCGCTTCTTTCGTCCGCAAGGCGCTGGCCTGAGCGAAGTCGGTGCGGGCCCCCTCGCGCTCAACATCGCGGCCGAGGGCGGCTGCCTCTACCGCAGCCTGCAGGATGGCTCGCTATACGCCTTCGCAGTGGGCGACGGCGGAGAGGTTGACCAGTACCTACTTTTTGCCGACGCCAACGGACGGGTATCGGGCCGCCAGGTCCGGCGCCTCCACGTTCCATCCACCGCGGAGCACTGCGTCGCGGATGACCGCACCGGGAGCCTCTACGTGTCCGAACAGGCCGTCGGGGTCTGGCGCTTCAACGCCGAGCCGGAGACCGATAATGTCCCCGCGCTGATCGACGCGACGCGGCTCGGCCGTATCACTGAGGAAGTCGGCGGCGTCGCTTTGATCGACGGCGGTGCCGGAGCGCAATGGCTGCTCGCGTCGAACGCAACGGCGGGCCAGATTCACGTCTACGACCACGCCAAGGACGACGCTTTTGTGAAATCGTTCACCGTCTCGTCCGGCGACGCTGCGGTCGGCGATCCCGGCGGGCTTTATGCCATCGGCGCCGCGCCCGGCCTGCCCAACGGCGGGCTGCTGATCGGGGATGAAGATGCCGCCGGCGGCTCGAATTACAAGCTCATCGGCCTGGATCGACTGGCGTCAGCGCTGGGGCTCAGCGCCGGCAGTCAGACCGAACTCGTCGGCACCGTCGCACCCCAATTTCCGACTGTCCGTCCGGTCATGGAGACCGCTCCGGTCGCCAACGGCGGGGATGCGGCGGACGATCCGGCGATCTGGGCCAATGCGGCGAACCCGGCGGAGAGCCTGATCATCGGCACGGACAAGCAGGGCGGGCTCCACGTCTACGACATGCAGGGCAAGTCCGTGCAGTTCGTCGGCGACGGCAAGATGAACAACGTCGACCTGCGGGAGGGCTTCAAGCTCGGCGGGAAGAATGTCGTCTTGGTCACCGCGAGCGACCGCACGCACAAGGCCGTTGCGATCTACGCGCTCGACACTGCTACGCGTCAGCTCGTCAACGTCGCCGACGGAATCCAGGCGACCGGCCTCTCCGATCCTTACGGTCAGTGCATGTACCGCAGCGCCAGGTCCGGCCGCTACTACGTCTACGTCAGCGACCCGGATGGTCTCGTTCGACAATGGGAACTGCTCGCGACGCGCACCGGCAAGGTCCGCATCAAGCAGGTCAGAGACATCAAGTTCAGCAGTCAGACCGAGGGATGCATCGGTGACGACCGCGCCGGCACCTTGTTCGTGGCGGAAGAGGATGTCGGCTTGTGGAAGGTGACGGCCGAGCCGGTCAAAGGAGCGAGGCCGGTTGCGATTGATACGGTCGAGGGTAACTCGAAGCTCAAGGACGATATGGAAGGGGTCGGCATCTACGACCTCGGAAACGGTCGCGGCTATCTCGTCGTCTCAAGCCAGGGCAACAACAGCTACGCTGTCTACCGCCGCGAGGGCAACCAGGCGTATCTCGGCTCCTTCTCTGTGATCGCCGACGCGGCCAAAGGCATAGACGGAATTTCTGAGACGGACGGATTGGAAGTCAGCAGCGCTAACCTCGGCCCTGGCCTAGAGAATGGCGCGCTAGTCGCCCAGGACGGTCGCAATGTTCTCCCCGTAGAGACCCAGAACTTCAAGGTGGTGCCGTGGAAAGCAATCGCCGACGCGCTCAAGCTGGAAGTTCGGCAATGACCGAGCGCGGAGATTGCCAAGCGGAGTAAGCACTAGCCGCCGGGTTGTGATGGGCCCTCAACCTTGCCGCGCGCCTGGAGATAGGAGGTCGCGGCCCAACAGAGCAGCGCCCATGCAGTGCCCACGCACCAGCCGGCGAGCACGTCGCTTGGATAATGAACCCCAAGGTAAACGCGGCTGATCCCGACGAGGACGGTCAAGAAAATGGCGACGGTCAGAAAGTAGACTTTCACCCGCCAGTTCAGATTTGCTCTCGTGAGAAGCCCCCCGAGAGTAAGGAAAGTGACGGCCGACAGCGTCGCGTGGCCGCTCGGGAAGCTCGGGCTGAATACCTGCGCCGCATGTTCCAAGTCCGGGCGGGGCCGGTCGAAGCCATGCTTCAGCACATTACTGATCACGATCCCGCCGAGTACCGCCGCCAGGACCAGCGCGGACATTGCGTATCGTCGCATGAGGAGAAGATAGCCGAGGGCTGCCACGACCAGGATGATGATGAAGGCATAACTGCCGAGCGCGGTGACATCGCGCACCATCTCTTCGAACCAGGCCGGACCGAGTAAATCCGCGGGGTTCCCGGGCGTTCTGAATGCCAGGAGCACGGCCCGGTCGAGCTTGTGCGTATCCCCTTCCATGACCTCTTCGGCCACCATGCCAAAGGCCAAGATGAAGGCGGCGCATAGTCCGACGACCGCCAAGAGACCGATCCTTCTGGATCCGACGCGGGAAACAAGCGGGGTCGCGATTGTCACTGCGTTTCTGAGCAACGTCATCCGATTAGAAGCGTCTCCGCCGTCAAGCAGTTCCCGAATCGGACACCAGACCGCAGGGTGCCTCTTTCGGGTGTGCTTTAGGTGGAAAGCGGACTTAAGCGCACATACTGAGACGCGCCCGCTTTGTGTAATGACGAGACGAAGCCAGTTGACGGACTATTCTCGCCTAAGCGTGGTCGATCACGATGCCGTCAATTTGATTGGCAACGTCCTCAAAGGCATCCGTCACCTTCTCCAAGTGCCTCAAGATCTCTCGCGTGACGGCGAACTGCAAGGGATTTTCCCGCGCGATTCCTCGGAACGCTCGCCTCAGCCCGGCGGCGTGCATATCATCTGCCTTCCCTTCGAGCAGTACGAGCCGTTCCGTAAGTTTGTGAAGCTGGACGCTGTTTTTGCTCACGTTGCGAAGCAGTGGGATCGCCTCGTTGGTCAATCGCGCGGCCTCGCCGATGAGACCAATGATATCCTTCATTTCCTGTCTAAGCTGCTGAACTTCGTAAAGGTCGATCGCGCGGGCGGCCGCAAGCATCTCGTCGATGGCATCATCCATCGAGCCGATCAGTGAGGTAATCGCGCCGCGATCGAACGGCGTTAGAAAAGTCCTTCGTACCGTTGTGAGGACGTCGCGAATAACGTCATCCGCGATATGTTCACGATCTTGGATCGTGTTGAGGCATTCCTCGGTCGACCCGCCATCGACAGTCAGTTGCTGCAATGCTTCCGCCGCCGCCACGATCATTGCGGCATGCGCTTCGAACATGCCGAAAAAATCCCCTCGCTCAGGCAGCAGTCTTTGAAACCAAGCAAACATGTCGGACGTACCTCATGCGCCTTGGTGCACTAGAGAAGTGCTGACCCGAGCAGCAGCAAAATTGCAGCAATTCCGTAACGTACGGATCGAAGCGCACATTGGCATCTTTCTTAGCCTAACTGAGCACAAGGCCTGATGTCAGGCGCCCCCGGTGCGAAGAATAGAGGAAACCGAAGCCGTCTTACCCAAGAAGAGTGCAATGCGCTGGTATCAAATTCCCGTCGAGGATCTTCCTGAGGACGATTATCGGGCCAGAGCCGAAAGGTGTGGGCGTGTTGCAAGACAATTAGGGGATGCTTCGATAGCTGAGCGGTTCCAGGCCATGGCCGCTGATGCACTCGCGATCGCCGACCAAAAGGCGTTTGAGCGACGTCACTGACCAAGACGTCCGAATGTCCGCAATGGGTCGAAAGCAGACATTAGGGCATCACGAGCTAAGCCGTCAGGAACCCGGCATCGCCACCGCAGCAAGGCTTAGCCAACCCGCCATGCTCTCGAGTGCTATTTCTAGCGCCTCACGGGTGTGATCGGGAGCGTCGACCTCGAGATGCATTGAACGAACGAGCAGGCAAGATGCGTGTCGGTCAGTCTTCAGGTCCACCCGGGCGACAAGGCGATCGCCCAACAGAAAGGGCATAACGTAGTAGCCGAATTGCCGCTTCTCCGCGGGAACGTAGATCTCGATCCGGTACCGGAATCCGAATAGGCGTTCTGCACGATCCCGAGTCCAGATCAGTGGATCAAAAGGCGCGAGAAGAGCATGAGCGTCGATCTTTCGAGGGCATCGCGCGTCGCGATGCAGCCAGGCACGTCGCCAACCGGGCACGTCGACCGCGATCAGCACGCCTTCTTCGACCAATTCCGTTATGGCGAGCGTGGCTTGCTCGGGCGATTGACGGAAATAATCACGGAGGTCTGCGGTAGTGGCGATTCCATGTGCTGCTGCGGCACGTTCGATAAGAGCACGATGGGCGTCGGAATCGGTGGGTGTGGGTTGCGCCAACACATCGGCAGGGATGACCCGTTCCGTCAGATCATAGACGCGCTCGAAACTGCTGCGGCGAGCTGCCGTAGTGATGTGACCGGCCCAGAACAGCCATTCGAGGGTGCGCTTGGCGTCACTCCACTCCCACCAGCCGCTTCGTCCCTTGTGCTCCTCGAAGTCGGACGCTGCCAATGGACCGTCAACACGGACACGCTCGAGCACTGCCATAGCTTCGGCCCGGCGTTCGGTGGCGTAAGCGCGCATGCGGCTCCAGCCAGCCTCTCCTCGGTCCGCCTGTGCCATGCGCCAGCGCAGCATCGGGTGGAGATCAAACGGCAGTAGCGAAGCCTCGTGAGCCCAGTATTCAAACAAGCGGCGCTCGCGCTTCGGCCCCCAGGCGATCCGATCGAAGTCGGTCTGATCATATCTACCTAAGCGCGAGTAGGCCGGCATGTAGTGAGCCCGGGTGAGCACGTTCACGCTGTCGATCTGATAGAGCTGAACCTTGTTCAGGACGGCACGAACGTGAGCTCTGCCCGGCTGCAGTGGGTGCTTCGCGCCGAACCCTTGAGCGGCAAGCGCAATCCGCCTCGCTGCTGGCAAACTGATCCGCTCGATCATGCCCGCCGACTTTCAGGGATCGTGCCAACTGTCATCGGATTCATTGAAGCACGAACCTTGAAGGAGAACAAATCGTGACCATATAGCTCGTTCCGGCTGGGTTGGCTCAATACTCTGGCGGCCGGGATGATGCGCTACCAGAAGGGGTCTGATCAAAGCGCAGCCCGAGTCCGAAAGGCAGAGCGGGGATCGGCGGGACGGGAAAGTCTCGCAAGCAACTGCCGATCGCTCAGCCTTTCCCGGCCCGAGCGAGCACGCGAAGCGACGGGTGGCTCCAAGGGTCATACAGTCGAAAGCGGGCCGGACTGCCTCTCGGATCATACCGAGGGGTAGTTGTCCTGTGCCCGCTTCGCTCTAGGTTCACCAAGGATCATCGGGGTGCAGCGTTTCGCGAAATTTGTGCAGCGCCGACGACCTTCAGGGGCGAACCGTCCACCAATCCGGCCAGCGAACTTTCTCTGGCGTCCGTGTACTCTCCAACACGGTCCTCTGCTCTTCGACAGAGAGTTGCCGACTTCCAAGCCGTCCGAGTGCCGCCTCCACGATCCACGGCTTGAGCTCGAAGCGAGCATGGTCGCTGTACTTGTTCAATTTCACGGCGATCCCGAGCGCGTCCAGGCTGCAACCGACCGAGCCGGGACTGACGTACTTCCACACCAACCGTACCGTGATCTGTTGCTCGGAGGAGTACGTAGCTCTTGCTGCTTCGATCGCAGCCAACGACGCTCTAGCTGACGCGCTATCGCCCTGAAGTCCTTTCTTCGTCAGCTGGAGCAGGAATGCCTCGGCTGCGGTGACGCGGCGCTCGCGACCATCCTCTCGTATGGTGACCATCTGCCCGAGCAGGAAGTCGTACGGTATGTCGCGTCGACGGGCGCGTGGACGCCCGCGAGGATTGCCACTCTGGCCTTTCTTGAATCGGGCAGCGGTCGGTGGTCGGCCGTATCCGACATCTTCGGGCGAAGTCGCCATGCTAGCTCGCCCCCCGCTGCCGCGGCCATTTGAGCGCGTCGGAGTTTATGGTCTGACGCTTGATGTCCTCCCGGTCCTTGTCGGAGAGCTGCCGCCGGCCCGGTCTGCTGATTGCCGCCTGCGCTGCCCAGGTTACCAGCTTCATCCGCGTTCCGTACTCGCAGGGCCCCTCCCAACCCGGGTCCGGAACGGTGATCCCCAGCAGCAGCATGGCTGCATCGGCATTGCGAGGATCTTGCTCACCTCCGAACTTCATCGCGCGAACGGGAGCCGGCGGCGCCTTCTTTGCCAGCACCGCCTCACGCTTATCAATCATCTTCAACACTGCGCGGACCGCCATGCGGCTGCCTTTGAGCGCAGCCTGGTAGGTCTGCAGCTGAAGCGCCTCATCGACCGTTAGTTCGCGCTCAATACCGTTCTGGGTGACCGTGAGCTTCCTGTCGAAGATGATATCGAACGCCGAGATGTGCGGCCGACGAGCCTTCGGCCGTCCCGCGGGATTGCCGCTCTGCCCTTTCTGGAACCGGCCGCTCAACGCGCGCGCTCCAGCTCGGGCGTACCGCCGGTCATTTGCACCCAGCGCTCGACAGCGACATCTACGTAAGCAGGATCGATATCGCAGCCGCGAAACCCTCGCCCGGTCCGTTCGGCGGCGATCAGCGAAGTGCCCGAGCCGAGGAACATGTCGAATACGAGATCACCGCGCTTGGTCACGTCCTGGTAAGCATCAGCCACCATCGCGACCGGCTTCACCGTCGGGTGCAAAGCCAGATCTTCACGGCGGCTTCCTGCCATCGAGTTGACGGAAGGATAGTCCCACACGTTGGTGCGGTTGCGGCCATGCCGACCAAGCTCGACCATGTTCGCGTGCGGTGCGTCGCCAACACGATAGACAAACACCATCTCGTGCTTGGACCGGTAGAGCGAACCCATGCCGGCATTGCTCTTGTTCCAGACACAGATGTTGAGCAGGTCGCCGTACGCTCCACGTCCTGTGGCCAACACGTCGTCCATGTGCCGCCAGTCCATGCAGACGAAATGAACCCCACCGGGACGTGACACCGCCGCAGCAGCGCCAAGCGTCTGCTCCAGGAACTTGCGAAACTCACCGTCGCTCATTTCGCCGGAGGCCATAGCGAACTCGCGGTGGCGGCCCTTTGCGTTGGCATGTCCATTGATCTTCACGTTGTACGGCGGGTCGAGGAACGCCGCGTCGATCGCCGCACCATCGCCGATCAATCGCCGGAGAAAATCGGCATCGCGGCCATCGCCGCAGCCGATGCGATGCTCACCCAGAACCCAGATGTCGCCGAGCTTCGTCCGGGGCTCTTCCGGCACGGCCGGAATGACCTCCTCGTCGGGATCGTTGGCAGCCTTGAGCATCACGTCGATCTCGCCGCTGGCAAAGCCAGTGAGTGCGAGATCGAAGTCCACATCGAGCGTGCCCATGTCAGCCAGCTCGAGCCGCAGGATCTCGGCGTCCCATCCTGCATTGAGCGCGATCTTGTTGTCGGCGAGGCGAAGCGCCTTCTTCTGAACCTCGGTGAGCCCGGCCAACTCGATCGTCGGCACTTCGGCCAGTCCCATCTCCTTGGCTGCTCGCAGCCGCCCATGGCCGGCGATCAGCACCGACTGCTCATCAACGAGAACAGGGTTCGTAAACCCGAACTCCCAGATCGAGGCGCAAAGCTGATCGATCTGCCGTTTGGGATGGGTCCGCGCGTTGCGTGGATCCGGACGAAGATCACCGATCGGTCGATAAACAACCGTCAGCAAGCGAGTGGGTAGCGCCCCCGCGACACTCTGGTTCATGTATGCGGAACATAGCATGAACATGCCGAAAATTGCAATGCTCTGGCGGCACTTTCCTGTGGATAGTGCGGCCGATCTGAGCATTGGTGTGTCTGCCCGCGACGCGGGCTTGTGCCGGTAGCGGCGCCCAGTGGCGCCGCACATTGAAAGGCACAATCATGCGCAAGAGTTCATCAGTCAAAAAGACCGGCAGCGGCACGTCGAAGATAAGCAAGGCCGTTGCGGGCGGGCACGTCGAAGCTCGACACCCTTCTGAACCTGCTTCGAAAGCCGAGCGGCGCAACCATCGCAGGAGCTAGCGACGGCAACCGCGTGGCAGACGCACTCCGTCCGTGGCGCACTTGCTGGCACGCTCAAGAAGAAGGGACACGTCATCTCCTCGGAGGTGGTCGAGGGAGTGCGCCGCTACCGCATCGCGGAGGCGCAGGCGTGATCGCGGACCTGGAAGCCGAAGTCGCTGCGCTCGAAAGTCTCGACCTTCATGCGCTGCGGGACAAATGGCGGGAGCGCTTCGGCGCCCCGCCCAAGTTCCGCTCGACCGAGATGCTGCGCCTGCTGCTCGCCTGGCGGATTCAGGCTGTTGCTCTTGGCGGGCTCGATGCGGACACGCGCGCAGCACTTTCGCGAACAGGTCGCGTCGTCGCGGAAGGGCAGGACCTCGGCATTGGCGCGACGCTTCAGCGCACGTGGAACGGCGAGGAGCAGATCGTCACCGTCGTCGAACGTGGGTTCGAGTGGCGGGGGCGAACCTTCAAGAGCCTGTCGGCCGCCGCGACGGCGATCGCCGGCACGCGCTGGAACGGGCCGCGCTTCTTCGGATTGCGGTCATGAAGCGCTGCGCCATCTACACCCGCAAGAGCTCGGACGAGGGCCTCGAGCAGCACTTCAACAGCCTCGATGCGCAGCGCGAGTCCTGTGAAGCCTACGTCCTGAGCCAGGCTGGCGAAGGCTGGTCCGCTCTTCCGGCCCGCTACGATGATGGCGGCTACTCTGGCGGATCGATGGAGCGCCCTGCCCTGCAGCGTCTCCTTGCCGATATCGGTCGCGGGCTCGTCGACGTGGTCGTCGTCTACAAGATCGACCGCCTGACCCGCAGCCTCGCCGACTTCGCCCGGATCGTGGAGCGGTTCGATGCGAAGGAAGTGAGCTTCGTCAGCGTGACCCAGGCGTTCAACACCACGAGCAGCATGGGCCGGCTGACGCTCAACGTCCTGCTGTCGTTCGCGCAGTTCGAGCGTGAGGTCACGGGCGAGCGCATTCGCGACAAGATCGCTGCGTCGAAAGCCAAGGGCTTGTGGATGGGTGGGCTGGCGCCGCTGGGGTACGATCTCCCGACAAACGGCACGCGCGTGCTGAATGTGAATGAAGTCGAGGCCGTCACGGTCCGACACATCTTCGATCGCTATCTTGCAGCTCGGTTCCGTCCACCGGCTGATCGAGGATCTGGAGCGGGAGAACATTCGCTCCAAGCCGCGCGTGAGCGCCAAGGGCACTGCGACAGGGGACCAGCCGTTCAGCCGTGGGGCAATGTTCCATTTGCTTCAGAACCGCGTCTACGTCGGTGAGATCGTCCACAAGGGTCAGTGCTATCCTGGTCAGCACGACGGCATCGTCGATGCTGCCACGTTCGAGCGGGTGCAGGCGAAGCTGGTACGGCAGCTGGGCGAGCGACAAACTCGCAAGCGGGCAACCTCGCCGCTGGGGGGCAAGCTGTTCGACGCGCATGGTAATCGACTGACCCCGACGCACTCGAAGAATCCGAGAGGAAAGACCTACCGCTACTATGTGCCGGCGCGCCTTCAGCAGGGCGGCAGGTCCAGCGACGAACTGAAGCGCTTTCCGAAGCTGCGCGTCGACGCTCTAATCAATGCCGCGCTCCAACGCGTCTCGGCGACGTCCGAGGATGGTCTGCGTCAGCTGGTTCGGGTAAATTTGTCCGCACACTCGATCGAGCTCGTGCTGCCCACCCGAATGCTGCCGGCGATCCGTGGCGCGCTTGCTGATGGCGAGTGGGTGTCTGCCGACGAGGAGTCTGCGGAACACATCCGGTGGATTATCCTCGCGGTGCTGCAGCCCCGCGGAGGGCGCGCCAACGCCAATTCGATCCAGAGCGATGCCCCTAATCGCGACGCCGTGCTGATTCAGGGGCTTCGGGCAGCACACCGCCTGGTGAACCGGGACCGTTTGGGTTTGCCGGTGGTCGAGGAAATGCCACACTCCAGATACGCTGTCCGGTTGATGCGGTTGGCGTTCCTGTCACCCCGCATTCAGCGCGGCATCCTTGCGGGGATGCAGCCAGACACTCTTCGGCTTGAAGACTTTGTAAGAGCCCCGATGCCGCTTTGCTGGAAGGCTCAAGAAAGGATGATTGAGTTAGCGCACTCGCCGCGCTCGCCGCTCGGAGCCAGGAGGTGCTGACCGCGCTCAGTGTGGGAAGAAGCAGACGATCATCGTCTTGTGTGATGCGGCATGGCTCCGCCCTCCGCGCAATCACCATCGTAGGACAGGATGTGAGCGGTTTTAGCGGGTGCGTTCGGGCCGCTCAGCCTTCGACATCTTCAACACTACCAGCTTGCCGACACGCAATTCGAGCGTGAAGTCGCTGCGATGCAGCGTCCAAGCGTGAATGATGAGAACGATGTCCGTGGCCGAAACGTGCCCCAGCACCCCAACAATTTCTTGCAAGGGTCGCCGGTCCTTTCAGGCAACAAAAAGCCGCCTTCAAGAGGCGGCTTCAGAGTGGTCGGATTCCGACCACTGATTTAACGCGTACATCGGGTGACGTAAATCACGCAATACGGCGTGAACTTTTCACGATCAGCGGTCGAAATTCCTGATCGACGGTTGCGACCCACGGAAACATGTCGGATGTCTGCTTGGGGTCGAAAGCAGACACTAGCGAACATCCCGCAACGCTAAGGTCTGACGATTGCCGTCGGTAGCCGGCCGCCCTGGCCTCCGCCTCGGTGCAGAAGAGCTCCTCCGCGCGGGTAGCGTCCTAGTAGGGCATGACGGGCACGCGGTAGATCCACTGGCCCTTGCGGTTTCGGTTGCCCTTGATTCTGCAGCTGCAAGCCCACGCGAGATCAGGTCAACTGCCGATACCGGCGAAAAACGGGTCGTGATTGTACGGTCGTTGCATCAGGAGATGAACAATGAACGTATTGGCGCAGGAATCATTTCCGTCCGTCAAGACAAAGCCGGAGCTCAGAAAGCTCGACAAACCGGACCCAGATAAAAGGAAGGCTGCTGCGCTCGAAAGAAAACTCTCGCGGAAAGATTACGAGAAGGCCCTTCTGAGGCTGCAGACAGAGCTCTGTTATCTGCAGGACTGGGTTCGGCAGAGCGGCGCACGGGTTGTTATCGTTCTCGAGGGACGCGACACAGCCGGTAAGGGCGGCTTGATCAAGCGGCTGACGGAACGCGTCAGCCCGAGAACGTTCCGTGTAGTGGCCCTAAATGCACCGACCGAACAGGACCGGACAAAGCTCTTCCTGCAGCGCTACGTAGAGCATTTTCCGGCCGGCGGCGAAGTCGTGATCTTCGACCGCAGCTGGTACAATCGCGCCGGTGTGGAGCGCGTCATGGGCTACACAAAAGAGAAAGACGTCGAACGATTTCTCGAGAACGTGCCCAAGTTCGAACGTTGGCTCGTCGAGTCCGGCATCATCCTGATCAAGCTCTGGCTAGAAGTCGGGCAAAAGGAGCAGGAACGCAGATTCCGTCAAAGGATCGACGATCCGCTCAGGCAGTGGAAGCTAAGCCCGATGGACATCAAGTCCTATTCGCGCTGGCACGACTATTCGCGCGCGAGAGACGCGATGTTCGAAGCAACGAGCCATCCCTTCGCACCTTGGTTTGTGCTTCATAGCGACGACAAGAAGAGGGCGCGCCTGAACGGCATCAAGCACATTCTCTCCCAGACTGGCTATCAGAAGATCAAGCGCGAAAGGGTCAAACTGCCGAAGCGCTCGAGTGAGCGCGGCTACAAGGAAAAGCTGAACCTTCATAAGGTAAAGCTTGTCCGAAATGCCTTCTGACGAGCTAAGCAGATTGCCCTAGCGCCCGGGATTCCTGCTCATGCGTCCTCCCGGGCGACGGCGGACCGGCTTCAAAATCGAACAGCTCCTTCGTAGCGCGCTCTCGAGGGCCTCGGCACGCTCGGGAGGAAGATCGGATCGGTGGGCACGCGCGGAGGCTGCAATGGGTGGAAAGCGGACCCTAGGCCTTCTTGATGAAATCGAACGCCCCGATCAGTCGCGCGACCAAAACTGCAAGGTACAGCTGCCCTCCGATCACCTCGACCGTGGCAACACCTCGGGCCAGCGCTGAGTGCGGCAGAAAGTCGCCGTAGCCCAGCGTCGCTAGAGTGACGAAGCTGTAATACGTAGCGTTCGAGATTGTGAGGACGTCCGGTCCTTCAATGCTCCCCGGCGACATGAATTCGATGGCCGAATAGATGACGCCAAAGAACAGTCCAGCGAGCAGATACGCGCTAAGGGCAGCATAGATCGTCTCTCGATCGATCCTTGGCGACGTCACCGTAAAGCGAAACGTCGCCGCAGCGGCCAGTAGCCCCGTAAATCCGTAGATGACGAGCACCGGTCCGAAGTCGATGGGGACGTCATCTCGCTCGGACACAATCCGGGCCACGCTCAGCAACACGACGCCGGCAATAAGGAAAATCCGATCGCGCTTCCCCGCGCTGGGCAGCACCGCGAGCAACAGGCAAATGCCGAATGTCATTTTAACGGCTAGCTGCGCCAAAGGAGAGTTCCCGGCGATGGGCGACACCACCAGAATACCAAGCAGCGAGTAGAACAGGATTGCGTACCGCCGGCGACTGTAGGCCTGCCAAAACGCGCTATCGTGGCCGGCATGGCTTTGCACGGTGGTCATGGAGCAGGACGCTATGCTGAAGCTCGAGTCGGCTCACCATAGGGAGAACTGACTAGCCTTTAGACTGGCTTGCACAGCAAGCTAACGCGAGCCAGAAATGCGGCGTCGTCCGGGTAGTGGGTTGTCTCGCCGGATCTCCACCGTAGGTGGATGATATGCCCCACCACACTCCGCTAATCGGGACAATCGTCGCCGGTCTCGTCTTCGCCTTTGTGCTTGGCGCGCTGGCACATCGACTTCGCGTCTCGCCGATCGCAGGATACCTGCTCGCCGGCGTACTCGTCGGGCCCTTTACGCCGGGCGTCGTTGCAAACTCGGCAATGGCCGCGGAGCTCGCGGAGATCGGCGTAATACTGCTGATGTTCGGAGTGGGGCTGCACTTCTCCGTGCGTGACCTTCTGGAAGTCCGCAAAATCGCCTTGCCAGGCGCCATCGTCCAGAGCGCGACGGCGACGGTCCTGGGCGTTTTGCTTGGCCTCTGGCTGGGCTGGACCCTGATGGCCGGCGTCGTGTTCGGACTCGCCCTGTCAGTGGCGAGCACTGTAGTCCTCCTTCGCGCACTCGAGAGTCGGAACCTGGTTGAGACAGAACGGGGCCGGATCGCCATCGGCTGGCTGATTGTGGAGGACATCTTCACAGTGCTGGCACTGGTGCTGCTACCCGCCGTCGCAGGAGCCGCAAGCGGCGATGGGGGGTCGCCTGCGATTTCGTTTGGTACGACGCTCGTCAAGCTGGTCGCGTTCGTCGCCTTGATGGTCATCGTTGGCCGCCGGGTTATCCCGTGGGCGCTTCACTGGGTTGTGCACACGGGATCGCGCGAGCTGTTCCGTCTGGCCGTTCTCGCCATTGCGCTGGGTGTGGCCTTCGGCGCTAGCTACATCTTCGGCGTTTCCTTCGCCCTCGGTGCATTCTTCGCCGGAATGATCCTCGGCGAAACGCAACTAAGCCGCAGAGCCACTGAGGAGACCCTGCCGCTGCGAGACGCTTTTGCGGTCCTGTTCTTCGTCTCGGTCGGTATGCTTTTCGACCCGTCGGTGGTTCTCAAACAGCCAATTGCGCTGCTTGCGACGCTGGCGATCATCATCTTTGGCAAATCGCTTGCCGCCTATGCCATCGTTCGAACTTTCGGCCGCGACAATCAGACTGCTCTCGCGGTCTCCGCCAGCCTCGCGCAAATTGGCGAATTTTCTTTTATTCTTGCGAGCTTGGGAACGGAGCTGGCAGTGTTGCCGGCCGACGCACGGGACCTCATCCTGGCGGCAGCGATCATTTCCATCCTGCTTCACCCGTTCGTCTTCAGCTTCGCAGCGAAGCGAGCGCGTCGAGCTGACGCCACCAAAGCCGATACGGAAGAGGTCCACGAACCACATATTATCGTCGTGGGCTACGGACGGGTCGGGAAAGCCGTTGCAGCGCGGCTGAAGGAAGCGGGCCGCTCTTTTCTTTTGATCGACGATCAGGCGGATGTCGTCGGACTGGCCGAGCAGGTGGGGCTGGAAACTGTTCGCGGGAATGCCGCCAGCAGAGAAATACTGGAGGAGGCGGGCATCCAACGTGCCGCCTCGCTCCTCATTGCCATTCCCGAAGGCTTCGAGGCGGCCGGCATCGCCGAAATTGCCCGAAAGATGAATCCGACGGTCAAGATCGCCGCCCGAGCCCATTCGAACGAGGAGGTGAAGCACCTGCTTAGCCACGGCGCGGACCGCGCAATCTTGGGCGAGGAAGAGATCGGGCGGCAGCTAGTCCTGGCGGCCGTCTAGCTCACAGCGGTTGGCATCGCCGAATGCTGAGCTGGCCGCTGGTGATTGCGAAAGATCCGTCCACCGTTCGTATAGGAGAGCTATCCGGCCAGTCGCCACTTGCGTCAGTCGTGAAATAGTTGCGGGCGGCTTTGATCTCGAGCGTGCCGACACGGCGGTAGTGAAACTCGATCACGTCGAAATCCGGATGATCCGACTGCGGCCAGAACAGCCGTCTGCTCATCCCGAACCTATAATTACGCTCCCAGCCCTCGACCTCTCGGACGCACGGGTGTGTTGCGATCTTCGTTTCGAGGCGATCGACGTCATGAATCCGTGGTGCCGACGGATCAGCACCCCCTTGGGAGCAAGAGGCAAGAGCCAGGCCAAGCGCGATGCAAGGTACCGCCTTCATGGAACCACTATGCCGATCAATACATCACGCGTCCAACCAGGTCGTCGATCTGCACAGGCACCCAACCGTTTGGTGACCAGGCCTGAGGTGCGCCTCTGATTTATGTCCGCTTTGGGTCGAAAGCAGACGTTAGGCTGAAAGCTAAAGAGCCCGCTTCACCCCGTGCAGGCCCACAACCCTGTGATCCACCAAGATCGGAACTGCCAGAACTCTAATCCAGCGGCTGGACACGACTCCTTCGGGAGTAATTTCGGCATCGAGGATAAAGCCCAAATCCTTTTTGAGCCCGAAGGTTCGAACACTTTCGAGAGCGCTCCTCGAACGCTCGCTGTAGCGCGAGAGGGCCCATTGACGCTCAATCGGCGTTCCTGCGCGAATGCCAAACAATTCGTAGACCTTCTCAGACCATGTCAGGCTCTCATGATCGGCGATGTTGCAGTGCCAATAGCCATTGTTGATTCTGCTGGAGGCTGGTTAAGTCCGGCAAGGTTCGGAAAACATAGCCGTCTGCGAACGTCCCGGCCGGCTCGTCAAAGAACATGGCATTGACGAACGGGCGGCCGATTGCATCCATCGACAGATCATCGCAAAAGCCTCCAATTGTTGCAAAGTGAACTTGCGTGGGCAGGTCGCCAATGTCCGGAATGGGTCGAAAGCTGTCATCGCCTGCTGGCGGCAGGAATGGGTGGAAAGCGGACACGACCCGCATCCACATTTCCGGCGCTCCTCGTCGCCACTAGCATCAGTTAGGCGTCGGGCGGCACTTCCCACTTGGTCTTCATGAAGGCTCCGAGGGTCACGCCGAACACCAAGCCCAAGGCAATTCCCAATCCCATGCGATCGGTCACGGCTCCGAGAACGACGCCGAACGCTAACCCCAAGGCTGCAAGCTTACCGTCCATCAACGCCTCCATCGCGCAAAACCTAACATGGACGCGGCTAATGTCCGCAATGGGTCGACCATTCCTTTGCAATGGGAAGGGCTCCAGAGCGGACAGTGCCAGAAAAGATCACGTGCCAGCCTTCCCGATGCGCTTGGATCATCTGTTACGGCGATCATATCGCCTGTTCGAGCGGAGTAAGGCCTCTGTTTTGCCGATTTAAGTCCCTGTTCTGACGACTAACAGGGAAACGCTCCTTGGCGGCCTCGAGAGCGCCAGAAAACAGCCATTTCTCTACGGGTCGGCTGGACCGATTCTCCGATCATGGCCCTGTTTCAGGCAGGCAAATCGAACGTTTTTTCCCTGTTCTTTCCTGTTCGATCAGGGAAGTGGACCGTGCATCGCACTTGCGGAGACGAGGCCAAGCAAGGTGCCCCTGTTCCGGCTGGAATGGCCTCGCTCGGGCGTCGGCCACGGCGGTTTGACCGAACGAACCGGCCGTGTTCCGGGAGCTTAGAAAAGCCCTCGAGGAGAAGAGACTAGTTCGGCTAGTGCGTGGCGGAGAGGGTGGGATTCGAACCCACGGTACGGTTGCCCGTACGCCGCATTTCGAGTGCGGTGCTTTCGACCACTCAGCCACCTCTCCGCATTTTGTGAAGGCGCTGGCCGGACGATGCCGGCGGGCGGAGGCGCCTCTAGCAGCGCCTCCCGACCTTGCCTAGCCGCCTTGTGGAATGGCGCGCGATGCTTAGATTGAAGCCATGTCGCACGTTGAGCGTTTCTCCACCATGAACCCCGCTTCGGCCCTTCCCCCCATGCGCCAGGCCCGCTTCGGCATTGGCGATGTCGTGAAGCACAGATTGTTCGATTTTCGCGGCGTGATCTTCGACGTCGACCCAGTCTTCGCCAACAGCGACGAATGGTATGAGGCGATTCCCGAGGACATCCGCCCACCGAAGGACCAACCCTTCTATCACCTGCTCGCTGAAAATGCGGAGCAGAGCTACATCGCGTACGTCAGCCAGCAGAACCTGATCCAGGACGAAAGCGAAGAGCCGATCGACCACCCGGCGATCGCCGCCTACTTCCAGGGCTTCGACGCAGGGCGGTATCAACTTCGGCCCGAGCATCGGCATTAGGCTTTTCACAGCCTCTCGCGGTTGACACGCCAGACCTGCTGCCATAGGCGGCGGCCTTTCGCGCGGGGGCTTACGCTCAGCCGCGCGTCCAGTTTTACGAGAGAAGTGAGCCAATGTTCGCAGTCGTGCGCACGGGCGGTAAGCAATATCGCGTCACCGCCGGAGACAAGATCGTCGTCGAGAAACTCGCTGGGGAAGCCGGCGACAAGATCGACATCACCGACATCCTGCTCGCCGGGGAAGGTTCGGACCTGAAGCCGGTGGCCGGACTGACCGTCGGCGCGGAAATCCTCGCCCAGGCGAAGGGTGAGAAGGTCACGGTCTTCAAGAAGCGCCGCCGGCACAATTATCGCCGCAAAAAAGGCCATCGCCAGCAGCATACGATCCTGAAGATCGTGTCGATCGGCGGCGAGAAGGCCAAGGCTGCGAAGCCGAAGGCCGAAGCTGCTCCGGCAGAAGCGCCTGCGGCCGCCGCACCCGCGAAGGCCGAGAAGGCTCCGAAGGCCGAAGCGCCGGCAAAGGCCGCCGAGCCGAAGGCGAAAGCCGCCAAGGCCCCGTCGACAAAAGATGCTGCACCTGCTAAGGCCGCGGCCAAGAAAACTCCGAAAGCGTAGTAATTCGTCATGGCACATAAGAAGGCAGGCGGCTCCAGCCGCAACGGTCGCGACAGTGAAAGCAAGCGCCTGGGCGTAAAGCTCTTTGGCAGCCAGCAAGCGCGCGCCGGCAACATCATCGTTCGTCAGCGTGGCACGAAGTGGCACCCGGGAAGCAACGTCGGTATCGGCAAGGACCACACGCTCTTCGCACTTACCGACGGCACCGTCGCGTTCCGCGACGGCAAGCTTGGCCGCAAATACGTACATATTATGCCGAACGCAGCCGAGACGAACGCATAGGGGACCGCCGATAAAGGGCCGTCCCAGAGGGGGCAGCCCGGAGTAGGTCTCAAAAGGATCACGAAGGGAGAAGAGGGAAGCCCCCTCTTCTCCCTTTCTTTTTCTTCTCCCGAAACAGTCACGAAGCGGCGCTAGGGCGCCGCTCGGAGGAGAAGGAAAATGTTTGCCAGGACCGAACGACTGCTGCTGAGGCCCGGCTGGGCCGAGGACGCGCCGGCGCTTGCCTCAGCGATCGCAGACAAGTTGATCGTCCGGAATCTCGCAACCGCGCCATGGCCCTATGACCTGCGCGACGCCGAGGCCTTTCTTGCACAGCCGCGCGATCCGGTCCTTCCGACCTTCCTCGTCTTCGAGCGGACGGACTCGGCGCCGAAGCTGGTCGGCTCATGCGGTCTCGGACGCCGGCCATCGGGCGCAATCGAGCTCGGCTATTGGATCGCTCGTCCGCATTGGGGCCGCGGTTATGCGACCGAAGCTTCTGGCGCCCTGATCGACATAGCGCGGACGCTCGGCTTCACGCGCCTCGAAGGCTCGCACTTCCTAGACAATCCTGCTTCCGGCCGCGTTCTTGAGAAGCTGGGCTTTGAGCCGCTCGGAATCACCGCGCCGCGGTTGAGCTGCGCGCGTGGCACCGAGGCACAGGCCAGGTTGCTGCGCCTGACGCTGGACGATGCGGAATTGCAGGAGGATGCAGCGCTGGCCGCTTAGGCCGCGTTGCGGACTTTCCGGACGGGAGCGGGTGCGGCCTTCGCGGCCGTGCTCGCCTCGTAGGCGCGGAGAAGGTCGCGATCGTCCTCGTTCCACGGGTGGAAGCCCGGCAGGAAGAATTTGAACCAGGCGACACCGATCTTCCGGAACATTCCGGGCCGGATCCACAAATACCAAATCAGCCTAGACCAGGCCTTGAACCCGGTGACACCGTCCTGGCGCATCAGCTCCAAAGCTCCGGCGGTGCGGTCGACGACGAAGTTGCGAGTGACGAAGAGCATCACCTTCGCCTTTACTTCCCACCTCTTCTTGCGCGGCCAGTTGCGAGTGGCATGCAGCCATGTGTCGTAAGCGACGCCCTTGTGCTCGATCTCCTCGCAGGCGTGCCAGCGCCACAGGTCGGCGGCCTCGGGATCGGCTTCCGCAAGATGCCTCGGATCCTTCAGTAGCTCGTGTGCAAGGATCGCGGTGAAATGCTCCAGCGCCATCGTCGCGGCGAGGCTGACAACCGGCGGCTTCGACTTGGTAACCGCAAGCCGAAAGTCGACCTGCTCCTCGAGCTTCGACAGATCGTAGCCGCTGTCCACGGCACGACGGTTGAAGGCTGCATGCTCTCGGCTGTGGATCGCCTCCTGCGTCGTGAAGCCCTTGATCTCTTCGGCAAGCTTGGGCGGCGCGCCTTCGCGGAAGGCGCGAACGCTCTCGACGAAGAAGGCCTCGCCGACCGGGAAGGTCGTCGACAATGCGTTGTAGATGGCGGTGGCCTCTACCCCTCCGCCGTGCCACAGACGGGCGTCGAGCTTGCCGCGGTCGAACTTCCGGTCGCGCGGCGTGATGGTGAGGTCCGAGGGCGTGGGCAGCGTGGTCGTGCTCATGCCGGAGAAGGTATACTAACTTACACTCGTGTCAATAAGCCGCAAACGCCTGAACTCCGAAGAGAGCCGCTCCGCCGCACTGGAAGCCGCGCGGGCGTTGCTGCTTGAGCAGGGACCGCAGGCCGTAACCCTGAAAGCCGTCGCGGCAAAGGTCGGCCGCACACATGCCAACCTTCTCCATCATTTCGGATCCGCGGCAGGACTTCAGGCCGAACTGGCCTTGTCGATCGCCGACCGCGTGACCGGCAGCATCGCCGAGGCCGTCGAACGTGCGCGAGCGGGCGAAAAGGACGTGCGCGAAGTCGTCGACGGCACGTTCGATGCATTCGACCGGGAGGGTGCCGGCGCCCTCGCCGCCTGGATGATCCTGTCCGGAAACCGCGACGCGCTCGACCCGATCCTCAATTCTATCCGCGGCCTCGTGTCCCAGTTGCAGGTGGGTCACGAGGAGCATCACGTGCCCGAAAGCACCCTGTGGCTCGTCCTCGCCGCCTTGGGGGATTCATTGCTCGGCCAGCCGATCACCAGCGCCCTTGGGCTCGAGCGCGACGCTGCGCGACGCATCGCCACGGACGCCTTGCGGGCAGAAATAGCGGCACGTCACCCCAACACCCGCTGAGCGCCATCGGTGGTCAACCGCCTTTTGTCATCCTACATGCCGCCCCATGCATTTCCTCGATCAAGCGAAAATCTACATCAGATCCGGCTCGGGCGGCCCCGGCGCGGTGAGCTTTCGCCGCGAGAAGTATATTGAGTTCGGCGGCCCTGACGGCGGCGACGGCGGCAAGGGCGGCGACATCGTGTTCGAGGCGGTGCCCGGCCTGAACACGCTCATCGATTTTCGCTACACCCAGCACTTCCGGGCGAAGCGCGGCACCGGCGGATCCGGTTCGAACCGGACGGGCGCGCAGGCCCCCGATCTCGTCATCAAGGTGCCCGTCGGAACGCAGATTCTCGCGGATGACGAGGACCGCAGCCTGCTCGCCGACCTGACGGAGGAGGGCCAACGCCTCGTCCTGCTCGAAGGCGGAATGGGCGGGCGCGGAAACGCCAGCTACAAGACCTCGACCAACCGCGCGCCGCGCCAGCACCAGCCGGGGATTGAGGGCGAGGAACTGTGGGTGTGGCTCCGGCTGAAGCTGCTCGCCGACGTCGGCCTGGTCGGACTTCCTAACGCCGGCAAATCGACCTTCCTCAACAGCGTCACCAACGCCTCCGCCAAAGTCGGCGACTATCCGTTCACGACCCTCCGCCCGCAGCTCGGCGTCGTCCGCCACAAGGGCCGAGAATTCGTGCTCGCCGACATTCCGGGATTGATTGAGGGCGCGGCGGAAGGCGCCGGGATCGGCGACCGCTTCCTTGGCCATGTCGAGCGGACCAAGGTGCTTCTGCATCTGGTCGATGCGGCCGGAGACGATCCGGTCGAGGCCTGGCAGGTCGTTCGCGGGGAGCTTGAGAGCTACGGCGCGGGCCTCGCGGGCAAGGCGGAGGTGATCGGACTGAGTCGATCCGATCTGCTGGACAAGGAGCGTCTCGCCGAAATCAAGCACGAGCTTACCGAAGTCAGCGGCCAGGCTGTTTTCCCCATCTCCGCACCGCTCGGCGAGGGTATCGAGCCGCTGCTCAATGCGATCATTCAGCGGCTCGGCTCCGACGAACTTGTCGAGGACGAGGATGAGGTCGCGGCAGACGATCGGCCTTGGTCGCCCCTATGATCCTGGCCGTCACCGGCGGGACCGGCTTTGTCGGGCAAAGGCTCATCGAACTGGCGGCGACACGCGGTCATCGCGTTCGCGCGCTGACCCGACGTCCTCAGGAACCGCGCGAAGGCGTCGATTGGATCGATGGAAGCCTGGAGGATCGCGACGCGCTGGAACGCCTGGTGACGGCGAGCGACGCGGTGATCCACGTCGCGGGTATCATCAGCGCCCCGGATGCTGCCGGTTTCGAAACCGGCAATGTTGCCGGAACGCTCGCCATGCTGGCGGCCGCTACGGCAGCGGGCACTCAGCGCTTTGTACACATCTCGTCCCTGGCGGCGCGCGAGCCGGCCCTGTCATTATACGGAGCGTCAAAGTCTCGTTCGGAGGAGCTCGTGCGAAGCTCCGGCCTCAATTGGGTGATCGTCCGGCCGCCTGCGGTCTACGGTCCCGGCGACAAGGAGACGCTTGAGCTGTTCAAGATGGCGAAGGCTGGACTGATCCTGCTGCCGCCGAAGGGTCGACTTTCCCTCATCCACGTCGACGATCTGGCGCGGCTGCTGATGACTCTGGCGGAAAGCGGTCTGCCGAAGAAGGAAGTGCTCGAACCCGACGATGGCCGCCCCGGCGGCTGGACGCACCGGGAATTCGCCGGCGCTCTCGGTCGAGCGGTCGGCCGGCGCGCCGTGGCGCTGGAAACCCCTGGCCCGTTGCTCAGGGCGGGCGCGGCACTCGACCGCCTCGTTCGCCGCGACAAGGCCAAGCTGACTCCTGATCGCGCCGCCTATTTCTGTCACCCGGACTGGGTCGTCAGCTCCTCGGGCGCGCCATCTGGCGACATCTGGGCCCCGCAAGTGCCGACCGAAGATGGGCTTGCGGAGACGGCTGGCTGGTACCGCAAGCACGGCTGGCTGTAGCCGGACTCGGTAACGGCTCGACCGCTGCGGACCGGCAGCAAGTCCGCGGGTCCGGCGATCGACGGAGGCTGGGAATGACAGGTCGGGCTGACTGGACCTTTGGTGGATGCCGGCGACGCTCCATCCATCTTCACTCTATCGCTCACACAAACTAGGTTTCTTCTGACTACTGTTTCTTCGACCTAGATACTTGCGCCTCTGTCCGCAAGCGCGACCGTAGCGTGCACGAAATGAGGAATTCGCTGTCCTACAAGCTGCCAGTCGTGGTCCAAGCTGCGCGATGTTCCGGAGGCAATTTCGCAGCCCTGCCCGTCCCCTTGGTTAGTGTGAACATTTGTGAACATTCGCGCCGTTGCACCCCGCCGCCGCAATCGCGCCCCATTGCGTTGCGAAATGACCCTCCTCCGAATAGGGCTCTCACATGACCGAACGCGCTGAAACCGAAGCCAGGATCCGTGACCTCATCGATCCTTTCAACAAGAAGGGCGTCGAGATCGGCGGCGGCACCCGCTTCGCCCAGGATCTCGAATGGGACAGCCTGACGGTGATGGACTTCGTCGCCTCCGTGGAGGACGAATTCGACATCCTCATCAGCATGAACCGCGCGGCGGAGATTGAAACAGTGGATCAACTCGTCGACGCCGTTCGTCAGCTCGAGAGCGAGCGTTGAGCGACCTCTTCTCGAAATTCGACCCGCTGATCCAGCAGCGGGAAGACCTGCTTTCGACGGGTCTCACCGACCCCTTCAACCTGGTGATGGAAAAGGTCGAGAGCCCCACCGTCGCCATCTGCAACGGCCGCCGGACGATCCTGCTCGGCACCTACAACTACATGGGCATGACCTTCGACCCGGACGTCGTCGCCGCCGGCAAGAAGGCGCTCGAGGAATTCGGGTCGGGCACGACCGGGAGTCGCGTGCTCAATGGGACTTACGCAGGCCACCGCGCAGTCGAGGAGGCGCTCAAGGACTTCTACGCCATGGATCACGCCATGGTGTTTTCGACCGGATACCAGGCGAACCTGGGCATCATTTCGACGATCGCCGGTAAGGATGATTACATCATCCTCGATATCGACAGCCATGCGTCGATCTACGACGGCTGCGCGCTGGGGAACGCCCAGATCGTTCCTTTCCGCCACAACGACATCGACGCACTCGAGAAACGCCTGAAGCGCGTGCCGGAAGGCGCGGGCAAGCTGGTTGTCCTTGAAGGCGTCTATTCGATGCTCGGCGACATCGCCCCACTCAAGGAGATGGTCGCCGTCTCCAAGGCGAACGGCGCAATGGTGCTGGTCGACGAGGCCCATTCGATGGGCTTTATCGGCGAGAACGGCCGCGGCGTCGCCGAGGCGCAGGGTATCATCGACGACGTCGACTTCATCATCGGCACCTTCTCCAAGTCGGTCGGTACCGTCGGTGGATTTTGCGTCTCGAACCATCCCAAGTTCGAAATTCTTCGTCTGGTCTGCCGTCCCTACGTCTTCACGGCTTCCCTGCCGCCCTCCGTCGTTGCGACGGCCGCGACATCCATTCGCAAGCTGATGAATGGCGCCGACAAGCGCGCGCATTTGTGGGAAAATTCCAAGCGCCTCCACGCAGGACTGCGCCAGCTCGGGTTCCGGCTCGGCACGGACGAGCCGCAATCGGCCATTATCGCCGTCATCATGCCGGACCTCGAGACGGGCGCGGCGATGTGGGAAGCCCTTCTCGATGAGGGGCTGTACGTGAATCTGGCGCGTCCGCCTGCCACCCCAGCGGGGATGACGCTGCTCCGCTGCTCGCTCTGCGCGGAGCACAACAGCGATCAGGTGGCCGAGATACTCGGAATGTTCGCTGCGGCGGGCCGAGCAACCGGTTGCATTTAGACGCCGTCCGGCCTTCCGTCGGCTGGCAGACAGGTCTAGAATGGATCCCATGACGCCCGGAGGGGAGGATCTCCAGTTCGACTGGCGACGGGGCGGAGCAGCGGCAGGCGCGCTTATCGCCACGCTCATCCTGCTCGCCATGGTCGTGCTGGTCGCAATATCGAACCAGGCGCGCGATCGCGCGCTTGAGGGCGAACGGCGCGCCTACGACGTCAGCCTCCTGACGCGCTCCGTCGATGCGAGCATTTCCCGGGCGGAGGCTGCCCTGGGCCGCTTCGTTCTTGACGAAGACGAAAAAGGCAGCGGCAATATCTATTACAGCCAATGGCGGCTCGCGGAGCAGCAGATCGCTCAGCTGGAGCGGCTGGTGCGGAACGATCCCCGTCAGCGCGCGAGGGTTCGGGAGTTAAAGCAACTCTTCGAAGAGCGGGGCAAGGAATTTGTGCTCGCCGCGCGGGCGACAGCCGCGAAGCAGGGTTCGGGCGGGACAGGCTATTTCTACCAGTCGGCCCGGGCGGAAACCGACCGGGCAGATGAAGGCAAGGGGCTTACTGCCAAGCTTTCGGAAATTGCTCGCGCCGAGAGGCAATTACTGCGTGCCAGGATGCAGGAGACGCGCTTCTTTTCGGCTCGGGCAGACAAACTGACGGATTATCTCAGCTGGCTCGGGATCATCGTGGGTCTCGGCGCCATCTTCCTCGGCGTCGTGTCAGTGCAGGCGGTCCGGCAATTCGCATATGCCAAGAAGTTGGCGGAAACCGAGACCGAGCGCGCCGAAGTCCTCGAAGAGGCAGTCGCCGCGCGGACTCGGGAACTCCGGGAGGCCAACGCGGCGCTTAAGGCCGAAGCCGAGGAGCGCGAGGCCGCGGAGGCACAGCTTCGTCAGGTGCAGAAAATGGAAGCGGTCGGCCAGCTGACCGGCGGCATCGCGCACGACTTCAACAATATGTTGGCGGTCGTCGTCGGAGGCATCGATCTTGCCCGCCGCCGCCTGAACGGTCCGCGGCGCGAAGTGCTCAACCATCTCAACAATGCGATGGAAGGCGCGACACGTGCGGCCGCCTTGACCCGCCGCCTGCTGTCGTTCGCCCGGTCGGAGCCGCTGCTGCCTGAGCGCGTGGACAGCCGAGAACTCGTCTCCGGCATGTCGGACCTACTCGATCGGACGCTCGGCGAGCGCGTTCACGTCGAGGTCGATCTCGCATCCGATATCTGGCCGATCTACGTCGATCCGCATCAGCTTGAGAATGCAATCGTCAACCTGGCGGTCAACGCCCGTGACGCCATGGAAGGCGAAGGCGCGATGCGCATCGCCGCGCACAACACCACTCTGGCGGCCAATGAGGTCGGCGACATCCAGCCCGGCGAGTATGTCCGTATCTCCGTCACCGACACCGGATGCGGAATGACTCCCGAGGTCATGGAGCGGGCATTCGAGCCCTTCTTCACGACCAAGCCGGTCGGAAAGGGCACCGGTCTCGGCCTCAGCCAGATCTTCGGCTTCGCGCATCAGTCGGGCGGAGAGGTGGGGATCGAGAGTCAGCGCGGCAAAGGTACGACCGTTTCCATCTACCTGCCGCGGAGCGAGGCGCTCGAAACGACCGTGAGGCTTCATCCGGCGATGCATCGGTCCGAGAATGAAGCGATCGTCCCCGGAGCGCGCATCCTCGTCGTCGAGGACGATCCGCGGGTTCGGGCGTCGACCATCGAGGCGCTTCAGGACCTCGACTATGACCCCCTGTCGTCGAGCAGCGGCGCCGAGGCCATCGCTCTTTTTGAGAGCGCCACGTTCGATCTCGTGATCACCGACGTGATCATGCCGGAGATGACCGGTCCGGAGCTGATCAAGCACCTCAAGCAGACGCATGACGACTTCGCGGTTCTCTTCGTCACCGGTTACGTCGGCGAGGGAGAAACCGGCGATCTCGTTGGCCACGAACTGCTGCGGAAACCCTTCACGGTCGGCGCTCTCGCGAACGCCGTCGCGGTGGCCTTGTCTCGCCGTCCCTCTAACGAACCGCGCCGGAGCGGAGGAGCCGCGGCAGCAGGCTGATCGCGGCAAGCAACGGCCAGCGCCGCTGCCAAGGCTTGATCTCAATATTCGTGCCCGCGTGGCGATTGATCTTCCAGGCAATGTAGTCGACGCCGCCCGCGAAGGTGGCCGTCGCCTTCGCCAACCTGAGAATCTGAGCACGCTTCCCCCTGCCTCGATAACGCTTCCAGGTACTGGCAGCGGCTGCGGTTGCGGAGGTTACCCGCCCTTCAACACCCACGGCCTGGCTGAGCCGCTCGTAATAGTCAGGAAACTGGTCGACGATGCTTCCCGGCTGTTCCTTTCGTTCGGCACGGAGTTCGGTCGAGTAGGTCAGTTCGAAAGCTCGGCGCCAAAGGTCGAGCGGATCCCCATTCTGAACCATCGGCGAAGTCATCGCCGCAAGCACTCGGGGCGCCTCAAACACCGCATCGACCACCTTGGAGGCGGCCGCTTGGTCGGAATGCCAGACAAGCCGCGACGGCTGGGCAAAGCGCGCCAGCACCGAGACGTCCGGCGCCAGCGCCGAGCAGAACCTGGCAAAATCTGCTTCACTCAGAACTGCATACTTCGAGGCGAGACCGCCGTGCTCGAAGTAGAAGACGTTGGGCGGGATCAGCCGGTTGGCGGCGGCAAGCCAGCGTTTCTCGTAGGCTTCCCGGTAATCCGAAACGATCAGGTAGAAATCGAGCATCAAACCTTCGAGCTGCTCCCGCCTGAGACACGACCCGTAGAAGAGAACCGCTCGCGATGCCGCGCCGTGCTTCTCAGCGATTGCTGCCGCCATGGCCGCGACGCGCGGTTCTACGGTCGTCGACAATTCTGCGGCGACGAGATCGCGCAGGGCGGACATGCTCAGGCCGCGAGGCGGACGAAGGACAGCGGCTGCGCGGGCTTAAGGACGATCGGGTACCCGATCCGGGCGCTGAACATTTCGCCGTCGAGGATGAGGTTGGCGTTCTCGCCCTCGATACTGATTTCGTCGGATTCCTCGAAATGGACCCCGCGCATGGCGGAGTCGCCAAGCTTCCCGGCAAGGCTCGCGGCGAACACCTTGAGCAGCGAGACTGGTCTTTCCTCGACCGCGAGCAGCTTGAGCCGCCCCGTGCCGGCGCCCTTCACCTGGCCTGAAAGAAGCATCTTTTCGAGCGTCGTGACGGCGAGCAGAGCGAAGCGCCCCGAGATACGTCCGTCACGGCGGACCGACACCTGCATTGGCGAAGGCTTGGGCGGCAGGAAACTGGCCTGGAGCCGCAGGAACATCCGCACGAGCAACGCAACGGCCGTCAGTGCGTGGCTCAGACCATTCGGAAGACCGAGCGGGTAAATCTTGTTGCGGCAATACAGCATCGTGTCCGCAAGTCCGGCGCCGCCGAGGAACATGCCGATCACAGGCCGCGACGTCGGATCGCAGCGCAGCGCAATGAGCTCGCGTGCCACGATATGCGGATTGAGGTCGGACTGGGCGAGCGCCACCAGGCGCTCCAGCGCGACGATCGGGTCCCCCTGCGCTCCGAGGTCCAAGGCGATGAGGTTGGTCTTCCCGTTCGGCAGGACCGCGACGGGCGGCGGCTCATCGCCGAAATGCCCGCCGTTGTGAATTTCGGTCAGTGCCGCTTGGACCGTTCCATCGCCGCCATTGATGATGAGAATCTTGGGACGCACCCGCGCGATGCTCCGGAGGCCGTCGCCGATCTGTTCCGCGCGCTCCACCTCATAATGGAAGATGTCCGGGTGCTCGGCGCAATAGTCGCGGATGCGCGACAACTGGGCAATATTGCCCGACGACTTGGGATTCGAAAGGAGAGCGATCCGCGGGCGAGTCATTCAGCTGCGGACCGGCAAGGCGGCAAGGGCGTGCGGCGCGAAACGCGATTTTGGCATGATTTTCGTGTTCCGTCCGCTATAGCCACAACCATCGGACCGCCGCTGTTCAGCCAGGCGCAACGGTCCATTGCGCTTTCTCGGCTGGGTTTGCGGCCAAATCATGGTGTTGGAACGACAAAATCCGTGCACCGACTACCTCTAATAGATCGCTACCTCACGAAGACGATCGCGATCCCGCTGATCGGGACGCTGCTGCTTGCCGCGATGCTACTCGTTCTGGACAAGATGCTGCGGCTGTTCGACTTCGTCGTGACGGCGGGCGGGCCGGTGAGCGTCGTGTGGCGGATGCTCGCCAACCTGCTCCCGGAATATTTCTCTCTCGGCATTCCGATCGGGCTGATGCTCGGGATTTTGCTGGCCTTCCGGAAGCTCGCGCTTTCTTCGGAACTCGACGCCTTGCGCGGCATCGGTGTGGGCTTCGGCCGGCTCCTCCGCGTCCCCTATGCGTACACGGTCGGGCTGCTGCTTCTGAACCTGTTCATCGTAGGCTGGGTTCAGCCTTGGGCGCATTATGGCTACGAGCGCCTTCGCTTCGATCTTCGCTCCGGCGCGCTGGGCGCGTCGATGAAGGTTGGAGAATTCAACCAGCTGGGCAAAAGACTTACCCTTCGCATCGACCGCAGCGAGGATCGCGGAACCCGACTCCACGGCATCTTCGTTCAGGTCGACGATCGGTCCGGCACGCAAGTGGCGGCGACGGCCGAGCATGGTCGTTTTCTCTCGACAGACGATCCCGACGTGATCCTTTTCCGGCTGGAGAAGGGTCGCCTGATCCAGGACTCGCCCAAGTTCCAGGCCCCGAGGACTTTGTCCTTCGACCTTTACGACCTGCCGGTCACCCTCCCCCGCGTCGATAATTTCCGGCTCCGCGGTCAAGAGAAGCTAGAAGAGCTGACGCTGCCCGAGCTGCTTCGTGACGGGTATTTGCGAGACGTGCCGGAGGAGCAGCGGCTGGGCTCCCAGGCCAACTTCCACTTCCGCATTGTAGAAGTCGTCATGATGCTGATGTTACCACTGCTTGCAGTCGCTTTGGCGGTGCCACCGAAGCGGAGCAGTTCGGCACTCGGGATCTTTATCGGGATCGTGATCGTCGTCGCCTATCACAAGGTGAACCAGTATGCGCAGCAGGCAGCCGCCCGCGGCGCGATTGAGCCCATACTTGCACTCTGGGTTCCGCTGTTCCTGCTCTCGGCGTTGATCTTCTGGATGTATCATGTGCTCGCCCACCGGCCGGGGGGCCAACCGATTGGGGCGCTAGAGCGGGTGTTTACCGTGGCGGCGCGTTCCGTCCGCAAGCTTCTTCCGAAGCCGCGGATGGCATGATCAACCTGCAATTCTTCCCCTCGCGCAGGCTGGCCCTCTACACTGTCAAGCTGTTCGTCACGCGCAGCCTCGCCGTTCTCGTGGCGCTCATTCTGGTGCTGATGACGCTCGACCTCCTCGGCGAGTCAGGCAAGATCCTTGCCGTTCCGGGCAATGGCGAAGCTGACCTGTGGCGCTACGTATCCCTGCGCATTCCGCTGCTCATCTCGCGCTTCCTCCCCTTCTCGATCCTTCTCGGGACCCTGATCGCATTCACGGCCCTCAACCAGCACAGCGAGGTTGTGGCCATGAAGGCCGCAGGCATTTCCGCGCACCAGATGCTGGCTCCCCTCATCATCGCGAGCCTCGTGATTTCAGGCGCGCTGTTCGTGTTCAACGAGCGTGTGGTCGTGAACGCGAACCGACAGGTCACCGCCTGGAGCGACAACGACTATGAGCCTGTTCCGCCGGAAAGCGGGATCGTCAGCAACGTCTGGCTATTGCATGGCGACGATCTGATCCAGGCTGGCCATGTGGGCGGGCACGGCGCAAGCTTCCACGCCGAACGCGTCACCATCTACGACCGCGAGGGCGGCGTCATCCAGCGCATCGTACGCGCCGACAGAGCGGAGCCGCGAAATGGCACCTGGAAGCTGACCGGCGTGCGGATTTACAATTCGACCATGAACGTGGTGCGCCGGGTTCCGCAGACCACTGGCTTGGACGGCATTCAGCCCGAACAACTGACCCTCGCCAAGGTCGATCCGGAACAGCTCGATTTCTGGACGCTCAAGGAGCGCATCGGGCAGCTCGAGCGGGCGGGTCGCCCTGCCGAGGAGGCCAAGGCGGGCCTGTGGCACAAGATTTCCGGGCCTCTTTCGACCTTGCTCATGCCTCTTCTGGCGGCAACAGCTGCATTCGGGCTGGCGCGATCGGGCCAGGTTCTGCTCCGCGCTTGCATCGGGATGGCCTTGGGCTTTGCCTACTTTGTCGCCGACAACTTCAGCATCGCCATGGGCAACGTCGGAGCCTATCCGCCCTTCCTTGCCGCATGGGCGCCGTTCATGCTGTTTCTGCTGGTGGGCGAAACCGTCCTCATACGCTCCGAAGAATAGTCCGAAGCGGAGGCAAGCGCAGGGTCGGATTAAGTCTGACCTGGCGAATAGTCCGCGGTGCTCCTGTTCGCCGCCTTCGCGTCCACTCTTGCTCCTGCCGCACACTCACGGCCGCACGCGCATGCAACCGTTCGGATCGTCCGCGCTGCCAAGGCTGCTCAGGATGAATGGGAGCGACTACCGCCTTCCAGACGCCGCGAGACGATCATGGTCGACGGAGGGCGGCGGCTGAAGATCCGCCTGATCGAAATGGAGTAGGCGCCCTAGCGCGCGCCGGACTTCCAGCTGCTCGCGGCGAGCCGACCGACCAGCGGATAGAGGCCGCGGTGGCTCGAGACGTGGTAAACGGAATCGCCTTCAAGCTGCTTGCACAGGCGGCGATGCGCCTCGCCCAGCGCGTGATACGGCAGACCCGGAAGCAAGTGATGAAGCGCGTGATAGCGAAGACCCACGGGCGCCCAGAGCGCCGGCAGGGTCGCCGGCGGCGGGACGTTCACGCTGTCGAGGAATTGCGCCGTGACCGTCATCGGCTCGCCGTCATTCTCCCACAGATGCGCAACCAGGGTCCGCACCTGGTTGAGGAACATCACTCCCGACGCGACGCCCAGGAAGATCAGGAACGCCTTGAACGGGATGACGCCGGTCGCAGCCATCGCCAGCAGCGCGATCGCCCACAGGCTGCACGCAATTTCCATGGCAAGCCATTGCCGGCGGAACTCGCCTTCAGGCTGCGGACGGCGGAACTGCGGATTGATCTGCAGACCCGAATAGCGGCCCACCACGACCTCGCGCAGCTTCGGCGAAAGCAGCGACAAAGGCGCGAGAATGCCGAAGCGGATCAGCATGCCAATCGGCGCAAGCGCGGCCGCCACGAGAAAGACTGGGAGAGTCCACGGCCTCATCAGCGCCAGCGGCAAATACTCGGGATCGTTGACCGTCCCGTAATAGCGCTTCGCGTGATGCTGATTGTGGACGCCTTCGTACATGAAGGATGGCACGAGAAGTGGGATACCGACGACAAAGTTCCAGACCAGCCGGAAACCGGGAACCGCGTTCGGCTTGATGTGGGTCAGTTCATGAATGAAGCTGCCCGCGCGGTAGAGCGCCAGGATCGCGACGATCCCCGCGATGATCGCGACCGCTGTCGAGCCCGCAAGGATGGCTATGAACAGGCCCGCATAGCCGAGCATCGCCGACCCGATCATGTCCGCCCAGTAGACAGTCGGACGGGCCACATTGAGGTCGCGGGTCAGGTCGGCAGCCGCCTTGAGCATTGCCTTGTCGTCTGACGAGGTCGCACGAACCGGCTGCCGAAGATTTCGACGCGGTGATGCCTTCGCCGCTTCTCTGCAGCTCCATGGTGCTCATACGGTTCATGAATTGATTGCCTCTGCAAGGAGATAATGGCGCGAACATGGCGCTACAACGGCTCGGAGCGCTCCGGCTGGCGGTCGGCGCCGTGCCGCGCTAGCCACTGCCGATGAGCTCGCTCACCATCCGCCCCGTCGCATCGAAGGCCGACCGGAAGGCGTTCGTCGACTTCGCATGGGACGTTTACCGCGATGACCCTGCGTGGATCCCGCCGCTGAAAGACGAGGTCCACGGCCTTCTCTCGCCCGGGAAGAATCCGTGGTTCGAACATGCGAGAGCGGCTCTGTTCCTTGCGGAACGCGGCGGCCGGGTGATCGGCCGAATTAGCGCGCAGGTCGATGGCCTTGTGCTCGACCAAATGGGCGCTGGCACCGGCCAGTGGGGCATGTTCGAGGCGCTAGATGGCGAAGTAGCGGCTGAACTCATCAAGACCGCCGAGGGCTGGCTTCGCGAGCAGGGCATGACCCGCGCTCTTGGGCCATTCAGTCTGTCGATCTGGGATGAACCAGGACTGGAGATCGAGGGCTTCTCGGAGCCTCCTACTGCGATGATGGCGCATCACCGGCCTGAATATCAGCAATGGATCGAGGCCGCCGGCTACTCGAAGGCGAAAGATCTCATCACCTACTCCCTCGACATCACCAACTGGCAGGATCCGCTGATCGACCGGCTGATTGCGGCCGGAGAGCGGAACCCGCGCATTCGCATCCGTACGGTCGACAAGTCGCGGTTCGACGAAGAAGCGCGGCTGATCCTCAACCTGCTGAACGACGCCTGGTCGAACAATTGGGGTTACGTTCCGCTGACGGAGGCGGAGATTGCCTATGCCGGCAAGAAGCTGAAGCCGATCATCTTCGAGGAACTGGTGCGCATCGCGGAGGTGGACAGCGAGCCGGTGGCCTTCATGCTGACCATTCCCGACATCAACGAGCTGACGAAGGACCTCAACGGCGAGCTGTTCCCGTTCAACTGGATCAAGCTGCTCTGGCGCCTGCGCAAGCCGAGAACCCGGCGGCTGCGGGTTCCGCTAATGGGGGTGGCCAAGTCGCTGCACGGATCGCGGCTGGCGAGCCAGCTGGCCTTCATGATGATCGAATTCACCCGCCGCGACGCCGTCTCGAAGTTCGGCGCGACCCACGGCGAGTTCGGCTGGATCCTCGAGGACAACAAGGGGATGCTGTCGATTGCGCAGCTACCCGGCGCAACACTGAACCACCGCTATCGCATCTACGAAAAAGCGCTCTAGTCCAGTTCGACCCATGTCGGCGCGTGGTCCGACGCCTTCTCCTCGCCCCTCGCCCACTTGTCGACGCCCGCGCCTTGCAACCGGTCTGCGACTTCGGGCGAGCAGAGCAGATGGTCGATGCGGAAGCCGGCGTCCCGCTGCCAGCAGCCGGCCGTATAGTCCCAGAAGGTGTAGAGATGGTCGTCGTCGGGGTGGAAGGCCCGCAGGGCTTCGGTCCAGCCCTGGTTGAGGATCCGACGCCATTGCGCACGGGTTTCCGGCTGAACCAGCGCATCGTTGGCGGCCGCACGGATGGAGAAGACATCTCGGTCTTCGGGGACGACGTTCCAGTCGCCCGCAAGGATCGTCGGCCGCTCGTCCTTCAGCAAGGTATCGGCATGCTCTTCCAGCCGCTGCATCCACCTGAGCTTGTAGTCGAACTTCTCGGTGCCGATGGGATTGCCGTTCGGCAGGTAGATCGAGGCGACGACCAGGTCGCAGGCTTCGGCTTCGATGTAACGGCTGTGCGTATCGTCAGGGTCGCCGGGGAGCCCCATACGGCGCAGCTTGGGCGTGTCACCCCTGGCAAGAATGGCGACGCCGTTGAAACCCTTCTGGCCGTGCCAGACCGCGCCATAGCCCGCAGCTTCGATGTCGGCGATCGGCAGGGACTCGTCGGCGCACTTCAACTCCTGCAGGCAGACGACGTCCGGCTTTTCCCGGTCGAGCCACTCGACCAGCCTGGGAAGGCGCGCGCGGATACCGTTGATATTGAACGTGGTGAGCTTCAAACGGAAAAGCTCGAACCGCAGCCGCAGCCGGATGCCGCATTGGGGTTGGTGACCTTGAAGGACGCTCCGCCCAGGTCCTCGACGAAATCGACCGCGGAACCGCGAACGAGGTCAAGGCTGACTGGATCGACGACAAGTTTAACGCCTTCGGTCTCGGCGACCGCATCCTCATCGGCCTGATCGTCCGCGAGCTCGAACTTGTAGGTAAAGCCGGCGCAGCCCCCGCCGTCGACGGAAAGCCGCAGGATCGCAGGCCTGGATTGCCGCTCGGCGATCCAGGCGACGCGCTTCGCAGCGCTCGGGGTCAGGATGATGTCAGGCTCGCTCACTTGAAGCGAGATAGGGTGGCGCCGCCCAAGCGGCAAGAAATAGCGCCGTTCGTCCCTTAGCGCTTGCCGCCCTGCGGGCCACCCAGCGCAATCGTGTCCATCGAGTGCGTACCGGCGTTCCGCTGCATGGCGACGAGGTAATCCGTCGACCGCATGAACGGGATCGGGTTCACGGCGCGTCCGTCGATGCGGACTTCGTAGTGAAGGTGGTTGCCGGTCGAGCGGCCGGTCGAGCCCATGCGGCCGATCAGCTGGCCGCGCTTCACCGGCTGGCCGTCACGGACGAGCATTTGCGCAAGGTGGCCGTAGCGCGTCTCGATGCCGCGGCCGTGATCGACCTTGATGAGGTTGCCGTAGCCGCCGCTGTTCCAGCCGGCGTTGGTGACGGTGCCATCGGCGGTTGCATAGATCGGCGTGCCATGGGGGCCGGCAAGGTCGATGCCGGCATGCATTGCCGCGCCGCCGCGGAACGGATCGGAACGAACGCCGTAGCCGCTGGTGAACGCGGCGGTCTTGACCGGCTTGTCGGAAGGAACCGCGATTGCGCCGGACGCGAGATTGTCGAGCTTCTTCCAGCTGGTGAAAAGTTGCTTGAACGTCGGATCGGCCTTGTTGCCGTCGAACGGACCGCCGCGGCCGGTCGCGCCCGCTTCCGGCGGATAGAAGCCGAGCCGGCGGAGGGTCGACTTGTCGATGTTCTCGCTGGCCAGCGCTGCGGCAAGGGCCATCTGGCGCTCTTCAATAAGCTTCACGCGGCGCTCCGTCTCTGCTGTGAGCTGGGCGACCTGCGCGGAATAATCTTCGGATGAGGCAGTCTGGATGGCGGCGGCGATGGGAGCGGGTGTCAGGAAACGGGCGACGGCGTAGCTCGACCACGCCACGAGCGCGAACAGGACGGTAAATGCGACGATTTGAATCGAAGCAGACAGACGGAAGCGACGCAATTGCGTGCCGTCGTGCACGAAGAAGTCGCGGTCCCTGAAAAGACCGGACGTTACCGTCAATACCGTTGCCATCCCACGCTCCCAACATCCATGCGGGCCGCGCAAGCGCGGTCCGTAGAACCATCGATAAAAGGAGCTCCCCAGCCCCCGCTGCCAGCGAGAATTGCCCACTACCCGCTTGGCGACAGGGAGACTGTCCCGGTGAGGTTAAAGAATTCAACCTTCAGTTCCGGATGCCGGGACGAACCGTCACCTCGCTGCGGTGAGTGGAACCTTTTGCCTACTGTTGCGAGCGACTCTCAGCCGAATCAGCCGTTTCGGAGGTGCAACATGGGTTAAATACTCGCCTGGCCTTGCCGCCGCCACAATGCCCGCTAGAAGCGTCCGCGGGCCACGCCGTCCCAACGCGGCGCGTGCTCTCTGTGAGGAGAGTTGAATTGAATGACACCACTGCCGCTGGCGCGGTTTTGCGCCGGCCGAAACCCGCCGCACGTCCCGCACGCCCGTATTTCTCTTCGGGCCCGTGCGCCAAGCCACCCGGCTGGGAAGCCTCCAAACTCAGCGTTGAATCGCTTGGCCGCTCGCATCGCGCGAAGATCGGCAAGTCGCGGCTGGCCTATTGCATCGACCTGATGCGCGAGCTGCTCGAACTGCCCGACACTCATCGCATCGGCATCGTTCCGGGCTCCGACACGGGCGCCTTCGAGATGGCCATGTGGACAATGCTCGGCGCTCGACCCGTGACGGCGCTTGCGTGGGAGAGCTTCGGCGAAGGCTGGGTCACCGATGCAGCGAAGCAGCTCGGACTCGACCCAACGGTGCTTCGCGCCGACTATGGCGAGCTGCCCGATCTTGGCGAGGTGGACTGGTCGAACGACGTTCTCTTCACCTGGAACGGCACGACTTCAGGCGTTCGGGTGCCGAATGGCGACTGGATTGCGGACGACCGCGAGGGCCTGTCCTTCGCCGACGCGACGAGCGCGGTGTTCGCCTATCATCTGCCGTGGGAGAAGATCGATGTCGCGACCTTCTCCTGGCAGAAGGTGCTTGGCGGCGAGGGCGCGCACGGCGTCCTTATCCTCGGGCCGCGTGCGGTCGAACGGCTGGAGAGCTTCACGCCCGACCGGCCGCTGCCGAAGGTCTTCCGCCTCGTGTCCAAGGGCAAATTGAGCTGAAGGAATCTTCAAGGGCGAGACGATCAACACGCCGTCGATGTTGGCGGTCGAAGACGCGATCTGGGCGCTCGAATGGGCCAAGTCCGTCGGCGGGGCGAAGGGGCTGCAGAAGCGCTCCGACGCCAACGCCGCCGCGCTCGATCGGATCGTGCAGGAACGTGGCTGGCTCGGCCATCTCGCCAAGGATCCCACAAGCCGCTCGACGACGTCGGTTTGCCTGACCGTCGAAGGTGCAGATGCCGACTTCATCAAGGCCTTCGCTGGCCTGCTGGAGAAGGAAGGCGCGGCCTACGACATCGCCGGCTACCGCGACGCTCCGTCAGGCCTTCGCATCTGGTGCGGCGCGACGGTCGACACCTCCGACATCGAAGCGCTCGGACCGTGGCTCGACTGGGCTTACGACGAAGTTCGACACTCCTGACGTCCCGCGCTCCTGCGAAGGCATGAGCCTAGTCCTTCCATCAAGAAAGCTGGGTTCCTGCATTCGCAGGAACACGCCGAGGAAACACAATGACCCAACCCAAAGTTCTCATCTCAGACAAGATGGACCCGCGCGCCGCGCAGATCTTCCGCGAGCGCGGGATCCACGTCGACGAGATCACCGGCAAGACACCTGACGAGTTGAAGGCGATCATCGGCGACTATGACGGCCTCGCCATCCGCTCGTCGACCAAGGTCACCAAGGACATCCTGGCTTCCGCGACCAACCTGAAGGTGGTCGGTCGCGCGGGTATCGGTGTCGACAATGTCGACATACCGGCTGCTACGGAGCGCGGCGTCGTCGTCATGAACACGCCGTTCGGCAATTCCATCACGACCGCCGAGCATGCCATCGCACTGATGTTCGCCCTTGCCCGCCAGCTTCCCCAGGCCGACGCGTCGACGCAGGCCGGCAAGTGGGAAAAGAACCGCTTCATGGGCGTCGAGGTCACCGGCAAGACGCTTGGCCTGATCGGGGCCGGCAACATCGGCTCGATCGTTGCGAGCCGCGCTCTCGGCCTGCGGATGAAGGTCGTGGCCTTCGACCCGTTCCTGACACCGGAGCGCGCGGTCGAGCTGGGAATCGAGAAGGTGGAGCTAGACGACCTGCTCCGCCGCGCCGACTTCATCACCTTGCACACGCCGCTGACCGATCAAACGCGCAACATTCTTAGCCGCGAGAACCTCGCCAAGACGAAACAAGGCGTGCGGATCGTGAACTGCGCGCGCGGGGGCCTGATCGACGAAGCGGCGCTCAAGGACGGCCTGGAATCCGGACAAATCGGCGGCGCCGCACTCGACGTATTCGAGACGGAGCCGGCCAAGGAGTCGCCTCTGTTCGGAACACCGAACTTCATCTCCACGCCGCACCTCGGTGCTTCGACCAATGAAGCGCAGGTCAATGTCGCGATTCAGGTCGCCGAGCAGATGAGCGACTATCTGCTGCTCGGGGGCGTGACCAACGCGATCAACATGCCGTCGCTTTCGGCGGAAGAAGCGCCGCGTCTGAAGCCGTACATGGCGCTCGCCGAAAAGCTCGGCAGCCTCGTCGGCCAGCTCGCGCACGGGAGCATCGCCGGCCTTTCGATCGAGACCGAGGGCGCGGCGGCGGAGCTCAACATGAAGCCCATCACCGGCGCCGTGCTCGCCGGATTCATGCGCGTGCATTCGGACACGGTGAACATGGTCAACGCACCCTTCCTCGCGAAGGAACGCGGCCTGGACGTACGTGAAGTCCGTCACGACCGCGAAGGCGACTATCACACTTTGCTTCGCGTGAGCGCAGAGACCAAGGCCGGCCCGCGGACGGTTTCCGGCACATTGTTCGGCAATTCCGCCCCGCGGCTCGTCGAACTGTTCGGAATCAAGGTCGAAGCGGACCTCGTCGGCCACATGCTCTACGTCGTGAACGAGGACGCGCCGGGCTTCATCGGGCGGCTCGGAACGACGCTCGGCGAAGCGGGAATCAACATCGGCACCTTCCACCTCGGCCGCGTGAAGGCTGGGGGCGAGGCGGTGCTGCTGCTGTCGGTCGATGAGCCGGTTGGAGCCGATGTCATCGCGAAGGTCGAGAAGCTTCCCGGCGTGAAGCTGGTCCGCGCGCTGAAGTTCTAGTCAGACCGCAACTTCCAGCTTGGTGAAGCGCACGGGCATGATTTCTCGTGTCTTCACTTCGCCGGCGGCATCCTTCTCGACGACGCTCAATTGCTGGATCTCATCACCGCCGATCGGGATGACCATCCGGCCGCCGGGTTCGAGTTGCTCGACTAAAGCGTCGCCGGCGGTTCTCCGGCTGCCGCGGTGACGAGAATCCGATCGAACGGCGCATGCTCGGTCCATCCCGCGCGAGCCGTCGCCGACACGCACCTGGATGTCATAGCCGAGGAGGCCGAACCGCGCCTTCGCCGCCTCGGCGAATTCCTCCACGACCTCGACGCTGAAAACCTCGGCGCCCATGTCGGCCATTACGGCAGCCTGGTAACCAAAACCGGTTCCCACCTCGAGCACCCGCGCTGACGGCTCGATGTCGAGCAATTCCAGCATGAGAGCGCCGATGAACGGTTGCGAGATCGTCTTGTCGAAGCCGATCGGCAAGCGGCGTGTCCTGATAGGCCATCAGCATCAGGCTCTGCGGCACGAACAGGTGGCGCGGCACATCCATCAAGGCGCGGCGGAGCTGCGAGCCCGGCGCGTCCATTCCGATCTCCTCTCCCGCAAGATCGAAGTGCATGTCGATGATCTCGACCATGTGGCGGCGGAAGAGCGCCAGATGCTCCTCGGTCATCGGTTTCATGCGCGCGACCCTCAGAGCACCGAACGGGCACGGCCGGCGCGCGTTCCGCGTGCGACGATGACCGCTACTGGCATCACGGTCCTTATGTTTGCTAGGAGCGATCTTCTTTCGCGTGAAAGGCCGAGGACGAAGATGTCGGACCTCACTCTCTCGAACCTCATAACGAAGTACGATAAGCTCACCACGCGGAATTCTCTCACTTCTCGCCCGGCGCAACCGCTCAACACGGGATCCCCGTCTCGGAAAGTCCAGGAGTAACGTCTTGGGGTCTTCGCAAGTGAGACATAGCGGCGTCGGCCGTCATCAAGCTCATGATGCGCAAAGAAATCGTGGAATCGGTCAAGGTCAGTCTCGAGCCGTCTGCGACCAAATGACTTTCATGCTGCAGATTTCGTTCGCGCATCACGCCGTTCTTTTTCACGTTACCCACTATTTCCAATACTTCGTCCTGACTAATCACTCGTCCCTCGTCGAAATCCTTAAGACCTTCCAAGGTCAACTCGTACCGCCGCTGTTCCTCGGCCAGCCATTGGCTGACCGCCTCACGCACGATCCAACTCTTAGTGCGCTCAATTCGATCAGCGACCTGATCCATCCGATCGACGAGATCGTCCGGCAGCTTCGCAGTGACCACGCGACCGTCATCAGCCATTGCATTCCTCCGGTTAATAATAAATCACAATAAGGTTCAATATAGACCAATAATCGAGCAATTTGCTAGCTAAGTTGCTTCCTAGGAACATCTGGCTTCATCGAAGGTCGTTCATTAGCGGACCATAGAACAGATCATGAACCCGGGATAAGGTCCAAAACGGAGCAGCACTCGCCAGCTAGTGGGCACTGTCCGCCTAGACGAGAAGCGCGCGTCCCGCGTAGGAGCGCGCGTCCCGCTCAAAAGCAAGGAATTCTCGTGGGGAACGTCACGGTCATCGGCGCGCAATGGGGCGACGAAGGCAAGGGCAAGATCGTCGACTGGCTCGCCAGCCGGGCGGACATGGTCGTGCGCTTTCAGGGTGGGCATAATGCTGGCCACACGCTCGTCGTGGATGGCGAAACGTACAAGCTGTCGCTGCTTCCTTCCGGCATCGTCACCGGCACTCCGTCGGTTATCGGCAACGGCGTGGTCCTCGATCCCTGGGCGCTGAAGGCTGAGGTCGAACGAATCCAGGCGCAGGGCGTGAAGGTCACGCCCGAAATCCTGATGCTCGCCGAGACCTGTCCGCTCATTCTCCCCATTCACCGCGATCTGGACGCACTGCGCGAGGACGCGAGTGGAGCCGGCAAGATCGGCACGACGCGGCGCGGAATCGGGCCGGCTTATGAAGACAAGGTCGGCCGCCGGGCGATCCGCGTGTGCGATCTCGCGCACCTGAGCGAGCTTGAGCCATTGCTCGACCGCCTCTGCGCGCATCACGACGCGTTGCGGGCCGGTTTCGGCGAGCCGCCGGTCGATCGTGAGCGGCTGCGCAACGATCTCGCCGAAATTGCCGACTTCGTTCTTCAGTTCGCGCGCCCCGTATGGCGCGACCTGGACGACGCTGCGCGCCGCGGCCGGCGGATCTTGTTCGAAGGCGCACAGGGCGTGCTGCTAGACGTCGATCACGGCACTTACCCGTTCGTCACATCCTCCAACACGGTAGCGGGCGCGACCGGTCCGGGCACGGGCATGGGCCCGTCATCGGCAGGCTTCGTACTGGGAATCGTGAAGGCCTACACAACCCGCGTCGGTTCCGGCCCCTTCCCGACTGAACTGGACGACGAGGTCGGCCAGCGCCTCGGCGAGCGTGGACATGAGTTCGGAACCGTCACCGGACGCCGTCGCCGCTGCGGCTGGTTCGACGCGGTGCTTGTGGGTCAGACTGTCGCGGTCAGCGGCGTAACAGGCGTCGCATTGACCAAGCTCGACGTGCTCGACGGCTTCGAGACGGTGAAGATCTGCACCGGCTATACGATCGACGGGAAGAGCTTCGACTACCTCCCGCCGCATGCTCAGGATCAGGCGCGGGTCGTTCCGCAATATGAGGAAATCGAAGGCTGGCCGGGTTCGACCCGCGGAGCGCGCAGCTGGGCCGATTTGCCGGCGCGGGCCATCAAATATGTTCGCCGCATCGAGGAATTGATCCGCTGCCCGGTCGCGCTGGTGAGCACCTCGCCGGAGCGCGACGACACTATTCTGGTGAGGGACCCGTTCGCGGGCTAGTCCGCAGCTCGAAGCGGCCGGTGGTTTCGGGTTCCGCCTCCTCGACCGTGAGCACGTCCACCCGTGCGTCCGACGGTCCGTGCCGCATCCGCTCCACCATTCGAGCGACTGCATCTTCGTCACCGACGAGATGCGCCTCGACCGAGCCGTCCGGGCAATTGCGAATCCAGCCGCTGATTCCAAGCTCGCGCGCCTGACCTTGGGTCCAGGCGCGGAAGAAGACGCCCTGCACACGGCCGGTTACGCGGACGGAGCGCGCCACGATCGGCATCAGACGGTCGCGATGTCGGGCGCGTCCTCGGCCTTCATGCCGACTACATTGTAGCCTGCGTCCACGTGATGGATCTCGCCAGTCACACCGCTGGCAAGGTCGGAAAGCAGGTAAAGCCCTGCCCCGCCGACGTCCTCGATGGTCACATTGCGGCGCAGCGGCGAATTATATTCGTTCCACTTCATGATGTAGCGGAAGTCGCCGATGCCGCTTGCCGCAAGCGTCTTGATCGGCCCGGCGGAGATGGCGTTCACGCGAATGCCCTCGGGACCGAGGTCCATCGCGAGATATTTCACGCTGGCCTCGAGTCCCGCCTTGGCGACGCCCATGACATTGTAGTGCGGGATCACCTTCTCGGCCCCGTAATAAGTCAGCGTCAGGATCGACCCTCCAGGCTTCATCATTTCACGGGCGCGTTGGGCGACGGCGATGAAGCTGTAGACCGAGATGTTCATCGTCATCAGGAAATTGTCGACTGTGGTATCGACGAACTTGCCGCGCAGTTCGTTCTTGTCGGAAAAGCCGATCGCGTGGACGACGAAGTCCAGCGTCTCCCACTTCTGCTTCAGTTCGGCGAACGCCTTGTCGAGCGCGTGCATGTCGGACACGTCGCAATCGATCAGCAGGTCGGAGCCAAGCTCCTGCGCGAGCGGGCGCACCCGCTTCTCGAGAGCGTCGCCCTGATAGGAAAAGGCAAGCTCAGCGCCTTGCTCACCGAGCGACTTTGCGATGCCCCAGGCCAGCGAACGATCGTTCGCCAGGCCCATGATCAGGCCCTTCTTGCCCTGCATGATTCCGGTCAAAGCTGCGGTCCCCCTGATTGCGGCACGAGCTCCACATCCTCTCCGGGCTGCGGCTCTTCCACCTCGAGCTGGTCCGTGTACGGACCCGAATAGACTTCGCCCTTTAGCGCCGTAGGCGAAGCTTCCGCCAGCGCCGCGTTGAGCTCCGCGCCCGCTACCACGCCAAGGCCGACCATGAAGAAGAAAATCAGCACGACCATCACGCCGGCCAGGCTCCCGTAGGTCAGGTCGTAGCCTCCAAGCAGCCCGATCGCTTCCGGAAGCACTTCAACGGTCGCAAGCCACCAGACCGTTATCAGCAGCGCACCCGGCCACTTCCTGCACCCTTTCCTCCGGTATCGAGTGGGCGTCAAAAGATAGAAGAGGATGTAGTTGGTAGCGAAGAGCGCGACGGCCGGCAGGTAACGATAGATATTCAGCGCGTTGACGACGTTGTCCGCGAAAGGAACCCAGGCGGCAATCGCGTGCTGAACTGACGTCAGCACGACCGTGATCGCGAATGCGAACATGAGCAGAACGACTGCTCCCAGGATGACGGCGATCGAGCTCAACCGGTAATGCCAGAAGGGCGCGCTGTACTTCACGCCGTAGGCACGGCGAAGAATGTCACGGATCGTCTCGACGAAACTTCCGGCCGTCCAGAGCCCGACCATTCCGCCGATCCACAGCAGCGGTCCCGTCCGCGCCGACAGGACTTCCGCGACGGGACGGCGGAGCGTCGATGCGACCTCCGACGGCAATTGGGCGAGGATCGTCGCGACGGTCTGGGCGCCGCTTTCCGTTTGTCCGAGTATCTGCGCCAGTGCCGCGGCAAGGATGAAGAAGGGAAAGAGCGCGAGAAGCGCAAGAAAGGCGAGGTTGCCGGCATGGATGAACCCGTCATTGTAGACGCCGACCGCCACCCGCTTGATCACCTCCCACCAATGCGCGCGATGCTGCAACTTCTCCGCGACGTCGCGGCCGAAGGCAGCGCTCATGCCCGCCAATTGCTTGCGGCGCTCCTCGGGGGAAAGCGGTGAGTGGTCCTGCATGCCTTGCGGCTGTTAAACCCCGAGACCGGCGCGCGGGTTGCCGCCGCCGCTCCAGCTCTCTGCAAAGGACTGAAGCTCGGGGTCGCCCGAAGGCAAATCGACGATCAGCGAGGCGAGCTGGTCGCCGCGCTTTCCGCTTTTGTCGGTAAAGCCCCGCCCCTTCAGCCGGAGAACCTTGCCGGAGCTGCTGCCCTTGGGAATGGTCAGCATGACCGGGCCTTCGGGCGTCGGCACCTTCACTTTGGCGCCGAGCACCGCTTCCTTGAGAGTCACCGGCAGGTCCATGCGAATGTCATTGCCCTCACGCCGGTAGAAGGGATGCGGCTGTATCGAGATGGTGACAAGTCCGTCGCCCGCTCCGCCCGGGCCCTGCTCGCCCTTTCCGGCCAGGCGGATCTTCGTGCCATCCTCGAGCCCATTGGGCAGCTTGAGGTCGATCGTCTTGCCGTCCGCGAGCGTGATCCGCTGCGGAGCCAGGGTTGCCGCTTCGACGAACGGAACGGTCAGGCGATAGGCGATGTCCGCGCCCTTCTGCGGCGGCCTTGCCCGCTGGCGGAAATTGCCGAAGCCTCCGCTCTGCCGGCGGCCCCCGGTCGCGCCTCCGAATAGGCCCTCGAACAAGTCGCTGAGATCGGCGGTGTCGCCCTGGAAGCCTTCGAAGCCGCCGCCTTGACCTGGACGGGCGCCGCCGAAGCCCCCGCCGCCGCCAAAGCCGCCCGAGCCGAACGGCATCTTGGGATTGCCCTCCTCATCGATCTCGCCGCGGTCGTAGCGGGCGCGCTTGTCCTTGTCGGACAGGAGGTCGTACGCCGCCGTCACCTCGCCAAAGCGTTTGGCGGCGTTCGGATTATCCGTGTTTCGGTCGGGATGAAGCTGCTTTGCGAGGCTGCGGTACGCCTTTTTGATCTCCGCCTCGCTCGCGCCGCGCTGCACGCCTAGCCGTTGATACAGGTCCATACCGCTCCAATGCCGTAACACACCTCGACTTTCCAGATGGGTTGCAGCTTCTGCTGATCCAAGCCTAAGCCGCGAAGGTGTCCGACACCGACCCTTTCCAGCTATTTGCCGACTGGTTCGCGGAGGCCCGTCAATCCGAGCCGAACGACCCGGACGCAATGGCCCTGGCGACTGCGACGCCCGACGGCCGCCCGTCGGTGCGGATGGTGCTGCTGAAGGGCCACGGGCCTGATGGCTTCATCTTCTACACCAACCTCGACAGCCGGAAGGGTGCGGAGCTCGCCGCCAATGGGCGGGCGGCATTGCTCTTCCACTGGAAGTCGCTGCGCCGCCAGGTCCGCATCGAAGGACCGATTCATTCCGTGACCGATCAGGATGCGGATACTTATTTTGCAAGCCGCTCGCGGGATTCGCAGCTTGGCGCGTGGGCTTCCGACCAGTCTCGTCCCTTGGACGATCGCGCGACCTTCGAGCGGCGCTATGAAGAACTGGCCGGCCGCTTCGACGGTCAGCCGGTGCCGCGCCCGCCGCGCTGGAGCGGCTTCCGCTTGACGCCCGAATCCTTCGAATTCTGGTCGGATCGGCCGCATCGGCTGCACGAGCGCCGCCTGTTCACGCCTGAGGCGAACGGCTGGCGCGAAGGACTCTTATACCCGTGAGTGGCGTTCATCATCACGGTCATGCGCACGGCGACGAACGCTCTTCACTGACCGCTCGCGCGGCAATGGCGAGCATTGCGATGGCCCTGTTCCTGATCGGCTTGAAAGGCTGGGCTGCACTTCAGACCTCGTCGATGGCGATGCTCGGCTCACTCGCCGACAGCGGGCTCGACCTTCTCGCCAGTCTCGTTGTCCTGGCGGGCGTACGGATCGCGGCGGTACCCGCCGATACGGATCATCGCTTCGGGCACGGCAAGGCGGAGGCGCTCGCCGCTCTCGCTCAAGTCGTCCTGATCACGCTTTCGGCGCTGTTCATCGGATATCGCTCGATCGAGCGGCTGATGCACGGTGCGCAGACGACGGAAGCCGAGCTGGGCATCGGCGTGTCGCTCGTCGCCATCCTCTTCACGTTCGCGCTGATATCCTATCAGCGTTACGTGGTTAGACGGACTGGCTCCGTCGCCATCTCCACCGATCGTCTGCACTATGCCTCCGACCTCCTGCTCAACACGTCGGTCATCGCTGCACTGGTTCTCGATCAGTATGCGGGTTTTGCCGGTGCGGACGCCATCTTCGGCCTGCTGATCGCGGCGTGGCTACTCTACGGAGCCTGGTCGTCCTCGAGCCATGCGCTCGACCAGCTCATGGACCGCGAATGGCCAGAAGAGCAGCGCGCCCGGTTTCTTGCGGCCTGCGCCGAATATTCCGAATTGTCGGGCCTTCACGACCTCCGGACGCGGACTAGCGGAACGCATAGTTTCGCGCAGTTTCACGTCTGGGTGCCCGGCGACTGGACGGTCGCAGTGGCACACGAGAGAATGGATCGAGTCGAAGAGCAATTGAGGGAGCGCTTCCCCGCGACGGAAATCCTGATCCACCTCGATCCCGAAGGTCATACGGACCGCGAGACGCTTCTTCCGTCCGCGATTACGGAGAAAGCATCGTGACAGGGATTCCGTTCTTCCAGGTGGATGCGTTTGCGGAGAAGCCGCTGACCGGCAATCCGGCAGCGATCATGCCGCTCGACCGCTGGCTTCCGGACGATCTGATGCAGGCCATCGCAGCGGAGAACAATCTCGCGGAGACCGCATTTCTCGTTCCCAGCGACAGCGACGATGCTGACTACGACCTGCGCTGGTTCACGCCGGCCGTCGAAGTGCCGCTGTGCGGGCACGCGACTCTGGCCGCCGGTCATATCCTCATTCGCACCGGCAAGATCCGGTTCAGCACCAAGTCCGGCATCCTGACGGTTACCCGCCGCGACGATATGCTCGAACTGGACCTGCCGGCGGCGAGGCCGACAGCATCAGACGAACCGGAATTGTGCGCAGCGCTAGGATTGTCTCCCCGGCCAGTCTGGCTCACCGCTCCCGAATTCAACGACAGCGCCATCGTCGCATTGGACAATGAGGCGGAGGTGCTTGCGGTGACCCCCGATTTCGCGCGGTTGAAGACCATCCGCCGAATGGCGATCGTGACTGCTCCTGGCGACGAGCAGGACATCGCGAGCCGGGTCTTCGTGCCCTACGCCGGCATCGACGAGGATCCGGTGACCGGATCGGCGCATGGCGCGCTCGTGCCTTATTGGGCTGAACGGCTTGGCCGCGAGAGCTTTACGGCGCTCCAGGCGAGCGAGCGTACCGGCGTTTTGCATTGCCGGCTTGCAGGTGACCGCGTTCTCCTCGGGGGCCATTGCGTGACGGTGATCGTCGGAACGTTCCAGCTTTGACGGAGCACCAGAGCCTCCCGCGCCGGATCGGCGTCGGCGGGGCGTTGATGCTCGCTTTCAACGGAGCGATCGGCGCGTCCATCTTCGCGCTACCCGCCACGCTCGCGGCGGACTTTGGCACGGCGGCGCCCTGGCTATTTCCGATTGTGGGGATCGCGGCGCTGCTCATCGCCATCCCTTTTTCGCGTTCTGTCGCCGCCTTTCCCGACAGCGGCGGGCCGGCGACGTACGGCCGCGTGTTCGGCAGTTTTGCCGGCTTCGAGCTCGGCTGGATCTATTACGTCGCGCGGGCAACCGCCTTCGCGGCGAACCTCAACGTGCTCATCTCCTATCTTTCGCGCTGGTGGACAGGTGCCGAAGATGGCGCCCTGCGAATCGCGCTGATGCTCGCCGTCGTCGCCGGTTTCGCATTCATCAACATCCGCGGCCTCACGCCGGCGATGCGCCTTCTCGGCGGACTCACGCTGCTGAAGACCATTCCGCTGATCGCAGCGGCGGCGGCGGCCCTGATCATCGCAGGCGTTCCGGCGCCGGGTCCGCTCCCGCCGATCAGCGAGGTGGAAGCGGGTGTCCTGATCGTCTTCTACGCCTTCGTCGGCTTCGAGAATGCGGTGGTTACGGCCGGTGAGACTCGCAATCCGGAACGCACCCTTCCGCGCGCGCTGCTCGGGACGATCGGAAGCGTCGCTCTGCTTTACTTCGTGGTTCAGCTCGCTTTCGTCGCATTCTTCCCGAACGGGCTCGAAAGCGGCGCCGAGACTCCGTTGCTGGCATTCGGCGAGGCGGTGATGGGTCCGGCGGGCCTGATCATTCTCGGCCTCGCCGCAATCTTCTCTCTCGCTGGAAATCTCCATGCAAACATCGCTGCGACCCCGCGCCTGACGTTCGCAATGGCGGAACGCGGCGAACTCCCGTCGTGGCTGGGGCGAGTGCATCCGAGCTTTGCGACGCCGGCTTCCTCCATCCTTTTCTTTGCCGCATTGGTCGCGGTGCTCGCGGTCAGCGGCAGTTTCGTCTGGCTGGCTGTCGTCAGCACGCTGGCGCGGATGATCGTCTACGCCGTCACGATCCTGGCGCTGCCCCGCGCACCGGAGCGCCCTGCACGATTGACCGCATCGCATTGGATTTTGTCGGCTGTCGGAGTGCTGATCTGCATCCTCGTCGCCGCACAGGCTGACCGGACAGCTTGGCTCACGCTCGGCGGACTCTCGGCGGTTGGTCTTCTGCTCTACCTGCTGACCCCGCGGCCCTCAGCCGACTAGTCTTCCCTCCAGGGCATCGAGGATCGGTTGCTGGCTCGGCAGCATCATCAGCCGCGCTTCCGTCAATTCCATCCACCGCGCCTCCTCGGCTTCGGGGAAGCTCTGCAGCTCTCCGCTCCTCGGCGGCCACTCCATCTCGAAGTGGATGCTCTCGACGTCGGTCGGGTCGACGTCTCCCTCGGCAGCGAAGACTTCGACGGTTTTCCCGCCGGACTGTTTGATAGTGCACAAGGGAAACGGGATGGCTGCCAAGGGCACTCCGATCTCTTCCTCGAACTCGCGAATCGCCGCATCTGCCGGCGTTTCGCCGCGCTCGATCGCGCCTTTTGGAATCATCCAGGCGCCTTCGTCCTTGTTACGCCAGAACGGTCCGCCGGGCTTGATCAGGAGAACTTCGATCTTCCCGTCCCGCGCGCGGAACAGGAGGATGCCGGCGCTAGGCGGCTGCGGCATCCACCGCGCTCTGCGCCGCCGACCGCGTCTCGGCGATCCATCCGCCGCCAAGCAACCGCGCGCCTTCGTAGAAGACCGCCGCCTGTCCCGGAGCAACGCCATATTCGGCCGAGCCGAAGCGCACCCAATCGCCATCGATACCGGCCGGCACGGCTGGGGCGAGCGAACGCACCTTTACCGCGACGTCCGACTGATCCTCTGCGATCCAGTTGAGCTGCTCGATCCGCATGGATTCAACCGCGAGTGCTCGCCGCGGTCCGACCACAAGCCGCTGCTGATCCGGTTCGATCCGCACTACGTAAAGCGGCTCCTTCTGGCCGCCCACCTCGATGCCTCGGCGCTGGCCGACGGTGAAATGGACGACGCCGCGATGCGTCCCGAGCACCCGCCCTTCGAGATCGACGATCTCGCCGGCAGCGATGGTTTCCGGACGAAGGCGCTGCACCAGGCCCGCATAGTCTCCATCAGGCACGAAGCAGATATCCTGGCTGTCGGGCTTGGCGGCGACCGTCAGGCCCTCCTCTTCCGCGATCCGCCGAACTTCGCTCTTCGGCAGGTCGCCTAGCGGGAAACGGAGGAACTCGAGCTGCTCGCGAGTCGTGCCGTAGAGGAAGTAGCTCTGGTCGCGCGCCGGGTCGGCACCCTTGTGCAACTCGACGCGCCCGCCGTTCATGACTCGCCGGACATAGTGGCCGGTCGCCAGGCAATCCGCTCCGAGATCCTTCGCGAACGCCACCAGGTCCATGAACTTCACGCCTTGGTTGCAGAGCGAGCAGGGCACCGGGGTGCGGCCGCGTGCATATTCGTCGGCGAAATGCTCGATCACGCTGTCGCGGAAGCGGCTTTCGTAATCGAGGACGTAATGCGCAATTCCCAGTCGGTCGGCGACCGTCCGGGCGTCGTAGATGTCCTGCCCAGCGCAGCAGGAGCCCGAGCGCTTGACCGCCTCGCCGTGGTCGTAGAGCTGCAGCGTCACGCCGATGACTTCCGCACCAGTGCGCGCTGCTAGCGCGGCCACCACCGAGCTATCGACGCCACCTGACATGGCGACGACGATCCTTGCTTCGCGAACGTCGCGCTCGAGGCCGAAATTGATCTGCATTGGAGCTTTCTGGTCGCTCTTTACCCGAATTTCACCCCTGACAGCTAGGGCGAAGGTCCGTGGAGGCTGTGGAAGAGGTTAGCTTGTCTCGGCCGGAGTCAAAAATCACTGCCGCAGGACCCGTCGCCGGAATGGACGCGGCTGAGCTTGTCGCCGCATTCGAGGCCCAACTTGCCAGCGCACGGGGCGACCGGAGAGTCGCCATCGCGCGTCTCCTCGCGGCCGGTCCGGGCTGGAAAGAAGCTCGTGACGCCCTGGGCGGAGCCTTCGCCCAGCCGCCGTCAGAGGAAGAGTTAAGGAACGATAAGGGGTCGTGAGGGGGAAATTAACCAGCGTGTTTCAGAATGTCTTCAACGACCCGAGCTTAAGAACGAGGCATCGGTAATGATTAAGCAGGTTTGACGAAAAAGATGCTCGAGAACCAAAAGATCCGGCCAGCACAGGTCATCGGACCCCTTGGCGAGCCTTTGACGCTCGAAAGCCTTCCGCCTGCCGGCACCACCCGCTGGGTCGTGCGCCGGAAAGCGGAGGTCGTCGCTGCCGTCGCAGGTGGTTTGCTGTCGGTCGACGAGGCGTGTGAGCGCTATACGCTGAGCCTCGAAGAGTTCACGAGCTGGCAGCGCGCGGTCGACCGCAGCGGCATGCCCGGCCTGCGCGTCACCCGCATCAAGCATTATCGCGACCAGTACGAGCGCCAGCAACGCTACTGAGCGACGGGGGCCATCGTTACGGCGGGGAATTCATCGCGGTTTCCCGCCATCGATTAACCAAAATACTGGACACTTCCTTCCGAATCCGGAACAACCGGCGGGCATCAGCGTCTAGATGCCGGAAGGCCGCTGGGTACTAATGAGCGGCCCACGAACAGGAGGGAACGCTACATGGGTATCATTATTTGGCTCATCGTCGGTGGTGTTTGCGGTTGGCTGGCCAGCCTCATCATGCGCACTGACGCACAACAGGGCATCCTGCTGAACATCGTAGTCGGCATCGTCGGCGCCGTTATTGCCGGCCTAATATTCGGCGCGAACATCAACGACGGGATCACCGTTGAGTTGTTCCTTTATTCACTGCTCGGCGCGGTCATTCTCCTCGCCATCGTGAACCTCATTCGCCGCGGGTTCCGTCCGCTAAGCGGCCGCATCTCGGGAAACGGAAAGGCCGCCCGGGCTCACCGGGCGGCCTTTTTCTTTGATCACTGCAGTTCGAACACCATCGACAAGGCGACCTGCAGCTTCTGCTCGCCCGGGACGATCTTCGTGTCGGCGGATTGCGCCCGCGCCTCCATCATCATCGGCACGGGCGGAACGGGATAATTCCCACCGCCCTCGCTTACCGACACCAGTCGAACCACGCGCTTGCCGAGCGCACCGGCGTAGAAATCGGCGCGGGCCCGCCCGGTGGCGAGCGCCTGGGTCCGTGCCTCGTCGAGGGCTGTTTCCGGCTTGTCGATGGTCAGCGTCGGCCCGTTGATCTGGTTCGCTCCTTCCGCCACCAGCGCGTCGAGGATGCGTCCGCTGTTGCGGATGTCTCGAAAGCGGACGCTGACCTGGTTCGACGCGGTATAGCCGTTGAGTTGTGGCGGCTGGTTTTCCTGGTAGCGATACTCAGGATTCAGATTGATCGAGCTCGTCTGAACGTCGCGATCGGCGACGCCCGCGTGCTTAAGGGCGGCCAGCACCCGCTCCATGCGCGCCGCATTCTCCTGAATCGCGGCGCTCGCTGTGGACTGGCGGGTGACCACACCGGCCGAGATGATCGCCACGTCCGGAATGCGTGACACCTCGCCGGTGGCGCTGACGTCAAGCCTGGTGCCCGCCATCGGGACCATCGCCTGCGCCGTCTGCGCTGACGCCGCCGTCGGAATCGCGGCGCCCATCGCCAGGGCGAACAACATGCTCTTCATTCGGTCCTCCTGAATCCTTCAAACAGAAGGACCGAGCGTCACATCCGCGCTATGGCTGCTTCCTGAACGTCGATGACGTTCCGAGCGAGCGACTTAGCGTCGCCGCGCAAGCACCAGCCTGTAGATGAGAAGGATAACAAAGGCGCCGACGATTGCCGCGACGAATCCCGCCCCCTCGTTCGGCTCATACCAGCCGATCGCGCGGCCCAGGAAGCCCGCCAGAAGTGCGCCGGCAATCCCCAGGAGGATGGTGATGATGCAACCGCCCGGATCCTTGCCGGGCATGAGCAACTTCGCGATTGCGCCGGCGATGCCGCCGATCACAATCCAGCCAAGGATGCCGTATGACTCCATTTCCGCTTCCCCTTTTATACCGCCCATGCGAGTGCGGCGCGCACTGCAGTGTGGGCCAACGCGCCTTCGCGACGCAAGTGCCGCCGTTTGTCGAAAAACTGTAGCGGCAGGCAATTTCAAGGGCTCAGTTGCGGCCACTGAGTTATTCGCGTAATACAGTGCCGCCGAACAGCCGCAAGATTCGCGAACAAGGCGAAAGACGTGAGAATGAACCGGGAAACCTCTTCCTTCAGAAGTTCCGATACCTTGGTCGTAGTCGACCGGTCGCGCCGGCGGCGGATGATCTTCATCGCCGTTGGACTGGCCTTGATCGCCCTTGCGGTCGTCTTCTTCATGTTCCGTGGCGGCGAGGAAGCCGTTCCCGCGGGCGGTGCCGACGGCAAGGGCGGCGCAGCGGCGCCGACCGTGACCGTCGCAGTCCCCGGACGGCAGGCGGTCGATCGCACGATTTCGGCTACGGGAACGCTCGCGGCACGCCGTGAGATGCCTGTGGGAGTCGCCGGAGAAGGCGGCCAAGTGGTCCGGGTTCTTGTCGAGCCGGGCCAGTGGGTCGGCGCGGGCCAGGTCCTGGCGGTCATCGATAGCTCGGTGCAGACGCAGGCCAACGCCCAGCTGGCAGCCCAGATCAACGTAGCTCGCGCCGACGCTCGCCTTGCGCAGCAGGAACTGCAGCGGGCTCAGTCGCTCGTCGCGCGCGGTTTCGTCTCCAAGGCGGATGTCGAACGCCGCACTGCGACCCGCGATGCCGCCAATGCCCGCGTCCGCGTCGCGGAAGCGGCGCTCGCCGAATCGCGCGCTCGCACGGGCCGGCTGGACATACGCGCCCCAGCGGCGGGCCTCGTCCTGACCCGCGCTGTGGAGCCCGGCCAGGTAGTCAGTAGCGGCAGCGGCGTCCTTTTCCGCATGGCCAGAGGTGGCGAAATGGAGCTGCTCGCGCAGCTCAGCGAATCCGACCTTGTCTCGATCCCCATCGGATCGCCAGCCCACGTGACCCCCGTCGGAACGACGCAGCGTTTCACCGGCAGCGTCTGGCAGGTTTCTCCGGTCATCAATGAACAGAGTCGGCAGGGCATCGCCCGCGTCGCGCTGGCCTACAATCCCGCGCTTCGACCGGGCGGTTTCGCTTCGGTCGACATCATCGCCGGTTCGCAGCAGGCGCCGGTGCTTCCGGAGTCGGCCATCCTCAGCGATGAGAAGGGCAATTACGTCTTCCTCGTCGACAAGGCCAACAAGGTCGTGCGCCGCCCGGTCCAGACGGGTGCGGTCACTCCGGCCGGTATTGCCGTGGTTCAGGGGCTTGCGGGCAATGAGCGCGTCGTGCTCCGCGCCGGCGGCTTCCTCAATCCGGGCGAAACCGTGCGGCCCCAGCGCCAGGCAAGCTGATCCAGGTACAGGACGGATTTAGAGTATGAATTTCCGGAACATATCTGCCTGGTCGATCCGCAACCCGGTCGTCCCCATCGTGCTTTTCATCGGCCTGACGCTGGCGGGTATCGTCAGCTTCATGCGGATGGACGTGCAGGATAATCCGGACATCGAATTCCCGGTCGTCATTGCCAGTATCAGCCAGCCGGGTGCCGCACCGAGCGAGATCGAGAACCAGATCACGCAGAAGATGGAAGCCGCGGTACGCACCCTGCCGGGCGTCCGAAGCATCAGTTCGACCGCCAATGAAGGCTCGACCTACACTGTCGTCGAGTTCGAGATCGGGACCGACATTAACCAGTCGGTGAACGAAGTGAAGAACGCGATCGACCAGATCCGCGGCGAGCTTCCGGACGGCATTCTCGAGCCGTTCGTGCAGAAGGAAACGACATCAAGCCAGCCGATCGCCTATTTCGCGGTCGGCGCCGCGGACATGACGATCGAGCAATTGAGCTGGTTCGTCGACGACCAGGTCACCAAGCGGTTGCTCGCCATCGACGGCGTCGGCAAGGCCGAACGCAACGGCGGCGTCGACCGCGAGATTCGGGTCATCCTCGATCCGGCGCGCATGCAGTCGCTCGGCGTGACTGCGGCGCAGGTCAACAACGCGCTTCGTCAGATGAACATCAACGCAGCCGGCGGCCGCGCAGAAATTGCGGGTTCCCGCCAGTCGGTGCGCGTTCTCGGCAATGCCTCGGATGCCTTCGAGCTATCGCAGACTCAGATCGCGCTTGGCGGCGGGCGGACGGTCCAGCTCGCCGATGTGGCGACAGTCACGGATAGCTTCGGCGAGCAGACGCGCATCGGCAAGGTCCGCGGCAAGCAGGTCGTCACCTTCTCCCTCTCTCGCGCCAAGGGCGCGTCTGACGTCACCGTCTACGACGAAGCGGTGAAGATCCTCGATCAGATCGAGAAGGACAATCCGGGCGTCCAGTTCACCCAGCTGTTCACCAGCGTCGACTATACCAAGGATCAATATTCCAGCTCGATGCTGGCGATGATCGAAGGTGCCGTTCTCGCGGTCCTCGTCGTCTTCCTGTTCCTCAGGGACATACGCGCGACGGTCATTTCCGCACTCGCGATCCCGCTCTCGGCCATACCGACCTTCTGGTTCATGGACCTGATGGGCTTCACGTTGAATTCCCTGTCGCTTCTCGCGCTGGGTCTCGTCGCGGGCGTGCTCGTCGATGACGCGATCGTGGAGATCGAGAACATCGTCCGGCATATGCGGATGGGCAAGTCCGCCTATCAGGCATCCATCGACGCCGCCGACGAAATCGGCCTCGCCGTCGTCGCCACGACCATGTCCATCGTCGCCGTGTTCCTGCCCGTCGGTCTGATGCCCGGCGTCTCCGGACAGTTCTTCAAGAACTTCGGACTGACCGTCGTCGTGTCCGTCCTGGTTAGCCTTATGGTCGCCCGAATGATCACGCCGATGATCGCGGCCTACTTCCTGAAGGCCCATGGCCACGCGACGCACGGCGAAGGCTGGCTGATGGACCGTTACATGGGCATTCTGCACTGGTCGATGGACAGCACCAAGGCCAAGGAAGTCAGGGCCGGTCTTCCACGCGTTCCGAAGAGGGCCGTCTACCTGCTGTTCGCATTGGCGCTTGGCCTGGTTGCTGCAGGCGTTGCGATTTTTGCGCCGCAGCAGGGTGGCGCGCCGGACGCCGCAGCGGCAGCAATCGGACCTGGCAAGGTCATGATGGGGCTGCTGCTCGCCTTGCCCGCAGGCTTCCTCGTCGGCCTGCTGCTGACCCTGATCGCCGGCGCAGTGATCGGCTGGATCGGCGGCTTCAACGGTTCGCAATTCGCTTCCTGGTCCCGCTACGTCTGGAAGCGCGTCGGGGCTCGGCTTCGGGATCACCGCATATGGATCGTCGGCATCGGCATCGCATCCTTTGCGGCCACGATCGGCATGTTCATGGTCCTTCCGAGCCAATTCTTCCCGACGACCAATTCGGACTTCAGTCGGGTCAGCATCGAAATGGTGCCGGGCACGACCCTCGAGCAGACGGAGTTCGTGACTGGCCAGGTCGCGGAAATCATCAATGCGGAGCCGGAAACGGAGACCGCGCTCGAGAGCATCCGCGAGGGCAATGCGAACATCTTCATCACGCTGAAGAAGGACCGCAAGCGCACAAGCATCGAATATGAGCGGGACATCGCTCCGCGGCTCGCCCGTATCGCCGACGCGCGCGTGAACTTCCAGTCGCAGAGCGGGGGCGGCGGAACCGGGCGCGACATCTCGATCATGCTGTCGGGTTCTGATCCGGAACTGCTTCACTCGGCGGCGAGCACATTGGTCGACCAGATGGCCGGCGTGAACCTCGTGCGTGCGCCGCGCATCAATGCCGACATGCGCAGGCCCGAATTGCTCATCAAGCCGCGACTCGACCTGGCGGCTCAGCTGGGCGTCACGACCTCCGCTTTGAGCCAGACGATCCGTATCGCCACGATGGGCGACATCAACCAGAACAGCGCCAAATTCTCGCTGTCGGACCGCCAGGTCCCTATCCGGGTGATGCTGCCTGAGAATTCCAGGCGCAACCTCTCCACGATTGAAAACCTTCCGGTCCCGACGTCCAGCGGCGGCAGCGTGCCGCTGAGCCGGGTAGCGGAGATCAGCTTCGGTTCCGGTCCGACGTCCGTCCAGCGTTACAATCAGAACCGGCGCGTGTTCATCGGCGCCGACCTCGCCCCCAACGCGATCAAGGGCGACGCGATGAAGGCGATAAACGATCTACCGATCATGAAGAATTTGCCGACCGGCGTTTCAAACGCGCCGTTTGGCGAGGACGAGTGGCAAGCCGAGATGATGAAGAGCTTCGGCATTGCGCTGGGCTCCGGGATCCTGCTCGTCTTCGCCGTCCTGGTGCTCCTCTACCGCCGTTTCATGTCGCCGCTCGTGAACATGGGCTCGCTGCTGCTGGCACCGCTCGGCGGATTGATCGCTTTGTTCATCATCGGCCAGCCGCTTTCCATGCCCGTGTTCATCGGCATCCTCATGCTGTTCGGCATCGTCGCCAAGAACTCGATCCTGCTGGTCGACTTCGCGATCGAGGAAATGAGCAAGGGCGTGCCCAAGCACGAAGCGATCATCGACGCGGGCCACAAGCGTGCGCAGCCGATCGTCATGACCACGGTCGCGATGGTCGCTGGCATGGTCCCGACCGCCATCTCGCTTTCGGGTGACGGCGCATGGCGCGCGCCGATGGGCACCGTCGTGATCGGCGGCCTGATCCTCTCGACGCTGCTGACCCTCCTGATCGTCCCGGCAGCTTTCAGCCTTGCCGACGGTCTTGAAAAACGCATGGGCCCGTGGCTCCGCAAGCGGGTGCTCACCTACAAGCCCGGCGATGCGGGGCCGAAAGTTGCGCCGATACCTGCGGAGTGAACCTACAGCCGCGCTCGTCTATTGATGAGCGCATGGATGCGGTGACACCTCAGACACGCACACCCTTGTCGCGCTTCAATCCCGCGCAACCGGGCGCGACCGGCATGAAAATCGCCGCCACCGGATTGCTGGTGTTGATGGCTGCGCTGTTCGCCGCGACGCGCATCTACGAGGAGCGATATCCTTGGCTGTCATTCGTGAAGGCCTTCGCGGAAGCCGCGATGGTCGGCGGGCTTGCCGACTGGTTCGCAGTGACCGCCCTCTTCCGCCATCCGCTCGGGTTGCCCATCCCGCACACGGCGATCATCCCGCGCAACAAGGACCGGATCGGCGAGGCGCTCGCGACCTTCATCAGGGAGAATTTCCTTACCCCTTCGGTGGTTGCCCGCCGGATGCAGAACATCGATGTCGCCGGGCGCAACCGGGCGCTTCCTGCAGACGCCGCCGGGCGAAGGTACCCGCATCCGCGCCGGCGCGTCGCGCCTGATCGCCGACATTTTCGAAAGCCTCGACGACGAACGGCTTGGCGGGATCGTGAAGGGCGCAGTTTCGTCGCGCATCCGGTCGATGGAGATCTCGCCGCTTCTCGGCCACGCTCTGGCTTCGGCGATCAACGAGGATCGCCACGTCCCAATGCTCGAAGCAGCGATCCGCTGGACCGCACGCGCGCTCGAGGCCAACGAACCGCTCATTCGCGATATGGTGCATAAGAAGGCGAATTGGGCGCTGAAGCTCGCGGGCCTCGACGCCAAGCTCGCCGACGCAATCATCGATGGTCTCAGGAAGCTCACCGTCGAGATGTCGACGGATCCCGCCCATCCCGTGCGGGTAAAGGTAGAGGAGGCGCTCGCCCAACTAGCCAACGACCTGCAAACGCGGCCTGAGACTCGCGCTCGGGTTGAAGCGATGAAGGAGCAGCTGCTCGACAACAAGTCGGTCAATCTTTGGCTCGACACCCTTTGGCAGAAGACCCGCGAAGGCGTGATCCGCGCGGCGCGGAACCCGGACGCCGCCTTTGCCGGGAAGCTCGGCGAAGTCCTGAAGTCGATGGGCACGACCCTGGAACGCGACCCCCGCATCCGTTCGGCGATCAATCAGTTCGCGCGGCGCGCGGTCGTTGGAATGTCGGCCAGCTACGGCAGCTCGATGGTCAGGCTCGTCTCAGACACGATCCGCACCTGGGATGCCGGCACGGTCACCGCGCGTCTCGAAGCCGCAGTCGGCCGCGACCTTCAATACATTCGTATCAATGGCACCCTGGTCGGCGGACTTGTCGGGCTAGTGCTGCACGCTCTGGACTCGCTTTGACTTCCGTCGGCGCAGTACCCATGTTCAGGGCATGCATGATGGCATGACCTTCCGGCGCTTCATCGCCCATTCGGGACAAATTCCCGCGCGAGCTTAGCCCCGACTCCGCATCCTGCGGGGCTCGGGGAGTAGCATCCTATTTACTCGCACAAGGATACATCATGGGCATCCAACATGCGGGCGTCGTACGCCCGCCAATCCACTTACTTGCAGCCGAGTCCGACATGGTCTCCCGTCTCGCCCTCCAGGCGGAGCATCGCTATCCGGTGGTCGCAGCCATGCTTCTCGAGGAGATCGAGCGAGCCGAACTGCATGAGCGCGACACGCTCCCCGAGAATGCCGTCATCTTGGGTTCCGAAGTCGACTTCGTGGACGAAAGGACTGCGCAAATGCGCAAGGTAAAGCTCGTGCTTCCCGCCTCGGCGAATATTGCGCACGGCCGGATGTCGATCCTGACTCCGATGGGCGCGGCCCTCTACGGCCTGATGGCCGGTCAGTCGATTACCTGGCCGGACCTCGATGGGAACGGGAGGCGGATCCGCATCGTGCGAGTTCGCCAACCGTCATCCGACGAGCCCATAGCGGCGGCCTAACCGGCACTCCGGCGCTCGATCGTCGCGCCGACGGCGCTGAGCTTTTCTTCTAAGCGCTCGTAGCCGCGGTCGAGGTGGTAGACGCGGAGGACTTCGGTTTCGCCTTCTGCGGCAAGTCCTGCAAGGACCAGGCTCATCGAAGCGCGCAAGTCGGTGGCCATGACTTGCGCGCCCGTGAGCTTTTCGACCCCGTGCACAACCGCCGAGCGGCCGTGTATCTCGACCTCGGCGCCCATTCGGCGAAGCTCGGGGACGTGCATGTAGCGGTTTTCGAAGATCGTCTCTTCTAGGAAGCTTTGTCCCTCGGCCCGGCAAAGCATGGCCATGAATTGCGCCTGCATGTCGGTCGCGAAGCCGGGAAAAGGCGCGGTGGAAAGCGCGAGCGGCTTGAGGTCCCCGTTGGCGCTAACCTTGATGCCCTTGTCGTGGAACTCGATGATCAGTCCCGTCTGCGCCAGCGCGTTCAGCGTAGCCTTCATCTCATCAGGCCGCGCTCCGATCAGGTTGATCGACCCGCCGGTGAGCCCCGCCGCGCAGGCATAGCTGCCAGCTTCGATGCGATCGGGCATGACCTCGTAGTCTGTGCCGTGCAGGCCTTCGACGCCATCGATGATCAGGTGCGACGATCCTATGCCGTCGATCTTGCCGCCCATGGCGACGAGCAGGTTGCAGAGATCGACGATCTCCGGCTCGCGAGCGGCGTTGAACAGCTGCGACCGCCCGGTCGCGAGAACGGCGGCCATCAGCGCATTTTCGGTCGCGCCGACCGAGACCACCGGGAAACTATAGTCGCCACCCGGAAGGCGTCCCTTCGGCGCGCTGGCCTTCACATAGCCGGCGGCGAGCTCGATCTCCGCACCCATGGCTTCGAGCGCCTTCAGGTGAAGGTCGATCGGCCGGTCGCCGATGGCGCAGCCGCCCGGGAGCGAGACGGTCGATTCGCCGGCGCGCGCGAGCATCGGCCCGAGCACGAGCACGGACGCACGCATCTTGCGGACCATGTCGTAGGGAGCGACGGTCGAGGCGATATCCTTCGCCTGGAGCGTCATCTTGCGGCCGAACTCGCCCTTCTTGACGCCGGCGACGCTGGTCGAGACGCCGAGCTGGTTCAGCAAGTGACCGAAGGTGTCGACGTCCGCGAGGCGGGGCAGATTGCCGAGCGTCAGCTTCTCGTCGGTGAGCAGGGCGCAGGGCAGCAGCGTCAGCGCCGCATTCTTGGCGCCGGAAATGGGAATGTCGCCGTTGAGCTGATTGCCGCCGCGGATCCAGATGCTGTCCATCGGCGCCGTTTAACGCCGATCGGCGGACTCGCAAGCAGCCGTAAGGGTCAGGCCTTTTCCAGCGTGCACTGGAGCGGGTGCTGATTTTCCCGCGCGAAGTCGATGACCTGGCTGACCTTGGTCTCGGCGACTTCGTAGGTGAACACGCCGCAGATGGCGATTCCCTGCTGATGGACCTGGAGCATGACGCGGGTCGCGTCTTCGATACTCATCGAGAAAAAGCGCTGCAGGACGAGGACAACGAACTCCATCGGAGTGTAATCGTCGTTCAACATCAACACTTTATAGTTGGACGGCTTCTTGGTGCGCGGGCGCGTGCGAGTCGCGACGCCAGTGTCGCTATCGCCGATGCCGCTGTCGTCATCGGGGTCGTTACTCATGATCCAACGCATAGCCATCACTGCCGTAAGATATGGCAAGCGGCGAACGCCCTGCAAGGCGGCTGGATGCGGCTCATGCCCAAAAAAGAAAAGACGGCCGCCCGGGGAGAGAGTGGGCGGCCGTCTTCATTGCCTGATCAGGAGGGGAGAGAGTTCAGGCAACGAGCTTGTTGATACGCTCCGCGTTCAGCGTGGCGCGGCTCTGGATCGGCTGGATGGCCTCACCCGCGAGCTTCACGAAGGTCTCGGTCAGACGCGAGCTTTCCGAAACGAAGCGATCGAACTGCGCACGAGCGAACTCGGTCTGCAGGTGCATGAAATCGGTCGGCGACTTGGCTTCGGCGAACGCGCGAACCGCATCGGCAGCCTGCTCCAGGCCTTCGCGGCTGGTCTCGACAACGTCCTGGCCGAACGAGCGAGCGCCTTCGGCGGCGATCTTGCCGGCGTCGACGAGCGCTTCGACGTTGGCGCGGCTGACTTCCGTCATCTCTTCCAGAGCCTTCTGCGAACGCTTCACGGCAGCCTGCTGACGCTCACCGGCTTCGGCGAACATCGACTGGAACGGAGCGGCGTTGGCGCCGAAACCGGCAAACCAATTCTTCTGGGTGTTGGTCACGATATTCGTCCTTTCCTTGGCCGTCGGCGCCTTGGCGACCCGAGCAGCCTTGATCTTGCGGCGCGACGTCGCGCCCTTGAGGGTCTTCACGGCCGGGCGGGCGGCTTTCGCCTTCCGACGCATGGTCTTCGCGGCCTTGGGAGCCGCAGACTTGCGGGCTGCCGGCTTGCGCGTCTTGCGAGCGGTAGCAGCCGCCGGCTTGACGGTTTCGACTGCAGCTGCGGTCACAGCCTTGGTGGCTTCCGCGCTCGTGTCGATTGCCGTCTGAATTTCGTCTGCCATCGTTAAAATTCCTCTTATTGTGCGGTGCAACATATATTGTTGCGTTGCAGCTTTCAAGAGGAAATATTGTGCAGTGCAACAATCCGCCGCTTGACGCCCTCAGGTCGTCGGACCAAGAGCGGCCATGGACCTAGACGACGCCGATCATCCGACCCGCCGCCGCCGCGGCCTCCTGATCGTCCTCTCCTCCCCCTCGGGTGCCGGCAAATCCACCATTTCGCGGATGCTGATGGAATCGGACGACGAGATCACGATGTCGGTCTCCGCCACGACGCGGCCCAAGCGGCCCGGAGAGACGGACGACCTCGACTATCATTTCGTCGACGATGCCGAGTTCGATCGAATGGTTTCTGCAGGTGACTTCGTGGAATGGGCGCCCGTCTTCGGGAATCGCTACGGTACTCCGAAGAATCCGGTGAAAGCGGCGCTCAAGGATGGCCGGGACATTCTGTTCGACATCGATTGGCAAGGCACGCAACAGCTTCAGGCGGCGATGGGTGAAGACCTCGTCACGATTTTCATCCTGCCCCCGTCGATGACCGAGCTAGAACGGCGCCTACGCGAACGCGGCACAGACAGCGAGGACGTCATCCGCGACCGCATGTCGCGCGCGGCGAGCGAGATCAGCCACTGGCCGGAATATGAGTACGTCCTGCTCAACACCGACGCAGACGAGTGCCTGGATCAGGTCCGTTCGATCGTCGCGGCGGAGAGGCTGAAGCGTCAGCGTCAGATCGGCCTCGTGCCGTTCGTGCGCGACCTCATCGGGTCCGCGCACTAGGTTTCAATCAAGCAATTTCAGGAATTGGGCGGCAGCAAGGAAGTCGCGCTCGCGATTGGCCAGCGCCGCCACTGCTTCCTCGTCCGAACCCCATTGTTCAAGCTGCCAGCGGTCGTCGACGCTGACCGCCTGCCATGCCCACTCAGGCGTGAAGGCTTCTTCCAGCACGCCGAGCGCCGCGAGCAGTGAGCCGCCGATGGTGACGAGCGGCGGCAAGCCCGCAAGGCGGTACGGATCTAGCGCGTTCACCGCATGCGCCAGGCGCTCCACGGTCGCCGGCGGCTGGTCGACGTGAAGGAGACCGCTGGTGGTCCGGAAATCCACGTCGAAGCGCCGCCTGCCCCAGGCAAGCAGCTCGTCCCAGTGCTCGGCCTGCGCATCGATGAGGCCCTGCGGCCCTTCTGCGCGATAGCAGGCGAGGTCGGCCTCTGCGTACTTGGCAATTCCGCTGGCGAATGACTTTTTGTCGGAGGCGACCCGGTCGATCGCCGCATTGGCGAGGCCCGTCAGCGGCATTGCGCGAGGGTCGATATTGTCTTCTGCGGCATTCCACTCGCCGGCGATGGCTTCCGCCAGTCGCTGCGTCGGCACCGACAGAGGCTTTCGCGCAGGTGTCCGCAGGGGCCGTCCGTCGAGTTCGACACCCCAGCCCCCATCGTTCTGGATCGCCTGTGCCGACTTCCAGAATCGCTTCATTTGCGATCGCGGTCCTGCTGCTCCCACACCTTCTTGAGCATTCGCGGGGCGAACAGCGCATCCACCGCTCCGACGATGGCGACGATCAGGCCGACGAGCGGCCACCCGCCCGGCCGCAGAAGATCCGTGTAGGCGATGACGACACCCAGCGCGAAGGTCGCCATGCCGATCAGCCTGACAAGAACGAACAGGTGGAAGCGGCGCCTCCAGAGATCCTCGTCAGCCATAGAGTCGCTCCACCTCGCCCGGGATGAACTTGAGAACTTCCAGCGGTGTGTCGGCCACGCCGATTGCACCGGCGTCCAGCATCTCGTGCGGCTCGTGATAGCCCCAGCCCGCGCCGATACCGGTCGCGCCGGCCGCTACCGCCATGCCCATGTCGAAAGCGGTGTCGCCGATCACGACTGTGGTTTCGGGTGAAGCGCCGGCGTCCGCCATCGCCTGCTGAACCATCGACGGGTGCGGCTTGGATGGATGACGGTCAGCGGTCTGCAGCGACATGAAGCGCTGCGCGTAGCCGTGGCAGTCGAGGCAGAGCGCGAGCCCGCGGTCGGACTTGCCGGTGGCAACGGCGAGCAGCCATCCGTCCAACTCCAGCGATTCCAGCAGTTCGGGAATGCCAGGAAACAATGGCTCTTCCACCCGCCCTTCTGCACGAGCGCGTTGGAAGTTTAGCTTGTAGCTCTCCGCAAGCTCGACGTGCGCTCCGCGATCGACGTCAGGCGTCAGAGCGGCAATGGCTTCGACCAGGCTCAGGCCGATGATCTTGCGCGTCGCTTCCAGCGTCGGAACGGCAATTCCGAACTCGATGAAGCTGTCGGCAAGCGCCGCATGAATGTTGCCGCCGCTGTCGACCAAAGTCCCGTCGCAGTCGAAGATCGCCAGGCGGTTCACGCGGCTGTGGCTTCGCTGATAGCCTGAACGATATCGTCGCGACCCGCGCTCTTCTGACCCGCGATCGTAGCGGCGAGATCCTCGACGGACTTGTGCTGGTTGAACTTGCGCGTGCCCCGAACCTCGGACGGAACCACTTCGAAGCCGACGATGGCCTTGGTCATCGCCTCGAACTTGCCCGGCTCCATCTTCGCGCGCGTCCACGGGCGTTCGGGAGAAACGATCCCCTCGAATCGTTCACTCAGCCGATCGAGCAGGTCGACGAGCTCGTCATCGGAAAGCGGCCGCGCCTCACCCTCGATCTCTACGGCTTCGTAATGCCAGGTCGGGACCTGGTTGTCTGACACGTACCAATTGGCGCTTTGGTACGCCTCGCGGCCGGCAATGCTGACCAGCACGCGCCGGTTCGGCAGGTGCTCCGCAATTCGATTCCGCTTCGCGACGTGAAACAGGAGACTTCCGCCCTCGGCCACGAGGACCGGCGCGTGAACCACGAAGAGCCCCTCGCCTTCCGACGCGAAGATGTGCGCGAAGGCGCGCTCTCCGGCGAAGGCAAGCATCTGCTCGCGATCCTGCCAGTCGAACGCCCGGTTCGGATGCATCAGCGCTTCCGCGCCGGCTGCGATCGTGAGCGGCGTTCGCCGCGGCGGTTGCGCCGACGGTCGCGGGCGATGGCAGCGGTCTTCCGCTGCTTGGCTTCGGGCGTATGCGACGCCTTGGGCGCGTCGAGCGGCATGTTCTCGCCATGCATGAGCTCGAAGCCCAGGGTGCCGAGGGTTTCCGCGATGTGCGGCGGCAGGTCCGCCGTCACGTCGATGACGCCGTTCGGCGCGTCGATCCTGATGCGGCGGGCGTGCAGGTGCATCTTGCGGCTGATGCCGCCCGTCAGAAATGCCTCCGGCCCGCCATATTTCGCATCGCCGACGATGGGATGACCGATGGCCGCCATGTGCGCGCGGAGCTGGTGCGTGCGGCCGGTCAGCGGCTGCAGCTCGACCCAGGCGGCGCGGTTGCCCGCGCGGTCGATGACCCGCCAGCGCGTGCGGGCCGGCGACCCATTCTCCTCGTCGATATGCATCTTCTCGCCGCCGGTCCCGGGCTGCTTGGCAAGCGGGGCGTCGATCAAGCCCTCATCGAGCGAGGGCACGCCGACGATGAGCGCCCAATAGACCTTCCGCGCGGTCCGGCTTGAGAAGGACTTGGCGAAATGCCCTGCCGACCGCGCCGTCTTGGCGACGAGCAACGCACCAGATGTGTCCTTGTCGAGGCGATGGACGAGCTTGGGCCGGTTACCCGCATCGTCTTCCAGCCCGTCGAGCAGCCGGTCGAGGTGCTGGTGAGTCTTCGTCCCGCCCTGCGTCGCGAGGCCTGGCGGCTTGTTGAGCACGAACGCGGTCGGGTCCTCGTAGATGACCATCTCGCGGACCAGCTCTTCTTCCTCGGCGGTCAGCGGGTCGCGCTGGCGCTCCGGGCGGGCCGTGCGCGCGGGCGTGGCATCGGCGGGTGGGAACTGGATGGTCTGGCCGGCCTCGATCCGGTCGCCCGGCGTCACGCGCTTTCCGTTGACCCGAAGCGCCCCCGTCCGCGCCCAGCGCGAAACCATGTTGAAGCTGATGTCGGGCCAGTGCCGCTTGAACCAGCGGTCCAGGCGGATGCCGTCATCGTCCTCGGCTACTGTGAAACTGCGCGGGTCGGCCATGCGCGGGCGCTTAGCCTCGCGAACTCCAATAGTCGAACGCTTGCCGCTGAAGCTTGTTGATCAGCCGCCTCGCCTTGGGGCCTTCCCACAGGCCGGTGAAGCCGTGCTTCTTCGCGCCTTCGACCCACCACCCCTGCCCTGGAAGCCCGTCGGACTGGCGCACGACGAGCACCGCAAGTTCCGGCTCGCCAAGCGCCGCGGCTTCGTCGTCGACCGCACCGAGGACCTTGCACAGCGCTCGCATCTTGGGCCGGGTGAAGTCGTGCCCGAGAAGCGCGAGTGTCTCGGAATATGTAATCGGCTGGCGCGCCGTCGCGCTGGAGATGAGAATTGCGCGGACTTCAGCCGGATCCGCGAGCAAGCCCGCCTGGCTCATGCTCCCGGCTGTTGCGCCACCGGGGTAAGCTCGAACACGTCGAGCTTGGACGTGCTCTGCGGCCACGGGATCACGAGGCGCCATTTGAAAGGACCGATCCGTTCCAGCACGCCGGCCATGTCCCGCTTGGGATCCTCGCCGTAAGCGAGCGGCTGATCCTCGCTTCCGAGGGCAAGGCTGCCGAGGAAGATCAGGCGATCTGGCCGATCATCCTCCCACAGGCGGCCCGCGGGGCGCTGGCTCCCCGTCTGCTTGACGATGGTCAGAAGGTCGCCCTCGACCTCGACATAACAGAAGAAGGGCTTGAATCGCTCGAAAGCGACGGTCCTGCCCGTGGCCCTCCCGAGCTTGATCAGCCGGCAATTGTAGCTGCCGGGGGTTGGCGCCGGCCGAGGCAGTGGAGCCCGTGGCCGCAGCAGCGCGCCTTCCTGCTCGATTTCCCTGGCGAACCCGCGTTGCGCTTCCTGCAAGGCTTCCTGCCAGGCCAGGCCAAGCCGCGCTAGGCGTTGCTCGTCGGCATCGGTCGCGATCTCCGTCCATACGTCTGCCTTGGTCGGCGGCTCTTCGGTGACCGTCGCCACCACGTTTCGACGCGGCTCCACGGTCGTGCACGCGGCGATCCCGAGCATCAGCAAGGTGGTGAGGAAGCGACAGCTCACGGCCACGAGGGTGGCATTCAGCGGTTCGAGTTGCAACTAACATGGCGTTCAGCATTCGCTTTGAATTGCCGCTCATCGCCCCTAGGCGCGCACAAGATGAATCGCGCTGACGCTACCTCCACCGAAACGGCTGCAAATGCTCGCAGAGGGTTCATCCTGGGAGTGTCCGCCTACACCCTCTGGGGCGTTCTTCCGGTCTATTTCAAAGCCTTACGTTCCATCGATGCGGCTGACATCGTCGCCCACCGGATTGTGTGGTCGGTGCCGATCCTCGCGGCGCTCCTGTCCTTCACCAATGCCTGGGGCGAAGTGCGCGAGGCTCTGCGTAACCGTAGGGCGATGATCTTGTTATCCATCACCGCACTGCTGATCGCGGTGAACTGGCTGCTCTACGTCTATGCGGTGAACAGCGGGCATATCCTCGCCGGAAGCCTGGGCTATTATCTGAATCCGCTCGCGAACGTCCTTCTTGGCCGGATGGTGCTAAAGGAGCGGCTCTCCTGGCTGCAATGGGCGGCGGTTGCCCTCGCGGCAGCGGGCATTTCAGCGCTGGCAATGGGAGCCCTCGGCCAGCTGTGGATTAGCCTGACCCTCTGCCTAAGCTTCGCCACCTACGGACTGTTGCGAAAGATTGCGCCGGTCGACGCAGTCGCCGGACTGGCGATCGAGACGATGCTCCTGCTGCCGTTCGCGGCGGGTTGGCTTCTCTGGGGATGGGCAAGCGGGCATTCGATTTTCGGATCAGGCTCGGCGGCTATCCTCCTGCTGATCGCAGGCGCGGGCTTCGTGACGGCAACGCCGCTGCTGCTGTTCACCGCGGCAGCACGCCAATTGCCCTATTCGACGCTTGGCATGCTCCAGTTCCTGGCGCCCACGATGCAGTTCCTGCTCGCGGTGCTAATCTACGGCGAGCCGTTCACCAATGCTCATGCGATCGCCTTCGCGGCGATCTGGGGTGCGCTCGGGCTTTATGTCCTTGCGCTGGTGCGCCACGCTCGCGTCTCCGTTACCATTCCGGAGTAAGGAACATGGAGGGGGCTCGGTCATTGTTATGCCAGTGAAACGGATTGTGGCCGCCACTCTGTTGCTCGTCCTTGCGTCCTGCGACACGTACCAGGACCAGGGGCAGTATGGCTCGCCGCCCCAGCCCTATCCCGGGCCGACACCCTATCCGCCGCAGCCCTACCCTGCGCCAGCGCCGTATCCCGGCCAGGATCCGTACCAGCCTGCGCCTTACCCAAGTCAGGACCCGTATCAGCCCGCTCCGCCGGAATGCCCGATCGCCGTCAGCCGCGACTGGACGGCCTGGATCAACCGTATGCCCGGACCGAATTCACGGCCGATGCTGGTCGTCAGCGGCAAGGTCGTGACCTCGACCGGCGGCTTCCAGGTTGCATTCGATCGCTTCATGCAGATTCGCGAGTCCCACCCGGCGCAGGCGTTCGTCACGCTCCTCGTGGCCGATCCCGAGGGCGCGCCAGTCACTCAGGCTCAGGTTACACACGAAGTTCGCTGGGAATGGCCGCTGAATCAGCCGGTCGGAAGCGTGGTAGTGCGATGCGGCGACAAGACGCTCGCCGAAATAACGCGCATCCAAACCGCATTCTAAACTACACGCGCTAGTGGGCCGAAGGGGATTGAGTGCATGTTCAACGTGGTTTCCTTGATCATCGGAGTTGTCGCGCTGATCTGCGCGGTTGTCGCCTTCATTCCGTTGCTCGGCTGGTTGAACTGGCTGATCATTCCACTCGCCCTGATCGGTGCCGGTGTCGGGGTCATCAGCAAGAGCACGGCCGGCCGCAACCTCAACCTGTTCGTGATCGTCGTCGGAATCGTCCGACTCATGCTTGGCGGCGGCATTATCTGAGGCCGGCCGAGGCCCTTCCGGGTAGGATCAGCGCGACCGGACGTAGCGGCCCGGAGCGTCCTCGATGGCCTTGAGCTTGCCCTTGCCGGGCACCCGGGCACCTTTCGCCTCGACCGTTTTCGGAGCGCGGCCCTTCACCCATTCTAGCCAGTCCGGCCACCAGCTGCCCTTGTGCTCCTCGGCTCCGTCGATGAACGCTTCGAGCGTCTCCGCGGGACGATCGTTGGTCCAGTACTGATATTTCTGAGCAGCAGGGGGATTCACCACTCCAGCGATGTGGCCTGATCCCGCGAGCAGGAAGCGCTTCGGCCCGGCGAAATGGTCCATGATCTTCCACACGCTCTCCGGCGGCGCGATATGGTCTTCGCGGCCAGCCTGGACGAATGTCGGCGTCTTCACCGTTCCGATGTCCACCGGCGTGCCCTTGACCTTGATCGCGCCGGCCTGGACCAGCTGATTCCCCTTGTAGAGCGTCTCGAGATAATCGCGGTGCCACTTGGCCGGTAGGTTCGTGGTGTCCGAGTTCCAGTGCAGCAGGTCGAAGGGCGCCGGCTCCTCGCCGAGCAGGTAATTGTTGACCACGTAATTCCAGATGAGATCGCGACCGCGCAGCAGGTTGAACGTAGCGGCCATGTAGCGGCCGTCGAGATAGCCCTTGTCGCGGGTAAGCTCTTCGAGCAGCGCGATGGTCTCCTCGCCACTGAACAGCTTGAGATCGCCCGCTAGAGAGAAGTCGACCTGCGCGGTCAGGAAGGTTGCGGATGCAACCTTGGCCGCTTGTTTCTGGGAGTGAAGATAGGCCAGCGACGCAGCCAGTGTGGTGCCTGCAACGCAATAGCCGATGGCGTGCACCCCCTCGACCCCCAACAGGTCGCGAATGGTGTCGATCGCATCGATCTGCCCGTTGAGGACGTAGTCGTCGAGCGTCGTCTCGGCGAGGCTTTCGTCCGCCGACTTCCAGCTGACCATGAACAGCGAAATGCCCTGGTCGACGCACCACTTCACGAAGCTCTTCTCGGGCGTCAGGTCGAGGATGTAGAAGCGATTGATCCACGGCGGGAAGATCACCACCGGCGTTTCAAGCACCTCGTCGGTCGTCGGCGTGTACTGGATGAGCTGATAGAGCGGCGTCTCCTTGATCACCTTGCCCGGCGTCATCGCCAGGTTGCGGCCGACCTCGAAGGCTCCCGATTTGGTCTGCGTCAGCTGGCCCGCCGAAATATCGTTGAGCATGTTGGCGAGACCGCGAAGCAAGTTCTCGCCCCGCGTCTCCATGGTGCGCTTGAGCACCTGCGGATTAGTCAGCGCAAAGTTGGACGGACTCATCGCGTCGACGAAGTTGCGGACAGCGAACCGCATCTTCTGGCGGGACTCATCGTCCAGCCCGTCAACTTCCTCTATGGTTCCAAGCAACTTGTCCGAAAGTGCCAGATAGGTTTTACGGATGGTGTCAAAGACGGGATTGCCCTGCCACTCCGGCGCGGCGAAGCGGCGATCCTTCGCGCCTTCCTTTGCCTCCGTGTCGAGACCCATCATCTTGCCCCAGGTTTCGAGGCCCTTGGCCCAGGCTTCGGCACCCGCACTGAACAATGCCGCCGGATCGGCCGTCATTGGCGAGGCGGCGCCGAATGCCGGCGGGAACGCACCCCAGGGCGGCGCCGCCGCTGGCCAGGGCTGCCCCTGCTTCATGCCGTCGGCCCAGGTTTCCATGAGCATCTGCTGGGCACGCCCCATCACCCAGGTCCAGTGCTGCCAGTCTTCGAGAGACGGAATCGCGCCCGTCGTATCGGTCTCATCAGCCATGATCCCTCTCTACTCGTCATTGCGAGCGAAGCGAAGCAATCCGGCGCGCGCGAATGGATTGCGTCGTCGCTCCGCTCCTTCCAATGACAAAGATATGGAACCCGCGGGACTTCCGCAGGCACTCGTCCTGCTCGACTATTTCGGCATTGCGGTCTTCGCGGTCTCAGGCGCTCTGCTGGCGGCCGAGCGGCGGCAGACGCTTGTCACGTTCATCTTCTTTGCCGTCGTGACGGGTGTCGGCGGAGGAACACTGCGCGACCTGCTGATCGGGGCGCCGGTGTTCTGGGTGCAGACCAACAATTACCTGCTGGTCTGCATCGGCGCTGCACTCGCCACATGGCTCGCGAGCAGGCGGTTCATCGCGGAGCGGGCGCTACTCTGGTTCGATGCCGCGGGCCTCGCCGCATACGCGACTTACGGCGCGGCCAAGGCCCTCGGCTATGGCGTCGCGCCGGTCCCCGCCTTCGTCATGGGCGTGCTGACCGCCTGCGCGGGCGGCATCATTCGCGACGTCCTCGCGGGCGAGCCATCGATCCTGCTGAGGCCGGAATTGTACGTGACCGCTGCCGCACTTTCCTCAGGCCTGTTCGTCGGACTGGCGATCCTCGGTCTGTCGCTACCGATCGCAGGTGTTGTCGCAGCCCTCGCTGGATTCGCATTGCGCGGACTGGCCATCGCTCGCGGCTGGTCGCTACCGGCCTATCGCGACTAGGCTTGCCGCACTGCAGCATCGCCGTCATGACTAGGCGGTGACCGACGAATTCTACCGCATCCAGCGCCTGCCGCCCTACGTCTTCGCCGAAGTGAACGCGATGAAGGCTGCGGCACGGGCGCGCGGCGAGGACATCGTCGATCTTGGCATGGGCAATCCCGACGGCGCCCCGCCCAAACACGTCATCGACAAGCTGGCCGAGGTGGCGGCGAAGCCCAACGCTCATCGGTACTCTGCCAGCCGCGGCATCCCTGGGCTGAGGAAGGCCCAGGCCGCCTATTACAAGCGGCGATTCGGAGTGGCTGTCGATCCTGACACGGAAGTCATCGTCACTCTCGGATCGAAGGAGGGTCTCGCCAACCTCGCTCAGGCCATCACCGCGCCCGGCGACGTAGTGCTCGCGCCCAATCCCTCCTATCCCATCCACAGCTTCGGCTTCATCATCGCCGGCGCGGCGATCCGCTCCATCCCCGCCGCACCCGGAGAGGAGTTCTTCGAGCGGCTGACCAACGCCATGCGCTACACCGTGCCCCGGCCGAAGGTGCTGGTGATCGGCTATCCGTCGAATCCAACCGCCTATGTGGCGGACCTGCCCTTTTATGAGCGGCTCGTCGCCTTCGCCCGCGAGCATGATCTGATCGTCATCTCCGACCTTGCTTATTCGGAGATTTACTTCGGCGACACGCCGACGCCGTCGATCCTGCAGGTCGAAGGGGCAAAAGAGGTCGCGGTCGAGTTCACCTCCATGTCGAAGACCTACAGCATGGCAGGGTGGCGCATCGGCTTCGCCGTCGGCAATCCGCGCCTCATCGCGGCGCTCGGACGAGTGAAGTCCTACCTCGACTATGGTGCCTTCACGCCGATCCAGGCGGCCGCAACCGCAGCGCTCAACGGCCCGCAGGACATCGTCGAGTTCAACCGGAAGCTGTACAGGAAGCGCCGCGACGTGCTGGTCGAATGCTTCGGCCGCGCCGGCTGGCCGATCCCAGTCCCACAGGCATCGATGTTCGCCTGGGCGCCTATCCCCGAGCGTTTCCACAATCTCGGCGCGATGGAATTCTCGAAGCGGCTACTGACGGAGGCACATGTGGCCGTCGCCCCGGGCGTCGGTTTTGGGGAGGAGGGCGAAGGTTATGTCCGCATCGCGCTCGTCGAGAACGAGCAAAGGCTGCGGCAGGCGGCTCGCGGCGTGAAGAAGATGCTGGCTAAGTAAAAGTCAGCGCAGGAGCGCGCTGGAAACCGTCACCACGCCCCACTGGGTCAACTCGCCTTTGCTCGGCATCGAGGCCATGCGCGAACCGCCCGATCCGCCGAAAGCAAAGGCAAAGTGGCTGTGATCGCCTTCGTCAAGCAACTCGATGAGCCGGTAACCCGCGTTGCGGAAGGCGGCGGCGATCTGCGAGTGGCTGACGCCCGACTTGCGGGCAATGTCGATCGCCCGGCCGTGAAGATGATAGCTGTTCCGGACTCCGCCGACGCGGCGGTTGTGCTGCGGACTGCGATAGGTGCTCGTCACCCGGCCCCATCTCGAGCCGATGCCGGCCGCAGCGCCGAGATTTCCCGACCCCCGGCTGAGCGGGGTCCAGGTCTCGCCGGTCGAAGCCGTCTCCCTGGGAACCGCCGTCTGGCCCGTAAACTGCTGCTGCGACACCTTCTGATGCGTGCCGATCTGCACGACACCGCGCTCGCCTGAAACGGTACGGACGCCGAAGTCGGTTTCTGCGGACGCAGCGGATGCGCCTGAAAGAAGGACCAGCCCGATCGCGAATCGAGTCATCGTAAGAACCCCCGCTCTTAACGCGTTCTTTACACGGAGCAGCTGCCCGGGACAACGACATCAAGCACTTAAGTCTTCTCACGGTGGGACACCCGTCCGGCCCTTGTCCCATCCGGCTTTCCGTCCGCGACCTTTCGGGCAATAGGGGAAGCATGATCCCGACTTCACCGACATCCGTGACGACGGTTGCACAGATCATTCAGCTCGCCGTCGCGCCCGTGTTCCTCTTCGCGGGGATTGGCGCCTTCCTCAATGTATGCGCCGGGCGGCTCTCACGGATCATCGACAGGGCGAGAAACGTCGAGCCGATGCTGCTCGCCAGCCGCGGCGAGGAGCATGAGCGCTGGCTCCGTGAGATCCGAATTCTCGACCGGCGCATGGCCCTGGTCAGCAGGGCAATCTTCCTGTCGGTACTGGCGGCCGTACTAACTTGCGCAGTCGTAATCCTGCTCTTTGCCGCGAGCTTGACCGGAGCGCATTTCGGAACCGCGGTCGCGCTTCTTTTCATTGCGTCCATGCTCGCCGTCGGCCTTGGCTTCGGCGTTTTCCTCGTCGAGACCCGGCTGGGCTCACGTGCGGTCCGCATCCGCTCCGAACTGCTCGCGCATGAAGCCGACCCCGACGAATAGTCAGGGGCGACGACCGCGATGATCGAGCATTGCTGGAGCCGGCCACCTAGCCTCGACAAGGTTCGGAGCGCCCCCTATCCGCTCCCCGACAAGGAGTCCGAACGACCATGCTTGAACGACCGCGTGTACCCGCTTCCCAGATTCTCGACAGGGTTCTGGTTCTCGAAATGGTGCGCGTGACGGAAGCGGCCGCGGTCGCAGCGTCGAAATGGATTGGCCGCGGCGACAATGACGCCGCCGACGCCGCCGCTGTCGAGGCGATGCGGGAAGCGCTCAACGAGCTGCCGTTCGACGGCACCGTCGTCATCGGTGAGGGTGAGCGCGACGAAGCGCCCATGCTTTACATCGGCGAAAAGGTCGGCTCGGCGCAGGGCACCGGCCCGAAGATCAACATCGCGCTGGACCCGCTGGAAGGCACGACGCTGACGGCCAAGGCGGGGCCGAACGCGCTTTGCGTCCTCACCATCTCGGAAGAGGGCGGCCTTCTCAACGCGCCCGACACCTACATGGAAAAGCTGGCGATCGGATCGGGCTATCCGGACGGAACCATCGACCTGTCGAAGAGCGTCAGCGAAAACGTCCGATCGATTGCCGAAGCCAAGGGAGTTCCCGCCGACGAGATCATCGCCTGCGTGCTCGACCGGCCTCGCCACGATGCCATCATCGATGAGTTGCGCTCGCTCGGATGCGGGGTGAAGCTGATCTCCGACGGCGACGTCGCCGGTGTGATTGCCGTGACCGATCCGGACACGAGCGTCGACCTCTATGTCGGCACGGGTGGCGCTCCAGAAGGCGTCCTGGCAGCCTCCGCGCTCCGTTGCGTCGGCGGACAGATGCAGGGCCGGCTGATCTTCCGGAACGACGACGAGATCGCCCGCGCCCGCCGCTGGGGCATCGACGATCTCGATCGAATCTATACCCTCGAGGAAATGGCGAAGAGCGACTGCATCTTCGCTGCCACCGGCGTCACTGACGGATCGCTCCTCAAGGGCGTTCACCGGCGCCCGAATTGCATCACGACGGAAAGCATCGTCATGCGGGCCAGTTCAGGCACGATCCGCCGCGTTGCTGCCGAACACCATAAATGGGACGAGTGAGCCCTGAGCCGGTCAGGGGACAATTCGGGCCTTTTCTGCGTTCGTTACGGCTCAATTCCCGTCCTCATGCATTGGTCCCTGCCATGAGCAAGGACCAGACTTTCGCCAGCTTCTTCCAGGCCGGCTTCGAATGCTCGTCGCACCGGCGGCGTGACGGCGTCCGGCTAGACCTGATTCGAGCGACCTCACACGATCGCCATGTCGCGTCGGACTATCGGCAGTGCGCCGACGTGGGTCTGCGGACATTGCGGGATGGTTTGCGCTGGCACCTGATCGAGACTTCGCCGGGCCGCTACGATTGGTCGAGCTGGATGCCGGCGCTCGAAGCGGCGGAAGAGCTTGGGCTCCAAATCATCTGGGACCTGTTCCACTACGGCTCGCCCGATTGCGTCGACCAGGCCGCACCCGACTTCGCCGAGCGCTTCACCGCCTTCGTAATGGCCGCGCTGGAAGTGCGCCAGTCGATCAGCGGGCGGCCGCCCTCCGTCTGCCCGCTCAACGAAATCAACTTCCTGTCTTGGGCCGTCGACGACGGATATTTCCCCCCGATCGGCCCCAAGGAACGCGGATGGTTCAAGCGCCAGCTTGTTCGCGCGGCGATCATGTCGGCGCAAGCGATCAAGGAGCAATGGCCGGACTCGTCGATCGTCTGGGCCGAGCCCCTGATCCATATCGCCCCGCACGACCGTCGCAAAGCGACCGTGCGCGCCGCGCAGCAAAATCTTCAAGGCATGTACGAGGCGTACGACTGGATCATGGGCCTTGCCCAGCCGGAGCTTGGCGGCGACCGGTCGCTAGTCGATGTGGTCGGGCTGAACTTCTACCCGCACAACCAATGGTATTTCGAAGGGCCCACGATCCCGATGGGCCATCACGAATATAGGCCGTTAGCCGACATGTTGGTCGACATGGCCGAACGCTACGACAAACCGGTCTTTATTTCTGAGACGGGCGCCGAAGGCTCGGGGCGCGCCGCCTGGCTTCACTATGTCTGCGACGAAGTCCGTGCCGCACAGGCCCGTGGAACTGATGTGCGAGGGATCTGCCTCTATCCGGCCACCGCCTATCCGGGCTGGGATAATAGCAGGCACTGCGAGGTTGGCTTGTTCTCTCCCGTGGGATCGGACGGCAAGCGGCACGTCTATGAGCCGCTCGTGGACGAGTTGCAGCGTCAGCGGGCGATCTTCGGTATCGACGAGGCGTCAGAAACCCCGGTCAGGCTTCAGATCGCGCGCTGATCAGGTGACGGGCGCGGGTTGCGGCTCCTCCGACGGAGTCCCCACGAACGGCCATCCGTCGCGCCAGACGATCTTGTCGATCAGCAGAATCCGGCGGCTGTTGATCTCGTCTTCCTGCCGCTGCCGTGGCCGGTTCACGTCGATGGCGTGATAGATGATCCAGTTGTCGCCAGCCTTGTCGGTGACGATGCAATTGTGCCCGGGCGCGAGCCAACGCTCGCTCTTGAACAGCATCAGGCTGTGCGGGACCCCGCGAGCTTGCTCGAGCGTCTCGAACGGACCCGTCGGGTCCTTGGAGCGAGCGACCATCACGCCATATTCGGCATCCGGGCCGCAGCAATTATCGCCCGAATAGAACAGATAATAGAACTCACCGTGGTGCATCGCCCAGGCGGCTTCCACGAGCCGCGGGAACGCGCCCTTCACCGGATTGGGCCAGATCACGTCCACGGGCTCGCTGTCCGGGACGAAGGACATGTGGTCCTCGGCGAGTTCCTGGACCTTGATCGGCTGGAAACCGGAACCCCAGTACAGGAAGCGCTTGCCGCTTACTGGGTCGTCGAAGACCATCGGATCGATATATTCGAACCCCATTCCCAGGAGCAGCGGCATGCCAATGTCGACGAAGGGACCGCCGGGCGATGTGGCGACGGCGATGGCGAGGCAGTGACCCCGCTCCGGAACGTCGCAAACGTCGGGCGTCGCCGAATAATACATCAGGTAGCGATCGCCATCCTGGATGACGTAAGGCGCCCAGAAGTCTTGGGTCTCGCGCGCCCAGCCCGGCTTCTCGGGCAGTGCGTCGCCAAGATGCTCCCAGCTAACCAGATCGCGGGACCTTGCCACCTGGATGTTGATCCACTTGCCCTCGCGCAGCGTCTGCGTCGCATAGGCGTAATAATAACCGTCGGGCGCGAGGATCACGACCGGATCGGGGAAATCCGCATCAAGGACCGGATTAACGTAGGTGAGGGACGCCGGCAGCGAAGACGTGGCGCTTCCCGCCTCGCTGCCGACAAGATTCAGGGAATTGCGTGAAGGCATTCCACGTCACCAGCAGACCCCAGGCCTGTTGGTCAAGACGCGGGCGCTTATTCGGCGGCGACCGCTGCCGGCTGCGGCCGCTCCCTTGCGCGCTTCTCGTCCATCCGCCGGAACGTGGCGAGCGCCTGGCCCACAATCTGGTCCATGTTGTAGTAGCGATAGGTCGCCAGCCGCCCGACGAAGGTCACGCCTTCGGTCTCGTCGGCAAGCGCCTCGTACTTCTTGAACAACTCCTGGTTCTCGGGCCGCGGGATCGGGTAGTAGGGATCGCCCTCCGCCGACGGATATTCGTAAGTCACAGTGGTGACCGGCGCTTCCTGACCGGTGAGGTGCTTGTACTCGCTGATACGCGTGAACGGCACGTCCTCGTTCGGATAATTCACCACAGCCACCGGCTGGAATTGCTCCTGCTCCAGCGTCTGGTGATCGAACTTCAGGCTGCGATACGGCAGCTTGCCGAAGCGGAAATCGAAATATTCGTCGATCGGACCCGTGTAGATGATGTGGTCCGCGATCTCCGATGCGCGGTCCTTCAGCTCGGCGAAGTCGACGCCGGTGCGGACATCGATCAGGGGATGGTCGAGCATGCGCTCGAACATCTTCGTATAACCTTCCAGCGGCATCGCCTGGAACGTGTCGCTGAAATAGCGATCGTCCTCGTTCGTCCGCGTCGGGATGCGCGAGGTGACCTGCTTGTCGAGCTCCGACGGATCGAGGCCCCACTGCTTGCGCGTGTAGCCGCGGAAGAAGAGCTTGTAGAGCTCCTCGCCGACCGCATTGATGACGACGTCTTCCGAGGTCCGGATCTCGTTGACCGGCTCCGCGCGCGACGCAAGATACTCAGCCGCTTCCTCGTCGGTCTTCAGGTCCAAGCCGAACAGCTTGTTCAGCGTAGTTCGGTTGATCGGGATCGGCACCAGCTGGCCGCGCACATGCGCCAGAACGCGATGCTCGTACGGCCGCCATTCCGTGAACTGCGAGAGATACTCGACGACCTGCTCGCTGTTCGTGTGGAAGATGTGCGGCCCGTACTTGTGGTAGAGGATGCCGGCGTCGTTCGGCTCGTCATAAGCATTGCCGCCGACGTGGTCGCGCCGGTCCATGATCAGGACTCGCGCGCCGTGCTGGCTTGCAAGCCGCTCGGCCAGGACCGAACCGGCAAATCCGGCGCCGACGATCAAATAATCGTACCGTTCGTCAGCGCCCTTGGGGGCAAGAAGGAAGCCGCTCATTCCGCGGCCACCAGCAGAGCCGGAGTCCCTGTTCCAAGCCGTTCGCCCAGCACTTCGGCGATCAGGCCCGACATGCGCGCCTGGGTGGTTTCCCAGCTTGTAGCTGAAAGCACGAGGTCGGCTTCCGCCAGCCAGTCGCCGCCGTCGCGCGATTGCTGAAGCGCCTTGTCACAGCAACGCACGAAACCGTCCGCGTCGTGGGCGATGTGCACGCCCTGGAGATGGCCGTAGCTGCGGACCACGTCGCGAACCGGAGTGGAGACGACGGGCTTACCGCCGGCGAGATATTCCGGAGTCTTCGTCGGCGAGATGAACTGCGTCAACTCGTTCATAGCGAATGGCATCAGCGCCACGTCCCATCCCGACAGATAGGCCGGAAGCTGCTCGTACGTCTTGCCGCCGAGGTAATGGATATTGGCGGCGCGCGGCAGCTCGTCCTCGCCGATCTTCACGACCGGGCCGACCATGACGAACGACCAGTCCGGCCGCATGTCCGCGATCTGGCGCAGCAGGTCGATGTCGAACCTTTCGTCGATCACGCCGTAGAAGCCGAGGCGCGGGTGCTTCAGCTCGGCCTGGTCCGCGGGTTGCGGAAGTTCGCGGCGGCCCTTGGCGAAATGCTTGAGATCGACCGACGAGGGGAAGCAGTGCGCGTTGTCGTGCCGGTCCTTCTTCGCTTCGTAGAGGCTCGCGCCACCCGTGAAGACGAGGTCGGCGCGGTCGATCAGCTCCTGCTCGAGGTCGAGCAGCCGCTCCGGCGCAAAGCGGAACTTCGACAGCTCATCCATGCAGTCGTAGACGACGGCGCTCGCGTCGAGATGCCGCGAGAAAGGCAGCATCATCGGAGTATAATACCAGGTCACCAGCGGGCGTTCGCAGCTGGCCACGTGCGCGTCGAGCAAGCGGCGAAGCGCCTCCTCGCGACGCTCGTCACTCAGTCCTTCCGGAAGATGCGGCGTGACCACCCGAACTTTCGGGAAGTTTTCCGCATGGCCGACCTTCAAGAAAGCGGTTTCCCGCCGCCCGATCTCGATCGGCTCTTCCCAGAAGATGACCGTCATCTCTCGCGCGAAGCGGCTCATCAGATGCTGCGGCCGCTGGAACACGAAGTCCCATCGCAGGTGCGAGAAACAGAGCAAGGTTGAACGGGCAGGATCCGGCGCCGAGGGCTCGGCTTCAGACATAACTGGCACCCCGACGCTGGTCAGCATTTCGCGTGTAACCTCCTGTTGTTAGAAACTTACACGACTAACGGGGGTCCAGCGGTTACGGTTCCGCAACTCTGATCAAAGTTAACAAGAAAAGGCGCTTGCTGCACCGCAACATACGCCGGACCGCGAGTCGTTCGCGATGAACTGTCGGACGCTCGACGGAACAGGATGTTCCGGCCCGGCGGGAAATACCCCAGATTGACCGTTCGGAACCTTCGTGGAAGGAGCAAATGCCAAGGAGACACTGCTTTGGCCACCACGATCGAAGAACTCCAGCAGCGGCGCGCGGCGGCTCAGCTTGGGGGCGGCGAAAAGCGCATCGCTGCCCAGCACGCGAAAGGCCGTCTGACTGCCCGTGAGCGGCTCAGCGTGCTGCTCGATGAAGGCAGCTTCGAAGAATATGACATGTACGTCGAGCACAATTGCGTCGACTTCGGCATGGAGGCCCAGCGCATCCCGGGCGACGGCGTCGTTACCGGTTCGGGCACGATCAACGGCCGCCTAGTCTACGTGTTTGCGCAGGACTTCACCGTCTTCGGCGGCTCGCTGTCGGAGCGTCACGCCCAGAAGATCTGCAAGGTCATGGACATGGCGATGAAGGTCGGCGCCCCCGTCATCGGCCTCAACGACAGCGGCGGCGCCCGCATCCAGGAAGGCGTCGCCTCGCTCGCCGGCTATGCCGAGGTGTTCCAGCGCAACGTGCTCGCGTCCGGCGTTGTCCCGCAGATCAGCCTGATCATGGGGCCATGCGCCGGCGGCGCGGTCTATTCACCGGCGATGACCGACTTCATCTTCATGGTGAAGGATTCCAGCTACATGTTCGTCACGGGCCCGGACGTCGTGAAGACCGTCACCAACGAGGTCGTCACGCAGGAAGAGCTGGGCGGTGCGATCACCCACACGACCAAGTCCGGCGTCGCCGACGTCGCGTTCGAGAACGACATCGACGCGCTTCTCGCCACCCGCGAGTTCTTCGATTTCCTGCCTTTGTCGAACCGTCACGATCAGCCGGAACGGCCGACCGACGACGCGTGGGACCGCATCGAGGATAGCCTGGACACGCTCATCCCGCCGAGCGCGAACCAGCCGTACGACATGCACGAGCTCATCCGGAAGGTCGCCGACGAAGGCGAGTTCTTCGAGCTTCAGCCGGGCCACGCCGCGAACATCATCACCGGCTTCTGCCGCATCGAGGGCCGCACCGTGGGCGTGGTCGCCAACCAGCCGATGGTCCTCGCCGGCGTGCTCGATATCGCCAGCTCGAAGAAGGCGGCGCGGTTCGTCCGCTTCTGCGACGCCTTCGAGATCCCGATCCTGACCTTCGTCGACGTCCCGGGCTTTCTCCCCGGCGTCGCGCAGGAGCATAACGGCATCATCAAGAATGGCGCCAAGCTGCTGTTCGCTTATGCCGAGGCGACGGTCCCGAAGATCACCGTCATCACCCGCAAGGCCTATGGCGGCGCCTATGACGTTATGGCGTCCAAGCATTTGCGGGGCGACTTGAACTACGCCTGGCCGACCGCCGAGATCGCGGTGATGGGCGCCAAGGGCGCGGTCGAGATCATCTTCCGCGGCAAGACCCCCGAGGAAATCGCCGAACGCACCCGCGAATATGAAGAACGCTTCGCCAACCCCTTTGTGGCCGCGAGCAAGGGCTTCATCGACGAAGTGATTATGCCGCACTCCACGCGCAAGCGGGTCGCGCTTGGGCTACGGAAGCTGAGGAACAAACAACTGGAGAACCCGTGGAAGAAGCACGACAACATTCCACTGTAGAGTCCAACTCCTTTTCCTTCGACGAAATCGGCTTGGCGATCGTCGGCGGGCTCGGCATCCTCGGTGCGGTGGCCGGCGTGGTGGGCTACTTCTACATCGGCGGTCGCAGCATATTGCTGGGATTGCTGGCCTTCACCTTGTCCCGGGTTTTGATGCGGTTCTGGCAGATTGCGCGGCCTCAGGCCTTCCCGAGGAACCGCGCCTCCCCCTCGATCACGATAGCATTCGCGATCATGTGGGTGTTCCTTTCGATCCTGCTGAGCATACCGCTCTGGGCGAGGTCATGAGCACCTACACCGCCACGATCCGCTGGACCCGCACGGGCGACGGCGACTTCACCAAGGGCCAGTACAGCCGCGCGCATGAATGGGCGTTCGACGGCGGCGTCACCCTTCCCGCTTCCGCCAGTCCGCACATCGTTCCGGCGCCCTGGTCGGACCCGGCCGCGGTCGATCCGGAGGAGGCGTTCATCGCCTCGCTGTCATCCTGCCACATGCTGTTCTTCATAGATTTCGCCCGGCGCGCAGGCTTTGTCGTCAACGACTATGTCGACGAGGCCGAAGGCGTGTTGGAGAAGCGAGCCGACGGGAAAATGGCAATGACGCTAGTCACGCTCCGCCCGCGCATCGAGTGGAGCGGCGATGCGCCGAACTCGGCCGCCCTCGCCGAACTCCATCATCACGCGCACGAAGCCTGCTTCATCGCCAACTCAGTAACGACGGAAGTGACGGTGCAATCATGAAACTCGGCCGCCTGAACCACGTCGGCGTCGCCACCCCGTCGATCGAGCAGAGCCTCGAGCTCTACCGGACGATGTTCAACGCGGAGCCGCACGGTCCTGCTTTCGATCTCCCCGCACAGGGCGTCCGCGTCTGCTTCGTCGACACGCCCAATTCGCAGATCGAGCTGATAGAGCCGCTGGGCGCGGACTCGCCGATCGTGAAGTTCCTCGAGAAGAACCCGCTCGGCGGGCAGCATCACGTCTGCTTCGAAGTTCCCAACATCCACGCCGCCAAGGCCGAATTCGAAGCCAAAGGCGCGCGCGTGCTCGGGGAGCCGCGCATCGGCGCGCACGGCACGCTCGTCTTTTTCGTCCATCCAAAGGACATGGGCGGCGTACTGACCGAGATCATGGAAACGCCGAAAACCGCGCATTGATCGTCGGATTGAAACCTGCGGTCCACGGGCTAAAGTGGACGCGTTAGGGGGATGATATGCGCCACGGACCCTTCGTGCTGACCGCCGCCGCTATGCTCAGCGCCTGCGGATCCGACGACTCGGTCGAGCTAGAGAATGCTTCCGCCAACGAGGTCGCCCAGGAACTGCGCAAGGCCGACACGACCGAAGGCTTCGTAAATCCCGGAAAGTGGAAGCAGACCGTGAAGCTGCTCGAAATGAGTTCGCCCGGAATGCCGCCGGAAATGGCCGAGGCGATGAAACGGGCAACGGGCCAAACGCAGGTGCACGAAACCTGCCTGACCGCCGAGCAGGCTAGTCGCCCGCGCGAGGACTTCTTCACCGGCGCGGGCAGGAACTGCCGCTACGACCATTTCAAATGGGGCAACGGGAAGATCGACCTCAAGCTGAACTGCACCGAGGAGCAGGGCATCCAAAGCATGGAGTTGGCCGGCACCTACGAGCCCGATAGCTACCAGATGGCGATGACCGCCAACACGAAGGGCATGTCGGCGGGCCAGACCATGACCATGAAGATGCAGGTCGACGCCGAACGCATCGGAGAGTGCACGGCCAAGCAGAGTTAGTTGCGAAGCAGAGGGGGAGTTATGCTGAGACTGTTCATCGCCGCGGGTGCGGCAATTGTCGTGTCCGCTTGTTCCGAGGAAGCGCCCGTGAAGGAGCAATCGGCAGCCTCGCTTGCCGGAGGTCAGTACGAGGCGAGCTGGAAGGTCACAAACCTTCGCTCGGTCGACAAGACGACTCCGGCGACCAACCTGAAGCAGGATGCGAGCGGTACGACCCTCGCCTGCATCGCAGACGACGGCACCATCGACCTCGCCCTCTTCGCCGAGGATGGCGACACGTGCAAAGCCAACAACCCTTACGTGCGCAACGGTCGCATCGGACTCGATGTGTCCTGCACGCGCGAGGGAACGGGCGGCGAGATCCGCCAGTCGGTGAACGGCACGTTCAAGGCCGACAATCTGGACGCGGAGGTCACGACGACCACCTATCTCGCCGGCGAAGGCGACTATGCCATGACGCGTACGGTCACTGCCAAGCGCGTCGGCGTATGCCCGCCGAATACCGAAACGGCCGAGAAGACATCTTGATCGGCTACTTTCGCGGTTAGGGCAGACGTCGGTGCAACTCCCGTTAAGCTTCGCTCGCGCATGTCGCGGTGGAGTTGCAGGAGCTGTGAATGTTGAGTGGCCTGCCGATCTTGATGCTGGCTGCGGCGCAAGCGGCCGCGGCCGCGCCAGCTGAAGCGCCCGCCGCCGAACAGGTAGCGGTCGACCGAGGCGCATACGGCCCTGCCCTGCCGCCGAAACCCAAGCCGAAGGTCCGGACTGCGGCGGCGAACGACGCCTGCAAGCCGACCGAGCCCAAGGACGTCGAAGACGATACCCGCGAAATCGTGGTCTGCGCCCAGAGGGTCGAGGGCTATCGCATCGATCCCGACGTGATGAAGGCGCAGCGGATCAAGAAGAAGAACGGCAAGGCGCGTGGTCCCGAGCGGCTTGTCGACAACAGCTGCGGCAGCGTCGGCCCGATGGGCTGCAGGGGCGGCGCCGGCATCAACCTGGTCGCTGCGGCGATCACCGCCGCGACGATGCTGCAGAAGGCTGCAAGCGGCGAGAATGTCGGCGAGATGTTCATCACCGACCCGCAGACGGACGAGTATCAGCTCTACTTGCAAGCCAAAAGCGAGCGCGAGGCGAAGGAGGCGGAGCAGGCCGCCGCGGCCAAGGCCAAAGCGGCGGAAGAAGCCGCGAAAGGAGGGGCCGCTCGCTAACCGGGCGGTAAGCCTGCGCGGTTAGCAAGGGCTCATGAGCAGCGGCACCATCATTCGATTCGTCAATCCGTGGAAGTTCAGGCGGGAGCAGAACGCACTCCGCGTTGCTGCCCTTCGCCGTCGCGATGGCGACAATTGCCGGCGGTGCAAGCGGCCGCTGCGCTTCGACTTTCCCGACGGACACGACCAGGGCCCGAAGATCGAGCAGATCCTGTCGGAGCCGGCGGACGGAACGCTCGATAACCTTTGCCTGACTCACGGCCGCTGCAATGCGAAGCATGGGTGCGACACCGCCGAGGTGAAGGACCGCGCCCGGGTGAAGCACGAAGCCGAGCTGTTCGTTAGGTCGCGTTCTCGTCGGAGGGCATGAATCGGGGCGCAGCCTGCCGCGCCTTCGGCCGCCATAGCTGCAGCGCACGGATTCCGGCGGGCACTTCCGGATCGTCGTCGGGCAAGGACACGACGCGCTGGGCAAGCCGCCAGCCGCGGCGGATGCGGCCCTTCATCCACACGTCGGTGATCCAGAAGCTGCCGGACCAGTCGACGTCGTCCAAAGTCGCCTGAAGGTCCACCTGCGAGGCGAAGACGGCGACGCCGCCAAGGTCGCGGACGTAGATGTCGCCGAAGCGATAGGACGAACAGAGATAGCGCGTGGTCGCCGCTTCGAGCCAGCTTCGGGAATCGAGGATCGCCGGCCGCGTCGAGCCCATCAGAAGCATGAAGTTACGCGCCATGACCGCCTTCAGCGCCCGCGCATCGCGCTGCACCCAGGCGCGCATGAAGCGGTTTTCGAGCGTTTCGATGACGGGAGTGAGGTCGGCCATGCGGGTTGAGTAAAGGAGTGGCCGCTGGAGGCAAGGAGCGCCGTGCAGCGGCATTATCGCCAGCCCCCAATCCATGATATGCACGCGCAGCAGCGGGAAGGGGGCAGTTCCGATGCCGTATCGCCACGCATCATATTACATTCTGGTTTGCATCGCCGTGATCCTGGCCGGCTTCTGGCAAAGCTACTTTTCGGTCTGGGGCGAGGTGCCGTGGCAGTTCCACGCGCACGGCGTCGCCGCGAGCGTCTGGGTGCTGATGGTACTCGCGCAGAGCTGGACGCCGCACCACGGCCAGCTGACGCTGCACCGCGCCGTCGGCAAGTCGAGCCTGTTGCTGTTCCCCTTCCTGATCGGCGGACTGTTCGCGATTATCGACGTGACCGCCAAGGGGTTCGTCACGGGCGACTTGGTGCGGACAACCTTCGGCGGAGAGTTCCTGATAGGGCTGGCGCTCGCCGTCGCGGCTTACGTCGTCCTCTACTATCGCGCCCTCAAATACCGGCGGAAGGTGTGGGTCCACTCGGGCTACATGCTGGCCACCCCGCTGATCCTGTTCGAATCTCCGTTCAGCCGGATCATCGGCACGTGGATCCCGGCGCTGCAGGTCCGCGGCCCGCAGGATTTCGGCGTGTTCATGGACTCGATCATCTGGGCCATGGCGGTCGAGCTGGTCGTGATCGCGGCGATCTGGTTCGCCTATCGCGACAAGGCGAGGCCCTTCCTGGTCGCCGGAGTGTTCATCGTCGCGCAGATGCTGACGATGGGGCTGCTGAGCGACAATGCGTTGCTCGAGGGCGTGCTGGTGCTGCTCGCGCCGGTGCCGAGCTCGGTCGTAGTGCTCGCCGGCATGGCGCTCGGCGCGGCGACGAGCTGGGCGGGGTGGCAGGCCGGCAAGCGGCCGGTCGCGCTGGTCGTCGGAGCAGCGCAGCCGGCCTGATCGCAAGCTCCCGCAATCCGCAGCCGGTCCCGATCATGTGAGGGCGCTCCACCACATCCACACGAACCCACCTGTCCCGAGGCCGAACAAGGTGGTCGCGCCCTGGAGCGCCAGCGGCAGCCACCGGGACGGTTCTCGACTGGCCGACCGCGCGTCGGCGAGCGAGAAGGCGACACCGAACGATAGGACGCCGCCGAGGGCGACCGATGCCAGCACCAGCAGCAGCCAGGTCGGACGGTAAACGCCCTCCGGCGCCGCTTCCGTCAGGCTCAGGATGCCGCCCACCGTGATCAGCGACAGCGTCGTCAGGAACTTCGCGAGGTCGTAGTGCAAGCTCTCGCCCGAACGCCCGTCAGGCGCATGGCCGCGCCGCTCGGCGCTTGTATCCATATCCTCGATCATTCGGTTGCCCCCTCGAACGGCGGAAGTCATGACCGAACAGCCGTAGCAGGTCGGCGCCCATTCGACACGGGGATCGCGGCCCAACCCACTGCGTCCGCTAACACAATGCTAACCACGCGCGTTTTAGTCTTCGCCGCCATGGCAAGTCCGCTGCAAACGGGGAAGAAGTCCGTCAACCTGGCGTCGTCGCCGGTGCGCGTGTCGCGCATTCGGCGCGATCCGCCGCCGATCGCCCAGAAGATCACCGTTCGCGACCCCGACGAGCGCGATGCGCGGACCGTCGTCGTCGGCATCGTCTCGTTCGCGCTGGCGATCGTGATCATCACAATTGCTCTGAGCAGCGCCTACGGCTGGTCGCCCAGCCAGTACAACATCGAGATCAACAACCTCTGAGCCACCGAGCGCAGCGCCACCCGAAGCAGCGCGAATGTTCACGAATGTTCACAGTGACGAGGGCTTCGCGCGCCTATTCTTCGGCGACGTCCGTCAGGCCTTCGAGCAAGGCGGGGAAGCCCGCTTGCGCATCGGCCTGCGGATCGGCGGTGGCGTCCTTGTCGCGTTCCCAGGGGAGAGCGAAGCGCTTGGGGTCGAGGCGGCTGAGCAGCCACATGAGGAGGCGCTCGCTCGGCACGCGCTTTTCGCCGACCAGCTCGCCCTGATGGTAGACCTGCTCGATCCGGCCATGGATGGCGCGGTCGAAGGCGAGCGCGGAGAGGCGGCCGACGGCAAGTTGTTGGGCGGCGTCCCACGCGGCGGAGAAGGCGGGCGAGCGGACCCGGAGCGCATAAGCGGAGCGCGCCGACAGGCCAGCGGACTTGGCCGAAAGATGGACCGAGCCGGTCTCCGCCAGAGTCTCGATGTACCGGCGCTGCCGGGCGGCGTTCCAGCCGCCGACGGTCTTGCGGCTCGGTTCGGGCTTGAAGTGAACAACGCCGGGCGGGGGCGCGGGGACGGGCAGCTGGACGGCGTCGGGCAGGAAGTCGAGCGGGACGCTCCTCGGTTCCGGAACCAGGCTGACGCGCGGCCCGCCTTCCTCGGCGGTCACCTCCATCACCTCATCGACGTCGCGCCGCGCGGCGCACCAGCGATCGAACTCCTCGACCGTCATGTCCTTCGTTGCTCGTCTTGCCATGAGTGACTCCGTGGTTGGAAAAGGAGTTGCATCATGTGGAGCATGGCGGGGGCTGTAGGACAGAGCGAAATTTGCAGTCCGTCTGCATCGACTGGGTTCCCGCCTGCGCGGGAATGACGATAAGGTGGGGTGTCACGGCAGGAGTTCCGTATGCCGCCCGCGGTCTTGTCTCTCGAACCCATTGCGGTCTTCACGCATGATTTCCGGTCGCGATCTCCGCTATCGTCGTGGCCGCCGGTTCCGGCCGAGCAGATCCATCAGGGCGAGGCGATGGCGATCCATGCGTTCGGGTCGCTGCTCCAGGATATCCGCTCGCCTCGGCATATCTACTTCACCGCATGGCGCGATCCCGACCCGCGCGCTTTTCCCGAGACCGAGCAGGACAAGCCGCCGACCTCCATCTTCCTGGCCGCCCAGTTCGGCGTCGCGCCATACGAGACGACGGCGTCGCTGATCGAGACGGCCGAGATGTACAACCGGCTCGACCGGGCGCAGCTGCGCCTGACACTCGTCCGTGCCGAGGACGGCGCCTTCCAGCTCGACAATCTGGAATTGGAAATGAACGATACTTTGTCGGCGAAGGCCCGCATGTTCCGCTCCTGCTGGAAAGGCGAGGAGATCAGGGGCCTGGACCTGTCGCTGCAGTTCGACGCCCCGGCGACCCGCCGCGACCCCTTCCGCTTTCACATGCGCGGCAGACTCCCGCGACGGTACAACCGGGGCGAGAAGGTCGAGGACGAATATGTGGAATTCACCGCATCCGGCGGCGCGATGCCGCTGCCGAGGTGGGTTAATTATTGAGCTTAAGGCACCGAGCGCAGGGGTACGATTGCGCAGCAATCGCGAGGCAGCGCGAAGAGATGCCGAAAGCCGGCCGGCGGGTCGGCCGAAGGCCAACCCGTTCGACGTCACGAATTTACTTCGTGACGGCTTCTTCCTTTATTGTCTTTGCTACCTTCTCGCTCACTTCACGTAGCGTGGCGGCGATGCGGTTGAGCGGCGAACCTGAATGGGTCAATTCCGCTCCGTAGCGCGACATCACATACTCGCGGGATTTCGACATCTCGATCAGGTGTTCAACGGTGCTCTTTCGTAGATTGAGACCGTTCGTATGCGCGAACGAGGCGCGAGCCTCCATATCGTGGTGCAAGCCCCTGACTTTCTTCGAGGGTTCTCCGCGAGAGAGCATGAGCGCGTTGAGGTATAGTTCGATCGCCTGGATGGCGACCAACCGGTACGGCGCGCGCGACAGTGGCTGTCCGCGCCGTCCCGTTGGCAGCAAAGTCTCAGCTGCCTTCCTATACTCGTCCGCAAGCATCAGCACTTGCGGCGCTGTGGCATCCTCTCCGGGATAGAACTTTTGGCCTTCGATAGACATCGAGGCTGCCTTATCCACAGCACCGCAAAGACTTCGCTAATGCATCCGTTCTGTTGCTAGCCGCAGAGCGGACGCTCAGTACTCACCGCAGGCCGCGACTGGCTGCCGGTGCCGACATAGCCGCTGGAGGCCTGGATGCAGTAGCCCGAGGGCGTCTTGGCCGGGACGAGGCGCACCCCGCCTCCAAGGTCCATGGCCATCGGCGTCGCAGCCGGGGCAGCGGTGGCTTCAATGGGGGCAGGAGAAGGAATAGCCGGAGCCGCGGCAGCAATGATTGGCTTTGGCTTCGGCGCATTCAACGACTGCCGAATGAAGATCTCTTTCTCGATCTTCTCGAACGCATTCTTGTACGCGAGCGCGTCCGTGATCGGCTCCTCGTCCGAGGAGCTCATTCCGTACATTCCGCTCTTGGTCTTCGCCATGACGAAGTTCAGCCGAATGCGCGATCCGGTTCCCCGATCTTCGATGAATGCCGAAACGACGGGGGTCTTCTTGGATTTGCCGAAGCCTATGAATGGAACCCAGGTTGTGTTGGACTTCGTGGATGCGGAACCCGTGATAAGCCCCGTTTCCTTGTCTGCTCCGGCGATACGGTAGCCCGAGTCCTGAAGGACGGTCATCACCGACGGAAAGGTTACCTCTTTCGGTGCTTCGAAGTCCCTTGCCTGAATCTGTTGCAGGGCGAGGCCGCTGATCTCCGGCCTCTTCCTGGCGAGAGCCGGAGAGGCGGAAACGAGCGCTGCGGCGCCAAGAACCAAAATCAACTTACGCACTAAATACCCCCTACTAGAATGAGCTGCTGCGCGACTGAAAATCGATCACGCGCTTGTCCGGTCCGAACTTGATGATGAGCATCATGGTGCGGCTGCTCTGCTGGTTCTTCGACTTGGACGAGCCGAATCCGAAACCACCGCCGACGCCTGCGCCGCCACCGCCAGCACCCGCGAGCATACCGATCGAGAAGCCGGAGCTTTTGTCATATGAAACCGTCGCATGACGATCATAGACCCAGACCTCGTTTCCAGCTCCATCGAGCGTCGAGACGTTCGGACCGCCAAAGGTCTGTAGAACCTCATACTGTGAGGTCTGGCCGACCTTCAGGGTCATCGAAACCATACCCTGTGTAAGCATGTTCGGACCGTCTGCCTGACGCGGCGCAGCCAAAGATGGGCCAGAAAGCAACACGGCGGCCACCGCCGCACAAGCAATGCGAATCATTTGGAATTACCCCCTGTTCGCCGCCTAAATAGCAGCGCTAGTTAACAACTAGAAGTGATGAATGGGTAAGCCATTAGTTAACATGGACGAGGAGTTACTCGAGAACGACCTTTAGGCCTGTGGCGCTCCCCACTTTTTCAGCGGTAGATCTGAAAAGGCTTCGTTCGACATGCGCGGCTTGCTAGCATTTGCCGATGCATAGGGGGCGGCGTGACAATGTGGTCCGAGGTCGGTTCGGCCGTGGGGGGCCGCCGTATGGCCGCAGGAGAAATCACAGCCGACGCAGGAAATTGGAAAGCGGCAATCCGATGATCGGCTGGGCGCTGGTCGGCGTGCTTGTGACCGGTGCCGTCGCCTGGGAGCTTGCGCCGACGTCGTGGTTCGGCAGCCCGGCGCTGAGCGCGACCGGCGCCAACGAGGTTCGAGCCAGCTTCGGCTTCTGCCACACGGGTGGCGGGACCAATTGCGTCGTGGATGGGGACACGATCTGGCTGGAGGGCCAGAACATCCGCATTGCGGACATCGATGCGCCGGAGACGCATGAGTTTGGCTGTCCGGAAGAGAAGGCGCTGGGAGACCGGGCTACGCAGCGGCTGCAGCAACTCATGAACAGCGGGACCGTCACGCTGTCATCGATTGATCGGGATGAGGACCCTTATGGTCGGAAGCTCCGCCTCGTTTACGTCAATGGAAAGGGTGTCGGGGACACTCTCGTGAACGAAGGCCTCGCTCGATACTACAGGGGCGGGAAGCGGCCTTGGTGTTAAGGCTTCCTAACCAGTTTACGTCAGATACGCTCGCTGAAAAGCCTTCCCGTAGGGCGTAATCTGGATGCAGCCTTTCTTATAGAAGTGATCTCCAGGAACTATATCATTTCTCTTTCCTAGAACTGAAATCTGCTTTTCTTTTATACCCGGGACCTCTTTCTCTACACCTTCGATGAGCCCATCATAGGCGTCATCGTCAGGGACGTACCTCTCGTTGTGATGGACGACTAAACCCAGACCAGCTAAATTCGCGACATACATCGACGCAAGATTTGGAAAGCTTACTGAGTCTGGGACTTCCACGAAAGGGTCGTAAACTAGTCGAGCACTACCGCCATCACATTGTAACCCAACCATCAAAGATGGAATTGGGCTCGTTTTCCACGCTTCTATAATCTTGGCTTCATCGGGAGAGAAACTTTCGATCACTCGCACGAAACTTGGATGAGCCAGCGAGACCTTGTTCTTGTCAGCGGCGCTTGCGAGCAATTCTATAAACATGCTGCGCAGGTCGGGGTCTTCTGTCGCCGAAAGCTTTTCTAAGATCGGAACCCCGATTTCCGGGCGAACATCGATGATTTCGCTCTCAGGTATATCTTTAAAGCGCTCAGCGATCTCTTCGAAGTTTCTTCGTTCTACGTTAGCCGCATGCTCATTGAGCATTCGGAGCGGCATGAGAAGAATGTTGCCGGTCTTTAGGACAGTCTCCAGCGCTGCTCCAACTTGGCGCACGCCAGGGGCGGCCAAGTCCGTATAGAGCGCGTGTAAGACGCCTTCATTCTTGGCAATTGCTCCTAGAACGGACGGCAAATCTGCCAAAGCCTACTCCGCCGCCACCCCAGCCTTCTCGAACATGTCGCCGGTGCCTTCGCCGTCAGCCGCATCGTCCGCCGCTGAAGCTCCGCCCTCGCCGTCGTTCGCGGCCGCTTTCGCGCGCTGGCGGCGGTCGAAATTGTCCCAGACGTCGTTCCACTGGCCGCGCGTCGCCGCCTTCGAATATTCGGTCGCGCGCGTTTCGAAGAAGTTGGCGTGCTCGACACCGTTCAGCAGCGGCGCGAGCCACGGCAGCGGGTGGTCGTCGACCATGTAGATCGGCGCGAAGCCGAGCTGGCCCAGGCGCCAGTCGGCGAGATAGCGGATGTACTTCTTGATCGCCTTGGGCGTCATGCCGTCGACCGGGCCCATTTCGAACGCCAGGTCGATGAACGCATCCTCCAGCCGAACCGTCTTCTGGCAGGCGTCGACGATCTCGTCCTTCACCGCCTTGGTCAGGCAGTTCCGTTCCTTCACGAAGGCGTGGAACAGCTTGATGATGCCTTCGCAGTGGAGGCTTTCGTCGCGGACCGACCAGCTGACGATCTGGCCCATGCCCTTCATCTTGTTGAAGCGCGGGAAGTTCATCAGCATCGCGAAGCTGCCGAACAATTGCAGCCCCTCGGTGAAGCCGCCGAACATCGCCAGCGTCTTGGCAATGTCCTCGTCCGTGTCGACGCCGAAGTTCTGCAGATAGTCGTGCTTGTCCTTCATCTCCTTGTACTGGAGGAAGGCGCTATATTCGCTTTCCGGCATGCCGATCGTGTCGAGCAGGTGCGAGTAAGCGGCGATGTGCACCGTCTCCATGTTGGAGAAGGCGGTCAGCATCATCTTCACTTCGGTCGGCTTGAACACGCGGCCGTACTTGTCGTGGTAGCAATCCTGCACCTCGACGTCGGCCTGGGTGAAGAAGCGGAAGATCTGCGTGAGCAGGTTGCGCTCATGCTCGGTGAGCTTCTGCGCCCAGTCGCGGCAATCCTCGCCGAGCGGCACTTCCTCCGGCATCCAGTGGATCTGCTGCTGACGTTTCCAATATTCGAACGCCCAGGGGTATTCGAACGGCTTGTACTGCTTGCGGGCTTCGAGAAGGGGCATCAGAACAGTCCTTCGATCCAAGGATTATAGTGGTCGGAAACAAGTGCGGCCGAGATGATGAACAATGGCGCCGCGATCAGGCGCACCGTTCCGCGGTCGATGAAGCTGTCGGCGAACAGGCCCTCCATGAGGACCAGGTCGGGAAACAGAAGCGCTCCGCCGCTTCCGATCAGAAGTCATCCACCAAGTGAAGATTCCCAGGCCGCGAAACGCCACGGTCGTCAGGATCAGCTCCTCGATCATCGCGCCGCCTCCACCGGCTGGCCGGCGATCGAGAAGGCGGTGAGCAGCATTCCGAACGCGCAGGCCATCATGCCCGCCATCAGCATGACGGTGCTCTTCGGCCGCTCGCCGACGCCGCCGCTGCGGATCGCGGCGACCATCACCCCGCCGCCCGCCAATATGGCGATGGGGCCGACGATCATGAAGAGGGTGAGGATGCTCATCAGCCGATGTCCTCGACGCGCTTGGCCTGCACATCGATGATGTTGCTGCGGTCGCGGTAGATGACGCGGCTCTTGCGGGCGCCGACGCCGAACACGACGATGCCGAGGAAATAGCCGAAGTCGTACCAGCCGCCGTTGTTGGGCACGGCGTAGACCGCGACCTTGTCGACGAATAGCGAGACGATCCAGGCGACCGGGAAGATGAAGCCGTGCCACAGGCCGAGCAGGAAGCCGGGCGCGGACGAGGCGACGGCGTCGCTGTCCTGCGTCGCGGCACAGGCGGACAAGGCGAGGGCGGCGAGGGCGATGGCCGCGTATCGAGGCCGGGGCGCGTTCGACACCCCGCCGGACGAGCTCCGGCCTCTTTCCCCCACCCGGGAACTGGTGAACTGGTTGAGCGCGGTCATTGGGCCATCTCGCGTTCCAATGCGGACGGGCGATATTCGAACAGGCCGAGGCCGTGCATCGCGATCAGGGCGGCGACGACGAACAGGATCACCGCGCCCTGGCTGCCGTGGTTCGGATCCTCCGCCGAGCGCCGGCGATATTGCCAGACGCCCAGCGCGAAGAGCGCCGCCGCAACAAGGACTTCGATGACCTGCGTCGTCGTCACCGGGGCAGCAGCCCCGCGACGCCGGCGGCTTCGGCCGCCTGCAGCAGCTCCGCGCTGAAATAGACGGTCGCGACGAACCCGAGCACGTCGAGCGCGAGCAGCCCGCCGGCGACTCCGCCGACGACCAGCCCGGCGCGGCCAGCGCGGGTCTTACGTATTCTTTCGATGATCACTGACATGCCAGACACTCGTCGTAATCGGTCGTCGAGGTGACCTGGATTGCACGAAGCTCGGACGTGTTGTCGGCCTCGACTCCGCCTGCGAATCCCGCCCGCTGGATGGACTTAGACCGCAGATAGTAAAGGCTTTTAATACCAAGCTCCCACGCGCGGAAGTGGAGCATCAGCAGGTCCCACTTGTCGCAATCGGCCGGGATGAACAGGTTGAGCGACTGCGCCTGGTCGATGAACGGCGTGCGGTCGCCCGCAAGCTCCAGCAGCCAGCGCTGGTCGATCTCGAAGCTGGTCTTGAACACGTCCTTTTCTTCCTGGGTGAGGAAATCGAGGTGCTGGACCGAACCGCCCTGCTCGAGGATCGAGTTCCACACCTGCTCGCTGTTCTTCGACTTCTCGGCGAGCAGCTTCTGCAGGTGCGGGTTGCGGATCGAGAAGGAGCCCGACAGCGTCTTGTGCGTGTAGACGTTGGCCGGGATCGGCTCGATGCAGGCGCTGGTGCCGCCGCAGATGATGGAGATCGACGCGGTCGGGGCGATCGCCATCTTGCAGCTGAAGCGCTCCATCACGCCCATGTCGGCGGCGTCCGGGCACGGCCCGCGCTCCTTGGCGAGCATCATCGAGGCTTCGTCGACCTGCGCACGGATGTGCTTGAAGATCTTCATGTTCCACGACTTCGCCATCGCGCCCTCGAACGGGATCGAGCGGGCCTGGAGGAAGGAGTGGAAGCCCATCACGCCGAGACCAACGCTGCGTTCGCGGTCGGCGCTGTACTTGGCGCGCGCCATCTCGTCCGGCGCACGGGCGATATAGTCGCTGAGCACATTGTCGAGGAATCGCATCACGTCCTCGATGAAGGTCTTGTCCTTGCTCCACTCGTCCCAGGTCTCAAGGTTCAGCGAGCTGAGGCAGCAGACGGCGGTGCGGTCGACGCCGAGGTGGTCCTTGCCGGTCGGAAGCGTGATCTCCGAGCAGAGATTGGAGGTCGAAACCTTGAGGCCGAGATCGCGGTGATGCTTCGGCATCGACTTGTTCACCGCGTCGATGAAGATGATGTACGGCTCGCCAGTCGCGAGGCGGGTCTCGACCAGCTTCTGGAACAGGCTGCGCGCGTCGACCTTGCCGCGGACGCTGCCGTCCTTCGGCGACTTCAGGTCGAACTCGGCGCCCTCGCGGACGGCTTCCATGAACTCGTCGGTGACGAGCACGCCGTGGTGCAGGTTGAGCGCCTTGCGGTTGAAGTCGCCCGACGGTTTGCGGATCTCGAGGAATTCCTCGATCTCCGGATGGTTGATGTCGAGGTAGCAGGCGGCCGAACCGCGGCGCAGCGAGCCCTGCGAAATCGCGAGCGTCAGGCTGTCCATCACGCGGACGAACGGGATGATGCCGCTGGTCTTGCCGTTGAGGCCCACCGGCTCGCCGATGCCGCGGACGCTGCCCCAATAGGTGCCGATGCCGCCACCCTTGGACGCCAGCCAGACGTTCTCGTTCCAGGTGCCGACGATGCCGTCGAGGCTGTCCGACACGCTGTTCAGATAGCAGCTGATGGGAAGCCCACGGCCGGTGCCGCCGTTCGACAGCACGGGCGTCGCCGGCATGAACCAAAGCTTCGAAATGTAATCGTAGATGCGCTGCGCATGGTCGGCGTCATCGGCGTAAGCGGCCGCGACGCGCGCGAAGAGGTCCTGGTTGCCTTCGCCCGGGAGGAGGTAGCGGTCCTTCAGCGTCTCCTTGCCGAACTCGGTCAGCAAGGCATCGCGCGAATTGTCCGTCGTCACCTCGAACGCGCGAGCGTCGATCGTCTTGCTGGTGCGGACCGCAGTCGCCGTGTCGTCGCTCGGAACTTCAGAGCCGGTTGAAAAATCCATTACGCTTCCCCGTCCGCTATCGACCTCCGGAGAGGTCGCTTGTTCCCCAATTGTTCGACTCGGAGCCATGCCGGTCATCCTAGCCGTATTCGGCGCTTGGAAGGGCTTTTTCGACCCCGGCGCCTGTGGAAACCGGGGACGAGTCGGGCCGCTCACCGGAATAGCATATTCCGGCGCCGAACACCATTTGTTGCGTGTTCTCCCCCTCGCGCTACAACCTATTGTGCCTCAACCCGTGCTGGACGCAAGCCGGTAAATTCATTGTGAAGCAAAAATGCTGTGGATGAGTCCGCCGTGCAACGGCTGCGCGCCAGTGGACTTGCGTTCGCCATTGCACTCGGAGGAGCCGACGCCAACGTTCGATGCCAACGTCTGCTTTCGACCCAATGCGGACATTAGGACATGAGCGTTCGGCCAATCGCTTCAAGGCGCGCTGCACCACTCCGAGGCGCGGCACTCAGGCCTTGCGGAGTGCCTGTTCGACCCAATCGACGATCGCCGACGTGGGCATCGCGCCCGACGTGCGAGCGACCTCCCGACCCTTCCTGATCATGACCATGCTCGGAATGCCGCGAATGCCGTAACGCTGGGCAATCGCGGGTTCCGCCTCGGTGTCGAGCTTGCCGAGCCGTACCCGCGGCTCCAGCCGCGGCACCGCCATCTCGAAATTAGGCGTCATCATGCGGCATGGACCGCACCATTCCGCCCAGAAGTCGATCACGATGGGCAAGTCGCTCTTGAGCGCATGAGTATCGAAGTTCGCGGCATTGAGCTCGACGGCTTTGCCCTGGAAGAGCGGGTTGTGGCACCTGCCGCACTTCGGGTTCCTGTCGAGCTTTGCACGGGGAACGCGGTTCAGCGACGCATCCGTGGGGCACGCGACGACCAGCATCTCGACAGCTTCTGCCGCTGAGCGATCGCCGATCGTATCGGACATTCAAGTCTCCTGGGCCGCCCCGCTCCGGGGCATCGGACCACTCACCGATAGTCGAATACCGGAAGCCGCTTCAGCTCCTCGCGAGTGGCGCCCGGCAGTACGACGCGATAGTCGTAGATTGCCAGGCTGTCGAAGGCGACGGCCACCAAGCGTGACCCGATACCCAGGAATCCGCCTACGGAGAGGATCGCGAAACCTACGGTGCCGTCGTCACCGATCATGAGATCGTCAACCGTGCCGATATGCTCATCCCGTCGTTGTAGACGTCGGCCCCGATCAGGCGGCTGGCCCGCATTCCCGTCGCCGCCACGCGCACGTCAACCTCCACGATCGCTATTCTTTCCATGTCGATCTCCTCGGCGCGCCGCTCCATGTTCCGCGCAGCTGCAGCTTGAGGGATGTGGGACGGCCTCGGCATTGACCACCGTCATGTTTGCCGGCTCCGAGACAAATCCAGGGGTTGTGGGAATCCGCCGAGCCGCCGCCTCCTTGACGCTCGTCAAGGCAACCTTCGATGCGCGTCCTAATCGCGGTGAAGGATCGGACACATCAGGAGAGACGCCATGCCGGACATGATGCGAGTCGCACCTGCGCCGGATCGAGTGTTTGCACAAGCCGGGCAATGCTCGCGCTTGGCCTCGCGATGCTACTTCCCGCCTGCTCTCCTGCGACCGAAGAGGCCGAACAGGGAAACGGGACAGCGGCGGCGCCGGAGGCGTCGAAGCGCAGGGATGCCGAAACCTCGCCGCCTGCCGCCGGCGCCGGCGTCGCCGAACAGATCGCGGCCAAGCGCCGCACCTTGATCGCGGACGCGGTCAAGGCGCTCCAGGAGACTGAAAGCGCGCTGGGATTGCTCGCGGCCGGAAAGGCCGACGAGGCGCGCGCGGCCCTTGCGCGGGCAACCGGCAACCTGGAGGTCGTTCTTTCGGCTGACCCAGGGCTCGCACTTGCGCCCGTCGATGTCCAGGCCATGCTCCATGACGTAGTCATCGCCCCCGGCGAGGTCGAAAGGATCCGTAGCCAGGCCGAGGCAGCGCTCGACCAGGGACGTCTGCAGGACGCCCGGCGCATGATTGCCGAGCTGGCGAGCGAGCATGTCATCAGCGTGACGAACATTCCCCTGGCGACTTACCCATCGGCGCTGAAGCAGGCAGCGGCGCTCATCCATGCCGGTCGAACGGCCGAGGCCATTGCAACACTCGAGACAGCGCTCAGCACGCTCGTCATCGAGCGGACGATCATCCCGTTGCCGCTGGTTCGCGCCGAGGCGCTTCTCGACGAGGCCAGGCCTCTCGCGGAGAATCCCCAGCGCAGCGCCGCGGAGAATGACCGGGTGCGGCGCCTTCTCGCGGCTGCCCGACGGCAGATCGAGCTGGCGCGGGCGCTCGGTTACGCGACCGAAGCGGATACCGACGCACTCTTGGATGAATTGACGACGATCGAGCGGGGGACCGAGGGCCAGGGTTCGGGTGCCGGCCTGTTCGATCGTATCAAGGCGCTGTTCGCGAGGGTCGCCTCGGCGTCCCCGCAGCGCGAGTCGGCCGGAGCAGGGCAATGATTTCGGTGCTCCTCAACATCGTCCCGGACGAGGGACACGAAGCGCGGCTGCAAGCGGCGCTCGCGCTGGTCGAGAGTCAGGGCGGTCACATCACGTGTGTCCAGACGATCACGGTGTTCCCGGCTCCGCCGGACCCGACTGTGGCCGGCAGCGAAGTCGAAGGCCTGATCGAAATGGAGCAGGTGGCGAAGGAGTTCCAGGAATCGGTTGAGGTCACGTTGGAGGCCGCCGGCGCCGAGTGGAGCTGGCACCGATTCTACGGCGATCCAGCGACCATCCTCATCGATCGTGCGCGTCTCGCCGACGTCGTGATCCTGAGCGCCAGGGATAGTTGGCCGCCAGTCTCGAGCGTTGCGTTGCACAGCCGCACGCCGGTTCTTGCGGTGCCGACCTCCGATCCCAATTTCATCCCTGACCGACCGGCGCTGATCGCCTGGAACGGTTCTTCCCCGGCCGCAGATGCGGTGCGCGGTGCAATGCCGATGCTCGATCACATGGAGCCGGTGCAGATACTCTCGATCGACGACGACAGCGAAGCCTTTCCCGCCTCGCTCGTGCAGCAATACCTGTACGAGCACTCGATCCGCAGCGATGCGCACTTGCGGCCCTCCGATCCAGAAAAGCATGTGGCTGACGCGATCATCGAGCAAGGCGAAGAACTCGGCACCGGCATGATCGTCGCGGGAGCGTTCGGCCATAACAGGCTGCGCGAGATGCTGCTCGGGAGCGTCACTCGCGAATTGCTGAAGAAAAGCCCTGTTCCTCTGCTGCTGGCGCATTGAAAATCATGACCGAAAACGGAAAGGAGCGCGGCCGACAGTTGCTCGCGACAATTCACGAAGGGATGGAGGTGGTCGACAGCGACGGGACCCGCATCGGCACGGTCGCGCGGGTGGAGGGCGGACATCTGAAGATCCTCCGCATCGACCAGAAGCCTCGCAACGCGCATCAATTCGTTAGCCCGGAACTCATCCATTCCGTCGACGACCGCGTGCGCCTCAGCCGAAGCTGGGACGAGCTCCGCCGGCTGTGGGCGCACGACGAGTTTGCCAAGCACCACAACCTGCGGCCGCGCATCTGAGAAGTCGTTGTGCTGGCGGCATCGTTGCGGGGTCGGCAGCTTTTTTGGCCTTGATTTTGTAAATTGTATGGTCGCCCTTTTCTCGTCCCCTTAACTTCCGCCCGCGATGTCTGCCTTCCCTCCATTGCGGACATTAAAGCTTAGTTCCCAAAGCAGCCGCTGGCGCGGGCGGGCCGCGCCAGCGCCCGACTTCAGGCGGATTGGGCCTGTGAGGTTCGGTCCTTGATGACCGGGTCGAAGCTCAGCTCGTCGCCGTCCTGGCTTTCTATCTTGATCGTGTAGTTGTGCGTCGGGTTGGTCGCCTCGTCGGCCGACGTGTCGTTGACCGTCAGTGAGGTCGCGCTGACGGAAGTGGTCGTGAAGTTCGACGGGTTCGCGATATTGATCGGGTCGTTCTGCTTGAAGCTCCACTGCTTGTTCGGGCCGGTGGACTGCAGGGTGAAGACGATGTTGCCGTCGGTGTCCGGCTCGACTTCGTCGTTGCTGTAGCTGATCTGGCGTTGATCGTTGACCGTGATGGTGACTGCGCCGATCGCGGGATCATCATTGTCGTTGGGCATTGGACGTCCTTTTCCACTTGGGTTGACGCATCACCGGCCTGCACCCTGAGCGAAGATGCCGGCAAAAGCATTGGGCGGAGCGGCTGGACCGCGATCGCTCGAGCGACCGAGCCGCCGCTCGGCACGGGCGCGATGGACCAGGGTCCAGGTCGCGGATTGGCCGCCGGGAAGTAGCTGCGACGCCTCGCTCCAGAGCCTGCGCGCCTGCTGCCGGTCGGTCGCCGCTAGGCGATCGCCCTCACTGATGAGCACTGCGGCCAGGACCGCGCGATCGTCGGCCTTCAGCTTGTGGCGCCGCCCCCAGACCTCGGCGATGATCGGCTCCTTCGTGGCGGTGCTCGATCCGCCGATCGCCCGGTCGACGGCAATCATCCGCAGCAAGTTTTCCTTGTGCACCCAGTCCGCGCTGGCGGAGACCAGTTGGCGCTGGTTGGCGATGATCGAGGCCATTTCCGCGCGGGCGGTCGAGGGTCTGCCGGACCTGGCGACTGCTTGCCACATCCGTGTGACATTGCGCTCGCCTCGCCACATCTGGTTCCCCGGGTCGAGCGCGACGAGTTCGTCCCATTTGCCGATCGCCGGGCCGAGGGCCGCCGCGCCCGCCCCGACCCTGCCGCCGGTGAGCAAGGTAATGCCGATCTGGCCTTCCACGACCGCGCTCGCTTCCTGCACCTCGCGGTCGTCCTGCGAGAGGGGGGCCGCGCTCAACGTTTCGAGTTGCTTGCGGCGAGTCGCAAGCGCAGCCTCATTGTCCCCCAAAGCGAACAGGGCCGAAGCCTTGTGGCCGAGCGCCTGGTTGAGCGTCAGCGCGATGTCTCGTGTGCGCGGGCGGATGGACTCGAAGGTCGCGGCGGAGCGATCGAAGGAGGCGATCGCCTCATCCATCTTGCGTTCGGCGACGAGGGCAACCCCGAGGTTCACTTCCGCTGACGCAAGCTCGATCTTGGATTCAGGCTTGTTCGGGGCGAGCGCAATCATCCTCGTGCCGAGATCACGATAGGCGATGAAGTGCGGGAGGGCGCCGCGATCGTCGCCCCGGTTATGGGCATCGTAGGCGAGCCAGAACTCGCTCTGCGCATGATCGTAGACGCGCTGCCAGTTGTTAGGGTTGCGCTTCAGGAGCTCGCCGGTCGATCTGGCCGCTTCGATGAACCCACGGCGCGCTGCCTCGCTGTTTCCCTGAAGGTCGCCGACTTCGGCGACGAGCAGCATCGCGCGGGCCCTTCGGCCGAGGGAATCGCCGTCGAGCTGGTCCAGCTTCTGACGCGAATAATAATCGAGAGCGCGGTCCCCCACGCCCTTGAGCACATCGAGCTTCCCGACCGGTTCAAGCTTTCCGCGCAGGTCCGTCAGCATATATTCGATGAGACCGTCGGCCTCCGCGCGCTGGGCCTGCGCCTCCGCCTGCCGAACGCGCGCCTCGTCGCGCTGCTCGATTGCGAAGACGGCGAGCCCGGTCGTGAGCGTCATCCCCGCCAGCGATGCCGCGGTCGCAAGAGCCAGGCGCCGGTGCCGCCGCTGCTGGTCGCGGCCGACGAGGTCGTCGAACTGCACTCCGGCGAGGCCGGCGACGAGCTTCAGCAGGGCCCGTCGATGGCCGTCGCCTTCTGGACGGAGGTCCGCGGCGATCGGCTCGGCAGGCTCGTCGGTGCGGTGGCCGTTATGGAAGCGGACCGCGAGACTGGGCGGAAAAGCTTCCGCCGGTTCGCCGCGGATAAGAAGCGCAAAGACGCGGTTGTCGCCGTGGAGATGCTTGAACCGTTCGACTTCCTTATCGACCCAGAGCGACTGCTTCGCGTCGGGAGAGCAGAGGACGATCAGCGCATCGGAGTCCGCGAGCGCGAGATCGATCGCCTCGCCAAGATGGTGCGCCGCCGGCAGTTCCTCCCGGTCCTTGAAGATGGGGGTGAGCCGCCGCGGCACCTCGCCCTGCAGTGTATGCGTGCCGACGAGCTTCTGCGGGATGTCGTAGGTCTCGAGCGCGCGGTGCAGCCACGCCGCGATCCGGCGATCGCGATGGCTATAGCTCAGGAAGGCTCGATATCGCCTCTGCCCCACGCGCTGCTCCTTCGAGGACTTCAGCGACTCTCAAGGGGCGCATATGCGCCTTGCCGTTGCCTTTTCCTAATAACCGAAAGTTAAGGAGGCGCAGCCCGGCGGGGTGGCACCGGCAAGGTCGGCCTGGCTGCCACATTGAAGTGAACGCTTTCTGTCCCACAATCGCACGGCGCCGAGTCAGCCGCTTTCGCTCGCTGCCGCCGTGCTCAAGATGCCGCAATGGACATTGAGCATCTCGACTATTCTCTACTCAGCGAGCAGGCGATGGCCGCGGCCGACCATGCTGCCACGATCGAGGAGTGCCAGGCGCATCTCGCCCGGGTGGTTCGCTATGCATCTCTGGCGTCGCTGGAGCGCCAACGCTTGCCTGACTTCAACGTGGTCGACTTTCGGCAAGGCGGCTGTCGAGCATTTTGACCCTCGGTATCAACGACGCACTGCCAGACGCAGCTTGCAGACTTTACGATTCCCTAGACACGAGGCTGCGAACCGAATTCGTTACTGGTCGTTCGTGCGTGAGTTGGTCAGGGGAATAGAGTGATGAGACGCTTCGACACGGCCTTGGCGGCGTCCCTGGCCTGCATCCTCGCCGCTTGCGAGACGACCGTGCCGACGACACCTCCAGCCCCAACTGAAACGTCACCGGCCGCCGCGCCGGCTCCGCTCGTGAGCATGGAGCGCATGTCGGAGATTACGCGAGTACTCGCGTCCGACGAGTTCCAGGGACGGTCGATGGGCACTCCCGGCGAGGAGAAGACCGTCGCTTATCTGATCGAGCAGTTCCGCGCGGCGGGGCTCGAGCCGGGCGGCGAGAATGGCGAATGGACGCAGACGGTGCCGATGATCCGCACCAGGCTGCAGTCGCCAATGGATCTGTCCATCCGGCAGGCGGGCAGAACCACTGCGTGGCGCTTTCCGGAGGACGTCTACCTCAGCACCGTCCGGGCGGTAGACCGGGCGCGGATCGAGGACGCGCCGATGGTCTTCGTCGGATATGGGGTGACCGCGCCCGAGCGCGGCTGGGACGACTTCAAGGGCGTCGACTTGAAGGGCAAGGTCGCGGTCTTCCTGGTCAACGATCCGGACTTCGAAGCAGCCGCGGGCGAGCCGGTGGCAGGCAAGTTCGGTGGCCAGACCATGACCTATTACGGCCGCTGGACCTACAAGTTCGATGAGGCTGCTCGCCGGGGCGCAATTGGCGCCTTGATCGTCCACGATACGGCGGGCGCAGGCTATGGCTGGAACGTCGTGCAGAGCGCGGCGGGCGAGAATTTCAACATCGTCCTTCCACCGGACGAGCAGCAGCCGGTCCTGCTGCAAGGCTGGATCCAGGCGCTCGTCGCGGCCGAGATGTTCAAGCGCGAGGGGCTCGACCTCGAAACGCTGAAGCGGCAGGCGCGAACGGCGGAGTTCAAGCCAATTCCGCTCAAGGCAAGGTTCGGTGCCGACGCGGGCGTGGACCTGACGCGCCTCACGTCACGCAACGTGCTCGGCAAGCTGACCGGATCGAAATATCCGAACGAGACCGTCAGCTACGGCGGGCATTGGGATGCGTACGGCATCGGCGCACCGGACGCGCAGGGGCGCACGGTCAGGCCGGGTGCCGCCGACGATGCGCTCGGAATCGCCGCCATGATCGAGATCGCTCGGCTGTTCGCGGCCGGGCCGCGTTCGGAACGCACCCTGGTCTTCGCCGCCTGGACGGCGGAGGAGCGCGGCCTGCTCGGCTCCGAATATTATGCGCGGCATCCGCTCTATCCGCACGAAACGACGGTCGCGAACCTGACGCTCGATACGCTGCAGACTGCGGGGCCGGTCAAGGATGTAGTGCTGATCGGCCAGGGCCAGAGCGAGATGGAAGACCTGCTCGCCGAGGCAACGCGGGCGCAGGGCCGAACGATCACGCCCGAAGGCCATCCCGAGCGCGGACTCTTCTATCGCGCCGACCATTTCTCGCTGGCCAAGCGGGGCGTGCCGGTGCTGCTCGATATGGCGCTGGCAGGCGCCTACGAGCTGGTCGAGGGCGGGCGCCCGGCGGGCGAACGCTGGCTCAACGACTTCACCGCCAATTGCTATCACCAGACCTGCGATGCCTGGTCGGCGGACTGGGACCTGCGTGGCGCGCTGCAGGAAACGGAGCTGTTCTACGCCATCGGTGCGCGGCTCGCGAACGGCCGCGAGTGGCCGAAGTGGCGGCCGACGTCAGAATTCGCGAAGATTCGAGAGCAGAGCGAGGCGGCCCGGCGGTAAGACAGCGGCAAGCCGACACGAGACCTTGCCGTCCGTCTTTGTTCTTCGGCGACGGGTGCGGCAGGGCATGTCGACCGCTGCAAGCAGCAAGCTGCGCCTGAACGCGGCTTCTTCGGCGGCGCGATAGGCGCTGCGTCCTCGGGGCGGATTGTCCGAGAGGCCGGTGACGAAATAGGCGACGCCGGTGCCCGCCGTTCGGTCGATCCACAGCCCCGACCGCAGTCCATAAGCATCGCCAGCGTGGCCGACGTACAAAGCGCCGTCCTTGGCCGGATCATCGTTGCAGCCCGCGACTCTCGTTGGAATTTGCTGCGCGGCGAGGCCGTAGCTGCAATAGAATCCGTGGTCGGTCTCGCCGTTGGAGCCGTTGAATCTCCAGGCCGGCGAAAGCAGCCGGTCGACAGACTGCGGCGACAGCAATCGGACGCCGTCCAGCATTCCGTCGCTCAGTAGCATTCGCCCGACGCGCGCGAGGTCGCGCATCGAGATCCGCAGGCCACCTTGCGGTGCGAACAGCGCGCCATTCTCGCCGAGATTCCAGCGGGCGAAGTCGCAGGGTCCCTTCTCCACATACAAGGCGCAGTCCGGCCGCTTGCCTGCGAGGTCGTCGCGGACCGGCTTCCCGTCCTGCGTCAGGACGACGGCACGGGCGACTTTCGCATCGCTGCAGGTCGGCCAATTGTAGCAGGCGTCGAGCTTCATCGGCTCGATCACTTCGCGGCGCATCCACAGATCGAAGCGCTCACCGATCACCTTCTCCACGACCGAGGCGACCACCGGGAAGTTCAGGTTCGAATAGGTGAAATAGCCTTCACCGGGACCGTGCTTCGCGTCCCAGCTGTGCGTATCGGCGAGGACCGACCGCACCGTATCACCGAGCGGAATGGCGTATTGGTCCTGATAGTCGCGAAGTGAACTGGTGTGCGACAACAGCATGGCCAAGGTGATCGGCCGGTCCGGAAAGCCCGGATTGCGCAATTGCCAGCCGAGCCTGCGCGACACGTCGCTGTCGAGGTCGAGCTTTCCCTGCTCCACCAGCTTCATGACTCCGACCGCGACGACCAGCTTGCTGATCGAAGCGATCCGCACCGGGTCGTCCGGAGTAACCGTCCGCCCAGCGGCGGGATCGGCGATCCCCTCGGCGAAACTGCCGACTTCCCTGTCACGAGAAAACGCGACGCCGACTTGCGAGACAGGAATCTCAGGCTGGCTGACGGTCGTGGTTGCGCAGGATGCCGAAGTAAGAAGCAAGAGCGGAGCGACGATCGACTTCATTGCAAGTGATTGGTTCAGCCATATCCCCGAACAAATCAATGGGCGGTGCCGCGGCAACAATTCTCGACGGGGGACATTTGCAACGCCAGCCCTTCTTTGGCGTTCTCCACCCGTCCGGGATGGTCAGAAGGAGTAAGCGGCATGCGAATGTTGTTTTGCTTTGCAGTGGCCGTCGCGGCCACGGTGCCCGCAACGGCGGCGGAGGCCGGTGACGCGTTCGGCGCCGCCTCCAGCTTCAGCGGTACGTCTCAATTCGTCGATTCTGGCAGGACAGGCGTGCGCGTCTTCAACGACCGTGGTCGTCGCGATCACCGGCGCGGGGACCGGGACCGGGACCGGGACCGGGGTCGGCGAAGCGACACCGTCGTGGTTGGCGACTTCGGCTATTATGGCAGCGACTGGGCGCTCAACAACAACCGCTCGTTCGAATCCGATAGCTACAACGACTGGTGGCACGACCGGCCGGATCGCGCCTATCCGCGCTGGATGTCGCAAAACCACGATTGCCAGAGGCAATATTGGACCGGCGCCGGCTGGCGCTGCTGAAGCGCTAGCACCAGCCCGGCTTGAAACCGCCCATGTAGCGATGCGCGAGACCGCTCTCGCGCATGTCGTCGGCGATCGACTGTGTGCTTCCATCGGGCCGGGCCCGCCGGATGACACGCAGGTCGCGGCCGTACCGGTCCTTCTGCCCGTAGATTGGCGCGACCATTTCGAACGCGCCCTCGTTCAATAGCGCCTGCAGCTTGACTGTCGCCTGCTCGCCAAGCCGCCCTTCCTCCGGGCAGCTCGAATTGCGCGTTTCCGGCGCGTCGATGCCGATGATGCGCACGCGCCGGCCGCCGAGGCGGAAAGTGTCACCGTCGACGACGCAGGCGAAGGCCCGGCCGCGACCGCAACGGGTGAAGGTCTCGGCGACGGTCTCCGGATCGCTCGACAGGAGGCCCGGCGGTTCCACCAGCGAAGGATCCACCCCGACCGAGATCGCGCCCAGGATTGCGGCGAGTACGAATGGCCGGAGCGCGACAAACAGCCCCGACCGCCGGCGGCGCTGGCCAGTCCAGAACCTGGGCTGCTGAGAGCGACGCCTGAACCGCATTAGGGGATGGCAAAGCGGGGGATCGGCTTCAGAACGCCGAATTTCTCCTTGAGCGGCCGGTGGCCAAGCGGCTTCCAATCGATCGGCGCATCCTTGATCTTCGTGTCGGGCACACGGTCGAGCAGGTCGCGGATGAGCGTCAGGCGCCCGCTCCTCTGGTCATTGAAATCGACCAGCGTCCACGGCGCCCAGTCCGTGTGTGTCGCCTTGAGCATCTCTTCGCGGGCCTTGGTGTAGTCCGCATATTTCGCGCGCGCCGCGTGATCGATCGGCGACAGCTTCCAGCGCTTCAGCGGGTCGTCGAGCCGCTCCGCGAAGCGCTCCTCCTGCTGTTCCTGGTCGCAGGTCAGCCAATATTTGAAGAGCAGGATGCCATCATCGACGAGCATCTTTTCGAACTGAGGAGTCGCCTGCAGGAAATCCTCGACCTGCTGGTCAGTAGCGAAACCCATGACCTTCTCGACGCCTGCCCGATTGTACCAACTGCGGTCGAACAGCGCGATCTCGCCGGCGCTGGGCAGATGGGCGGCATAGCGCTGGAAATACCATTGCCTGCGCTCGTCCTCGCTCGGTTTCGACAAGGCGACGACGTGGCACTGGCGCGGATTGAGACGGTCGGCGATCGCATTGATGGCGCCGCCCTTCCCCGCTGTGTCGCGGCCCTCGAACAGCACGAGCACGCGCTGGCCGGTCTCCGCTACCCAACGGGCCATGGAAACCAGCTCTTCCTCCAGCGGCTCGAGCAGCGCTTCATATTGCTTGCGTTTCAGCTTTGCCATGCGGGCGGCCTTCCTAGGGTTCGGCTGCCCAGCCTAATCTTGCGGTCCCGAAACGGAAGAGTGGAGCGCCCTCAGCACCAGCTGCGCGTGAGATCGCCGATCCGGCGAGCAAATCGCTCGCGCACCATCGCCTCGCCGACGTCCTTGCCGCTGACTGCCACGTTGCGCAGCAGCAGGCCGTAGCGTTCGAGATTCGGCCCCACCTTGTTCATGACGAGCGGACCGGAGTTGAGCAATTCCTGCAGCCTGGCCGCCGAGGTGCGGCCCAGAGCCGATTCCTTCGGGCAAGCCGCCCCATACAATTGGGGCGCCTCGATGCCGGCAAGCCGCACGGTCTTCCCTCCGAGATAGAAGCTGTCGCCACTGGCGACGCAGTTCGTCAGGCCGCCAGCGCTGCAGAGACCGAAGACAAGGCCGCTGCTGGTTGTGCGGGACCCGGGCGCGGCCGGGTTCGATGGCTCTTCGAGAACGCCGCTGCCCCAGAGGCTGAGCGCAATCGCGAGCAGGACTGCGGCGACGGGCAGGAGGAACCCGCGCTTGCTGCTCGGCTTGGGAACATCCGGGCTCGGTGGCCTGCGGAAGTCTCCGATCGTCCCCGGCTTGGGCCAGTGGAAGCTGCCAACATGTGCGTACGCGTCCGGCCAATAGTCGGTGACGCGAGTCCATCGGCGGGCCTCGCGGCGTTCGTAGGGAGCGATGTCGTCGTTACGCCTGGCCAATTCTGCTCACCACCGACTCGAATATCCGAACGCACGAACAAAAGACCGGATGCACGTATGGCGAAATTGCCTTGCGACGGTCCGTTGCCCTCGCTCGCCGATGTGCAATGCGAAGGCAACGAATGCGTAACCAAGCTGCGCGACGATGCTGGTGGGAGAAGAGGGGAGTCCCCGATGCTCGTCATTGTCCTTGCGGCGTTGCTGGCAATATCCGTGGCGATAGTCGCGATGGTCATCGCTTCGCCCTTGTACCGGACCTTGGCCAACGCCCTCGACAGCTGGGCGGAACCGCCTGCGCCGGAGGGTCGCGCCCGTCACTGAATGAAGGGGGCGATTACCTCGGCCGGAACCCGGATAGGCCGGTTAGACGTACGATCGATGATCGCCCAGCTCGTCCTTGCTCGAACGCAGGCCTTTCCGTCAGGACCGGTAAACTCGACATGGCGGTCGAAGCGCGCACCCTTTGGAGCGTCGCCGACCCAGGTTCTTCCGATCAGGCGATCGCCTTCATAGGCCGCGCGCAGATAGTCGATCTCGTGCCGCACGACGACCCAGAAGAAGGCGTCGTGGTGAGCCGGGTCGCATACCGCGTGCCAATGGGCGACGGCGATCGTCTGAATCCATTGTACCCAGATGGCGTTGTTGACGTGGCCGAGCTCGTCGATGTGCTCGGCAGCGGCGATGAACTCGAGCTCGAAGACAGGGCGCGTCATTGAAGCTGGGGAACTCCATTTGCGTTTAGCGTGTGCGCGATGCCGGCGCCTCTCAACAGGCGGGCGAGCACAGCCTTCGAGTTGCGAGAACCGCGCTCTACCAGTTCACGGATCGCGGCCGATTGCGCCCGCGAGCCTCCCGAGCGCTCGAACGCCGCAAGCCATTCGGCGGACGTCAGCTTGCGGTCGACGCGGTTGGCATCGACGATCCGGCGGACGAAACCGAAGAAGTCGCCCTTGTTCGCGCGCTCCGCCACGAGACCAAAGACAGCGCCGCAAGCATAATTGGCGCGTACTTCATTGCGATCGATGGCGGTAGCGACCGGACGCAGTGCGAGCGTGGAGCAATCGCGCAGCGCTTCATTGAGTTTCGCCGTTGAGCTGAACGCGGGATTGAGCCGCTGCACAGTGCGCATGGCGAGCAGGTCCGCACCGCCTTCCATGATCCAGCTGTCGCGCGGTGTGGCGTAACGCACGGCCTGGCCGAGCCAGAAGTGCGACGCTTCATGAGCGATGAACCAGTGCGCCATGTCGGCGAGCGCGGGAACCTGACGCAGCGCGGACCGGCCTTCGAACCGCATCAGGATGAGGCCCTTGAGCGTACCGCCATTCATGCTCGCGCCCTCGCCGTTGGGCCCTTCCCACGCGGCAAGGATCGTCGGCTGAGTGACGCCTGAAGGACCGAGCCGGCTCGTCAGCACGTCGATGACTCGCGGCGTGTAGGAGGCGAGGTCGTCGGCGATCCACTTCGGAAGGTCGCTGTCGATAACTGTCGCGACGCCGCTCCGCACGACGGCGCGGGGGACTTCGTAAAGACCGTAGGTGCCTTCGCTATTGCCTCGACGATACCCTTCGACATCGCCGGCGAGGCGCAGGTTGCGTCCCCTGAACTGCACCGCCGTATTGGTGTCGACGATGAACCTCGGATCGCCGCCGACGGGCAGCCTGTTGAGAATGTCCGCGCGATTGGCCGAGAAGACCGCGAAGTGGCCGTCAAAGACCGCAACGCTGCTTCCGCCGAGCCGGAGCGCGGGCACATAATCGGCAAGCAGGTCGCCGGTGAAGGGCGTGAATCGCACGCGCACGACAGGTGGCACGGGCCGCCCGCCGGCGGTGATCGCGTCGAAGCTCCCCCTGCGCTCCAGCCGCACGCCGGGCGTGAGGATCTGCCAGCTTTGCTGCCGCCAGGACTGGCTATTGCTGGCGGCCGGCGAAGACCGGAAGAAGCCCCAGGCGGGCGCAGCTCGCGGAAAGACGAATTCGGCGACGAATGAGTCTCCGGTGCGATCGACGGTGACCCGCACCGGTTGCGCTTGTGCGCCAGCCGACGCGCCAATCGCCAGCAATAGTCCGAGGAGCGCCCGGATCACTCGCCAACCTGGGTCAGGACGAAACCGTACGTCTCCGCAACCTCGTGCAGCCGTTCCCAGCGGCCCGACTTTCCGCCGTGACCCGCGCCCATGTTGATTTTCAGCATTAGCAGATTGTTGTCGGTCTTGTTGGCGCGGAGCTTCGCTGCCCACTTGGCAGGCTCCCAGTAGGTGACGCGAGGATCGGTGAGGCCGCCCGTGATGAGCATCGGCGGATAATCCTGCGCCTTCACATTGTCGTACGGCGAATAGCTCCGGATCGTGTCGAACGCGGCCTTGTCGATGATCGGATTGCCCCACTCCGGCCACTCGCCCGGAGTCAGCGGAAGCGTGTCGTCGAGCATGGTGTTCAGCACGTCGACGAAGGGGACATCGGCAACCACCGCGCCCCACAGGTCCGGATCGGAATTCACGACGGCGCCCATCAGCTCGCCCCCCGCCGAGCCGCCGTTGATCCCGATCTTGCCCTTGCTAGTGAACCCTTGCGCGATCAGCCCCTTCGCGACGTCGACGAAATCGTTGAACGTGTTGGTGCGCTTTTCGAGCTTCCCGTCGAGGAACCACTGATAGCCGAGGTCGTCGCCGCCGCGGATGTGGGCGATGGCGTAGGCCCAGCCGCGATCGAGCAGGCTGATCCGGTTCGAGTTGAACGCGGGCGGGATGGCGTGGCCGTAGGCGCCATAGGCGTAGAGGAAGAGCTTGCCGCTTCCGTCCTTATTGAAGCCCTTGGGGTAGACGACCGACGCCGGCACCTGGCTTCCGTCCCGGGCGGTGATCATCAGCCGCTCGGTCTCATATTTCGACGCGTCGTAGCCTGACGGGATTTCCTGGACCTTCAGGACCTCGAGCCGGTCGTCGTCCGGGTGATAGTCGTAGATCGTCGCAGGCGTGACGAGCGACGAGTAAGCAAGGCGGTAAGCATCCGGCGCGAACTCGGGATTGCCGAGGAAGCCTGCGCTGTAGCTCGCTTCCGCGAACGGAATACGCCGTTCCTCGCCATCGTAGGTGCGCAGGATCAGCTGGTCGAGGCCGTCCACGCGCTGCTGGATCGCAAGATGATCGCGGTACGAGGTGACGTGGCGCATGTAGACGCGGTCGGACCCGGGCACCACCGTCCGCCACTCATCGGGCCTGGCCGGGTCGGCTTCAGCAAGGCGGAAGTTCACATGGTCGTCGTTGGTCAGGATCCACAGTTTGCCGTGGGCCGCATCCACCTCGTACTGGCGGTTCTCCTTGCGCGGCGAAACGAGCGTCAGCGGCTGGGTCGGATCGTCGGCGGAGACGAAGCGGACTTCGCTGGTCGCATTGTCGCCGGTGCCGATGATGATGAGGCTCTTGTCCTGCGTCTTGCCGACGCCGACCGAGAAGCCGAGCTCCTCCGTTTCCTCGTAAAGGGTAATGTCCTGGTCGGTCGGCGTCCCGAGCCGGTGAAAGCGCGCCCGGTAACTGCGCCACTGGTCGTTGACCTCGTTGAAGACGATCCCGTCCGAGCCGGTCGTCCACACGGCCGAGCCGATACCGACATTGGTGACGGTCTCGAGGTCCTCCCCGGTCGCTAGATCGCGGATGCGGATCGTGAACCTCTCCGCGCCGCTGTCGTCGACGTAGATGGCGGCGAGCTTCCCGTCGGGGCTGACGTCCAGCGCCCCCAGGCGGAAATATTCCTTCCCCTCCGCCTCGGTCGGTTCATCGAAGATGACCTGGTCGTCGCCGCCCGTGAACTTGCGCCGGTACCAGGTCCGGTACTGCGCGCCCGGCTTGAACGCCCACCAGTAGACGTAATCGCCGTCGCGGATCGGAACGGAGGACTCGTCCTCCTTGATGCGTCCCTTCATCTCCTCGAACAGCTCGTCCAGCAGCTCTTTGTGCTGGGCCTGCCAATGTCCGAAGTAATCGTTCTCTGCCGTAAGATAGGCGAGGACATCCTTGTCCTCGACCTGTGGATATTTCTGATCGCGGATCCAGTGCCAGGGATCATCGATCGTGACGCCATGACGTTCGTAGCTGTAAGGCCGCTGCTCGGCGGTCGGTGGTGCGGGAATTGGGGTGGGCTTGTCCATGCCCATGCTCTTAGCGCGATGGCCGGCTACGGGAAGGGGAGGCTGGCGAGCCGATGTGTACTCTCGCCCGCCCGATGCAGGTCCGAAGTGGCGGCGCCATCGCTAGCAATCCGGTCCGCTGACGTTGGGCAATGTCAGTCGGCGATCCCCAACACCCAATCGTCGATCGCTGCCTTCACGTGCGGCGTGAATCCACGGCCACTTGCAACGATTTTCTTGAGCAGAGCGAGGTCATCTGACTGCAAAGGCTCATCGAAGCCGATCGCAAACTCGCCCTCCTTGGCCCAGGCGACGGTGCCAAACGCTTTGACTGAGGACAAGATTACCAGCACGTCGTCACCCTCGTGTGGCAAGTCCGGGCTCCGCAGTCGGGCACCAGTGCTCGAGACGTCGACGAGGAGTGCCGAGTGTGACTTTGTGACTGTCGTACAAACTGCCAGCAGCGGAGCGACTTCTCGCGGAGCTGCACGCCGTCCGCCACCGGCAGATTTGCCGAATGCGTTCATTACTAAAGACCCCCCCAAAGATCTGGGGCCATTTTAAGGTCGGTGAGTTAACATCCGGCCAAAATCGATGGTGCGGTAGCGTACGAAGTCCTGCTTCTCGCCTGCTGGAACGCTCTAACTCGGAGGCGCTTGTTGAGGCTGGCGCGCAGGCTTAGGAAGCGGGCATGTCCAGTTATGCAGACCGCCTGAAGGCGCTTCGCGAGCAGCTCAAGGCCGACCGGCTCGACGGCTTCGTCGTCCCGCTCACCGACGAGCATATGAGTGAATATGTCGGGAGCTATGCGCAGCGGCTGGCGTGGCTCACCGGGTTCGAGGGCTCGGCCGGCTCCGCGGTCGTCCTGCCGCAGGAAGCGGCGATCTTCGTCGACGGACGGTACACCTTGCAGGTCCGCAGCCAGGTCGACGGCAAGGACTGGTCGTACCAGTCGGTTCCGGAAACCTCCGCCGCCGAATGGCTGAAGGAGCACGCGCCGCAGGGCGGGCGGATCGGCTACGATCCGTGGCTGCACAGCCGTGACTGGGTGAAGAAGGCTACGGAGGCTTTGGCCAGCCGTGGCGCCGAGCTGGTCGCCGTCGAACAGAACCCGATCGACAAGGTCTGGGCGGATCGACCGGAAGCGTCGAAGGCGCACCTCAAGGTCCAGGCGGAGAAGTACACGGGCCGTTCTTCGGCGGACAAGCGCCAGGAAATCGCCGACTGGCTGGTGTCGCAGAAGGCGGATGCGGCCGTACTGTCGGCGCTGGATTCGATCGCCTGGGCGTTCAACGTGCGCGGCGAGGACGTGTCGCGGACACCGGTCGCACTCGCCTTCGCGCTGGTTCATTCGGATGGAACGGCCGATTTGTTCGTCAATCCGGAGAAGATCGACGCGGAGGTGCGACAGCATCTCGGCAACGGCGTCCGTCTGCACGACCGCAATGCGTTCGAAGACGCGCTTGGCGAGCTTTCCGGCAAGACAGTTGCGGTCGATCCGGAGCGTGCCGTCGCCGCCATCTTCGAGGCGCTCGACAAGGCGGGCGCCAAGATCGTGCCGGTGCGCGATCCGACCATCCTGCCCAAGGCGGTCAAGAATGCGGTCGAGATCGCTGGCCAGAAGTCGGCGCAGCATCGCGACGGCGCGGCCATCGCCCGCTTCCTCCGCTGGGTCGAGGAAGAGGCGCCGAAGGGCAACGTCGATGAGTTGAAGGCCTCGGACCATCTCGAGGCGCTTCGCCGCGAGGATCCGGACCTGCGCGACCTGTCGTTCGACAGCATTTCCGGCGCGGGACCGAACGGCGCGATCGTCCACTATCGGTCGAGCGAGAAGACCAACCGCAAGCTGGAGATGAACTCGATCTACTTGATCGATTCCGGCGGCCAGTATCTCGACGGCACCACCGACATCACGCGTACCGTCGTCGTCGGTGAACCGACCCAGGAAATGCGCGACCGCTTCACGCGGGTGCTGCAGGGCCACATCGCCGTCGCCACTGCCATTTTCCCGAAGGGCACGCGCGGGACCCAGCTCGACAGCTTCGCCCGCCGGCCCTTGTGGGAGGCGGGTCTCGATTACGCCCACGGCACCGGCCACGGCGTAGGCAGCTTCCTTTCGGTTCACGAAGGTCCGCAGCGCATTTCGCCGGCCGGTAGCGCCCAGGCGGGCGGCGACGAGCCGCTGCAGGCGGGCATGATCCTTTCCAACGAGCCCGGCTATTACAAGACGGGCGCCTACGGCATTCGCATCGAGAACCTAGTTCTGGTCGTGGACAAGCCGGTCGAGGGTGCGGAAAAAGAGACTTTGGGCTTTGAGACCCTGACCTTCGCGCCAATCGAGAGGCGGCTGGTCGATGTTTCGATGCTCAGCGACCGCGAGCTGCAATGGCTCAATGATTATCATGCCGAGGTGCTGGAGAAGATCGGCCCGCGGCTGGAGGGGGAAGACAAGGCATGGCTCGAAAGGCAATGCGCGCCGCTAAGCCGCTAGGCTGGATGGCGCTCGGCGGCGCGATTACGGCGACATGGATGCTGGGGCCGCGGATCGCCGTGAACCGCGCTCTGGACGCAGGCTATTCCTTGGCAGGGTGGGCCGGGTCCTTCTTCGGCTGATCGGCCGTATCGCGGGCCTGCGCTTTCCGTCGTCGCAGATTCTCGCGGAGCGCCGCCGCCAGCCGTTCCTTGTCCTTCGAGCCCATGCGGCTCAACTAGTCGTTCGGCCGGCGAGCGGGCAAGTCGGGTTGACGGGCGGGACCCGCTTGGCCATAGCGCCCGCTCCTCCGGTCAGTGCTGCCGTAGCTCAGTGGTAGAGCGCATCCTTGGTAAGGCTGAGGTCGTGAGTTCAATCCTCACCGGCAGCACCATTTTCCAGCTTCAAGCGGGCGAATCCGATGACTGAAGCCTTCATCTGTGACGCGGTGCGCACGCCGATCGGCCGTTACGGCGGGGCGCTGAGCTCGATCCGCGCTGACGATCTGGCGGCGATTCCGATCAAGGCGCTGATCGACCGCAATCCGGGTGTCGATTGGAGCGAGCTCGACGACGTGATCCTCGGCTGCGCCAATCAGGCCGGCGAGGACAATCGCAATCTGGCGCGCATGGCGGGGCTGCTTGCCGGGCTGCCGGACAGCTCGGGCGGCGTGACTCTCAACCGCCTGTGCGGGTCGGGCCTCGACGCAGTGGCCATGGCAGCGCGGGCGATCCGCGGCGGCGATGCCGACCTGATCATCGCGGGCGGGTCCGAGAGCATGAGCCGCGCGCCGTTCGTCATGCCCAAGGCGCAGTCGGCGTTCGACCGGAACGCGGAGATCTACGATACGACCATTGGCTGGCGCTTCGTCAATCCGAAGATGAAGGATGCCTACGGCGACGACACGATGCCGAGCACGGCGGAGAATGTCGCGCAGGACTTTCAGATCAGCCGTGAGGATCAGGATGCGTTTGCGCTGAGGAGCCAGGAGCGGACGGCGAGGGCGCAGGCCAACGGGCGACTGGCGGCGGAAATCGTGCCCGTCGAGATCAAGCAGCGCAAAGGCGATGCGATCATCATCGATACGGACGAGCATCCGCGCCAGACGACGCTGGAGGCGCTCGCCAAGCTACGGCCGATCGTTCGGCCGGACGGATCGGTGACCGCGGGCAATGCTTCGGGCGTCAACGATGGCGCCGCTGCGATCATCATCGCTTCGGAAGAGGCAGCCCGGCGCAACTGCCTGACGCCGCGCGCCCGAATCCTCGGCGCTGCCGTGGCAGGTGTGCCGCCGCGGATCATGGGCATCGGCCCGGCGCCCGCCAGCGAAAAGTTGTGCAAGCGGCTGGGTATCGCAATTACGGACTTTGACGTGATCGAGCTGAACGAGGCCTTTGCGGCACAGGGCCTCGCGGTGCTTCGGCAGCTCGGAATCCCGGACGATGCCGCCCATGTGAACCCGAACGGCGGCGCGATCGCGCTTGGGCATCCGCTCGGCATGTCGGGAGCTCGGCTTGCGCTCACGGCAACGGAAGAATTGCAGCGCAGCGGCGGCAAGCTCGGCCTTGCCACCATGTGCATCGGCGTTGGACAGGGTATCGCGCTGGCGATCGAAAGGGTCTGATGCGCTTCTTCTCCGACAATGCGGCCGCCGCCCATCCGAAGGTCATCGAGGCCATCGCGCAGGCGAACCGGCTCGACACGGCCTACGACGGGGACGAGTGGAGCCAGAAGCTCGACGGCGCCTTCTCCGATCTGTTCGAGACGGAGGTCCGCGCACTGTGGGTCAGCACCGGCACCGCCGCGAACGGCCTGGCGCTGGCGGCGCTGTGCCCGCCGCACGGCGCAATCATCTGCCACCGCGATGCGCACATCGAGAATGACGAAGCGGGCGCGCCGGGCTTCTACACGCACGGCGCGAAGCTGATGCTGGTCGATGGCGAAGGCGCGAAGGTTGCGCCGGACGCGGTGGACGCAGCGGTCGGGCGGATCCGCAAGGATGTGCACCAGGTCCAGCCCAAGGCGCTGTCGATCACGAATGCGACAGAATACGGCCTCGCCTACTCTGTCGTGGAAGTCGGTGCGTTGGGAGAGAGCGCCAGGCGCAATGGCCTTGGCTTTCACATGGATGGCGCGCGCTTCGCCAATGCCGTGGTCAGCACTGGCGCGTGCCCGGCCGACGTGACGTGGCGTGCCGGCGTGGACGCCTTGTCGTTCGGGTTCGCCAAGAATGGCGGGCTTAGCGCCGAGGCGTTGATCCTGTTCCGGACCGAACTGGCCGAAGAGGTCGCGGTGCGGCGCAAGCGCGCCGGTCACCTATTGTCCAAGGGAAGAATGCTCGCGGCGCAGATCCTGGCAATGCTCGACAACGATTTGTGGCTCGACAACGGACGGGCGGCGAACGCCGCGGCCCAGACGATCGCGAAGGTCGCTGGCGACCGGCTCGTCTATCCGGTCGAGGCAAACGAGATCTTCGTGCGCGCGACACCCGAGGAAGCAACCGCTTTGCGTGCCCAGGGCTTCGACTTCTACGATTGGGCGCCTGGCGAGATCCGGCTGGTCACCAGCTGGGACCAGTCCGGCGAACCCGTCGAGCGGCTCGCAGCAGCCATCGCCGCGCTGTGAGCGAAAAGCGCTGGACCTTCACCCAGGTCACGCTTCCCTTCATCATCTTCACCGCCATCTGGGGTTCCACCTGGATCGTGATCCGCGACCAGCTCGGCACGGTGCCGCCGCAATGGTCGGTCGCCTATCGCTTCATCATTGCCGCCATCGCCATGGCGCTGGTGGCGAAGTGGAAGGGTGAGAGCCTGAGGCTCGGACGCGGAGCGCTGCTTGCCGCCACTTTCCTCGGATTTGCCCAGTTCTGCGTGAACTTCAATGCGGTCTATCTCGCCGAGCAGCACATCACGTCAGGCGTCGTTGCGACGGTTTTCGCCCTGCTGCTGATCCCAAGCACTCTGATGGCCTGGGCGTTCCTCGGCCATCGACCGAGCAGCCGCTTCGTCTGGAGCTCGCTGGTCGCTGTCGTGGGCATTGGATTGCTGTTCGTCCATGAGTTCCAGCAGCATTCGGCGCGAGCGGACGAGATCGCCCTGGGCATCGGACTGACACTCATCGGGATGATCGGCGCGTCGGCCGCAAACGTCTTCCAGGCGCGCGAGGAGGTTCGCCGCTTTCCTCTGTTCAGCATGCTCGCCTGGTCGATGATCATGGGCGCGGTCATGAACATCCTCATCGCCATTGCGATCGCTGGTCCGCCTGTATTCGACAGTCGCCCCGGCTACTGGCTCGGCGTCTTCTATCTGGCCCTGCCCGCCTCGGTACTGACGTTCAGCCTCTACTATCCGGTGGTGCGCAAGATCGGTCCGGCGAAAGCTGCATATTCCAGCGCGATCATTCCGATCATCGCCATGGCCTTTTCCACGGCGCTGGAAGGCTACAAATGGTCGCCGCTCGCCATTGCCGGCGCCGTCCTGGCGATCGGCGGCATGATCGGAGCGCTTCGGCGGGAGAAGGCAGTCGTCGCTCCGCCCGACGCGGCCTAGCCTCGGATGAGGCCTACCCTTGGCGGCGTGCATTGCGGACGCCGGAGCCGCCCCCTAAGTCGCCGCAATGGCTGATGTTCGTACGATCCCGACCGATACCCCGCCCGAGGCGCCGCCCTCTCCCACCCATGTCACCATTCGCCGTCAAGACTATCGCCCCCCCGATTGGCTGGTGCCGGAGATCTCCCTCGACTTCGCGCTCGATCCGAACGCGACGCGGGTTCGTGCAACGCTGCAGGTGGTTCGGAATGGCAAGCACGATCGCGCTCTGAGGCTCGATGGCGATGAACTGACGCCCAAGTCGGTTCGGGTCGACGGACGGGATGTTCCGTGGCGGGTCGACGGCGATCGGTTGGTTGTCGACATCGCCGGGGACCGGGCGACGGTCGAGATCGAAGTCGTCATCGACCCGACGGCGAACACCAAGCTGTCGGGCCTCTACGCCTCGGGAGGGATGCTGTGCACGCAATGCGAGGCCGAGGGGTTCCGCCGCATCACCTTCTTCCCCGACCGTCCCGACGTGCTCAGCCGCTACCGCGTGCGGATGGAAGGCGATAAAGGCCGCTTTCCAATCCTGCTGACGAACGGCAATCCGGTCGAGACCGGGACGAGCGAGGGCGACCGCCACTGGGCGGAATGGGAAGATCCGTTTCCCAAGCCGAGCTATCTGTTCGCACTCGTTGCCGGCGACCTGCAACCCAACCGCGATACGTTCAAAACCATGTCAGGCCGCAACGTCGACCTCGCCATCTGGGTGCGCGAGGGCGATCTGCCGAAGACGAACCACGCGATGGAGAGTCTGAAGGCCTCGATGGCGTGGGACGAGCGCGTTTACGGGCGGGAATACGACCTCGACCAATTCAACATCGTTGCCGTGTCCGACTTCAACATGGGCGCGATGGAGAACAAGGGGCTGAACGTCTTCAACTCGCGCTACATCCTGGCGGATCCGGAGACCGCGACCGACGCCGACTTCGATGCGATCTCGGCCGTCGTCGCGCACGAATATTTCCACAATTGGTCGGGCAATCGCGTAACGTGCCGCGACTGGTTCCAGCTGAGCCTGAAGGAAGGCTTCACCGTCTTCCGCGACCAGAGCTTCTCGGCGGACATGGGCAGCGCTGCTGTCAAGCGCATCGAGGACGTCCGCGTGCTGCGGATGGTGCAGTTCCCAGAGGATTCGGGACCGCTCGCCCACCCCGTCCGGCCCGACAGCTATATCGAGATTTCGAACTTCTACACGGCGACCGTCTACAACAAGGGCGCCGAACTCATCCGCATGTTCCACACCCTTCTCGGGCCGGAGAAATTCCGCGCCGGAACCGACCTGTACTTCGAACGGCACGATGGCGAAGCGGCGACCTGCGACGATTTCGTCAAGGCGCTGGAGGACGCCAGCGGCGTCGACCTGTCGCGGTTCAAGATCTGGTACTCGCAGGCTGGAACACCGCAGATCGGAGCAAGGCTCGACTATGACGCGGATGGGGGGAGCGCGACATTACATCTGGAGCAGCGGCTCCCTCCCACGCAGGGACAGCCGGAGAAGCAGCCGATGCCGATCCCGTTGCGGACGGCGCTGATCGGTGAGGATAGCGGCGCCGAGATTGCGGCGGAGCAACTCATCCTGCTCGACCAGCCGAAGCAGGAAGTGCGCTTCGAAGGGCTCAAGGAAGCGCCCCTGCTATCGATCAATCGCGGCTTCTCTGCTCCGGTCGTCGTTCACGGAACGCGGCGCGACGGCGAACTCGAGCGGCTGGCGCAGACGGACAGCGATCCCTTTGCACGCTATGAGGCGATGCAGGAGCTGGCATTCGGCGCCATCCTGTCCGAGGCACGCGGCGAGCACGCCGACTTCGAGCCGCTGGTCCGCGCCGCCCGGAACACGCTGCGCTCGAACGAGCTCGACCCCGCCTTCAAGGCCGAAGCGATCATGCTTCCGCAGGAAGCGGTCGTTGCCGAGCGGCTGGGGGTGGTTGAGCCCGATGCGGTTCACGCCGCTCGCGAGCGCCTTCGCAGCGCCTTGGGTAAGGCGTTGATCGACGATCTGGTGAAGGTCCAATTGGCCAATGCCGGACGCGGCGCCGACTTGTCTCCAATGGCGAAGGGAACTCGCCGCCTGCGCTCGGTCGCACTCGGGCTGATTGCGGGAGGCGATCCTGAGCAAGGCGCGCAATTGGCAAAGGCCCAGTTCGACGCCGCCGACAATATGACGGACCGCCAAGGTTCGTTAGGCGTGCTCGTGTCGCTGTACCGGCCGGAGCGTCAGGCTGCGCTCGAAGCCTTCTTTGAGCGCTTCAAGGATGACCCCCTGGTTCTCGACAAATGGTTCGCGCTCCAGGCAGCGGCGCAGCGGGAAGACACGATCGACGAGGTCGAGCGGCTGGCGCTGCACCCGTCGTTCAAGCTGCAGAACCCGAACCGGCTACGGGCGCTTGCGGGCACCTTCTCGATGAATCACTGGGTGTTCAATCATGCGTCGGGGCGCGGCTATCGCTTTCTTGCCGACATGATCATCGCTGCGGACAAGCTGAACCCGCAAACGGCTGCGCGGTTGGTTCCGCCGCTTGGACGCTGGCGCCGGTTCGAACCGAACCGGTCCGAGCTTATGCGGAAGCAGTTGGAACGGATCATCGACGCGCGTGGCCTGTCACGCGACGTCTATGAACAGGCTAGCAAGAGCTTGTCCTGAGCTTGACCTAAGGGGTCGCGCGGCTCCCGATCCAGTCGGCCACCTTGTAAGAAACTTCGTTGGCGGCGCGGTTCAGCGCCGGTCCGATGGTCGCCGCAGTGCCGTCGGATGGCGCAGTGCCTTCGAAGCGCCGCGTTTCGACCCGCGTTCCACCAGCGGTCGAAAAAGTCCCGTCGAAGCGCACGACCGCTTGCCCCGTGGCGGTATCGTAACCGAAGCTCTGCAGCTCACCGGAAACGATCAGCCCCGGATCAAGACCGGTCAAATTGGGATCAAGAACGACCCGGTCAGTCCTGCGCCGGATCGTTTCCGACAGCAGGTCCGCGAACAGCCGGTCAGGGGTGTCCACCCACTGCGCGTCAGTCACATATTGAACGTCGGTCGGGCTGACCCGCACGGGAATGCGAACGGTGCGCAATTCCTTGGCGATTACCGGGGCATTCACCGTCACGGACTGGCCCGCAGCCGCAGCACGCGTGAATTCACCTGTCGCCGGCGCTTCGGGAGTCAGCGTCAGAAGCGAGGCCGGCGCCTTGCCTCCACCACCGAGCAGTCCGCCTACCGAACAGCCGCCAGCAAGTAGCGCGAGCGCCACGGGAGCAAGAACACGCGCTGGCAATCTCATTGTTGCTTCCTCGGCTTGTAATCAGGCAGTTTCTGCGGGCCCAGCGTCCCTCCAATGCCATCCTGCTCGACGCGCTGGGACACGCCCTTCAGCGACTGCGACAATTCACGCAAATTCAGGATCAGGCGGTTCGCTTCCGGCAAGGTGGACTTGCTTAGATTCTGCAGACCCGGACGAGCGTCGGAGACCATCGCATCGAGATTGTTGGCCGCCCGCTCGACACTGGCGATCGCCTTGCGCAAATCTTCGGCGGCAGGCTGGCCCTGCTCGACCACCAGCTTGTTGGTGTTGTCGGTCAGTATGGCGACGCGCTCTGCAGCGATGCCCGCGTTGCGCGCTGCGATGCGTGCATCGCCGATTGCATCTGCGAGCTGGGGTGCGCGCTCGCGCAGCACGTCGGTGGTGCCGCGGACGTTCTCGAGAATGTCGGAGATGGCGTTCTGGTTCTCGTCGCTGAGCAACTCGGTGAGGCGCTCGGTCAGGCGCTGGATGCGGTCGATCAGTTCCGGAGCGCTGTTGAGCAGTGCGCCGAGTCCGCCCGAGCTGGCCGGAATGACCGGGCATCCCTGCGGGCCGACCTGGGTGATCGGGCGCGCGCCCTTCACCGCGCCACCCAGCTGGATTTCGCTGACGCCGGTAAAGCCGACGCCCTTGATCTGCGCCGTCGTGCCCTGAAGGACCGGGGTCTCATCGTCGACTTCGATGCGAACCCAGACGAACTCTGGCCGGTTGGGAAGCAACGAAACTTGTTCGATCTGGCCAACCGGCACGCCGGAGAAGGTCACGCTCGACCCCTTGTTCAGGCCGCTGACCCCTTGCGCGAAATAGATGTCGTAGCAGCGCGTGGCCTTGTTCGAGAGGCCCGCGATCCAGACGACGAACAGCAACAGCCCCACGAGCATCGCGAGGGTTACGGCGCCGACCATCACATAATTCGACCGTGTCTCCATCAGGCTTCAGCGTGCTCCTTCGCCGTGTCCGCTGCGGCCCGACCACGCGGCCCGTTAAAATATTCTTGTATCCAAGGATGGTCCAAAGCCAATAGTTCCGGAATCGTTCCGACCGCGATGACCTTGCGATCCGCCAGCACCGCCACCCGATCGCAGATGGCGTAGAGCGTATCGAGGTCGTGCGTAATCAGGAAGACGGTCAGGTCCAGCCGCTTCTGGAGGCCGAGGATAAGGTCGTCGAAAGCGGCCGCCGAGATCGGATCGAGCCCGGCCGTGGGCTCATCGAGGAAGAGAAGCTCGGGATCGAGCGCGAGCGCTCGGGCGAGACCGGCGCGCTTGATCATTCCGCCCGATAGTTCCGAAGGATATTTGGGCCCGGCGTCTGGCGGTAGTCCGCCCATGGCGATTTTGTACGAGGCGATCTCGTCGAGAAGCGGCGGGCGAATGTGCGGGAAATACTCGCGGATCGGCACTTCCACGTTCTCGGCTACTGTCAGGGTCGAAAAGAGAGCGCCGTTCTGAAAGAGGATTCCCCAGCGCCGCCGGATGTTCTTCGCTTCGTCCTCGGAGCGGCCAACCATGTTCTCGCCGAGAACCTCAATATGTCCTGCCGCGGGCGTTTGCAGTCCGATGATCGAGCGCATCAGCACGGACTTGCCCGTACCGGAGCCGCCAACAACTCCGAGGATTTCCCCGCGGCGGACTTCGAGGTCCAGATTCTCGTGAATGACCTGGTCACCGAAACGATTGACCAGCCCGTGGACGGAAATGATCGGCTCCGCGTCCGTCACATCCACCCGACCGAACTGAAGAAGACGGCGAACACCGCGTCGAGCACGATGACGAGAAAGATGGACTGAACCACTGCGGTGGTCGTGCGGAGGCCGACCTCCTCCGAATTGCTCTCGACCAGCATCCCCTGGAAGCAGCCCGCCAGTGCGATGATGAATCCAAACACCGGCGCCTTGATGAGCCCCACCCACAGATCGGTGAGGGGAATCACCTCCTGCAGCCGCTGGATGTAGGTGAGTGGCGGGATGCCCAGTGCCAGCCAGACGAAGATGCCGCCGCCCAGAAGGGACATCAGCATTGCCCAGAAGGCCAGGAGCGGCATCATGACGACCGCCGCAATCAGCCGGGGGATGACAAGTGCTTCGATCGGCGACACGCCGATGGTCCGCATGGCGTCGATTTCCTCGGTGATCTTCATCGTCCCGAGTTGAGCGGCGAAGGCCGATCCGGATCGGCCCGCAACCATGATTGCGGTCATCAAAGTGCCAAGCTCGCGAACGGTAATCCGGCCGATGAGGTTGATCGTGTAGATCTCCGCGCCGAACTGCTGGAGCTGGACGGCACCCTGCTGTCCGATGACGATACCGATGAGGAAGCTCATCAGGCCGATGATGCCGAGCGCCCGGACCCCGACGACGTCGAAGCGCTGAACAACCGAATTCCAACGGAACTTCTTCGGCCGCCTGGCGAGTTGCGCCAAACCGACCAGAGTGGCCCCGAAAAATCCGAGAAGCCCAACGAGCGTGCGGCCAGTTTCCGCAATCCACTCGCCGAGTTCCGCGACGAGTCGGGACAGGCTCGCATCTTCTTCCGGATGCACCCTGACAGGCTTATCGAATGCCCCCACTTCATCGAGCAGGCTCTGGGCCTCGGGGCTGGCGCCGACGACCTTCGCACCGCGGTCGCGAACGGCGCGATAGATAAGCCATGCGCCGACCGTATCCATTCGCTCGACGCCCGACAGGTCGATGACGAGCGGGTCCGGCTCCGCATCGATCTCGCGCTGGATGCTCGCTGCACGCGTAATCGTCAGCGTGCCCCGGATACGAAGCGGGGTGGGTCCGCTCTCAGCGGTGGGGGCAGCTGTGGACGCCATGCGGCGCGGACAGTGCTAGAATTAGCGAAGTCGGGCAAGGGGATGCGCAAGCGCCACTTTCTTGCCGCTGTTCTTGCCTTTAAGCGCAGCCGCAATGGCAACGCAGCCACCCCTTATGTTCGTGCCCATCGGGACCAATTCCGCGCATCTGTTCGGAATGGATGCGCGTACGCGTGCTTGCCGGCTGGCGACCAACATGGGGATGGAGTGCGCGGACGAGGCCGCGGGCAGGGATGCCGTGCTGGCGAATATGGCTTTCGCCTGGGACCCCGCATGGCTTCGGGAGATCTCCCGGCGACCGGGCACGGTCCTGACCCTGCAGGGCAAGCCGGTGCTCGCCCACATCGCCACGGGCAAGAACATCGTCTCGGTGCTCGAGGCCATGAACGGAACCGGCGGTTCACTCGCCGGGCTCGAGCAGATCGACGGCGAGACCGCAGAGCTAAGCTATTCCGAGTTGCGCAAGCGCGAACGACCGTTCGTCATGCCTCTCGATCCGGCAGACCCGGTCGCTGCGGAGCGCGCCGCCTACGACGCAGCGTACAAGGGCGTGACGGACATCCTCACGCTCTACCTGTGGCGCAAGCTCGCCTTCCATTTGACCCGCTGGGCCGCGCAGGCGGGGATGTCGCCGAACATGGTGACGGCCATCGGGGCCGTGTTTTGCCTCCTTGCCTTCTATCTGTTCTGGATCGGCAGTTACTGGCCCGGCGTCGCAGCGGGCTTCGTCTTCATGGTGCTCGACACGGTCGACGGGAAGCTTGCCCGATGCACCGGGACCTCGTCGAAATGGGGCAATGTCTTCGACCATGGCATCGACCTCATCCACCCGCCTTTCTGGTGGTGGGCGTGGATCCACGGACTGGACGCGTACGGGACACCGCTGGAACCAGTCTATGCGACCATGCTGCTGTGGGCGATCGTCGGCGGTTATGTCGCGCAGCGGCTGATCGAGGGCATCTTCATGCGCCGTTTCGGCAGGATGCACATCCACGTCTGGCGGCCGATCGACAGCAAATTCCGGCTGATCACCGCTCGGCGCAATCCGAACATGGTCATCCTTGTCACGGCCCTGCTGTTCGGACGGCCGGACGTCGGGATCGAGCTTGTCGCCCTCTGGACGATCGTCTCCCTGATCTTCCACGCAGTGCGCCTGGCGCAGGCCAATGCCGCACACGACCGCGGCAAGCCGGTGGTTTCCTGGCTATCGTGACCCACTGCACTGCGGTCGTGCTCGCAGGATCGCGGCCGGGCGTCGATCCTTTCGCGAAAGCCTATGGGACCGACTTGAAGGCGCTCATTCCCGTCGGCGGCGTGCCGATGGTCCGACGACCGGTCGAAGCCCTGCTTGCGAGTTCCGACGTCAGTTCGATTCGTGTGCTCGCTCAACAGCCGGATCGAATCGCGGAAGCTTTGCCGGACGACGAGCGTATCTCGGTCGAGGCATCCGGGCAGACGATTGCTTCGACGCTCGAGGCGATGTGTGGGGACGCAAGCGTGCAGTGGCCGGTGCTCGTAACCACCGCCGACCATGCCCTGCTTACCCCCGGCATGATCGCCGACTTCCTCGCCAAGGCCGAGGGGGCTGAAGTCGCGATCGGCGTCGTATCGAGCGACGCGCTCCTCACGCGGCTGCCGCAGACCAAGCGCACCTGGCTGAAGTTCCGCGGCGGAGCCTATAGCGGCGCCAACCTCTTCCTGCTCGGCGGCCCTCAGGTTCGCTCTGCGTTGGAAGTGTGGCGCACGAGCGAACAAAATCGCAAGAAAGCGTGGCGCATGCTGTTCACGCTCGGCTTCTCTGGATTTCTTGGGGCGGTGCTTCGGTTGCGGACGCTTCAGCAGACTTTGAATTCGGTTGGCGAAAAGCTCGGCCTGACCGTTCGCGCGGTCGAGCTTGCCGATCCGCTTGCGGCCGTCGACGTCGACAAGCGCGAAGATCATGAACTCGTGACGGCTATTCTCGAAGGGCGGGCATGAGGACGGACTTCGCGATCTACGACATGGATCGGACGGTCACGCGCCATGCGACCTACACGCCATTCCTTCTTCATTGCGCGATGCGGCGTGCGCCGTGGCGATTGATCCTCCTGCCGTTCGTAGCGGCCGCGATGCTGGCCTACGTGCTGAAGCTCATCGATCGCGCAAAGCTCAAGGAAATCTGCCATCGCCTGTTGCTCGGCCATAGGCGTCACCCGCAGGAGTTGAAGCCGCTGGTCGACAGCTTTGCCGACCGCACCGCTTCATCGAACATTCGGCCGGGCGCACGAGCTGCGATTGCGCGTGACAAGGCGGAGGGCCGCCGCGTCGTGATGGCGACCGCGAGCTACCGCCTGTACGCCCAGGCGATCGGCGACCGGCTCGGCTTCGACGACGTGATCGGCACCGGCTCGATCATCGGCCTCGACGAGCGCGTGCACGCCAAGATCGACGGCGAGAATTGCTACGGCCCGGCCAAGCTGCGGATGGTCGTCGAATGGCTCGGCAAAAGCGGGTTCGACCGCGGGCACGTCCGCTTCTATTCGGACCATGCCAGCGACGCGCCAGTGTTCGAATGGGCGGACGAAGCCGTGGCCGTGAACCCGCATGCGAAACTGGCCAGGCTGGCTGCGACGCGCGGCTGGACGGTCGAGGATTGGAGCTAGAGTGGGCGCGCAGTTCAAGTTCGACCGCTTCGTGGTCGACGGGTCGCAGCGGCAGCTGAGGTGCGACGGTTCGCTGGTCGAGGTGAACAGCCGCTACCTCGATGCTCTATTGTTGATGGTTCGGAACCCGGGCGAACTTATCACGCGCGACCGCTTTCTCGACGACGTTTGGAACGGCATCCCCGTAACCGACGAGGCGCTTAGCCAATGCATCGCCAATCTGCGGCGGACGCTCGGCGACGACGCGACCAGGCCGCGCTTCATCGAAACGGTGCCGAAGCATGGCTACCGTTTCATTGCTCCCGTCGAGGAGCGTCAGGTCGAGAAGCGCTTCGGCCGGCAGATCACCTTTCCGCTCGGCTGGCAGGGTGGGCTTTCACTGGCCTCGGCAGGCACGCTCGGTGGCGGGGTCGTCGGCGTGGCCGGCGGCCTGCTCTACGGTTTGGGCGCATCGCCCGACCCGCTCCGACCCGCGGTCGGGGCGGCATCGTTCCTGATCGTCATGCTGTCCGTGAACATCCTCGCGGCTGCGCTGGCGGGGTTCGCGATCGGGACCGGCATCGCAGCGGCGCACCGCTACGCGGGACCGAAGGTTGCGGCTACGGCCCTTGGCGCCGCGCTTGGCGGCCTGGTCGTCGGGGCGGCGGCGAAGCTGCTCGGCATCGATGCGTTCAGCGTCCTTCTGGGCAAGGCGCCCGTCGGGATCGCCGGGGGGTTCGAGGGCCTGGTGCTTGGCGGGGCGATTGGGCTCGGTTCGCACCTGTCCATCGCGCGCGTCCGGTCCTGGCCGTCGATTTCCGGCGCTGCCCTAATGGGCGCAATCGCCGGCGCCATCCTGCCGCTGATGGGCGGCAAGCTGATGGGCTCTAGCCTGGACGCGCTGAACGAGGCCTTCCCGGACTCGCCGCTCAACATCGACAGCCTTGGCCGCTGGTTCGGCGAGGACCATTTCGGGCTGATCTCGCAGACCTTCTTCGGCGCGTTCGAAGGGTTCCTCCTCGGCGCTGGGATCACCTTCGCGATCCGCTACGCAGCGAACGTGCTGCGCGAGCTCGAGGTTCGCTAGACCGCCCTAAGCGCGTTTTCGACGTCGGCGATGAGATCGTCGGCATCTTCAACGCCGATCGAGATGCGCACGAGATTGTCGGTGATTCCGAGCGCCTGCTTGCGGTCGTCCGGCACCGACAAGTGCGTCATCGCCGCTGGTGCGCTGGCAAGCGTCTCAGTGCCGCCAAGACTGACGGCGAGATGCGCGATCTTCAGCGAGTCGAGAAACGCGAACGCCTCCTTCTCGCCACCCTTGAGGTAGAGCGAGAAGGTCGAGCCCGCACCCATGCAGTGCCGATTGTAGATGTCGGCCTGCCGCGATCCCTCTTCCAGGAAGCCGAGATAGCCGACGCTTTCGACTTTCGGATGATCGCTAAGGAAGGCGCAGACCTTCTCCGCATTTTCGCCGGCGCGCTGCATGCGCAGTTCGAGCGTTTCGAGGCTGCGCAGGAGCATCCAGGCGGTGTTCGGGTCGCAAATGGTTCCGATCGTGTTCCGCATCATGCGGATCTGGTCGATAAGCCCCTGCCGCCCGACGAGTCCGCCCGCGACCAGGTCGCTGTGGCCACCGGCATATTTGGTCAGGCTGTAGACGCTGATGTCCGCGCCCTGAGAAATCGGATGCGCCCAGAGCGGGCCGAGGAAGGTGTTGTCGATCGCGATCGGCGGACGGCTCGCCTCCGGGAAGGCCGCGTTGCGGGCAGCGGCGACCGCTTCGACGTCCACGAGGGCGTTGGTCGGGTTCGCCGGGCTTTCGAGATAGATGAGCGAGACGCGGCCCATCTCCTTGGCCTTGGCGATGACGGCGTCGATTTCCTCGCGCGTCGCGCCGGCGGGGAAGTCGAGGTAGGACACCCCGAACCGGCCGAGGATCTTGGCGATCAGGGTTTCGGTAGCCGCGTAGAGCGGGCCGGAATGCACGACGACGTCGCCCGGCTGGACAAAGGTCAGGAGCAAGGTCGCGATTGCGGACATGCCGCTGGAGAAAGCCAGCGCGTCGTCGGCGTCTTCCCAGACGCGCAGGCGATCTTCGAGAATCTCCTGGTTCGGGCCCGTTAAAGCGCGAATAGACGAGGCCGTCGGTTCCGCCCGGACGCTTGCCGGTAATCCCTTCGAAGAAGCGCTTGCCGTCCTCCGCCTTCTGGAAAACGAAGGTCGAAGTGAGGAAGATCGGCGGCTTCAGCGACCCCTCGCTGAGCGTCGGGTCGAAACCGTAGCCGAGCATGAGCGTCGAGGGCTTCAGCTTGTGGTTGCCGATGCTGGTGGTGGAAGGCTTGGGTCGGCGATGCGGCGAGCCGGTGAGTTCGTCTTCGGTAGGCAAAGAAGGTCTCCTGTTGCGGGGCGCCTTAGCGCGGGACCGCGGCAGAGGCCAATCAAGTCCGCACCGCTGCCCGATAAGCTCAGCTTCTGGTCGGCAGTCCGATCATGCTGATCTGGCGGCCATAGGAAGGCTCCTTGAGGTGGGTTGACCGGCGATAGCTGTAGAAGCGGTCCGGGTTGGAATAGGTATCGAGCCGCAGGGCCTCGGTTTTGCCGATTCCGGCGTTCTCGAGACGGTGAAGGATGAAGCCCGAAAGATCGAAGTGCGGCTTCCCCGCCGGGCCGGCGACGAAGAATCGCTCATTGTCTTCGGATTGTTCGAGGAAGCAATCGCGGAAGCCGTGATCGACTTCGTAAGAGGCCTGCGAAACCGACGGACCGACGACGGCCGCGATGCGGTCGCGCTGCGCACCCAACCCCTCCATCGCTTCGACAGTCGCTTCGTTGACCCCGCCGAAGGCGCCTCGCCAGCCGGAATGCGCCGCACCGACGATACTTGCGTCCGGGTCAGCGAAAAGCACCGGTGCGCAGTCTGCCGTCAAGAATGCCCAGCAGGATGCCGGGCCGATCGGTCACCATGGCGTCTGCGTGCGGCCGTTCGTCCTGCGGCCAGGCATGGTCGACATAGACGCGGTTGGCGAGTGGACCTGATGGACGGTTGCCAGCTCTGCGCCTGGCAGCACCGCCTCGACCGCGCGACGGCGGTTCTCGGCGATCAGGTCCGGATCGTCGCCACTGCCATAGCCGACGTTGAGGCCCCACATCTCGCCCAGCGACACTCCGCCCTGCCTGCCGAGGAAGCCATGCGGCGCCGGCCAGTAGTTCGGAGCGCAGGACCTCGACTTCGCTCACAGCGCCAGCTTCATGATGATGTCTTCGTCCGCCTGCTCGCCGACCATGAAATGATAGGGACCGACTTCGACGAAGCCATAGCGTTCGTAGAGCCGCTTCGCCCGCTCGTTCTCGATGTAGACGGTGAGGTAGAGTTCCGTGCCGCCGCGCGCCTTCGCCTCTTTGATCGCCCAGTCCATGAGCGCCTTGGCCGCGCCGAGGCCGTGCCATTCCTTGCAGCAGGTACAGCTGGCGTAGCTCGACGGATGCGCCTTCGGTTTCGACGGGCAGCGACGGTGGCCCGAGCTTCACATAGCCCACGACCTGCCCGTCCGACTCCGCGACCTGGAAGGCGAAGCGGTCGTCCTCCAGCTCCGCTTCCCAGGCACTGAGCGTGAACTGCTCGAGGAAGGCTGTCGAGGTCCTGCGGACGGTAGAGATGCTCAAACGTGTCGCAGAAGCTCTTGCGGAAAACGCCGTCGATGGCTGCCGCGTCCTCCAGCCTGCCGCGCCGATAGGAGATGGTCATTGCGTCCAGCCCTGCCGGCACGGGCCAGTCGGAGGAGTGGATGGCCATCACCTTGAACAATTGGCCCATCCGATCTTCGTGGCACAGCCGGTCGACCGCATCTTCGAGTTCGGGAACGCGGTCCGGGTTTGCGGTTGCCAGCGCTGCCGCCCTCGCCCCGATGCCAAGCCGATTGAGCCAGTCGCCTTGCGTCACAACGCCCGTGACCTTCGCTCCGGCGTCGGCCGCAGCGCTCCCAGCGCCTCGAAATCGACGTGCGAGGTCAGGTCTTGCTCGCCTGGATCGACGAGGGTCGGGACGTAGCGGTGTCCACGAACCGCCTGCAACGTGTCGCCCGGAGCCGTGCGTTCATGGCCATAATCGATGACCAGCGCGACCCCGCCGTTCGAAGCAACGAGCCTCGCCACAGCGGCGGCTGTTTCGTCGCGCGCCGGCGACTTCTCGATGATTTCGCCATCCCGGTCGAATGCGAGGCCGCCCGCGGCGATCAAAATCTTGCGCTCCATGGCGCCAACGAACTGGCGCACTGGGAGGGCATCGAAGAATTCGTTGGCAACGATCAGCATGGGGCTCTGCGGGAGGTCGTCGATCGTCTCATGCCAAATGGCCTCGGGCACACGCTCGGCCTGCTTTGCGCGGAGCGTCGGGCTGGTCTCCACGAAATGGACTTTGCCCGAGAAGCCAGCAGACCGGAGCACTCGAAGAGCGTCGGCTGCAAGCGTGCCGCGGCCAGGACCGAGCTCGACGTAAGCAGCGTGGCTCGGCTTCCCCACTCTTGCCCAGCTGTCGGCCAAGGCCGCGCCTACCAACTCCCCGAACATCTGCGATATCTCGGGCGCGGTGGTGAAGTCGCCGTCCCGTCCGAGGGGGTCGCGCGTCGAGTAATAATAAGCGTTGCACGCTTCCATATAGGCCTCGACGCTGATCGGGCCCTCAGCCTGGATTCGCTCCCGAAGCGCCCGCTCCAGCGGTGTCAGGCCACGCTCTCCGTGCCCGCGATGGGCTCAACGCGCTGGCGACGGCTCTTGGCCGTCCACATCAGCCACGCGCCAAGGATGATCATCGGCAGCGACAGCCACTGGCCCATGTGCAAGCCGCTAGCCTCAATGAAGGTGCCGGCGAACTGAGCATCCGGCTCGCGCACGAACTCGATCAGGAAGCGGAACAGGCCGTAGAAAAAAGTGAAGGCGCCGACGAGCTTGCCGGGCTCGTACCGGGCCTGAGTCTTCCAGAACATCGCCCAGAGGATGACGAAGAGCACGAGACCTTCGAGGATCGCTTCGTAGAGCTGGCTCGGGTGGCGCGCCGGGCCGAGGACTGCGACGCCTTGCGCAAACTCGGGAAAGCGCACGGCCCACGGCACATCCGACTTCACCGGCGCGCCCCAAAGCTCATGATTTACGAAATTCGCGAGGCGTCCGAAGAACAGGCCGATGGGAACGGTGCAGGCGACATAGTCGTGCACGCGCAGCCACTGCAGCTTTTCCTTGCGGCTGAGGTAGAGGATGCCGAGCACCGTGCCGATCATTCCGCCGTGGAAGGACATGCCGCCGTCCCACAGCTTCAAAATGTCGACCGGATTCTGCAGGTAGTAGCTGAGGTTGTAGAACAGGACGTAGCCGATGCGGCCGCCGAAGATGATGCCGAGCGCGGCGTAGAAAACCAGGTCGTCGGCGTGACGGCGGGCCATCGGGGCGCCGGGCTGCTTCAGAAGCTTCAGCATGTACCAATAGCCGATGAAAATGCCGGCAAGGTACGCAAGGCTGTACCAGCGCAGCTCGAAGAAACCGAGATCAAGCGCGACCGGGTCGAGGCCGAGGTTTTCCCAGATAATTGCGTTCGGTGCGGCTTGAATGGCCAAGATAATCCCCGTTTATGGACAGCGCCTCATAAGGTTGCGAAGTGCAAAGGCAAAGGCGTTGAAATTCGGGGAGTTGGGATGCCGAGTGAGCTCGACCTCAAGTACGACGACATGCTGGCCCGGGTCATCGGACCCGGCGGCCGCCTGATCATCGGCCAGGATGAGCAAGGCCGCGCAATCGTCACCAACTTCCCGGCAACCCTTCCCTCCTTCTTCCGCACCTTCTGTGCGCTCAATGCCCAAGCCGAAGCGATAGTTGCGGGCGAGGAGCGCCTGAGCTTCGCCGACGTCGACCGATGGTCCGAACAATTGGCGCACGCGCTCGCCGGCCGCGGGATCCGGAAGGGGGACCGCGTGGGCATCGCGATGCGCAACTGCCCGGCCTGGGTCGTGAGCTACATGGCGATAGCGAAGGCGGGCGGGGTCGCTACGCTGCTGAATGGCTGGTGGCAGCCGCACGAGATGCAGCATGCGCTCGACATGGTGGAGCCGAAGCTGATCATCGCCGACGCCCCGCGCGCCAAGCGGATCGAGGGAGTTTGCGGCAGTTGCCAGCTGATTGTGCTTCCGATCGAAGAGGCGCTGGAGGGCGCGCTGACGCCGTTGCTCGACGGAGCCGATCCCGAGGCGGCGCTGCCGGAGATCGCTCCGGAGGACGATGCGACGATCCTCTTCACGTCGGGATCGACGGGCGAATCCAAGGGCGCCTTGTCCACCCATCGGGCGGTCACGACCGGCGTCTATGCCTATGCCACTGGCCTGATCGTCCTGCTCGGCATCATGACCGAGGAGAACCGGGCGCCGACATCGAGGCGCACCCTCATCAACGTGCCACTGTTCCACGTCACGGGCGAAGTGCCCGTGATGCTCAACAGCTTCGTCATCAGCCGTACGATGGTGATGATGGCGAAGTGGGATGCCGGAGAGGCGCTGCGGCTGATGGAGAAGGAAGGGATCACCTACTTCGTCGGAGTGCCGACCATGAGCCTGGAGCTTATGAATCATCCGGACCGTCACAAGTACGACCTGTCGTCGCTGACCGACATCGCCGCCGGTGGAGCGCCCAGGCCCGTCAGCCATGTCGAGCGGCTGGAGCAGGAATTTCCTAAGGCGCAGCCGGCGCTCGGCTACGGGCTGACGGAGACGAACGCGGTTGGCTGCTCCAACTTCTGGAGCAGTTATGCCGCTAAGCCGGATTCGACGGGCCGGGCACAGAAGCCCTTTGTCGAGTTGGCAATCCTTGGGGCGGGCGACGCGCATCTGCCGACGGGCGAGCGCGGAGAGATCGCCATCCGGTCGGCGGCGAACATCAAGTGCTATTGGGAAGATCCGGACGCGACCGCCGCCGCCTTCACGGCAGACGGATTCATTCGCACGGGGGACATCGGCTACGTCGATGATGACGGCTATCTCTTCATCGTCGACCGCAAGAAGGACATCATCATTCGCGGCGGCGAGAACATTGCCTGCGCGGAAGTCGAAGCGGAAATCTACGCCTGCCCTGCGGTCGCCGAAGCTTCGGTATTCGGCATGCCGGATGAGCGGCTAGGCGAGGTTCCCGTCGCCGTGATCTACCCACACGAGGATAGCAGTCTGACCGAGGAAGAGCTGCGCAGCTTTCTCGAGCCGCGTATCTCCGCATACAAGATTCCGGTGCGCTTCATCTTTGCGGACGAACCTCTGCCGAAGCTCGGCACAGGCAAGATCGACCGCGTTGCGATCAAGGCGCAGTACCGGACTTGAAGCCAGCAGATCATCCGCAGGTGCAGCACGGCCGCATTGGAGTGCTGCTGATCAACCTTGGAACCCCGGACGCGCCCGAGGCTGCTGCCGTTCGGCGCTATCTGGCCGAATTCCTCAGCGATCCCCGTGTGATCGAGATTCCGCGCATTGCGTGGCTGCCGATCCTGCATGGGATCATCCTACGGACGCGGCCGAAGAAATCCGCCCACGCCTACAAGCAGGTATGGACCGAGGAAGGCTCGCCGCTCGCTGCTATCACTCGACGCCAAAGCGAGGCGCTGCAGCAGCGGCTTGGCGGGGACGTCATCGTCGATTTCGCCATGCGCTACGGCAATCCGGGCATCGCCAAGTCGATCGACAATCTGATCGAACTTGGATGCGAGCGAATCCTCGTCGCGCCGCTCTATCCGCAATATTGTGCGGCCACGACGGCGACGGCGATGGACGCGGTGTATGCGACCCTCGCGAAAATGCGGCGGCAGCCTGCGCTCCGGTCGCTCCCGCCTTACTACGATGACGCAATCCACATCGACGCGCTGAAGGCGAACCTCCAACGACAGCTCGAAGGGCTCGACTTTCAGCCGCAGCGGCTGCTGCTCAGCTTCCACGGGATGCCGCAGCGGACCCTGAAACTCGGCGACCCCTATTATTGCCACTGCCAGAAGACTGCGCGGTTGCTGTCGGACCGACTGAGCATCCAGACCGACGTGGCTTTCCAGTCCCGATTCGGGCGGGCCAAGTGGCTGGAGCCCGCAACGGACAAGGTCCTCGCCGCCTATCCCGCGGAGGGTGTCACCCGTATCGCCATCGCTGCACCGGGCTTTTCGGCGGATTGCGTGGAAACGGTGGAAGAACTCGGCATTCGCGGCCGCGAGACTTTCATGGCGCGGGGCGGCGAGCGGTTCGCCCGGCTAGATTGTCTCAACGATTCACCCGAAGGCATGACCATGTTGGAAAGGCTCGTGCGCCGCGAACTTGCAGGCTGGCTGCTACAGCCATAAGCGCCGTGTCGGAGAGACACGAGGAGAGACTCATGGCGCGCGTTGCAATCGTAACCGGCGGTACCCGTGGAATCGGCGAAGCGATCAGCATCGCGCTGCGCGACCAGGGAATGGAGGTCGCGGCCAATTATGCCGGCAATGAGGAACGCGCCCGCGAGTTCACCGAACGCACGGGTATTCCTGCGTTCAAATGGGACGTCTCGGACTTCGAAGCCTGCCAGGAAGGCGTTCGCCAGGTCGAGGAGGAAATCGGCCCGGTCGACGTCCTCGTCAACAACGCGGGAATCACCCGCGACACTACGATGAAGCGCATGGACCATCAGAAGTGGCAGGAGGTCATGGATACGAACCTCGGCGGCTGCTTCAACATGGCCAAGGCGGTCTGGGACGGCATGACGGGGCGCAGCTATGGGCGGATCGTCAACATCGGGTCGATCAATGGCCAAGCGGGCCAATATGGCCAGGTGAACTATGCAGCCGCCAAGTCGGGCATCCACGGCTTCACCAAGGCGCTCGCACAGGAAGGCGCGCGCGTCGGCGTAACGGTCAATGCGATCGCTCCTGGCTATATCGACACGGACATGGTCGCGGCCGTGCCGGAGGACGTGCTCAGCAAGATCGTTGCGCGCATTCCGGTCAATCGCCTGGGTCGCGCGGACGAGATTGCCCGTGGCGTCGTGTTCCTCGTCGACGAAAATGCGGGCTTCGTCACCGGATCGACTTTGTCGATCAACGGCGGCCAGCACATGTATTGATGAGCGGCGGCTTCGGACGTCCTGTGAAGAGGTCGGTGACCATCGCCGGCCATGAGACGTCCGTAAGCCTCGAGCCGATGTTCTGGGCCGCATTGGAGGGCGCTGCGTCCAAGGCTGGAAGACCCGTAAACGCGCTTATTGCCGACATCGATGCGACGCGGCTGGAATCGCGGCCGATCCCAAACCTGACCTCGGCAATCCGGCAATGGCTCTTCATGGGAACAGGAGGAGATTGATGGCGGAACTCAACCACACGATCGTCTGGTGCAGCGACAAGCAGCGCTCGTCGCAATTCCTGACTGACATCCTGGGCCTGCCGCCCGCGCGAAGCTTCTTTCAATTCCTCGTCGTCGACCTGACAAATGGGGTTTCGCTGGACTTCTATCAAAAGGACGACGGCGTATCGCAGCAGCATTACGCCTTCCTTGTCAGCGACGCCGAGTTCGACGCGGCCTTTGAGAGGATTGAGGGTCTCGACCTCGACTATTGGGCAGACCCGGCTTGCTCTCAGCTTGGCGAGATCAACACGCATTGGGGAGGGCGCGGCATCTATTTCGCCGATCCCGACAACCACCTGCTAGAGTTGATCACGAGGCCTTACGGTCCCGAGGCCGCGCTCTAGCCAATTCTGCCGCGGCGACGACGGCATCCGCGAACGCATCCTTGCCCTGCGGCGCGACGTCGAGGAACAGCGCCGGCTCGATCAGCTCCAGCTCCATGATTTGAAGCTGCTCGTCCGGGCCGCGCACGATATCGACGCGGGCGTAGGTCGCTTCTGCCGGAGCCGCCGCGAGGGAGGCTTGGGCAAGTTCGATGGCGCCTGGCGGGGGCTCACAGGGGTCGGTGGAACCGCCCAGGTGCGGCTGAACGCGGAAGTCGCCGCTCTTTGGACGCTTCACGACCGTATGGCTGTAGGTCCCGGCGAACAAAATGACCGCATACTCGCCTTCCGTGGCAATGCTCGGGAGGAAGGGCTGGATCATCATGCGCTGGCCATGCTCGGACGCTGGAATTTCATTGCCGACGCGGATGCGATGCGTCCCGAAAGCGCCGCCGGAGACGGGCGGCTTGATCACCAGTTCGGGCGTATCGAGCCTCGCAGCCGCGGCAGTGAGATCGACGTCCGATAGCGCTTCGGCTTCGATCGTCTGGACGGATGGGATGCCCTTGGCGCCGAGCTCCTTCAGATAGGCCTTGTCGCTGTTCCAGCGGAGCAGCTCCGGCGGGTTCACGACAGGAAGGCTCCTCGCCCGCAGGTCGTCAAGGAAACTTAGCCATTGCGGATAGCGAAGGTGGTAGCCCCAGGCGACGAGCGGCAGAACCAGGTCGTACCCTGTCAGATCATGCCCCTCCGTCCAGGAAACGGCGTCCACTTCGACGCCCCGCGCACGAACCGCGCCCGCCTCGACGTCGAACGCCCAATCGCATGGCTCCGGATAGTCCGGCGCGGGTGTCAGGAAGGCTAGACGCACGCCCTCAGCGCGCCAGCAGGATTCTCGCCTGTGCGGCGATCTGCGCGAGCATCGGAGCGCTGACCGAACCTTCGTTCCGCGCACGATCGATGAGGTTGCGGAACTGCTCGATCCGCGGCCCCTGCTTCGCGATCCAGTCTTCTACGGTCGCGTCCGGGTCCTTCCCGCGAAAGCGCGAGAGGAAGTCGATGCGAAGCTGTTCGAAGTCGCGGGCAAGGCCTGCCGTCAGCAGCCGCTCCCACTGGTCGGCTGGCATGAAGCGCGCGAGCTGCTGCTGCGCCCAATCGATCCCGAGCGCCTCGCCGAGCTTCGTGTAGGCTCGCGCGAGCGCCAGTTCTTCGATTTTCTTGCGTGCTGCGAGCGCGGCGATGCCGAAGATTCCGTCGAGCTCGAACAGGCGCACAAGTCCGCGCACGATGTCTTCGCTAGCACCGAGGGAGATGAGGCGCTCGCGCCTGGCTTCGGCTTCGTTGCGCACTTCCGACCGAATGAGCTTTGCCGCAGCCGAAGAGATTTTCCGGACGCCGGGCTCGAGCATCTTGCAAAGCACAGTGGGGCTCGTCTCACCGCCAACCGCACGGAGAATGTCGGAGATGTGCGAGCGGATGCTGCTTGCAGCGATGGCAAACAGCTCGACTCGCACCATCTCGGGCAGGGCCGTCTCCTCGATCTCGGCCCAAAGCTTGGGCAGGTCGAGCAGCCGTTCCGCGACGAGAAAGGCCGAGACGACCTGCGCCAGCGATGCGCCTTCTTCCTCCGTCAGGTCGAGCGCAGCGCTTGGACCAAGGCGATTGACCAGCCGGTTGGCGACGCGCGTAGCGAGGATCTCGTGGCGCAGCCGGTGCGCCCGTATCGCGGCCTCATGCGGCTTGCGCATCGGCTTGGGGAAGGCCTCGTACAGCTCGCGCTCGACGATGCGGTCGTCGGCAAGCTTCAGGTCCTCGGCCGCGTCCTGAAGCGCGAGCTTCGACATGGACAGTACGACTGCAAGCTCCGGACGAGTGAGGCCGCGGTTCTCCTGGCCGCGACGCAGCAAGTCCTCACTGCTCTCGAGACCCTCGACCTTTCGGTCAATGCGGCCCGCAATTTCGAGCAGCTCGATGGTCCGTACGTGTCCAGGCAGGGCGCGCGAGCCCCCGCTTTCGGCGATCGATAGCGCGAGCGTCTGAAGGCGATTGTCCTCCAGCACCATTTCCGAGACCTCATCCGTCATCTTCACGAGCAAGGCGTTGCGCTTGTCGAAGGTCAGGCGGCCTTCCTGCATCTCGCGGTTAAGCGGGATCTTGATGTTCACTTCCTTGTCGGAGCAATCGACGCCCGCGCTATTGTCGATGAAGTCGGTGTTGATCCGTCCGCCCTTCTCCGAGAATTCGATGCGGCCGGCCTGCGTGATGCCTAGGTTTGCGCCTTCACCGATGGCTCGCGCGCGAACTTCGATCCCGTCGGCGCGGATCGCATCGTTCGCCGGATCGCCCACGTCCGCGTTCGACTGAGTCGATGATTTCACATAGGTGCCGATGCCGCCGAACCAGAGCAGGTCGACCGGCGCCTTGAGGATCGCGTTCATCAACGTCGCCGGATCCACCGTCGCTGTCGCAAGTCCAAGCACCTTGCGCGCGGCTGCGCTCAGCTCGATCGACTTCTGCGTGCGCGGGTAGATGTCGCCGCCGGGCGACAGCTTCGAGCGGTCGTAATCATCCCAGCTCGACCGAGGCAGTTCGAACATCCGCTTTCGTTCGTTCCAGCTCGTCGCGGGATCCGGATCCGGGTCGATGAAGATGTGACGATGGTCGAACGCGGCGACCAGCTTGATGGACTGCGACAGCAGCATGCCGTTGCCGAACACGTCCCCCGACATGTCCCCGACGCCGGCGACCATGATCGGATCGCTTTGAACGTCGATCCCCATTTCGAGGAAGTGGCGTTGAACGGATATCCAGGCGCCACGAGCGGTGATGCCCATCGCCTTGTGGTCGTAGCCATTCGAGCCGCCGCTGGCGAAGGCATCGCCCAGCCAGAAGCCGCGATCTTGCGCGATTGCATTGGCGACGTCGGAGAAGGTCGCCGTTCCCTTGTCCGCCGCAACGACGAAATAGGGATCGTCCTCGTCGTGGACCACGACGCCGTCGGGATGGACGACCTTGTTCTCGACGATGTTGTCGGTGATCGACAGCAACGAGCGAATGAAGATGCGGTAGCTTTCCGTCCCCTCGGCCAGCCATGCATCGCGGTTGGTCGGCGGCGGAAGCTGCTTGGGATAGAAGCCGCCCTTCGCGCCTGTCGGCACGATTACGGCATTCTTCACCAGCTGCGCCTTCATCAGGCCAAGGATTTCCGTGCGGAAATCGTCGCGCCGATCCGACCAGCGGAGGCCGCCGCGAGCGACCGGACCGCCGCGCAGGTGGATGCCTTCGACGCGCGGGCTGTAGACCCAGATTTCGCGCCACGGCACCGGCCGCGGAAGACCCGGAACAAGCGAGGAATTGATCTTGAACGCGAGCGCCTCGTCCGGCTTCACCGCGAACGCGTTCGTGCGGATCATCGCCTCGACGAGCGCGCGCAGACGGCGAAGGATGCGGTCGTCATCGATGGAGCGAACCGCCGCGAGCGCATCGTCGAACTGCTTGCGGAACTGCTCGACCTTCTCGTCGCGCTTTTTCGTGACCGAAGGGTCGTGCATCGCCGTGAACTGACCGACCAGCGCTGCAGTCGCTTTCGGGGCGCGGCGTAGAGCGTCGACGACCGTGACGAGGCCGAACGAGCTACCCGTCTGGCGAAGGTAACGGAACCAGGAGCGGAGCCAGACGACCGGCTGAGTATCGAGGCCCGCGAAAAGCACGAGCTGATTGAACTCGTCGTCCTCCGCCTCGCGGCTGAACACGCTCGAAATCGCAGACTCGATTTCCGCGGAGCGCGACACGATCGAGCCAATGTCGGCCTCCGGAAGCTCCAGGCGGAAGTCATGGATGTAGCCGATAGTCCCATTGACGCCGACTTGGGAGGGCATCTCTTCCAACACCCGGAACCCGAAATTCTCGAACACCGGCACAGCTTCGGAAAGGGGGATCAGTCCACCACGCCGATACGTCTTGATCCGAAGTTGACCCGGCTCGTCGTTGTCCCGGCGAAACAAGCGCACGCCGCGGTCGTCCGTATCCGTCAGCGCGGCCAGCCGAACGATATCTTCGGCGCCTTCTTCGGGCTGTGTTCTGGTCCGATAGCTGTCCGAGAATTCGCGCGCATAGCTGATCGTCAGCCTCGTCGCGCGGGGCGCGCCGACGCGTGCAATGAGGGCCTCTTCGACAGCCGGGGCCCACCCGCGCACCATGTGATTGAGACGTTCGTCGAGCGCCTGGGAATCCGGCGTCGGAGCGTCATTGTCGATATATTGCGTGTAACGGACCAGCGAGAGACTGCCCTCGCCCGTCTCGACCGACCAGCTGGTGATGGCGGTTCCGACGGTCTCCTCCATCATCGCGCCGATCGCCTCCCGCCTCTGCGTGTTGAGGTCGTCACGCGGCAGCCAGACGAAGGTGAACAGCTGGCCCCTCAGAATGCTTCTGACCAGGAGCAAGGCAGGGCGGGGACGATCGGCGAGCGACATCGCCATCATCACCAGGTCGCGCAGCGATTCCCAGCTGACGTTGACGAGCAGGTCGCGCGGGAGAGACGACACGGCGTGACGCAAGGCCTTGCCGGAATGACCTCTCGGATCGAAGCCGAATTCCCTGTCGAGCTGCTCCAGTCTGCGGCGCAGCAGCGGCACCTCTTCGGCCGGCCAGGTCAGTGCCTGGCTGGTCCACAGGCCGGCGTGCACACCGATCCCGGTAACCTTGCCATTTTCCCGGATCGGAACGACCACGAGGTCGAGCGGCACGCCGCGGTGGACAGTCGATTTCCGCTCCGCCTTCGCCATCAGCGGAACATCCCCGCCGGCCTCGAAGTAGCGCATCGCTCCCAGCGCCCCGCCCTCGTCGGTTGGGGCGCCCGGAATGCTGAAAAGGCCCAACGTCTCGGTCGGTTGGCCGGTGGCGCGTTCGACCTCATAGCCGAGCAGGGTCATTGCTCCGTCGGCAAACCATTCGAGCATTGCGCGCCCCTCGGGATCTTCGATCCGCTCGGCGTCTTCACGCATCTTGGCTTGAAGCTTTGGCCAGTCGCGTACGGAGGCGCGAACATCGGCGAGGGCCGACTTCAGTTCCCTGACGAGCTCCGAACGGCCACGGGCATGGGTGCGGTCAAGCTCGATGTACATCATCGACTCGCGTCGCTCGACGTCACCGCAGATGGGCTCCACCGATTTGAGCTTGCCGTCCTTGTCACGCTCCACGCAGACGACCGGGTGAAGCAGGCGATGGATAGTCAGCTGGCGCGCAGCGATCGCGTTCGCGACCGAGTCCACGAGGAAGGGCATGTCGTCATTGACGATGCCGATCCGCATCCTGCGACGACCCGCTTCGCCGCCTGTCGACTCGATGGCGATCGCCACCTCGCCCCGTTTCCTCCTGGCTCCGACGCTGGCGAGAAATTCGGCCGCATCCCGCTCGTGCGCAGCCGTGAGCCCTTCGGTTTCCCCGGGAAGTGCGTTCTGGGTGAGCGCCTTACGAATGGACGAAACGAGTGGCCTCGCGAGGCGCATATGGGCAGTCATGAAATCGATTGGCTCCGCGGACGTGCGATGCCCGGGGCCTATAGACCTGCCCTCCTGAAGCGGACAACCCCGGCGCGGGACGCGCTTCAGCTCAAAAGCCAGCGCGCTTGATCGCCTTTTCGACCATGGCTTCGTCGTCGACGACGGCCACGGCTTCGACTCCGCCGTCACTGCGACGACGTGCGAGCACGAGGGCGAATTCCGAATCTGCTTGAACGGCGTCGAGCGCGATCGGAGCGGCCGCCCGGAGCTTGGCCTTCGCCGTTTCGATCTTGGTGTCTGCCTTTGGCTCGGGACGCTTCGCCTGGCGCTCCGCGGCAACGAGTGCCTTGAGGCCGCCTGCCTGAGCTTCGATGAACTTTAGGAACCCACCAGGCTCCACGTCCTGCCGGCGCGCGAAGGACAATGCCGCGGCAAATTCAGTCAGGCGCGCCTTGTCGTAATCGATCCCAAAAACCAGCTTCACGACCGGCGTCATCGGCGCACGCGCCTGCGCCTTCACACCCGATTCCTCGAGCAGTTCGGCGTATTCCTCCGGCTCCCGATCGGCCGCGAGCGCGAAATCGTAGGCGTACGACAGCGCCCGATAAAGCGCGCCGCGGCTGCGCCCGTCCGCCACCTTCACCGCATCGGCAGTCTCACGAGCGGCCCACAGATGGTCCGCCAGTCCAGCATTCTCGTCGAGAGCGATCTCGGGAAGCGAGTCGTCCGTCTCAGGATCGTGGAGCGGTCCATCCTCCCAGGAGAAGTGCAGCTTGGGTGAGCCTGGTTCAAAGGCCACTTCCGGCTCGGTGACTGCCTCTTCGGGCTCGGCGACTCTCGCGTCGTCCGGCTCGGCGACCGCCGTTTCCGGCTCGTAAGTCTCTTCGAGCACCAGCTCGTCATCCTCGTCGACGGCTGGCTGGGGCGCGGCCTCCACTTGAGCCTGGGGAGGCACTTCAGTGGAGGGCGCGCCCTCGCTGCGTTTCCAGTTGATGACGCCGTAGATGAAATCGATCGTGTCGCCGTCCGACGAGAAGGGCATGAGAATGCCGCGGTAGCAGATCGGCTCGCCCCGCTGGTTCACGAACTCGGCCTCGAAGCCGATCGGCGCGCGGTTGGCGATGATCTGCAGATAATGGTCGGTCAGGCGCGACAGGAGCGACCGGCTGGGAACTTCGTCGATCGATTCGATGCCCTCGGCCAGCCCGCACTCCTCGCGGATCGCCGCACCGACATAGGGCGTCGCCGGGTTGTCGCGTCCCGCAGTGAAATCGAGGAGGACGCTGTGCTTGGCGAAGTCGCTGACCTCTCCGGGTTCCAGGTCCTCGATGGACGGATAGTCGCGGCCATTCAGGAGCGAGACCCAATAATTGTAGGCGCGGACGTGCATCCGGCGCTCGTCCGACCCAATCTCGAGGGTCGGCCGCTCGGACGACGAGCTCTCTAACGCCGACGAAGGGTCGAAGTCGCTCGGATGCTCGCGATAACTGTCCATGCCTGAGCCCACTCCCTCCAATCCGGCGAGACTGGAAAATGCGGTTGAAGCTTGAAGAAAGCGTTAACCCTATCTGTTCAGGTCGATTGACGCGCTTGAGGCTTGCCGCGCACGGGAGGCGCTGATAGGGCGACCGCCGCTTCCAAGGCCGCACAAGGCCTATGAGATGGCGAGCCGCTTTAGCTCAGCTGGTAGAGCACATCATTCGTAATGATGGGGTCAGGTGTTCGAGTCACCTAAGCGGCACCACCCCTTCCACAGGCAAAGTGGAGGGCCCCTGCGGGAGGCGCGTTAACCTTCGAGCCCGCGCGTGGGTGAGGTTTGGGTGGCTTCGGATCAGGCGAGGGCAAGTTCCGAGGGGTCAAACCGTTTTCCAGGTAGCTCCATCGTCACCATCGGGCTCGCCCGGCATTGGGCTGACTGACGGTGGGCTCGCTTTGGGCCTACGGCGCCGTCAGCTTGACCTTTGCAACTTGGCCGCCAGCAACTCGCACGCGCTGCATCAATGGTCCTCCCCGAACCTCAACCCCGTCCGCTCTCTTTTTGCACGGTCCAAGCGACAGTTCCCACCACCAAGTACTCTCCGTCGGGCACATCTTTGAAAGAGAAATCGGCCGTGCTCGTCACACTGAGTATTCCGCATCATGTCGAGGTAAAGCGGGTCGCCTGGCGCCAGGTTGATCGGCCTAAAGCGGCAAGCCTCTCACATCATTGCCATAGATGAGTTTCGCGCGAGCTGAGAGGTATCGAGATATAGGAATTAGCGAAGCAGCTTCTGACTTTTCCGTTCGAGCAGTAGTGCGCCTCTCCCTAGCGAGACTTCACCACGGCCTGTCCCTTACAATATTGTCCCCGTAAGAGGAGTAATATGCCACCTCCTTCCGATCGAACTGAACAGGCACATCCTGTTTGTGTCGTCGGCAGGACCTGCGACCTGTTCCCAACTTGAGGGCGAAACTGAGTTATTCTTCCCGGACAAATCGTTGTTGAGCTTCTCCAAGCAATCATCGTGCTGAATGTCGTCGGGAGTGGACACCGACTTCCAACCTTTTTCGGGGTCCTTCAGCACGGCTACTTCAGTCTGTCGAGAACGCGCCCATCGGATTGCTCGCTTTGACCGTAGCGCAGGCATACTTCACGCCCCCAGCCTCGCGTGTCGTGAGCTTTTCGATCTTCGCTGTTGCGGAAATTAAGGCCTTCGCGAACTGCCCGGTCAATTTCCGGCTGCTGGTTGTCGCAACCCCCGAGCATTAGCACCCCCAGAACAACAGAAACGGTTTCTGTCCGCCTGCGACGACTTGATGCCCGGCCGTTGCAGATCGACCTCGTCGTAATCTACTGAAACGCCGGACTACGACGGCCGACGCAAGTGCTCAATGCCAGCTTTCCGTCGCTGGGTAGCTACGGGTCCTAAGCTGGCGTCGGGCGGTTGATGGGCGAGATCCCATTCAACTGAAGCGGAAGGCATTTCCGTCCACTAATCGCGGCAAAGCAATCTGGCATTGGCGGCAGCCCCGAGGGCTCAAGCGCATACGTTCTTGCCCGCTCCCCCGGACGCCGTGCCGCTCGCGGACGTCGTCGCCCCCTTTGAAGTGACCGCGGTCAGCTGTGTCTATGGATGCGCGGTTGAATTCGAGCTTTTTCCATCGCGCCGATCGAAGCAACGGCTGCACACCCTTGCTGCCGGCATAAAGGATCACCGCGCACGCTAATCGGCATACACTTATGTTTGCTTTCCACCCAAAGCGGACATTAGCGTACCGCTGTGTTCGTGCGGATGGTTGTTGTTGTCTGCGGACGACTTTGGGGGAAGCGCACGCTCCTTGCGATCCCCACGCCCTGGCCATCGTACAGGTCCATGTGGGTGGACCAAGAGTTCCGCCCTGTATCCGGCTTCGCTCGCCAGCCGTCCAGCCGTTCCCGTCCGCAAACCAAGTGGATATCGCGCCCGCCAACATCCTCTCGCGCGAATTGAAAGATGGCGACCCACAGAATTTGGCGTCGCCCTAGTTGCGTTTGAAAGCGTTCGTTCAATCGCGAATTGGTTTACTCGGCCCTCCTTCCACTCTTCACTTTTGGAACGATGGAAGATCTTGAAGCAACGTCAACTGAGTAATTCTTTGCCAACTGAACTGCGATACCGTCGATCTGCATTGTCTCGTTCAAGTCGACCTCAACTTCGGCAACTTCAAGCCCGTCGTGTTTGAGGAATCCGGATTTTTGCCCCCAGATTTTAGTGTAGAGCGTGCGGCAGACTAATGTTGCCCTTTTCATCGATTGTTATCCAAACCCTCATGAGTTCCTCCAACTATCGAAGCACCGAAGTCATGAACACTGTGTAGGGACCTGACGGTCCCCCAGTATTTCTTACTCGAAAGTTCAATTGAATAGAGTGATCCGATTTAGTTATGAAATACACGTCATCGAGCATGTAAGTGCGTTCCGTTAGAGCCGCACCATGGTGCCCCTCCCTTGGATCTGCCTGGACGGTGAGAATTGGAGTTTCGCCCCAAACCGGTACGGTATCAGAAAACCAATGATGCGAACCACCCGGAAACAGGAAGCCTTCACAAACGGGATACGATTTTAGGTCGACCATTAGATCGTTTCCTTCCACCATGAAGAGCCACAGATTCTTGATGGAGTTCAATCTCGCTTCAAAGAGATGCCCCCCGCTTTCATCATTGCGGGTAGAGTGGGACGGCGACCACAGTGCTCGACGCCTTCATCATCGGGATTTGAGGTCCGACGTGGACGGTTTGCGCCGTCCAACCTCAATTCGGATCAGGATGTGGCGAGCGCCGTTTGGGACTGCTTCGTATTTCTGGTGGGATATGACGCCTTGGCGAGCCCCTTCCGAAATGTCGAATGGCTGTGTGCACTGTGTGGGAAAATCAGGCTCTGGGCCTACGGTCGAGCAAACCATCCCCCGCAGCTGTGGTGGCGACGCTACGACAACAAACTGGGGTGGAGCCGAAGTTAGCTCATAAAGTACTGCGGGATCGTCCGTGGGCTTGGGCGGACAATATCCGGCCGAAGCTGAGCCAAAATCGCAACCGTCCGCACCGCCGACCGTGATTACTCTAAGGCTGTGGATGTAGGGATCGACGGAGTTCACGCCATAATGCAGCTCGGCATGCGCTCCACTTCAAGTCCCCGGCCCTCCACGGTGCAGCCGCAGAGCGACGCGCAGAGTGCCACATTAAATAGGGAGCTGCGCATAGCATTGCCCTTTGATATGCATCGAGAAGGATAGCGGTGATCAGGCAAGATCCAATTATCGAAAGTTATCGCTAGGACCTGGGCGCGTGGAGTCAGAAGTCGCAGTTGTTTGGCTCGGCGCGGTCCAGCCGGAACGCCGGTCCCACGAAACCCGGCAGGCTTGATCGTTATTGCGACATACTCCGCGCCCGCGGACCCCGACGCGTTCTGCACGTTGTGCACGCGGTAGGCGTTCTCGATGAATGACTCGCCTGCGGAATAGGTGTGCGCCGTGCAGAGCGGATTGGAGCCGTCGTACCAGATGATGCTGCCCTGCGTGACCGTGACGAACACGGGACCCGGATGTGCGTGCCAGCCGCTGAAGCCTCCAGGTTGGACCGAAAGGCGATCCACGCCCATGTCCGTGTCGTCGAGGGTCTTAACGTGAAGCCCCCATTTGTCGGTTTTGTCGCCAGACGTGTTGACATTGAGCGTGCCGAAATGGCCGTTGACGATGGGTGACGGAGCAAAGCCGGTACCGGGCGTGGCAGACGCTGGGCTGATGGCGAGGGCCGCGCCTCCAAGTACGGCAACGCATAGGGACGTCAGTTTCATGGCGAGTTTCCTGTTAATCAGGGGCAAACCTCGCCTCAGACTGGGGGCGCAATCCATGTGCAAAACCTGACTTTTTCCTGAAATCTGCTAATTTGCAGATGCAGGGAGAACTGCATGGACCGTCCTATATCGCGACATTCCAGGTGCATCGATCTTTCGATCGAACCTGCGTTCTCCGTCGGTAGCGCCAAGGTAAATCCCGCGTGCCGTGAGGCTCACTACTCAGGCAAAGCTGAGCGCCTGCAGCCACAGAACCTAAAGGTTCTGATCGCTCTTGTTCAGCGAGGGGGAGCAGGTCGTCACTCGAGACGAGCTAACCGATCGTTGTTGGAATGGACGAGTAGTTGGGGAGGACGTGATTAATCACGTCATCTTGTCATTGCGCCAATTTGAGGCGCGAGCGGGCGGCTTCGTTATCGAAACAGTGCCCAAGTCCGGCTATCGCCTTGTCGACGTCTTTCTAGCGAGGAACGACGGCCTCGGTTTAAGCAGCTAGCAATGGCCGTTGCGGCTGCATTCGCGTTCATTTCCCTCGGTGCATGGTTCGCCAGAGAGGGTGAAGCCGGCTCTCCGCCTATGCCGACAATCGCCATTCTCCCATTTGGTGCGTCGGGTGAACCATCTTCTCGAGCCCTGGCAGCAGAGGCACGAGACGCGCTTAGTCACACACTGAGCAACAGCGGATTTCCAGTGACCCTCGCTGCAGCGGCGAACGCTGAGGGTTCACCCGCCGACTTCGTCATCACGGGCGACGTAAAACACTCCGGTACCGGGGTCACAGCGACGTCAGAATGGAAGACAGCAAGAACAAAGTAGTCGTCTTCTCGAGGCGGTACACAAATCCGGCGAGTGAGGCACGTTGGTTGCCGGAGCAAATCGGCGCGCGGGTCGCCGGCGAGCTAGGGTGGACGGGCGCGCTCATATCCTTGATCGACGGCACCCATCTGATCCGGCCGTAGTCGGAGAGTTATTGCAGTCGGATTTCGATAGCGTGGAATCCAGCGGCCTGCGCGCTTATCAAGCTGCCCAACGGATTGTTGAGAAGCGCCCAGGTCGGCAATGGCGCAGCTCGGACTGGCTTGGGGAACCTACTTCGTTCTCAATCAGCTGCCGCGTGATCAACGTCCTTCTGCGGTACGTCGGGGTAGAATCGCAGCGTCCCAAGCACTCAAGTTAGCGCCTGATTATGGCGACGCATACGTTCCCCTTTGTCTCCTCGACAGCAACCCAGTGCCTATCGAATGCGAAGACCGATTTCGCGCTGGTATCGCCATCGATCCGGACGCGCCTTTTGCCGACTGGTTCCTGGCAGATTTGTTGAGCGAAGTCGGTAGGAATCGGGAGGGATTGGAGTTCGCGCGTTCGTCCGTCGCGCGTAACCCATACATGCTAGCCAAGCTCGGACTACTTCTCGAACTGCTTGGCGCGGAAAGTCAGACTGTTGAGGCTCAATCAAGTCTATGCGAGCCGTACGCTGGTATCCTGAGGATGATAGCATATTTTGGAAGCATCTAGCGGGGCTTGACCGAAACTGGGGACTTCACACGCATCGCTGAACTCGCGGGCTCGGGAGCGGTTCGGAAGCCGCCGGACTGGTTTGCTTCCGCTCCCGAGCTGGTCAATGCTCGACTGACACGGGATCTCGGCCAGTTGCAAAAGCTGTGTCGAGGTCGGGCAAATTATCCGTACGATGAGGCACTTTGTATGATCGCATTGGCGCAACTTGGCGATCTGGACGGCGCTTATGCCATTGCGAACCGGATTTATCGGCCTCGACTCGGACGTAATCGGCAGGAACAGGAGCGCATCTGGCTCGACGAGCCCCGCACGCTCCCTCTAGCCTTCATCACTGGACGGAGCGCGGCAGCGCTTCGCCGAGATCCGCGGTATCTGGATCTGGCGATGCGAACCGGCCTCCTCACTTACTGGCGAGCGGGTCGGTTGCCTGACTTCTGCACAATCAAACCGGAAGCTATTTGCAGGATCATCGTCCGCCGCCAGGAAGGGCGCGTGGCCACCTGAACGGATGTAAAGCGTTCGACTCAGGCGGTATCGTCATTTTGCGTCGGTAACATTCACTAGGATGTTCGTATCGTCCCCTATGGGCAAAGCCTTAGAGAATAACGACAGAGTTGCGTTCTGAACTAACAGTGATCGCGTTAACAACTTCTTGTTTGACACCAGCGGCTTACCTGAACACGACATTCTACGAGGCTCCCAAGGAGTCAGAGGAGTTGTACGGCGGGGCCGGGCGAGACAAGTTCTGGTTTCCCGAGATTTGGGACTCCACCGCTCAGCCCAGCGAGGCATTTCCGGCGGTCGCAGGCGATGAGCTGGGTGTCGATACAATCCATGACTTCAATCGAGCCGAAGGGGATACCATAAACATCGAGGAAATTGATGCGGACGGGAACTCAGCCAATGGAGACCAGGACTTCCTGTTCGTCAGTGGGCCAGTGCTACCGCGGGTACCGCATGGATCCAGAGCGAAAGCCCCGGCAGCGCCACGCTGCACTTGAATGTTGATACCTACATTGATCCGGAATTTACGCTTCAAATCTTCGGATCGTTCACAAACATCATCCCGTCGACGGATATCCTTGGCTGAGAGTGGAAGGCAATTGAGCGCTTCAATGAACACGCTCGGCAGCTATCAGGGGGTGAGCCACAAGGCCCGTCGTTCCGTCTAGCGACGGAGGCGAGAGGGCTCACCCCCAGTGTCTGCTTTCCACCCATTCCTGCCACCGCTGAGAACGGCGATTATTACAAGATCGCGGACGGGCTACCGCAGACCGCTAGTATCGCATGGGCGCACCCAGAAACCATGCTATGAATGCTGTGCCGGATCGTTCTCGTCGAGGGACATAATGCGCAATAATCGCCTGGGCAGCTTGGCTACAGTGCCGATTGCATTTGGACTCGTAGCGGCCAATCCACCACCTCCGCCTGTCTGGAACTGCGGTCCGCCGCTATCAGGTTGGAAGACGTTTCGGACGGATAAGACGAACTTAGTGAATACTCTCGTCTTGGGTCCTGCGTACGAAGGCATGACGAGACCGGCCGGAGCGACTTGGAACGGCTCGGTGATAACCCCTGACGAGGTTCGCAAATATATCAGCCTTACGAGGCAATTTCCGCCGATCCCAACATTGTTGCTTGTCGTGACATACAACACCGATTGCGCGATCGTCTCCAAGTATCGGCGGATGATCGACGAGACCCTAGACTGCGAGACAACCGGCGTCTGCGTTGAGGTCAGCCCCTAAAGTTCCGCGTTTGCCAATGTCCGCTTTCCACCCATTCCGGACATTACGAGGCAGGTGACGAGCTCGGGCCGGTCACCCGCTCCGACTTACGCGACTTCGAGCGCCTGCGCGGCAGCCTGCTCAATCAAACGGGCGACCTCAGCGGGTTTCGACACGTAGACCGCGTGACTGCCGCTCGTCTCGACAATCTCGGCTCCGGCGCGCTGCGCCATCTGCCGCTGCGCCGGAGGCGGGATCATGTGGTCATCGGTCGCAATGAGATAATGATCGGCTTCGACTTCCACGCCGGAGTCGTCACTTTGCCACCCAGCGCATCGACACCCCAAGGCACTTGCGAGTTGGCCATGAACTGGGCTGTGGCCGGATCAACATCGGCCGCGAAGGATGCTGCGAACTTGTCGCTGTCCAGCAGCAGGAAGCCATCCTGCGGAGGAAGAATCGGCGGTACGGATGCACCAGGAGGCGGGCTGGCGATCAGCGTCTCCACTGACTCGCCCGCGTCCGGGCGCGAAGGCGGCGATGTAGGCAAGGCTGCTGACCTTCGGATCGTTTCCAGCCTCGGTGATGATCACACCGCCGTAGGAGTGGCCGACGAGCACGACTGGGTGCTTCGCTGCGGCAATGGCACGCTTCGTGACCGCCACATCGTCGGCGAGCGAGATTGTCGGGTTTTGGACGACGATGACTTCATAGCCATCCTTGGCGAGGATGTTGTGGACACCCTGCCAACCGGAACCGTCTACAAATCCGCCGTGGACGAGCACAATGCTAACGGGCTTTTCGGTCATGGATCTAGTTCCTCGTTTCTCAGAGCGTGGGGAAACGCACTACGAGGCCACTTTCGAACGCTATTGGCCGGAACCAACTCCAACTGCTGTTCGGTGAGCAGCGAATAAGTTCAATCGTAGTCGAGAGTCGAGTGGTCACGCAGATCAATCCGGTGGCCGGAGCACAGGTTGCTACCGCCCGAGCTTATGTCCGCTTTCCACCCAATGCGGACACAGGTCGCATGTGTGACGCTGATTGTCCTTACGGGAAGCGCATGAAGCATGTCGAAGGGCTAATACTTGAGGGCGACATTTACCGCGGCCGACGGCAACTGAGCCTAGTCGAAAAGGCTCAATCTCGATCGGCGCGAAGACCGATCAGTTCCGGCCAATAGTCTCGCGTCGCGCTGCTTCTTGCTCACCGAGAGCCTGGGCCAAGTCCGCGCGACGGAAGGGTTTCTCGAGGCGGGAAAGGTCAGGTGCTAGCCCTTCTCCTTCTGCATACCCTGAGATGATCAGGCGGCGCAGTGCCGGGAAGCGTTGGTGAAGCATCTGGGCAAGCTCAACGCCATCTATCCCCGGCATAAGATGGTCTGTGATGAGAAGTTGCGGCTCAAGACCATTGGCTACCAGTCGCAAGGCATCTTCAGCGGACGCCGCTTGGATCACATCGTAACCCAAATCCGCAAGCATCTCGGCAGTACTGGCCCGGACGAGGTCCTCGTCGTCGACCAGCAGCGCGGTGCCACTCGTCGAAAGGACTTTATCTTCTGTTTGGTTGCGAGGCGCGGCAGCTGGTCCTTCGGCGAGACGAAGCCACAGGTCGACTCTTGTCCCTAAACCGACCTGGCTGGAGATCGTCATTGCACCGCCGAGTTGCGCTGCAAGTCCGTGCACCATCGACAATCCCAAACCAGTGCCTTTGCCAATCCCTTTGGTACTAAAAAATGGCTCGATGGCTCGTTTGAGCGTGCCCCCGTCCATTCCAGTTCCGGTGTCGGTGACCGACAGGCGCACGTACGTGCCCGCCTGAAGGCCAAAAGGATGACGCTTGCGTACCTGCTCAGCAGTGGCAGAGATCGTAATGGTCCCACCATCTAGCATGGCGTCACGCGCGTTCACTGCCAGGTTGAGCAAAGCCATTTCCAGCTGGTTCGCGTCACCCACGGCCGGCGGCAAGTTCTCTGCCGCATCGACGACGACGCGAACCTGCGGACCAGTAGTACTGTCGACCAGATCGGCCATCCCATGCACCAATCGGACCACATCGATGGAGGTCGGCTGAAGCGGTTGCCTTCGGGCGAATGCTAGCAAACGTTGGACAAGCGTCTTCGCACGTTCAGCAGAAGCCAGCGCTCCGCCGATGGTCCGCTGCGCGCGTTCGTCGCCGATGCCTCGCCGCTAAAGCAGATCCAAACCACCAATGATCGGGGAAAGGAGATTGTTGAAGTCATGGGCTACCCCACCTGTTAGCTGACCCATGGCTTCCATCTTTTGGCTCTGGCGAAGCGCTTCCTGGGCAGCTTCGAGTTCAAGCGCTGCGTGGCGTTCGGCCGTCACGTCGCGGCCGACTGCGTAAAATACGTCCCCCTCGGGTACCAACGCCCAAGCAATGGAGCGCCACGATCCGTCAGCGTGCCTCAGCCGATCCTCAAATCGAGTGATCGTCTCACCGCGCCGGAGCCGTTCGATGACGTCCCACATAGCTTCCTGGTCGTCGGGATGTACCTGCAGCGTGGCATCTCGCGATAGCAAGGTCGCCTCGACGTACCCCAGCGTCTCCGACCAAGCAGGGTTGATCGCCCGCAGATGTCCATCAAAATCCATGATCGCAAACAAGTCGCTGCTCATTTCCCACACGCGATTGCGCTCGCGTGTACGCTGCTGGACTTCAGCCTCGAGCTGTTCCTGGGAATTGGCGAGAACCTGCCGAGCCTCGATAATTTCCTGAATGTCAGTGCACGTCCCGAACCAACGGGTGATTTCTCCGTCGGTGTCCCGCACACACTGAGCTCGGCCGAGCACCCAACGGTAGGCGCCAGAATGATGTCGAAGCCGATATTCGATGTGGTACGGTTCTCCCGTCTCGAGACTATGCCGCCACACGGCCCAGGCACGCTCTTGATCCTCGGGATGGAACATGCCGTTCCATTCCTCGCCATCCGTTGACCCAGGGGGCACGCCCGTGAACTCATACCAACGCTCGTTTAGTAATCGTGGAAACCGTCCGGACGCGTGGACCAGATCATCTGATCAACGGAGTTGGTGATGGCTTCGAAGCGCTCTTCACTTTCGCGCAAAGCTAGCTCCGCTTCATGGCGGTCTGTGACATCGGAGCCTTGCACGAAAATGCCGGAAGCCGTCCCATCTCCGCCGATCAGCGGCTGATAGACGAAGTCAAGGAAACGGCGCTCGACCGACGCGGCAGGTGACCGCTGCAACTCCGCAGGAAGTCCCCTACCGACGTAGGCCTCGCCACTTTGAAAAACACGATCCAGAAGCTCGAAGAACCCCTGACCTAATACTTCCGGCAGTGCGTCCCGCACGCGCTTCCCGATCACCTTCCGGTGCCCAATTAGCTGAAGATATGCCGTGTTGGTCAGCTGAAAGACGTGGTCGGGCCCACTAAGTAGTGCCATGAACCCCGGCGCCTGATCGAACATACTGTGAAGCCGCTCAGTCTCCGCTTCGAGCTGCCTATTCGCGAGGACCTGCTCGGTAGTTTCGCTGCAGACGACGAGCACTCCGCCCACACCGCTGGGGGATTGCTGATCATCAATCGGACTGTAGCTGTAGGTCCAGTAGACGTCCTCCTTAACTCCATCGCGAGTGATGGGAACAAGATGGTTTTCATGCCAAGTTGCACCTTTGCCTGCCATGACTTGGTCGATCTGTGGTCCGATGATGTCCCAAATTTCGCCCCACACATTGCGGCCGGGCTGTCCGAGTGAATTCGGGTGCCTCTCGGAGCCGATCGAGCGCCGGTAAGCATCATTGTAAAAGCAACGCAGTTCAGGGCCCCACCAAATGTACATCGGGTGTCCCGTGTTAAGGATCAGCCGCAGGGTTGTCCGCAGCGGTGCGGGCCATGTTTCGGGCGCGCCGAGAGGGCTTTGGTGCCATGGATATTTGCGGATGAGCGACCCCATCTCTCCGCCGCCGGCGAGGAAATTCTGCTCTCGCGTTCGGTATGCTGCACTACGACTCGCCATAGGTCGGGAACTACCACTGCCCTTCGCCTAGTGCGAACGGCAGGAAGCCATTTGCGTAAGCAGCTACTTAATACCGCAAGGAGCGGGGACCGACTGCCTTTGGGTGGGAACGGGTGCGCCGAGCTACACCCGGCCCTTTATCGGCACGCTGCAGGACACCCCTGTCGTCAGGGGGCAATGCCCGGTCGTCGATACCCAAATGCATATATCGGAAGTCGGCAAAGAAACCCGAATGCCTGCCGATAATCCAACTAGGTCCCCTGAAGCCATGCACATCGACCGCACGCGAGCCGCGATTGCGGAGCTAGAAGAGGAAGAACGCCAATACTCGGTCATCTTTGCGAGGGCGCAGATCGACCGAGATCCGCAGGCCATCGAGGACTTGCCCGTGATTGTGCCGTTCTTGCGGCAGCTTCACGAAGCGCTCCGGCATCAGAACTTCGCGTTGAGCGTGGCAATGAAATCGCGGATCGAGGTCTTGGCTAGACAGATGGCAGCCGTGGGCGAGGATAACCCGGCCTACTGGCCGCTATGCGATGAACACGGCCAGCTCGAAGCCGAATTGACGGACGTCAAGCGCGCGAGCTTCCGTTGGATACGGCGGGACCACCCGCCTGAGCGTCACCTAGATGACTGATTGTTCTCGAAATTCCGTTTAAGCTCGTTACAAGCCTGAGCGCCGAAGTTCGCTAGGAGCAGTCATGTTTAAGCAGTCTCCTAACAGAATGTCCGTCCCATTTTCGTCGATGTCGGAGGCGGAGCAACTCCTGACCAGCATCGAGCGCGAGCTAAGGTGGCTTTCTCGGACCAAGAGACCCGAATTTGCTCGCAGATCCATGAGCTAGAATAGGTAGTGGCGGACATTCGTCAGTCGTTGCGAAGTGTCTCCAGCTGACGCCTCATATCGGGCCTTAGTTACCCACATAAATCTATCCCGCCCCATGGACATAAGTCGCCTAGGCGACGTAGAGTTCATGGGCTGGTAAGACATCGGGGCTACCCAGCCATTCCCAGAGGCAGAACAAGGCCGGCCGCTCCGGTCGAGGTTCGACCGCGCGCAGGAAGGTTGTCTGTCCTATGGCTACACAGCAAAGCCGTCCCCATGGCCTACTCGACGACATTGCAGTCGACTTCGCGGCTCTTGCACAGCTGATCGAGCGCGCAATCGCGAGCCTCGCACCCCACGGCACAATCGAAGGCGACATCGAGGCGCTTCGCCGGGCGAAAAATGCCGCGGAACATGGAGCAAACCTCGCTATAGGCAACTTGCCGTAAGCATCCCGCCGCTTGGCCGTGAGGGCCTAGAGGTCATCGCAATAAATCGCTTGCACCAGCTACCCCGTGTGCAGGGAAGGTCAGTTGCACGTCCTTGAGACGGGCGCAGTCAAGCTCGGCGGTCTTTCGCGTTAACTTCACTTCCCCGGGCGCCACGTGCGTCCGGGGACCTCCCTCCCCCCTTCTTTTTTTTGCCCGGCCCCCGCCCCGCGTCCCTTTGACGGTTCGCGTTTGCGCCATGGCAGGCGCGCGCCGGCCGTGCCCCCGGGGAACCTCGCCCGCCCGGCCCCCGCGCGGCGCCCAGCGGGGCACCTGGCCCGGCCGCGACACCGTGCCCAAGCCTTAAGGTTCGTCGTGGTAATCCTTTCAGCTCGGCGCGTATCTATAGTTCGGAAAGTAAGCGGCGAGTTCAGAGTTCTAGTTTGTCACCTAAGCTCGCCATGACTCCCCAGCTGTCTTCATTGGGGGATCCGATGCCGCTTACGACCACGCCGACAAACGCGCTTTCGTACGAAGTCCTCGGCACCATTCAGCTTTCCGGAACTGAGGATTTCGCGGGAGGTGAAATCTCTGCCTACGATCCGCAAAGCCAACGCCTCTTCTCTACCACGAACGAAGGCCTGCAGGTCGTCGACATTTCAGACCCGGCGAACCCGACCTTCGTCGAGACGATCCAGTTCGCCTTCGGCAATGATGTAACGAGCATCGCCATTCACGACGGCATCATCGCCGTCTCGGTCGCCTCACCTAACCGCACTGACGCCGGCCGCGTGTTCCTGCTGGATGCCGACGGCAACGTGCTTCGCGAATTCACTGTCGGCTCCGTGCCTGACATGGTCACCTTCACTCCTGACGGCTCGAAGATCCTCGTTGCCAACGAAGGGGAAGCGACAACTCTGGATGCGCTTGAGGAAGGCGCGGAATACGTCAACCCGGAGGGATCGATCAGCGTTATCGACCTCAGTGGCGGGATCGCGTCCGCAACAGTGCAAACGGCGGGTTTCGGAGGGTTCGACGCGGAAGCGCTGATTGCAGAAGGCGTCCGGCTGTTCGTCAACGTTCCAGGTTTTGAAGGCCTAACGGTCTCGCAGGACCTTGAACCAGAGTATATCGCGATCGCTCCTGACGGGCTCAGCGCGGTCGTGACGCAGCAGGAAGCGAACGCTGTCGCGCTCCTGGATCTCAGCGGACCCGAGCCGGTAGTCACCGATATCGTCTCGCTCGGCCTCAAGAGTTGGGAAGGCTTGCCGTTCGATGGCAACGACCAGGACGGCCAAAGCAACTTCCGGACCGACCTGCCGGTGCACGGCATGTACATGCCCGATGCCGTCGCAAGCTTCACGGGGTCGGATGGCGAGACCTATTACGTTCTCGCCAATGAGGGTGATGACCGTGAGGACTTCATCGATCCCTCGGACGCATTTCGCCTCCGCGGCCTGACTGGCACCATTCCGCTCGATCCGGGCGAGTTTCCGGATGCCGGCACGCTTCGTAGCAACGCTGTCATCGGGCGGCTCAATGTCTCGGGTTTGCCGAGCATCAATGGCGATACGGACGGCGACGGCGATATCGATCAAATCCTCGCCTACGGCGGCCGCTCGTTCAGCATCGTGGATTCAGCCGGCAACCTGGTCTTCGACAGCGGAGCGCAAATCGACACGTTCGTTGATCAATATTTCCCGACGCTTTTCGATGACTCCCGTAGCGACAACAAGGGTTCGGAGCCGGAAGGGGTCACCATCGCAGTCATCGACGGAAGGAGTTATGCCTTCATCGCCCTTGAGCGGTTCAACGGCACGATGGTCTATGACGTGACCGACCCGGAATCGCCGACCTTCACCACCTTCCTGACAAATGAAGGCGACCGAGGACCGGAGTCCGGGATATTCATCTCGGCGGAAGACAGCCCGACGGGTCAGCAACTCTACGTCGTATCGAACGAGACCTCGGGAACGCTCACGGTCTATGCGCTGGTCAAGCCGCAGACGCAGGGTGGCAATGGTGCTGATCACCTAGTGGGCACGATCCTCGCCGACGACATGACCGGTGGAAATGGTGACGACGAGCTCATCGCCAATGCCGGTGATGACAGTCTGAGCGGCGGCAACGGTGCTGACCTGCTGAAAGGCGGCATGGGCGACGACTTCCTTTTCGGCGGTCGCGGCTACGATGTCCTGACGACCGGAAGCGGAGAGGATATCGTCTATCTCGCTCGCGGCGGGAGCGGGCAGGATGTAGTCACAGACTTCGACGTCGGTCTGGATTCCATTGCTCTCGAAAGCGGCATCGCGGAAGCGCGCAGTTCGGTCGCGGATCACAACGGCGACGGAGTTCTCGACCTGGTTCTGAAGTTTGGAAAGGGCGGCTCGCTCGTTCTTCTCGGCGTTTCAGATTTCGGGGCTGTGAACTTTTCCTCACTGCCGTCGGATCAGCTTCTCTAGGGGCCAGTTTTCGCCAATGGCTGCGGTCGACAGCCTAACTCCGGTTTGACTTAATTAGCCTTTTCGCAAGGCGTGAGATGACTTCACGCAGCTCGTCTGATTCCACTACGGTAAGCGCTTTGCTCATCGAGAACCACCGACGGGTTCGCTGCCCTTTTTCAGGCCACTCGCCCAGCTCTCTTTCTACAGCGAGTGGGTGCACAAGGATCTTCAAATTCACGTCGCCGAAGAAGCTACGCTTCCGATGACGGAAGCTGCCGATCGGCCTCGGGTCTACGGTGCCGCTTATGCCTGCCTCTTCGAACGCTTCCTGCGCCGCCGCATCGGCAAGAGACTTGCCGATCATAGGCCAGCCCTAGGGAAATCATCCATTTCCCCGAGCGCCGACCGGTGACGAGCAGGATCTCAGGCGCATTTCCCCGCGTCCGACGCCAGGGCAAGGCTGCAGTCTGCAACGTCAAATCAAACTCCCTGCAGACTCACAAAGTCGTCACCACGACCTCTGCGCCCGCACTTGGACAGAATCATGACGAGGAACGTTTGAACCTTCGATTGGTGCTGCGGATGAAGTCATATCGGGACCGCTCGTACCTAATTCCGAGGGACGTGTGAGCGCGGAACTGGAGCTGAAACTCGAGCTGGATGCCAAGGATGCCAAATCGCTCAGAAGGAAGCGGGCGGTGGCTTCGCAGGCTCAATCCGAGCGAGAGCTGTCCGTGTATTACGACACTCCGAACGGCAAGCTTAGAAAGAGCGGCCTAACACTTCGGGTGAGGTCAAGTGCGAAGGGATTCGTTCAGACGTTGAAGACCGCTGAGACGGGCGCAGGCCTGTTCTTCCGCGGTGAATGGGAAACAGCCGTCGGAAGCATTGAACCCCACGTTGAAGACCTAGTAGGCACGCCCGCCGGCAAAGTCGGACTGAAGAAGCTTTGGCCGGTGGTTCGCTCCGACGTGGAGCGGACAATTTGGCGCTCCGGGTCGGACGGCGACCTTCTGGAATTCGCTTTGGACCAGGGCGAGCTGCAGGCCGACGGTCGCACGACTCCTCTATGCGAACTCGAGATTGAACTTCTCAAAGGAGATCCGGCCAAAGCGTTCGCGGCCGCACGCCATCTGGCTGACGAAGTGCCGGTACGGATCGGCGTACTCAGCAGGGCAGAGCGAGGGTTCTCGCTGAGCGAGGACCTTCTATCGAAACCGAGTAAAGCGCCTCCGGTCAACCTCCTGCAGGACATGATCGTGGCGCAAGGATTTGCCGCCATCGCGCAGAGCTGCCTCAAGCACTTTCGACTGAACGAGCCGCTGATCGTGCAAGGCCGTGATCCCGTGGCGCTGCACCAGGCGCGCGTTGCACTGCGCAGATTGCGTTCGGCCTTATCGTTGTTTCGCCCCGCTCTCCTTGACGAAGAGTCCCCCGGCTGCGGGAGGAGCTGCGCTGGTTCGCAGGTCAGCTGGGCGAAGCACGCAACCTTGACGTCCTGTTGCAGAGAGACCTTCCGGAACGACTTAGAAGAGGGATCCAGCGGGATCAATCTAAAGCCTATGACAGCGTCAAGTCCGCGCTGCTTTCGAAGCGCTTTCGGCTGCTGATGATCGACATCGTTCGCTGGATCTCCATTGGAGAATGGCGGTCCGGTGACCGGGCGCAACGGCCTTTGCCGGACTATGGAAGCCGTCGGATGACCAGGTTGTGGGAGAAGATCGCCGTTCATCCTTCTCTTCGAGAAATGGATGACGAGGGACGGCACGAGGTGCGCATTGAAATCAAGAAGCTAAGGTACGGCCTGGAGTTCTTCCAAACTCTGCATAGTGACGTCGGCCGGGAACAGAAGAAATTCCTGCGAGCCGTCGAGGCCGTGCAAGAGACGTTGGGCGATCTCAACGATATTGTGACTGCTCGCGAATTGGCCATCCGCGGTCTACCACATGTCTTCGATCCAACTTACGAAACGGCACTCATCCAACGGGCAGACAGGCAATTCAGGCGTTTGAAGAAGCTTGGCCGGTACTGGTAGCTGCGACGACCTGACCTACCGATTGCGAGTACAGGGCATATTGGGCGATACGGTTCGAGGCCCACTCTGCGATCGAAGGCCCGGGCCCCTAGCCTCCCGCGAACTTCGTCCAGGTATTCGCGGAGTGCGGTCACCAGGAGCAACGCGCGTTCGCGGATGCCGCTTCCTGTGTCCACACCGAGGCATTCGGTGCTCACGTCGATGAAGTAGTCCGCAACGGCTCCGTCGTCCGAGCCCCTGCGCAAGAGTTCGATCGCCGTTATGAGGTAGCGGTCCAGCTCGGCAAAGGGCGGTGCCGATGAACCCAGCGCGGCAACCACGTCCCATTTCCTCTGCCCGATCTCGCGCAAGCGCTCGAGGTCCCTATCTAGAATCGCGTTCATTCAGAGGAAGTTAGCATTCGCGCATGACAGCGCCGGGACAATCTCCCACAGCACGCATCTAAATCGTCCGCCGAGGTGTTGTGCGGCCATGCGCCTCAAGAAACAGACGAAGCAGGTGGCTCGGAATTGCTCGCCGCCGACGAGCGAGCATACGCTTTCTGGAACCGCACCAGAGAACTTGGCCGGTTCGTGCACTCAGTAACGCCGGAGGCTTGGGCGATCAGGGGCCGTTGAGGGTCTTCGCCGCTGTTGTTGGGACTGCTGGCGTCTTGTCGGGAGACCGACGCCTGCTACGAGCCGGGGTGCGCATGATCCTGGCTCATGAACTCGCCACGGCTCTGAAGAACGTGGTCAAACACAGGGTCGACAGGCACCGGCCGAAGCAGGCCCGACGACGAGATGATCGAAAGCTCAAAAAGGGCAAGCAAACCCAAAAGGCGGTGACGAGCTTTCCGTCGGGACATAGCGCCGGTTCGATAGCCACAGCCCGCGCGTTTTCACGCGAGTTTCCGGAGTACTCGGCTCCAGCCATCGGAGCGGCCACGACTGTTGCCGCGGCCCAGGTGCCGAAGTGCACTCACTACATTACGGACGTGGCGGCGGGGCTAGCTCTCGGACTGGTCGCTGAAACGGTCGTTAACCTGGCGTGGAATCGGTTCAAGATGTCCGGGTAGCGGACGGGACCGGCGTTCTACCTTCCGCTCAGCGAGAAAATCTCAGGCTGCGGCTCGGTCGATCCAGCGAAGCGGCATCTGGTCGGCGAGACCCTGCTCAAAGAGATCGGTGCATCGCTCCCAGGAATAGTTGCAAGCTTCGGTTGCCGCAGCAACGCGGTCTCCGGACAGCGCCAGGCGAATGGCCGCAGCCAAATCCTCATCGAGCGCTCCAATCCGCCTGTGCCCGCCGTGAAATCCCCTTCCGTCGACGCCGATGATGTCGAGCGGACCTGCGACCGGGTAGCCGGCGACAGGAACTCCGCATGCCAGCGCCTCGATATTCACCAGCCCAAAGGTGTCTGTTTTGCTTGGGAAAATGAAAACATCTGCCGCCGCATAGCAGGATGCCAGTTCCGTCCCGTGCTTCGCACCCAGGAACGTCACGGCCGGATAGTGAGCCTCGAACTTCTTCAGCTCGGGACCATCACCCACCACGACCTTGCTGCCAGGCACAGGGCAGTCGAGGAACGCTTCGATGTTCTTCTCGACGGCGACACGACCGACCGTCAGCAGCAAGGGCCGCGGCAGGCGAAACAGTGCCGGATGGGGCGCGACGTTCGGGCAGAATTGATCAAGGTCCACGCCGCGGGGCCAATGATGTGTTTTTCTTATGCCATGCGCATTCAATTCGTCGGCCAGGCTCCCAGTCGCGGCAAATGTCCGCTCCGCGGCGCCGTGGTACCGCCGCATGAGCTTCCAAATCCAGGCCGTCGGTATACCCGTTCGCATCGAAACATAGTCGGGAAACCGTGTGTGGAAAGCGGTCGTGAAAGGCTTGCGTCGTCTAATACACCAGCTGCGCGTGGCCCAACCGATCGGTCCTTCCGTCGAGATGTGCACACAGTCGGGCGCAGCCCGGTCCAGCATGGCCGCGATGCAGCGGCCCGCGACGAGGGCGAGCCTGATCTCCGGATAAGTTGGACACGGGATTGTCCGGAACAAGCCGGGCTCGATGATGAGAACGTCATGTCCCCGTCGTTGGAGCTGATCAACTGTGGCGGCCAGCGAACGAACGACGCCATTCACCTGTGGATGCCAGGCATCCGTTGCGATGGCGATCTTCATGCTGACGCAGGCTCCAACGCGGCAGAACGAAGTGCTTTCGCCTCACTTCGCTTCCGCTCGGCCCAATCCAAAATCTCCATGCTGCCATCGGCATGCTCGACGAGTGCGGTGCAGCTCTCCACCCAGTCCCCGTCATTATAGTAGGTGACCTCGCCTATCCGGCGAATCTCGGCGGTGTGGATATGGCCGCAAACAACACCGTCGGCGCCCCGCTCGAATGCGGCGCGCGCCACCGCCTCCTCGAAGCTCGACACGAACTGGACGGCGTTCTTGACCTTCTTCTTGAGGTGTCCGGACAAAGACCAATAGGGCTTGCCCATCATCCGCCGGGCCCGATTAAGCGCCACGTTGAGCCTGAGCAGCAAGGTGTATGCGCTGTCCCCGAGGAATGCGAGCCAGCGGGCGTAGAGCACGACGCCGTCGAACTCGTCGCCATGGACGACAAGCAAGGCGCGGCCATCGGCGGTGACGTGGACGGCTTCCGGCACGATCTCGACCCCGCCGAAGTGCAGTCCGACATAGTCCCGGAAGACCTCATCGTGGTTGCCGGGCACGAAGACGACGCGCGTGCCGTGCTTGGCCATCTTCAGCACGCAGCGGACAATATCGTTGTGCCGCGGCGGCCAGTACCAGCCCCTGCGCAACTGCCAGCCGTCGACGATGTCACCGACCAGGTAGAGTGTCTCGCATTCCACCCCTTTCAGGAAGTCGAGCAGCAGCTCGGCATTGCAGTCCGGGCGTTCCGAGGTGCGTGTCGGAGATCCAGACGGTGCGGAACGAAAGCCTCGGCCGATGCGGCTCGAAACCCACGGGCTCATCGATCCAGGGGGGCACGGCGCGCGTTAGACTTGCAACGTTCCGTAGCTCGCTCTTGCGGCTCACGACGAAGCCATGCGGTAGCGTCTTGGACACGGACCACCCTCCCGCCCCCTGATGTCAGCAGTTTACCGGCAGCGCGAGGCGGGCGGATTGCAGCCGTGCGACAGACTTGCGACAGCGTTAGAGCGAACTCGGAACCGATCGTCCGCTGCTTATGTCCGCTCTCGATCCATTGCGGACACCGGGTGAGTGGTCATCGAACCGACATGGGGTGCGTGTACGGTGGAACCGCCAAGCGAGGTTCTGCCCATGTCATTGGCCGTCGTTCTCATCGCATGTGTCGTGATCGCTGTCGGCTGCACCTGGTGGGCCGTTCGACAGCGCTCTCCATTCGCTCACCGCGTCTCACGCACCGGTAGCATATTGAGCTTCTTTGGCGTCCCGAGGGCGCCGCACCACCGTAAGCGTCACTCGAATCTGTAACGCGAGAGCAGTTCGAGGGCGAGTTAGTCTCTGCCCAAATCTCTCCTGCTCATTGTCTGCCTTCGACCCATTGCGGGCATTAGCCGAGGGCGAAGGTCCGCTTGCTGGCACGGGGATGGTTCAGGACGGGCTGCACACGTGCCAGATCGCTCCCGCTTGCGCGGATTCAACGGCGTCGGGATCTAAGGGTGTGCCGGCGATTTGGTGTGACCAAACCTTTACGCCGCCCGGACCAGCCGTTCGTCCATCTCGGTTTTGTCAGTTCGCAGGGTCTTAAGCGCTCCAGCCCATTTGTGAAGCTCGTGGAGCAATCCGTTGAGCCCGTCTTTCATTGGCTCATTGGGATGCAGCACGCCATGGTGATCGATAAACTGGGGGAAGTTCGGAACTGGCACCACCTGCGGAAGCGCATGCATGTTTACGTTGCTCAAGAGCTGGCGGAAGACCTGAGCTGAGCGAAGCCCGCCCGAGATGCCACCGTAGCTGACCATACCGGCGGGCTTGTAGAACCATTCCAGCATCAGCACCTGCACCGCGTTCACGAGGGCGGCAGGCGGGAAGTAGTCGTATTCCGGCGTAATAAATAGAAAAGCATCCGCCGCTGCCACGCTGGAGCTCCACCGTTTGGTGGGCCCGTTGGCATATTGTTGGGCCTTGGGGTGGGCGGCCTCGTCCAGCAAAGGCAGAGCGAAGTCAGCGAGGTCGACCAATTCTACGTCGAATTTCCCGTGTTCACGGGCCGCTTCGTTAACCCATTGCGCGACGACGGGGCCAACGCGGCCGGGACGCGTGGAGCCGATGATAATGTTCAATTTAGGTGCCATGATGATCAAACGCCTCGTATCGATGAGAAGTACCGTACGGTCTAGTCCACTAATGTGAAGTTGTCAATCAAAATGGACCATATGGTACGATTAGGGTTGCCTGACGACGCAGTTTCGCATTGATGGAAATCGGCGGGGCAATGTCGCCGATGGGCTAATAAACAGCCTTCAGTAGCAACCCATGTATTGTAGAGGACCGAGCTTGCGAGCATAGCGACATGTCCAAAAGGGTCGGGAGGGCAACCCGCGTCGTCGCGACGCAAGAGGTCCGAAATGACCAACGGCTCTGTTGAAAGCGTCATCGCCCGCTCGCGCGAGGAACTGGACCAACCCGCCCTCTTGGCGCGAGCTTTCGAGCCCCTGACCCGATTGTTGTTCTCTCAAGCTGGCCTCGAGGCGGGGATGCGTGTTCTCGACGTGTTCAGCGGCGTGGGCGACGTAGCTTTCCTGGCGAGAGAAATGGTCGGCCCGGAAGGAAGCGTTGCGGGCTTCGACCCTACGCCGGCGGCGGTAACCTTTGCGAACGAGCGCGCGGCGTTCCGCGGGCTGAGCAACGTCGAGTTCGTTGAAGCAGACATCGACAATTTGCCCTTCGGCCGGGATTTCGACGCTCTGGTTGGCCGCACGGTGCTCATGTATCGCAGTGATCCCGTTCGGGACTTGCGCGCCATGGTCCGCTGCGTCCGCCCCCGTGGCCTTGTCGTCTTCCAGGAATTTGACATGTTGCCGGGGAAGACCGTCCCTCCGGCGGCTGTGGTGGACGACCTCCGCGCCTGGCTGCTCGATTTCTTCGCTCGGGCGGGACTAGAGCTGGAAATGGGGCCAAAGCTTTACGCCACTTTCAAGGCGGCTGGCCTGCTTGCGCCACAGATGCGCGTGGATGGCTTCATTGGAGGGGCTGAAAGCATTTGCCCAGAGCTGGTCGCCGATGTCGCGCGCACTCTGTTACCGCATGCTGTGGCGATTGGCGCAATTACAGAAAAGGAAGTGCACATCAGCACTCTGGAGGATCGAATACGCGCTGATCTCGCTCGAACAGGAGGTGTAATGTCGGCGCCGCTCCTGATTGGCGCCTGGGCGAAGCTTGAGGATAGATTCTCGCCATCAACCGCAGTCCACTGATGGAGACGGTTACGCGCCCTCGTTACCGCAATTCCTCGAGCTCCGCCCGGCAGGATTCTGCGAATTCTCGCAGAATGTCGTGAGCAGCAACATTTGTTTCCGTCGTCTTCATAGCGAGCACTGGCTCGTCATAGGTATGCAAGATGCCTCCCATTACGGATTCGGCAGCACTAATCGTCTCTCGCGTCGCGAAGAGGCGAAGCTTGTTGATCGCCGCATACATGGGGGCAAGTTTCGCCGGATCATTCAGCGATTCCTGGATCATTCCGTCAGCGTAGGTTTTCGAGGCCTGATCGACGAAATCGCTGAACAGGCGCTCGCGACGGGACGCTTCCTGACTCAACCGCTGCGCCCGTCCTTGGGAGTGCTGCGTAAACCAGCTGGTCACAACCAACGCCAAGGCGCCGATGGCGGAGCCGGCTAGCGCCGAGACTGCAGAGATAGTTCCTGAATCCATTGCCATTGCCATTACCACTCACTTCCATTCTGATCAGCGATCGTGCCGCGACGCACTTCAGGGACACGTCGCATATCAGCGGCCCTCGGCCACGGCTGCGCCGACCGCCCCTCCAACTGCACCGCCCACGGCACCGGCTGCTGCACCATTCGCTGCGCCATTGTTGGTGGTTGTCGTGGTGGTACCGGTCGAGGTGCCAGCACCCGCCTGATTGCTCGTAGTAGTGCTGGTGGTCCCGGCTGTGGCGCTGCCCGTGACGGCGCCTGCAACAGCTCCGGTCATTGCGCCCGCGACGACCGCGGTGGCCCCGCATCGACGACCGTTTGAGCCGCAATAGTAAGAATAGTTGTTGGTTTGATCATAGTAATAATCGCGGTCGGAATAGCGGCCGTAGTAGGAGCGGTCGTAGCTGTCGTAGCTGCTGGTGTCGTAGCCACGACCGTAGTAGCTAGTGCTACTCCCGCCGCTACCACTTCTGCCCGACGTCCTGCCCGTTGCGACATGGATGTTTCCGTCGGGATCTCTGTACGCAACTGCGCCACCGGCATTGCGCCCGTCCTTGTAGCCGCCAGCAACAACCCCGCTTCCGTTGCCGTCGGTGATGCCCGCGACCCCGACGCCGTTCTTGCCGTTGCGATAGCCGGCGACCCCGCCGTCGCCATAGTCGCCACCGGCATAGCCAGCCACACCGCCGCGGCTTCCATCACGGTACCCCCGGATCTCGTCGGTCGCGCCGCTGCCACGAGCGTAAGACTCGATTGAACCACCCGAGCGGTTGTTCGAGACATATCCCTGCATTTCGCTATTGCGGCCATTGCGATGGCCGCCAATCCCGTCTCGCACGCTGCGCTCATTGGCCAGTCTGGTCGCGCCGCCTGCATCCTGGCCCTGGCGCGGCACAACGCCATTCGAACCGCCCCGTAGTCCCGCCAGCCTGTCTTCGCGCATCCCATTGGGATTAGCTCGGGGCAGTCTTGCGGCCGGAGCGCCGCCGCCCTGCATCTGCGGCGCACCGCCGCCGCGCGCCAGGTCAGGCATCTTGCCGCGGCCGGCATCCTGCGAACCGCCAGATGGGGCACCGCTCGGAAAGCCGGAGGGAGGGCTGCTGGGAAAGCCGGAGGGCGGGATGCTTGGGAAACCAGACGGCGGACCGCTTGGGAATCCTGACGGCGGCCCGCTGGGTAAACCAGCACCAAAGCCACCGGGGAGCGGCGGCGGCGCGGGCGGAGGCCCAAAAGGAAAGGCGATTGACGCGGCCGGGACAAGCAGGCCGGCAGTGCCGCCCGCGAGCAGCAAGAGATTTTTCATGGCTAAGCTCCTTAAGAGTTCGGCCGCTCCGCATGGCGGCTGGGTTTTGCGGGCGGGGGGCGCACCCCCGCCCGGCGAGTGGTTCAGAAGCGGTAAGCGAGGCCGGCGAGTACGCGATTGCGATTATCCTTGCCGTCTCCGTCCTGGCTGAACTGGGAGTGGCGGTATTCAAGACGTGCAGAGACGTTGTCCTTGATCTGCCGCTCAACGCCGCCGCCAAGCAGCCACCCGTCCTGATTGTCGCTGTCGCTCTGACTGCCGATCGGGCTGTCTACGGTCGTGCGGACTCGGGCGTTGGTGTAACCGCCGCGGGCGTAGACGAGCGTATCGGGAGTCATCAGGAAGCCAGCACGGGCAGTGAGATCGAACGAATATTTCGGGTCGACCGACAAGGTCGTGCCGGCAGCCGAGGTCTGGGCTTCATCATCGGAGGCAAAGTCGATACCGGCTTCGGCTCCGATCACCACTTTTTCGGCAACCTGCCTGTCGTACCCTGCATAGATCCCGCCCGTGACGGAATTGACCGTGTCGTCGATCGGAACCACGCCGGACGAGGATTCGGTGTACCTCATCTTCTCCGACTGCCAGCCGACCTGAGCACCGACGAAGGGCCCGTTGAACTCGCCTGCCGAAACTGGGGCAACGATTGCGGCGGAAAGAGCGGTTGCCACGGCGACAGAATTGATAACGCGCAATGTAATTCTCCTGATTAGGTAGGTGTTGGCCCCGGTCGGAGCCAAGAAGAAATCGAACATTTGTCTGGTTTGAAGATCAGTTCTTTCGGGGGTGGAGATTCCCTTCACTAGGGGTTGGTGATTTGGTTGTTCACTGCGGCAGCGACTTCGTCATTTCGCGAAGGAGCGCAGTCAGCCTCTGGTCCGAGACATCTTTGCCAGTGACGCGCTTCTTCGAGGTCGCGCGCCACACGAGGCGTCCAGTCCGGCGCTCGGTGAGATCGAGAACCAGCATGCCCTCGGTGTAGATGCTGGTGTCCAAGCTCGCGTTGGCCGGCAGGTTGCAGACAGGCGAATTGCAGCCGCTCGCGCTGATCTCAGCGTCGCTCGTCGGCAGCATCACGACTGTGTAGGAAACCAGGAAATCGGCCTCGTCCGGAGTGCCGACCTGGCGGTAGCCCTTGGCCGCCAAAGTCGTCTCGGTCGTGACGCGCAGACGATCGACTGTGATCTCATTGGCGACCGCCGGATCAGGGATTCCGTACCCGACGGCGGGCGTAGACGCCCAGGCGAACGTGGAACCCTTCGACAGCGCGAACGACGCTGTCTTGACGATCTCGACTTTCGCATAGGCCGGTGCGACGCCGGTCAGGCAAACGAGAGCCGCAGCCGCGGCAAGGCAAGTCAATTTCAACATTCTCAGTCCTTCAGAGTGGGGAGTACGAGGGAGCCAGTGGGCTTAGTGCGCGCCGCTGGTGTCGATCGGGCCCTTGGGCTTGGGCACCAGCCAGATGATCATCGCCGCAACGCCGAGGCAGACTGCGATCACCCCGAACATGTTCAGCGTCGCCAGCATCACGCTTTGGCCTTCGACTAGCTGGGAGAGCATCGTCCGCGCCGATTCAGCCGGCACGCCTTGCGCCGTCATCGCGTCGACCGCCTGCTGCCCATGGGGCATCGCATTGGCGATCTCCGTGTTGTTGGCGCGCGTCGCGTCCGACCAGCGGCTCTGGATCAGCGAGGTGGCGAAGGCGCCGGCCAGCGTCCGCATGAAGTTCGAGATGCCGGCCGCGTTCGCCTGCTCCTCAGGCTCGACGCTCGCCATGGCAAGTCCGGTCACGGGCACGAAGAACATCACCATGAACACGCCGGTGATGAGCGTCGGCCATGCCATCTGCAGGAAGGTGACGTCGCTGTTGAACGTCCACATCCGCCACAGCATGATCGCGGCGAGGCCGATGATGCCGAGGAAGACGATCATGCGCGGATCGAACTTCTCGACCGCCTTGCCGACCAGGGGCGAGCACAGCACCGCGAGGATGCCCATGATGCCCGTCGCGTAGCCCGCCCAGGTCGCGGTGTAGCCCATGTTGGACTGCAGCCAGAGCGGCAGGATGACGATGCTGGCGAAGAAGGCGCCGAACGCCACCGAGTAGGTGGTTGCGGCGCCGACAAAGCCGCGGTGACGGAAGATCCTGAGATCGACGATCGGATTCTTCTCGGTCAGCTCCCAGATCACGAAGGCGACGAAGCCGATCGCAGCGACGATGCCGTACATCCGGATATGCGGGTCGTTGAACCAGTCGTGGTTGCGGCCCTCGTCGAGCATGATCTGCAGCGCGGCGACCCAGATGATGAGCAGGATGAGCCCGACCTTGTCGATGAACGCCTGCGCCTTCGGGTCCGCCTGGCCGCGCATCAGCCACCACAGGGCAAGCCCGCCGGCGCCGGCGATCGGCACCTTGATGTAGAAGATCCATTCCCAGCCGTAATTGTCGCAGATGATGCCGCCGAGGATCGGCCCGGCGACCGGTCCGATCAGCGTGGTCATCGCCCAGATCACGGTCGCGAGAGTGGCCTTCTCCTTGGGGAAGATGCGCAGCAGCAGCATCTGCGACAGCGGCATGATCGGGCCGCCGAACAGGCCGAGCAGCACGCGCGCGCCAACCAGCATGCCGAGCGAGCTCGACAAGCCGCACAGCAGCGATATGGCCGCGAACGCCAGGTAGCAGATGATGAAGGTCCGCTGGGCGCCGTACTTCCTGGCGAGCCAGCCGGTGAGCGGCACGGTGATCGCCTCGGCCACCGCGTAGGAGGTGATGACCCACGTCCCCTGCGTCGACGACACGCCGAGGTTGCCGGCAATAGTCGGGATCGACACGTTGGCGATCGTCGTGTCGAGCACGACGAGGAAATTGCCCAACCCAATCAGGATGGCGGCGACGTAAAGGCGCACACCGGTCAGCGGACCGGGAAGTGCGCCTTCAAGCCGCGCTGCGGCCTTGGCGATCATGACACTTTACCCCTTTGGCGATCAGTTGGAGACGTCCACGTCGACTTCCATCGACAGGCCGACGCGAAGCGGGTGCTTCTTGAGCTCCTTGGGATCGAGCGTGATCCGCACCGGCAGGCGCTGCACCACCTTGATCCAGTTGCCGGTCGCATTCTGCGCCGGAACCAGCGCGAACGCTGCGCCGGTGCCGCCGGAGAAGCCGGCGACCTTGCCGTGGAAGACGACATCCTCGCCGTAGAGGTCGGAGGTCAGCTCGACCGGCTGGCCGGGCTTCACTTTCTTGAGCTCGACTTCCTTGAAGTTGGCGTCGACGTAGGCGGCCTGGACCGGCACCACGACCATCAGCATGGCGCCCGGCTGGACGCGCTGGCCGACCTGGACCTGGCGCCGCGAGACGACGCCGTCGATCGGCGCGCGAAGGACGGTGCGCTCGAGATCGACGCGGGCCTGGGCGAGCGCGGCGCGCGCGGCGAGCACTTCGGGGTTGTTGTCGACCGTCGAGTTGGCGATCAGCGCGAGATTGGCGTTGCGATCGCCGACCGCGGCGTTGCGGGTCGCAGCCGCCTGGGCCCGAGCGGCCTGGGCGGAGCGGAGGCTGGCCGCGGCAGTGTTGTACGCGTTGCGCGCAGTGGTCAGCTCGTCACCCGAAACCGCTCCCGAGGAGGCGAGCTCCTCGCGCCGCTGCAGGTCGATGCGAGCTTTTTCGACGTCCGCCTGCGCAGACGCGATCTGCGCCTGGGCGCGGGCCTCGTCGGCCGCGCGGGCGGCAATCTGCGCGCCGAGCCCGCTGTCCGTGGCGTGGAGGCCCTGGACCTTGCGGATCGCCGAGGCGAGATTGGCTTCGGCCTGGGCGACCGCGATCTTCGCGTCCGTGTCGTCGAGCCGGACGAGCACGTCGCCGCGGCGGACCTGCTGCGTGTCCTGGACGAGGACTTCGCGCACCGGCCCGCCGACCAGCGGAGTCACCTGCGCCACGTCGGCGCCGACATAGGCATTGTCGGTCACCGCATGCTTGGACGCGACCAGCATGTTATAGGCAGTAGTAGCCGCCGCCGATCAGCGCGACGCCGGCCGCAAGGCCGGTGAACAGCTTCTTGCGCTTGGCCTTGGTGGCCTCCTGCTGCTGCTCGTCGGTCTCGACGGTTTCGAACGACTGCGCTGTCGTGCAGTTCCTTGGGATCTCTGTCAGCCATGATTAGTCTCCGATTGAATGGGGTCAGGCAGCCGTGAACCCGCCGCCGAGGGCGCGGACCAGCTGTACGTCGAGGGTGAAGGCGCGGGTTTCGAGCTGCGCTGACCGGGAGGCGCGCCGAGACGACGCCCTCCTCCGCGGTCAGCACATCGAGATAGGTGGCGAGCCCGTGCTCGTAGCGCTGCCGGGCGAGGCCGTGCGCCTGTTCGAAGGCGGCCAGCGCGCTGCGCGATTCCGCGAGCCGCCGGGCGAGCATTCTTCTGGCTCGTCACGGCGTCGGCGGTTTCGCGCAGCGCCTGAATGACTTGGCGCGTCATACAAGGCGACGGCCTCGTCATATTGACCGCGGCGACCGCGGTACTGGCCTTGGAGCGCGCCGCCGTGGAAGATGGGGAGGCTTACCGCGGGGGAGACGCTTCCAAAGCTGGAGCCGCCCGAGAGCAGGTTGCCGAGCCCGAAGGACTGCAACCCGATCAGAGCGCGTCAAATTGACATTGGGATAGAAGGACGCGCGCGCGATTCCTTGATGCGCTGGGCGGCGGCTTCGACGCGCGTAGCGCAGCGCGGCGATGTCCGGCCGGCGTCCGACCAGGTTGATCGACGCGTCGGCCGGGAATGCCCTGCGCCTTCAGAGCGGCGATCGCTGGCCGGCCGATGGTCAGCGCACGGTCCGGCCCGGCGCCGACGAGCGCGGCCAGCGCGTTCTTGGTCAGCGCGATCGCTTCGTCGGTCTCCTCGATGTCGGCGCGAGCCTGCGACATGCGCGCTTCGGCCTGCTTCTGCTCGGCCAGCGTATCGAGTCCGATCTTGACCCGCTGCGTGACGAGCTTCGCCGTCTCGGTGCGGATTTTGAGCGCCGATCTCAAGGCTGTCGCGCGCGCATAGAGCGACGCCAGATCGGCATAGGTCGAGGCGATGCCGGTGGTCAGAGCCAGCCGCGCTTCGTCGAATTCGTGACGCGCCGCATCGGCGTCGAGCGTTGGCGGCGCGGGAGGCGGCACGGTTCTTGCCCCACAGGTCGAGATCGAGCGAGAAGGCGAGGCCGACGCTGCCGCTATCGTTCCAGCCGTTGGGAACGGCCGCTGCGGGCGTGTTCCTGTTCTGGCTGAGCTTCGACATGTCGGCGACCGCGAAGGCATCGACTGCGGCTTGAGCGCGGCGTCGGCGCGCTGGGCGAAGCCTTCCGCGGCGCGCAGCCGCGCCGCCGCGGCCTCGAGGTCGGGCGAGCCCGCAAGCGCCTCCTCCATCAGCTGCGGCGAGCTGCGGGTCGCCATAGCGCCGCCACCAGCCGTCGGCCGGCCATTCGGACGCGCGGCGCCGGCAAGCGACTTTGACGACGCGAAGTCGAGTCGCCGACGCGCGGCTCGGCTTCGGCCCGAGATCGGGAATGGAGGCACAGGCGCTCGTCAGCAGCATGAGTCGCCAGCAGCACCGCGCGGCGCGGGCCGCGCAGTTCGATGTGGCTATCATCTGCTCAAATCCTGTATCGGTTAAACAGTACCGTACGGTCTAGTCCAATGAGATCGGCCTTGTCAATGCAAAAATAGACCGTATGGTACCGTTTAGATTTGAGAGGAGTTAGCGGCGATGGTGCGGACGAGATCAGATGAGAAGCGGCGCGAGATTATCCGAGTCGCGGCCGAGGCGTTCCAGGAGTTGGGCTACGAGCGCACGTCGATGCTGACGATCGCCGAGCGCATGCGCGGCTCGAAGCAGACGCTTTATAACTACTTCCCATCGAAGGAGGATCTGCTGCGCGCGGTGCTCGACTTCGACGTTGGCGAGGTCGCCGACCAGGCGATGGAAGAGTTTCTCGCGTGAGAAAGAGTCTGCGCAAGGCGCTGATGCGACTCGGCGAAATCTATCTGACGCGCCAACTCGCTCCGCCAGGCGATCTCGAACATGCGAATCGTCGCAACCCAGCCGGCCGAGATCGACATCGGCGAGGACTTCTATCAGAACATCCTTTGCGTCGGCGTGGAAGCGGGTTGCCGACGCGTTCAAGGCGCTCATGGCGGAAGGCAAGCTCCGGCGCGCCGACCCCTGGCTGGCGGCGATGCACTTCAAGGGCCTGGTGCTGCAGGACCTCCTCGAAAGGCAGCTTCTAAACGCGGCCAAGCGCGTAGACCCTAAGGAAGTGGAAGCAGCCGTAAAACACGGGGTCGATGCCTTTCTCAGGATCTACGGCAACGAGGAGCCAAAGCCGAAAAGGGCTCGAGGCTAGCAGCGCTCACTTCTCACGCGCGCGAGGGCGCGCGTAAATCATCTATAACTGGGCGGCGAGACGGCCGTTGCTGCCGCGACTTAATCCAAGTGCCGCTCTGTCGCGCCCGCCCGAGTGGGACCCACGCCTCGCTCGCGCGCGTCAGATTGGCGGTCACATCTTTACCATCGTGGCTGCCTAGCCGACTGGACGTTGTCGTTACCGAGTCGATCACGCGCAAATCGCAGCTCATTTGAATCGGCTCCCCCTCATCCGTCCAAGCATATTTTCATAAGAAAACAGTACCGTACGTTACGGTCCATTTTGTTCTTGACGGCGATGCAGTAATGGACTAGACCGTACGGTACATACTTGGAACCGCGGGCTGATCCCCTCCCCCCCCCCACCTCACGGTTCCATCTACCGCTCTGCCCGCGCTTTTGCCCCCCTTTGGCGCGGGCAGAGCACCCAATTTGAAAGGAATAGCGCATGAGGGGCGTCGCAAAGGCTGTGCACCACCGGCGGAACGCGCCCGATCGTCATTACGATCGGGCCGTTAAGACGGTCCTCGCCAGCGCCGGCGCCTTGTTTTCACTGGTCGGCGTCGTGCTTGTGATCGGTGGCTATCTGTCCTTCAACGGATCCGCCTTTCACATATTCGCGGGTCTGGGACTGATCCTGTCCGGAGCTCTGCTGTCGCGCCGGCACTCCGCTGGTGCCTGGACATACATGCTCGTCATCGCCGCCACCGTCAGCTGGTCGCTGCACAACATCGAGGACGACTCGATCCTGGCGCTGAGGCTGATCGGCCCATCGCTCCTGATGCTAGTGATGGCCGTGCTGATGCCAGTGCTTTGCGGTTGGCGGGCAAGGCGCACGATCGCGGTGTTCACCCTGTTGATCGCCGGAATGGTCGGGCTTGGCATCGCATCGCTCCCAGACGGACCGCTCGCCGATGAAACCGCGGCAGTGAACCAATTCCTCGACGCAAAAGCGAAAGGAGTTCTGCAGTGAACTATGATCGGCAACCTAACATGCCCCTGATGAGCCGGACCGCGATTGCTGTCCTGCCCCCCGCAACCATCGAGTCGACGGCCTGGGACATTCTCCTGGCCCTTCACGGGGACGAGGATTGCAAGCTCAGCCTCGAGAAACTCGCATGTCTGGTGAGTGTGGCGCAGTCGGCCCTCAACGAATGGCTCGGGATCCTCGAAGAGCGCAAGCTCATCACCGGCGCAAAGCACGGGTCCGATCAGGAGCTTCGTGCGGTCCTCACCCCCGCGGGCCGGCAGCTGCTCGACCAGTACCTGTCAGCCGCGACCTGCCTCCAGATCAGCGCCCACCACTAAACACTTTCAGCCAGCGGAGACAAAAACGACATGCGCGTGCGTACTGAAGAAAAGAGGCAGGAGATTATGCGGATCGCCGGCGAGCTCTTCGAGGAGCTAGGCTACGAGCGCACGTCCATGTCGGCGATTGCGGCAAAGGTCGGCGGTTCGAAGGCGACGCTGTACGGCTACTTTGCTTCAAAAGAGGAACTACTTCGCGCTGTCCTCGATCAGGATGTGAACGAGGAAGCTGATCGGTTGCTACACGAGTTCCTGTCCGAAAAAGACCTCCGGAGCGGCCTCATCCGCCTTGGAATCTCCTACCTGTCGCGGCACCATGCACGAGCGGCGAGCATCCGGACCGTAGCCAACCAGCCAATCGCGCAAGAGTTCTACGAGACCGTGCTCCGGCCGGCGTGGCAGCGTCTTGCCGACCGCTTCGCGACGATGATGAAAGAGGGTCGCCTCAAGTTCGCTGATCCTTGGACCACGGCGATGCACTGGAAGGGCCTGAACGAGTGGGACTTGCTCGAAAGGCACCTGCTCTCAGCAAACGCTGCCGCCGAACCCAATGATATTGTGACTGCGGCGACGGCGGCGGCCGATGCCTTCCTGAAGGTCTACTCCACTGCTCCGAAACCGGGCGAGGTCGCCCTGTGAGCGGGACTGCCTGGCCCTCCCTTGCGGACGTTGGACCCGCATCAGCTGTCACGGTCGGCGACCTCATTCGAACGAGCGCGAACTTGTACCCACACTACGAAGTTATTGCGGTGGCGGACGGCAGGGTCTGGATCCGCGACGTTCAGCGCGGGACGGATCACATCGTTCCGATCGATCGGTGTCGAAAGATCGAAGTTGGCGGCGCATGATGTTCGTTGCGTTGCCCTCAATGGCCCCGACTTCGCTACCGTTCGAAGTCGAGCCAAACGCGAGCAATCATCTGGCCTGGATGAACGCGATTTTCGGGCTTCAGCGTACGCTGATGGCAGCAGAGCGTACGGCCGTTACGCTGATCGTCTTCGGCTTTACCCTCGCACAGGTGTTCCAGCACATCGGAACGATCGCGCCGCCCCAATTTCTTGTTTTGGGGCCGCATCTTCCTCGCAATGTCGGGACTCCTCATGATCGCTGCCGGCGTCGGATCGCTCGCCCTGTTCACCTGGCAATATGTGCGCGCGGTCAAGTATCTCGGCACCGGTCCTTTCGCGGCCGTCTGCCTGCGTCCGCGCATGCCTCTGCATCAGCTCAGCTGCCTGGTGTCCTGCGCAATCATGGCGATTGGCGCACTGGCCTTCGGGTCAGTGTTCGTCAGTTTTTGATCGCGGTCTGAAACGTCGCCCAATCCTGGAGTGAAGAATGCAACTAATCGACAAGACTGCGATCGTGACTGGCGCCGGCAGCGGCATCGGGAAGGAGATTGCCCGCCATTTCTCAAAGGAGGGCGCGAAGGTCGCCATGGCCGACATCAATCTTGACGCGGCGCGAGCCGCTGCGGCGGAGCTCGATCCCGAGCGGCAAGAAGACGCTCGCGCTTGCCATGGACGTAACTGACGAGGATCAGGTTGAGGCAGGCGTGGACGAGGTCGCGCGCCGCTTCGGCGGAATCGACATCCTCGTCTCCAACGCCGGCATCCAGATCGTCGCTCCGATCGACCAGTTCCGGTTCACCGACTGGAAGAGGATGCTCGCCATTCATCTGGACGGTGCATTCCTGACCACGCGCGCGTCGCTGCGGCATATGTACGCGCAAGGCCGCGGCGGCGCGATCCTCTACGTCGGCTCAGTCCACTCGAAGGAGGCCTCGAAACTCAAGGCACCCTACGTCGCTGCAAAGCACGGGCTGGTCGGACTTGCCAAGACCGTCGCCAAGGAAGGCGCCGAACATGGCGTCCGCGCGAATGTCATCTGCCCGGGCTTCGTCCGAACGCCGCTCGTCGACAAGCAGATCCCAGAACAGGCGAAGGACCTCGGGATCAGCGAAGAAGAGGTGATCAGGAACGTCATGCTGAAGGAAACTGTGGATGGTGAATTCACGACCGTCGACGACGTCGCTCGCTGCGCCGTCTTCTTCGCCGGCTTCCCGTCCAACGCCCTCACCGGACAGTCGGTGATCGTGAGCCACGGCTGGTCGATGCAGTGAAGCGGCAGCTTCACCCTCAGAAGCAAGGAACAACCAAATGAACATGCATTTTAAGCCGCGCGCGCGCGCAACGAATCCTGCCGGCTCCGCCCGCCGTTTCGACTGCATCGCCTTGCTCCTTCAGGGCGGCGGCGCGCTCGGGGCATACCAGGGCGGCGTCTACGAGGCGCTCGCCGAGGCCGACCTGCAGCCCGACTGGGTCGCCGGCATATCCATCGGCGCGATCAATGCCGCCTTGATCGCGGGCAATCCGCCCGAAACGCGGGTCGTGAAGCTTCGGGGCTTCTGGGAGGAGATCACCGCCGATCCCGTTGGCTTCTGGTCACCTCCAGCGGACCTCGGAGGCGATCTTGCAAGGAGCCTGGGTGAACCGCTGGTCGGCAACGGCGCAGCCTTGTTCGGGGCGCCAGCTTTCTTTTCGCCGCGACTGGCTCCACCCGCTGTTGCAACCGGACGGGACGGCCGGGCGCAACGAGCTTCTACGATACATCAGCCTTGAAGGCCACGCTCGAACGCCTGGTCGACTTTGACCGCATCAACTCGGGTGAAATGCGTTTCAGTGTCGGAGCGGTCAACGTCGCCACCGGCAACTTCGTCTATTTCGACAATCGCACGCACACCATTCGGCCCGAGCATGTGATGGCGAGCGGGGCGTTGCCACCCGGCTTTCCCGCCATCGAGATCGAAGGCGAGCATTATTGGGATGGCGGGTTGGTCTCCAACACTCCGCTGCAGTGGGTTCTCGAATGCGCCGATCGGCAGGACACGCTCGCGTTCCAAGTGGACGTGTGGAGTGCTCGCGGCTCGGTGCCGCGAACGCTTGGCGAAGTGGCGACCCGGCATAAGGAAATCCAATATTCCAGCCGGACGCGGGCGAACTCCGATCAGTTCAAGAAAGAGCAGAACTCCGGAACGCGCTCGCCGACCTGTTTTCGAAGTTGCCGGATGAACTCGAAGCAGACTCCGGAATTCGCGCTTCTCAACCCCGAGGCCGGACGGCAAGGTCTACAATATCATCCAGCTCATCTACCGCTCGAAGCAGTACGAAGGCGAATCGAAGGACTTTGAATTTTCCCGCGAAGCATGGAAGACCATTGGACCGCGGGCTACCACGACACAGTTCGTACGCTCCGCCATCCGGAAGTGCTCGAACGGCCCAATGGCGCCGACGGGGTCTTCACCTTCGATCTCTCGGCGCACGCACGGCCGGATGCAGCGGCAAGGAAGACAATGAAGCCACCGAAGTCCTCGAGCGTGCGTTCGCGATGCCGCTGACGCAGCCCGCCTATCCGCCGGGTCCATACCGGTTCTACGATCGTGAGTTCCTCATCATCACCTATCGCACCGATCGCGAGAAGCTTCGCGAGATTGTGCCGGAGCCGCTCGAGATCGTCTCGGACCTGGTGAAGTTCGAATTCATCCGAATGCCGAATTCAACCGGGTTCGGCGACTATACGGAGGCGGGGCAGGTGATCCCTGTCGGTTCGGAGCGCGGACGGGAAATTACACCCTGTACATGTTTCTCAACGACCATCCGCCAATCGCCGCGCGGCCGGGAGTTGTGGGGATTCCCAAAGAAACTCGCCGGCCCCACGCTTCGCGTGGAAACGGACACGCTAGTCGGAACCCTCGACTATGGACCGGTCCGCGTCGCCACCGGGACCATGGGGTACAAGCACCGGCAAGCCGATGCCGCCGCGACCCTGGAGAGCTGTCCGCCCCCAATTTCCTGCTCAAGCTCATCCCGCACGTGGACGGCAGCCCGCGCATTTGCGAGCTCGTCGAATACCACCTCGAGGAGATCGACCTAAAGGGCGTGTGGAGCGGCCCAGGCGCCCTGTCGCTACACGCCCATGCGCTTGCGCCTGTCGCGGATCTGCCGGTGCTTGAAGTCGTATCCACTATCCACTTGACGGCGGATCTAACGCTGGGGCTGGGCAAAGTCGTCCACGACTACCTCGCACCCCAGGCCAAATACTCATCCGCTCTAGATCAGCTTTCAAAGAGGGCCGCTTGAGGGTGCAACCGCGCTCGGTCGCACTCGGCGCTGGCCGATGTCCAGCCTAACCCCCGATTTGCCTCCTGACTGTTAGTGTCGGCTTTCGACCCATCCCGGACATTAGTGGCTGGTCTGTTCCGGCGCGTAGAAACGTTCCCCCTGAGGTAGGTTAAGGACCGTCCGCTCGGGGTCAGATATGCATCGCGCAAGGTGCGGACCTACTTCTTCCACGTTGAGGTGAATGGCGAGCCCATCATCGATGAAGAAGGCTCGACGTTCTCCGACTTGCAAGCTGTGCAAGAGCTTGCCGTGCGGGCAGCCGCTGACCTCGCAGCTGACGACTTGAAACGCGGCATCCACACTGTCGAACAGTTCATCGTTGTCGAAAATGAGTCCGGGCAGGACGTACTTCGGGTCCGTGTGGCCGCAGCACCAAGGCTCAATAGAGTGACTGGTGATACAGCTTTAACGGGTCGAACAGATCTTAGTTGCAGGACGCGCGGAAGCAGAGAAGCTGGCTGCGCACCTTTAAGCTGCAGGGCACCCACAAAGACCGCTGTGTGTGGGCCTCCTCACCTGACCTTCGTCCACTTCAACCCACATGATGCTCTCCGCCGGCGAGCATCACAGTGCAATCCGGATGCTCACGCTGAACGGCGTCTATCGCTTCTTCAACACTGGTTGCTTGCACAACTTTGGTGCGGCCTAAGCCGGAGGGAGCGTTACCGACGGTCCCCTCAGAGCCGCTGTTGATCCAATAGTTGCGCCAAAGCACTTCCTTTCCCCGTTCGACAATTGCGATCTTGTAGCTGGCCCTATCACTTCATCCTTGTCGCTCCAGCATACAGGAGCCCAGCGCTGAAGACCCGACATTTATCGATCCCAGCCCCCTGTTGAGACGGGCGCAGCCAAGCTCGGCGGTCTTTCGCGTTAACTTCACTTCCCCGGGCGCCACGTGCGTCCGGGGACCTCTCCCCGCCCCCTTTTTTTTGCCCGCCCCCGCCCCGCGTCCCTTAGCGGGTTCGCGTCTGCGCCATGGCAGGGGCGCGCCGGCCGGCCCCCGGGGACCTCGCCCGCCCGGGCCCCCGCGCGGCGCCCTGCGGGGCTCCTGGCGCGGCCGCGTCATCGGGCGCAAACGTCAGGGTCACCGATGGCCGAGCCGGAAACACCCGGCGTTCAGCGAGGCGAGTCTCGATACGTCTGATGACTAGACGGTTTGCGTCACGAGGCGATGGCCCTCAGCGGCAGCATGAAAACCGGCCTGTGCGCCTCGTCCTCCACCTCGACCCAGCCGGACGGCCCCCTGCCGGCCTCCAGCTGCTCGGAGGCGATCTCCATCGCGATCTCCCGCGCGCGCCTCGTCGCCTCCGCGCGGTCCGCGACTTCCTCCCCCACGATGTCTGTTATCGAGTGCTCCGGGCATACCCGGCTGAAGAAGAACTTCGGCATAGCTCAGCTCCTGAAGAATACACCGTGGGATAAACGCAGATGCAGGTCCGTTGGTTCTGCTGGAGCGGCCCTCCTTGGAGCGAGGCCGATCTAACGAGGACGTGCACCCCAGTTGCGCCTGACGAGGAAGAGAATTCCTAATGCCATAAAGGCGCCCAGGTAGGCGGCGATCAGGCCATCGAACAGCGAGTTGTTGCCCAGCGCGAGCGCCATGGCGACGGCCCCCAGCGCGCCAACCAGGACGTCGATGATGATGCGCTCGTTGGTGTCGGTGCGGAGGAGCACGCTGTACAGCCAGCCGAGGAACGCTCCGAACAACAGTGACACGGCTATGGCCAATGCAAGTACTCCGCTGGCCGACGCTGCGTCCGGCTTAAGGTTTCAGACCGCTCAATGAGCTCGGCGCCAGTGCGACATAAGGCGATAGAGCAACCCGGGACCCCGCAAGCTGCTACGGTTTGTCTCTCTTCCCCGGCGCAGTCTTCTGGGCACCCACTCGATCGAGCGCTTCGACGAGGTCCTGAAAGGCACCGGACGCGGGCAGCGGGAATGCGCGCCGCAGGCCCTCGCCGATACCGTCTGGTGTGTTTCGCGGCCCGTCCTTGTCCCGCACGTACCACCCCTCCCGGAGGAACGTACGAACGTCCCCGGCGGGCGTTCCCTGGGCCCCGCCTCGGGACGAGAGAGCGTATGTCAGGTGATGCGAGAAGGTCACGCTCGTCCAAGCCGATCAGACGAGCGACCATGTACAGATGAGGCTTCCATTGAATCGATCCAGGTTCGAGGTTTCAAGGGTTCTCCAACCTACGCGGGCACGCCGAGCACTTCGCTGGTCAGTGGGGCGGCCCGGAAGGGGGGATCCGGGCCGCCAAAGTCTGCGCGCACCCCGAGCGGGGGAGGTAAGGGAAGCACGCCCGGCATCTAACCGTCTGAACTTCCTTGAGTTGCCACGATTACGCAGGCTCAACGTAATCGGAGAAGGTTGCGCAACTGCTGCGTCTAAGAAAATCAGCGTCACTGAAGCCTTTCCCGGAGCCGATGCGTTTAGCGCACATGGAACCATACGAACGGAAGCCCCGCAGGGTCGAGACGCCGGATGAGCGCGAGGCGCGACTGAACGAGGAGGCCCCGAAGGCTCTCGATCAGGCTCTGGCCGAGCAGGACGAACTAGACGCCATGGTCAGACAGAGCATCGCCGCACATGGTGCCTGATCGTTCATGGCCGTCATCTCTCGGTGAGACGTCGCTGCTACTCTCGAGATGAAAAAGAGCGCCGGTGGTCGCCGGCGCTCTCCTTTTGTGAAGTAGCCAGTGAGTTTTACCGGCTGTAGGTCTGCATTTTCTCGAAGACGCGCTTGGCCTGCGGATCTTCTGTACCTGCTCGACGAACTGATCCTGCTCGCGCTGATCGAGCGAGCCCACGCGTGTGAAAAGTTGCGACGCAATCGTTGAAAGATCCTCGACACCGGCCTCGTTGATAAAGCTGCTGAGTTTCGTATCGGTCTTATCAAAGACCATTTTAGCCTCCTGTCGGCGAGTGCATTTCCCGCAGACCAAGAACGGTCGTGCTGTCGGTGGTTCTTAGAATGCGCGAGCGAAACGACACTTAGGGCGGAATGCCGGCCAGTTGACCTCAAAGGGCCTCGGTGGGCTCTACACCGTCTCCTGAAGACGGCCCTGTTAGATCCACTTGCGACGCCGGGCGTAGCCCAATGCGCAGAGTGCAGTTTTGTGCACCGCAACAAGAAGAACGTACGAGTGACTGAAACGGGTGCAGTGGCTGACAGCCGTCACCCATTACGATGCAATTGCTGCACCTGCGAATGCACTGTTCGCACTTGCGGTATTCCCCCTGAGAATGCAGCTTGTCTCTGCGTCCACGGCACTCTCTCCCGCCGTCGCCGCATTCTCTCCAAGCAGGGGGCCTTCCACCTCTCCCGGAAGGCTCCCTCACCCCCGTGCGGGGTTGAGCCGGTCGCTGTCGTCGGACAACGGCCGAGGGCGGAACATACAGGAAAACTAGACCGTCGCAGGGCCAGAATCCGGACTGGTCCGGCCGGGCCTCGGGCGGCTGCAGCATCAAGGGCAACCGGAACCGGAAGGGCCAGTGGATCTACCACGTGCCCGGCATGCCCCGCTACGAGGGGACCCGGGCGGAGGAGGTCTTCTGCACCGAGGCGGAGGCCAGGGCGGCCGGCTACCGGCGGGCGACCGTGACGTAGAGGCCAACCCGGGAGTTCATTCTTCGTCATTGCCGCCCCTTGGCCGCTTCTTCTCCAAAACCACGAGGTCAGTGGCCCTTGCTCCATGGCCCCTCTCGACCAGGCGCAGCTCGAGGCGCGACGCTGCCACTCCAGCCTTTTGGAGCGCCATCAAGATGGCCGCGGCTCGCTGTCCGGCTAATGCAGGGTTCGCATCCCTAGTGCCCGTTCCATCGCCGTAGCCCACGATGCGGACCCGGGCGTTAGGATGCGTGTCGAGGGCATGAGCAACAGAGTAGACGGTCTGTTCGTCGATCGGCCGCACCGTTGCAGATCCCGGTCTGAAATCGAGCCGATCGAATGTGAAGCGTCTCGGGACCGGATCCTTGGACGCCAGGAATTCCTGTAGGTCTGACAACATTCTGCCCGCACTGGCCATGCGCACGAAGTCCGCATCCTCCTCAGCGGTCGAGGCAGCTGGTTTTTTGCTGGTCCCATCCTGGCCGCAACCTACGAGGCATGCGAACAGCAGACTTACAACAGCTGTTTTCGACCCATTGCGGACATCAGACGAAAGCATTCAAGCCAGCTTGAAGTCGGTGGTTCGCGCTGGGGCGAGAGATCAAGGTGGGCCAAAGACCGTATCGTCGCTCCGAGGCAACCCTGATACGCATTTTATCCAAGTCCGTTCGGCACTGAGCGATGGGGTATCCCTTGGTCCAACGAGGCGACACAACCGCGGCTACCGAAAGCGCAATAAGAGAGGCGGACAATCTTCCCCTTCAGGACGCGTTCAAGGTCAAGCTAGTCATGGTGACGCTGCCTTCTGAGGGGATGTCAGGTCCACCGTCAATGTCGGAGGCGGAACTGCTTCTGATGAGCATCGAAGCCCAACTGTGGTCGCTGGATCGAACTCCAGAGGCCGTTACACCATCGAAGAACTCGAACAGTTAGTGGCGGACATTGGAGGCGTTGCGAAGCGCCGCCCGCTGAGACCTCGACCGGCATTTACCCCTACTTTACTACGATCAATGGGGGCCCATAAACATAAGTTAGCTAGTCGATGAGATGGGCTAAGCTTTCAACGGGATTACACAGCCATCCCAGACGCAGAACAGGGATCAACTCCGGTCCTAGGTTCGACGGCGCACAGGAAGGTTGTCTGTCCCTATGGCTACACAGCCAAGCGATCACCATCGCATACTTGACGACGTCGCAGTCGACTTCGCGGCTCTTGCACAGTTGATCGAACGCGCAATCACGAGCCTCGCGCCCCACGGGAAGGCGGCATCGAGGCGCTCCGCCGGGCGAAGGATGCAGCAGAATATGGAGCAAACCTCGCGACAGGCAACTTGCCATAATCTTGATGGACCGTTCGGCGCGCTGTAAGCAGGAATTTCGCCACTTGGTCGCGAGCCCCAGAGGACATCGCAATAGATGTCGCTTGCTTAGTAGTGTCCGCCTTCCACCCATTCCTGCCATTAGCGTGGTGGCAGCTTTCGACCCATTCCGGACATTAGCTTAGAGGCTGTAGCTCGCCGGCGCCTTAGGGACCCCAAAACGTACAAAGTCGTTCCAATCTCCAAATGAACGTTAGGGTGGCATGCGGCTTGTCGCCTCGCGTGTGAGCATCGCCGAGCCGTGCGCTGGGACGATGGAAGGATCAGGGTGAGTTCAGCGATTGAAGAGCCTCTTGCGAGGGTGGTTGATCAGATATCTTTCCAGCAGCTTGCGGATGCGATGCCACAGATGGTGTGGTCGACGCAGCCGGACGGGGCGCACGATTATTACAATGCCCAATGGTACGCCTTCACCGGCGTTCCGCAGGGCTCGACCGATGGCGAGGGGTGGAACGGCATGTTCCATCCGGACGATCAGGAGCGGGCCTGGGCGAGGTGGCGGCACAGTCTGCGGACGGGCGAGCCGTACGAGATCGAATACCGTCTGCGGCACCATAGTGGCGAATATCGCTGGACACTCGGGCGCGCGTTGCCGGTGCGGGACGAAGAGGGCCACATCATCCGCTGGGTGGGGACGTGCACCGACATCGATGGGCAGAAGCGTATCGGTCAGCAGAACGAGATCCTGAGCCGAGAGCTCAGCCACAGGATCAAGAACATTTTTGCGGTCGTGAACGGCTTCATCGGCCTTTCGGCGCGGCAATTTCCGGACATGAAGCCGTTCGCCGGGCAGATGCAGGCGCGCGTCGCTGCCTTGGGCCGGGCGCATGATTATGTCCGACCGCACAGTGAGGAAAGTGCGCGGCACGAGGGACCGTCGACGCTCAAGTCCCTTCTGGGCGAATTGCTTTCGCCTTATCCCGCCTTAGACGAAGGACGACTATGATCGAGGGCCACGATATGCCGGTCGACGATCGCGGCGCTACGCCCATCGGCCTGGTGTTTCATGAACTGGCGACCAACTCGGCCAAATATGGCGCGCTGTCGGCTCCAGAAGGAAGAGTGCGGATCTTTTCGAAGGTTGGGGATGGGCGGATACGACTGAACTGGCGAAATCGGGCGGCCCGCCGATTCTGCAAGAACCGGCTCTCCATGGATTTGGGACGCGCCTAACCGAAATCAGTGTCGTCCAGCAGCTAGGGGGGAAGCTTAAGCGAGGAACTGGCGGCGGGAGGGCCTCGTCGTTGATATCGAATTGCCGACCGCCGCTCTAAGTCGGCCCTGATCAATTGAAGCAGCGAAGCGACGGTGGTGCCTCCGCCCTCTGACCGGAACGGCGGCGCAGCGCGAAGGCGACCGCCGAAGTGAGACTCGATTCATCCGTCGGCTTGGTCAGGACGCCAATGGTACCCGCAATTCCGTCCCCCAGCAGGCGTGGGTTGGCCGTTACGAACAGAACGGCGGCGCGATGCTCGTTGGCGAGCCGCCGACCAATCTCAGGGCCGGTCAGGCCGTCGCGCAGGTTCAGATCGACCAGGGCTAGGTCGACCTTCCGGTGCGCGTAAGCCAGCGCGCCATCAAGATCGGACGCAATGCCCACGACCTCGTAGCCACGCTCCTCAAGGATGCTTTCCATCTCGAGTGCGACAAGCATTTCGTCTTCAACAATGAGGATCGCGTCGGTCATGCGCCAAAAACCATTTGTCGCGTGTCAGGTTCCCGACAGAGAGCGCGCAGGCAGTTGTATTGGGAGCCGCAAGGAAGTTCGAGTTCCAGGCGGGAGTCAAAAGCCATTCGTTGCTGGCCGCTTTCCACCCAAAGCAACCACAAGGCGAAGCACGCCGGACACGTTCCCAGTGGGTCCGCGGGAGGTCGCTTTCGCGGAATTGCTGGCCCAAAGCGCCCCCGCAAGGGAGCGCCGCGACGCGTCGCGCTCTGTCCTTTTGAGTGCAGCGCCACCGGAGTCGTCACCAATCGGAGAAGACCAAAGAGCCTGCACTCGACGCATTAGCTTAATTCATGGCTTCTCGCGCCATTTCCTCGAGCTTCGCCATCAGGGCGCGGTGCGGAAATGGTCCATGGCTGATCCGCGCCACGCCAGCACTCGCCCATTCCGATTCGGCGGTGCACCGGGGAACGCGATGACGTTGAGCGGCAACGGGACTTCGCGAACGACGCGTTCGATCTGCTTGGCATCTGACAGGCGCGGGACGAAGAAGCCGCTGGCGCCCGCGTCGGCGAAGGCCCTGCCCCGCTCAATCACCTGATCGATTAGCGCATCGTCATGCTGCGGTCTTCAGCAGCAAATCCGTCCTGGCGTTGATGAAGAAGCTGGCGCCAACCTGCTCGCGGATCGCCGCGATCTTCTCAGCCTGCTGCGCCACCGGATGGAGACCCTCGCCACCGATCACTTGGTCCTCGAAATTGCAGCCGACGGCTCCGGTGTCTGCCAGTCTCTGAACGTTCTGGCGACGGTTTGCGGATCGGTTGCATAGCCGCCCTCGAAATCGACGGTCAGTGGAAGCGAGGTTGCGCTCACGATCCTGCGGCGTTGGCGAGCGCGAAATCGATTGGAACGCCTTGGCCATCGGCCCAACCCGCAGCGTCTGCGACGGGGTGGCTGCCGGTGGCCAGTGCCTCGGCGCCAGCGCTTCTCGACGGCCTTCGCGCTGCCGACGTCCCAGATATTGTAGAGTACGACTGGGCTGCCTGGAACATGAAGCGCCGCGAACTGACTGAATTTATCGGACAATTTCGGGTCCCGTTCCGTAGTGGGCTAGAGTGATTAGCACTCGTGGAGATCAAGCCCAACACAGTGCTCGATCAGCTCAATCAGTGGAGTGTCTACTTTCAACCCATTGCGGACGTAACGAAAGGTTATCAGAACGATCGGCGATGGGCTGCTGTCGACCGAATTGATCGATAACTCGCGATAATGAGGAGCCGCTCGCCCGCATCCGCTTCGAGGCGGACATCATCGAATGGCGTGGGCCGGCTCCATACGTGTTCGTACCCATCCCAGACGAGCACGTCGGAGAAATCCGCTATGCGGCGCGAATTGCGAGCTACGGCTGGGGCGTAATTTCGGTCGAAGCGCAGATCGGCACGATCACGTTCACAACCTCGCTCTTTCCAAAAGACGGTGCCTACCTGTTGCCGGTTAAGGTTGCTGTGCAGAAAGCTGCTAGCATCGGGCTTGGCGACAGGGTCTCAGTGATGCTGGAGATCAAAGGCCACTGATTAACACCTGCTAGAGTTCGCTCTCCACTGCAGACATTAATCGAGCCTCACCGCCAGCGACCGAGCTATTCGGGAGGAAGCGCCTCGAACTGCGGCAAACCATCGCAAATGAGTCCCACGAAGCTTTTGAGGCCGTGAAGATATGAGCGCTTGGCCGGATCGACGGTTCGTCAACGAGTGTTCCGAGCGTCACATGAACATAGGTGCCATCGCGAACCAGCGAGTATAAGAGCGAACCGCACCGCGAGCAGTGCGCGTCAAACGTGGTTTCATCGCCATAGGTCGTCAGACGATCAGGCTCCTGCAAGAGAAGCATGTCAGCCGGAATCCCAGCGAAGGGTTTGAATCCGGCCCCGGTCGCTCGTCTGCACTGCGAGCAGTGACACAAGAGCGAGTATTCGAACGCATCTCGCACTTCGTACGTTGCGAAGCCACATAAGCAGGAACCGCGAAGCTGGCGTTCGGACATCGCAGGCAGCACCCCTGAACGACTGATGAGGGACACTTCGCCTGGAAACTGCTGCGCCGCAATCCACCATTCCGGCCATCCCGGATATGCTCGGCTTCGGTGGCACAGCGATGGGCATCAGGAGGCGAAGCCTAATGTCGGCTTTCGACCCAAAGCAGACATTCCTAAGACTGGCCTATAGCTTCGTTGGCGTCAGCGAGCCGCGAACCTCATCCAGGACATGCTGCAACTCGGAGATCGCATCCGTGAGACCTTCGGACTTCGATTGGCGGAGTAGTCTTAGTGAAGTCTCAAGGTTTGCGAGAAGCTCGCCTGTCCCTTCAAGGGAGACTGGGACAGCACCGCTGCGCGGCAGGCGAAGGTGGAAGGTCGCGCCATGCGGTTCGGCTTGGGAGGCCCAGAGGGCACCTCCGTGATCTTCAACAATGCTGCGGCAGAGTGACAGGCCCAGACCGGTGCCAGTCGCCTTGGTCGTGTAAAAGGCATCGAAAATATGCTCGCTCTGCCCAGGTTCTATGCCTGGGCCGGTGTCGCTGACCTGGAGAAGCACGTCTTTGCTTTCCCAATGCGGAGCGGATGGCAACGTGGCGGGGACGGTCTGTGGTCTCACGCAGAGATTCGATCGCATTCACAAGGAGGTTGACGAGCACGCGCTGCATTTGGACTCGGTCGGCCAGGATCGGCGGTAGCGCCTCATCCAGCGAAAGCTGCAAGGATACCTTGCTTGCGGCCAACTCCCTGTCGAGCAGCGACGCGGTTTCGATAACCAGGTCGTTGAGGCTGAACTCGGTCGCTTGACCGGGTTCCTTGGCAAATGTCGCCCGGATGCTCCTGATAATGTCGACGGTGCGCTGCCGCTCTTCACTCGCCGCCCGCAGTGCCGTGAGAGCATTTTTGACATCTGGCTTAGCGCGGGTGAGCCAGCTCACGGCGGCAGAGGTATTGAGAGCGACGGCGGTCAGCGGCTGCCCAACCTCATGGGAGATTGCAGCGGTCACCGCGTCCATCGACATCAACCGCGCCTCTCGTTCCCGCTTTCGCGCGGCGGTCGAGAGGGCCAGCCGGGCATAGAGCCGGTTGGACTCGGCAATCAAAGCCAACATCACCACGAAATGGGAGAAGAGCAACATGCTGAACTGACTGTAGAAACTGACCGTGAAACGTCCCCAGGCTGGCAGGTTCAGAAACGCATGCGCCAACCAACCAGAAAGAGCGACCAGCAGCCACAAGTCGAGCACCGATTTGCGGTTCCGAAACAACACAGCAAATGCGACAATGAAAACTGCAATAAAATGCTTCAACATCAAAATCACCGTTTCCACGCGTCGCCCGCGACACGGCAAGCCGAAGTTGTGTATCATCCGAATAGGTGCCGGCGGGTAGTGTCAATGTGGGCCCGAACCATCCACCGATTCGCCGCTTCCAAGCGACTGGCTTTCGAACAATCGTATCTCCTATTCGGTGGCGTATGGTGTGCGCATCTCCTAACTCGGCGATCCAACCGACCGCGTCGCCGGCCGCTGCCCAGAGTGCTGAGCCAATCACAGCTGTCGCCCTATCGCTGCTGATCAAAGTCCACTCCCTAGCCACTATGGCTGACCCTTGAACTTATCTGGACTTACCACTGTCTCGACAGCCGAATATCCGAACATACTTAACAAAGCGTAAACACAATCTGTTCTTCGTCCTCCCGAACATATATTCGCCGCAGAAACTCCACACTAAGCCGATCAGGATAAAGCACCTCCGCCTGTTCACATGTCGGTAGATTGGTCGGGCGAAGACCCCGGTATGCGGTCCATCCCTTTTTCCTTCGAACGGCCTGCTTGAACAATCCTTCAAATCTGATCTGGACCCGTCGATCGTGATGTAAACTCATAGATATTGTTTGTGGTCGAAAAATATACGCTGGGATGATCAAGTAGATGGTAGTCAAAGGCCATAATGATCCAATATATATCTACGCCACTATGCCACCGCAGAGAATTCTTAAACAGATTGTGCGTGATCTCAGGGATACTTAGATTGATATAATTGATCCATTTCTGCGATCTATCGAACCACGGCGCCTCTTTCAGACCGAAACGGTGCATTTAGTGTCAGGATATGCTCAAGCTGTTCCTCAGTCCTCAGCTTATTGCGAGGTAAGACGAAACCGGTGTGCAAGCAGCCCGTTAATCCCCTATTCGTCGAGAAATGCAGTATTTCCTCGATCCCTCGGGCCGCAGCCAAATCAGACACATTCCGTTCAGACATCTTGCTCCTCAAAGGTACCTGCTGCAAAAAATTGAACCAAGCTAGAAGCCTCCTCCGGCTTGTAACCGAGAATTACCGTTCGCCGTGCTCTTGCTATAGCCATGGCAAGAAGCCGACGGAGCGTGGTCAGTCGATCATCATCTTTTTCGTCACCATGGGGGGTCACTTCTGCGTTCAATCCGATGATGAAGACATGGTCAAACTCAAGACCTTTAGCGCTATGCATTGTACTTAATACGATATTATTATTATTTTGGGGCCACAGGCGCTCACGAGTGATATCATCATATGAGTAGCCGTCTTTGCTTAGTCGCGTCGGATTGCCCTAAACCACCCACAAGGATGAAGAAAAGCTACTGTTTCTTTCCTTGAAGATTGACTTCGTCCCTCAGGTGCTGCATCGCAGCATTCAATTGGTTCTCAAAGCGCCCCTTCAGTACTATGGGCAGCGCGCCATGCCCAGTTCGCGCGGCTTACAAAATCGGGTAACGTCCCGTCGTCGTCGACAGACAGCCCCTCTAGGATAGGGCGAGCAAAAAACTGAACAACCTCAATCGAGTTTCGATGATTTTGCTGCAGTCGGTAAAAGCGCGCTTGACGTGCATCAATCTCTGCTTCTGCCCAGGTATAGCCCCTTGGGTACAGCCTCTGAGCAGTATCCAACACAAGTGTTAACGCATAAACAGGCGCAAGATGCTTCGAAATGGAGCGAATTTGATTGGCTGAGAAATCTTGGGCCTCGTCGACGACAACAATCTCGTAGTTGGCACTCGGCCGCGCATATACGAGCAAAGCTAGATCTTCCCAGTCTACGGATCCCATTTTAGATAAGGCAGCTCGATAACTGCCGATTACGGCAAGTATCTGTTTTCGGGTGGGTCGCTCAATTTGTGGGCGCGATCCCTCTTCCCGTACGCTCGGCATCGAGGTAAGAGGGATAATTTGCCGGAGCGAACCGGCCCATCACGTATTCGACTTCGGAGTTCAGATAGTTCGCCGGAAGCCGCAGACCGTGTTCCCGAGCTAAGCGAGCGAGTAGGACTTGCCTTTCAGAGTGGATTCTGGGATTATCTGATAGTCTGTTGCCCACTGAGCATAGGTCTGAACGCCTATGTCAACTCCTCCAGTTCGAGCTGCCTATTCTCGCGCAAGAGCTTCGACGTAACCGCAGAGAGTGCGGTTGTATGTCAGGACCAGAGCCTTGACAGGGGCCGCAATCCCGATTCGGCGTATGTTGGGATTTGAACATGTCAGAAAAATTGCGCAGCCTCAGAAGGGCAGTGGTCGTCTTGCCGCTCCCTGCGGCACCTCTAATAATTTCGGTACCGACGCGGGTATCACCGATTATTAGCAGTTGTTCCGGGGTTGCTCGTGGGGCTCCCAGCACCTTCATGGTGCATCCTGACTAGCGTCTCGTGAGGTCCGCACCATAGGTGCTTGCCGTGGCGACGTGAAGCGCAGATTGCCGGTGGAGCTTCGATGGTACGCCGGCCGATTATGATACATCGAAGGCTGTCGTAAGGCAGAGGTCAGGCGAGACCTACTGTCGCCGACGCCCGCACTCACGCACCAACTAATTGATTATACCGGAATTTGGACGTGACGCATTGGTATACAAATGTGCATCTCTTGCCTTGAGCGTGCAGAGATAGCACCCGGCGCGCTGCTTGGTGTGAAGTGGCACGCTACTCCCGTAAGCGTGGGGACACCGAACAATTCCGATCGGAAGCCTCAGGCGGCGGCCTTGCCGGCGTCGCTGCCATGGCGCGCCTGGCGCCTGCGCAGGACCAGGATGATGCCGAGCGTGGCTGCCGATCACCAGCAGCGACAAGGCCGTGGTCAGCGTGCCCAGCGCGTAGATCACCGGCGTGGTGACGTTGGTCGTCATCGCCTGCAGACTCGAGCGGCAGGGTGTTGAACGCGCCCATCGCCTGCGAGCGTGCGGGCGAACTCGTCGTAGGACAGGGTGAAGCCGAACAGCGCCACGCCGACCAGCGACGGCGCGATGATCGGCAGGACGACGTGGCGGACCGTCTGCCAGGCCGGTCGCGCCGAGGTCGCGCGCCGCCTCCTCGTAGCGGTTGTCGAAGCGGTTGAAGACCGCGAACATGATCAGCAGGCCGAAGGGCAGCGTCCAGGTGAGATGCGCGCGCCGAAGGCCGGCGTGTCCACCATGAACCGCTCGATGCCCGAGCAGCTCGAACAGCAGCGCCGATGCCGAGCGAGACCACGATCGAGGGCATGATCAGGCTGGCGACGACGAGGTAGAACAGCAGGCCGGCGCCGCGAAGCGCTGGCGGAAGGCGAGGCCGGCCAGGAACGAGACCACCACGGTCAGCACCATGACCACGAGGCCGAGCGCAGATCGAGCGGCCGAAGCGCCCCAGATGTCGCCGACCGCCTGCTGCTGGAAGAGCGTCGAACGAACCAGTGCAGCGAGACGCCCCGCATCGGGAAGGTCAGGCCGCCCTGCGGCCCCTGGAAGCGACAGGATGACGATGGTGATCGTCGGCCCGTAGAGGAACAGCACGAACGGCCGCGAAGAACGGCGCCAGGACGTAGAAGGCGACGGGGGATCTCGCGCAGCATCGTCGCTCACAGCTCCTTGCGGATGTCGACGAAGCGCGTCAGCGCCACGATCATCATGAGCACCACGGCCAGCAGGACCACGGCGTTGGCCGCGGCCGGCGGGAACTGCAGGAGGCCGATGCTCGTTCCAGATCGAGCTTGCCGACGCTGGCGATCTGCCCGCCCGCCCATGACGCGCACGGTGACGAAGTCGCCCATCACGATGGTGATGACGAAGATCGAGCCGATCATGATGCCGGGCTTGGACAAGCGGCACGATGACGTTGCAGAGCGTCTGCCAGCCGGAGGCGCCGCCGTCGCGCGCCGCCTCGATCAGCGACTTGTCGATGCGCACCATGGAGTTGAAGATCGGCACCACCATGAAGAGCGTGTAGAGGTGGACGAAGGCCGAGGATCACCGAGAAGTCGGAGAAGAGCAGCCATTCCAGCGGCTGGTCGATGATCCCGGCGCCCATCAGCGCCGGTTGGCGATGCCGTTGCGGCCGAGGAACGGGATCCAGGAGATCATGCGGATGATGTTGCGAGGTCCAGAACGGGATCGTGCAGAGCAGGAACAGCGCCATCTGCCAGGTCAGGGTGCGGACGTGGAAGGCGAGGAAGTAGGCGACCGTGAAGCCGAGCGCGAGGGTGATCGCCCAGACGATCAGGCAGAACTTGAAGGTGTTGAGATAGGTGCCCAGGTGGTCACCGTCGAGCTGAAGCACGTCGAACTGGTAGTTCTGCAGCGTGAAGGCCGGGAGATCGAGGATGTCGTAGCTCGTAGTCCAGAAGCTGACGATGACGATCATCACGCATCGGCAGCGATGAAGAAGAGCAGGAAGACCAGCGCCAGCGGCGCCACCTGCAGATAGGCGCACGAGCGCCCGGCGCCGCGCTCGGCCGCGGGGCGGCTCGGCTGCCGGGTCTGCGACAGCGCTGGCTGTCGCCACCGCGAGCCGGGGCTCGTGCAGCCATCGCGAGCTCGCTCAGGCGGCGATGAACTCGTTCCACTTGCGGACCATGTACTGGTTCTCGTCCATCACCGCGTTCCAGCAGGCGACCGTGCCCATGCGCTCGTCGAACGAGCCGCCGTCGCGGACCTCGCCGGGCTTGGCCAGCCGTCGCCGGTCGGGCGTCTGATCGGCTCGGTCGCGGGCTTGCCCTCGATCCAGTAGCCCCACTCGTTCTCGGACATGAACTCCTTGGAGGTCTCGGGCACGGCCGAGTAGTAGCCCTGGCGCATCAGGAAGCCGCCGACCCAGCCGGACGAGGTACCAGTTGATGAACTCGTAGGCGGCGTCGAGCGTCCGGCCGGTCGAGCGTGCTTCGGCAGGCCGAGGCCGGCGCCCCAGGCGCGGTAGCCTTCCTTCAGCGGCTGGTAGACGCAGGGGATGCCCTGCGGCGCACCTCGGTGATCGCCGGCGACCACATCGACTGGATGACGACCTCGCCCGAGGCCATCAGGTTGACGCTCTCGTTGAAGGTCTTCCAGAAGCGCGCGGAACTGGCCGGCCTGCTTGGCCTCGATAGAAGCGCGATCGTCTTGTCGATCTCCTCCTTGGTCATGTTGCCCTTGTCGCCGTACTTGATGTCGCCCGATCGCCTCGGAGACCATCGCCGCATCCATGATGCCGATCGAGGGGATGTCGAGGATCGAGGCCTTGCCCTTGAACTCGGGGTTGAGCAGCTCGGCCCAGCTCTCGATCGGGCGGCTGATCAGGTCGGGGCGGATGCCGAGCGTGTCGGCGTTGTAGATCGTCGGGATCAGCGTCATCCACTGGTCGGCTCGGCGGCGAACTTGGTGCTCTCGGCGCCCTCGAGGAAGCTCGACCTTGATGGGCGCGGTGCCTGCGCGCGAGGTCTTGCTGCCGTCGGGCAGCTTGCCCTTGGTGAAGATCGGCGACGATCTTGTCGTAGTTGCTTGATCCTGCGTGGTGTCCATGCCCTGCAGGTTGCCGGACGGGCAGATCTTCTTGCAGCATCCAGTACTCGAAGTCGGCGATGTCGAAGCTGTTCGGCTGGGTCACCGCGCGCTTGACCACGTCGTCCGAGGTCGAGCGTGGTCATACTGCAGCGTGATGCCGAGGTCCTCCTTCACCTTCTCGGCGACCTCGTTGAGGTTCACGCCGGTGCCGAGCTGGCGCAGCGTGACCGGATCGGCCGCGTGGACGTACGGCGCCGGGAACGAGCCGTGGCGGCGGCGCCGGCGGCGACGGCGGCCGTGCTCTTCAGCAGCTCGCGGCGGCTCATGCCGCCGGTGCGGTCGATGACGCGGTAGCTTGTCATGGTCATGTTCGTCTCCTGCTTCTTCGCTCGTGAGGCTTCGGATGGCGGCCGGCGCTCTCAGGCGGCGAGCCGGCGGACGTCGGCCTCGGCCAGCTGACCTGCGACGGTCTGGCCGATCGTCGACGGCGAGCGCGTCGAACGTGCGCTCGTCGAGCGACGACCTGGATCTCGTCGATCGCCGGTGGCGCCGAGGCGCAGCATGACGCCGGTGCCCTGGTACTCGATCAGCCGCACGGTGGCCTCGAGGCCGACATCGTCGTCGCCGGGCGGCGCGCAGCCGCGGCGCGGTCGGAGCGCAGCGCCACGTGCCCTGCGGGCCGATCAGCTCGCCCGGCACGACGTTGTGGCCGCCCATGAAGCGGGCGACGAACTCGGTGGCGCGGCGCGTCGAAGACCTCGCGCGGCGTGGCCGGCCTGCTCGATCCGGCCGTCGTTCATCACCACGATCAGGTCGGCGAGCGCCATGCGCCTCGTCCTGGCCGTGGGTGACGTGGATGAAGGTGATGCCGAGCTCGCGCTGCAGCCGCTTCAGCTCGCTCGCGCATCCTGACGCGCAGGAACGGGTCGAGCGCCGAGAGCGGCTCGTCGAGCAGCAGGACCTGCGGGTCGGTGATCAGCGCGCGGGCCAGCGCCACGCGCTGCTGCTGGCCGCCCGAGAGCTGGGCCGGCAGGCGCTCGGCGAAGCGCTCCATGTGGACGAGCTCGAGCACGCCGCGTGCGCCTGGCGCGCGCCGCTCGCCTTGGCGACGCCCCTCATCTTGCAGGCTGAAGGCGACGTTGTCGAGCGACGCTGAGATGCGGGAACAGCGCGTAGGACTGGAACATCATCGCCGTGCCGCGGCTGCGCCGGCGGCAGGTCGTTGACGATCTCGTCGCCGATGCAGGATGATCGCCGTCGCTGACGCGTCTCGTGGCCGGCGATCATCCGCAAGCGTCAGGTCTTGCCGCAGCCCGAGGGGCCGAGCAGGCAGCAATAGCTGCCGTCGGGAATGTTGCAGGTCGACATGATCGACGGCGACGACGTGGCGCCATAGCGTTTGGTGACGCCGATCAGCTCGACTGAGGCCATGCGTGTCGCCATCCGATTCATGCTCGCCTGAAACAGCGGCAGCAAGGGTCTGTGCCAGCCGCCCGCGGCACGTTTTGCGTCGAAGCGTGTTATCTTCGGGCCACGGCAGCGTGGCGGGATCGGCGGGGCAGGGAGTATCGTCCTATGGAATGGCAGCGTGGCCGGCGTAGCAGCCAACGTCGAGGACCGTCGCGGTGGCGGCGGCCTGGGCGGCAGGAATGGGCGGCATGCGCATCGGCCGGGCGGCCGGCGGTGGCGGCATCGGCATCATCGTCGATGGCGCTGATCGCCATGTTCCTGGGCGTCGACCCCAGCATCATCCTGCAGGGCGGCGGCGGGCAGGTGATCCCCACCAACATGCCGCAGCACGCGCCAGCTCGAGCCGGGCGCAGGAGGAGGAGCTCAAGGACTTCGTCTCGGTCGTCCTGGGCGACACCGAGGACACCTGGACGCCGATCTTCCAGCAGCTGGGCGCAGCGCTACGAGGAGCCGCCGCTGGTGCTGTTCTCGGGCGCGGTGCAGTCGGCCTGCGGCTTCGCCCAGGCGGCCACCGGGCCGTTCTACTGCCCGGGCGACCGCAAGGTCTATCTGGACCTGAGCTTCTTCGACGAGCTGAGCCAGCAGTTCGGCGCGCCCGGCGACTTCGCCCAGGCCTATGTCGTGGCCCACGAGGTCGGGCACCATGTGCAGAACCTGCTGGGCATCCTGCCGAAGGTCGACCAGTACCGCCGCGCAGGCCGACGAGGCGAGCCGCCAACCAGGCAGCGTGATGCTGGAGCTGCAGGCCGACTGCTTTGCCGGCGTCTGGGCCAACCACGCCCAGGCCGCGCGCCAGATCCTGCAGCAGGGCGACGTCGAGGAAGGGCTGAACGCCGCCAGCAAGATCGGCGACGACCGCATGCAGAGCCGTGCCGGGCGCTATGTCGAACCCGGAGAGCTTCACCCATGGCAGCTCCGAGCAGCGCGTGCGCTGGTTCCGCGCCGGCCTGCAAAGCGGCACGCTCGAGGCATGCGACACCTTCAACGCCCAACGGCTGTAGGGGCATCGGTGGAGATGCTCAGGGAATAATCATCCCTCGGATTCTTGCATAGTTTCTGATCAGTTCAGGCCGCCGGGCACCCTCGGTCCACCGGCAAGCCGGTTGGCATGGAAGTTGGTTGCGTCACGATGAGATTTCATCGCCAACGCACCCAGGGGGATCCATGCGCAAATTCGGGCTCGCGGCACTCTTCGCCGCAGCGCTTCTCGGCTCGACGGCCGCGACGGCCCAGAACGCCGATACCATCAAGGTCGGCATTCTGCACTCGCTGTCGGGCACGATGGCGATCTCCGAGACGACGCTGAAAGACGTCATGCTGATGCTCATCGAGGAGCAGAACAAGAAGGGCGGCGTGCTCGGCAAGAAGCTGGAGGCCGTCGTCGTCGATCCGGCATCCAACTGGCCGCTGTTCGCCGAGAAGGCGCGCGAGCTGCTCGACCAAGGACCAGGTCGCCGCCATCTTCGGCTGCTGGACCTCGGTCAGCCGCAAGTCGGTGCTGCCGGTGTTCGAGGAGCTCGAACGGCATCCTGTTCTATCCGGTCCAGTACGAGGGCGAGGAGAGCTCGCGCAACGTCTTCTATACCGGTGCCGCGCCCAACCAGCAGGCGATCCCCGCGGTCGACTATCTGATGGCCGAGGAAGGCGTCGAGCGCTGGGTGCTGGCCGGCACCGACTACGTCTATCCGCGCACCACCAACAAGATCCTCGAGGCCTACCTGCAAGTCGAAGGGTGTCGCCGCACGAGCGACATCATGATCAACTACACGCCGTTCGGCCACAGCGACTGGCAGACGATCGTCGCCGACATCAAGAAGTTCGGCTCGGCCGGCAAGAAGACCGCGGTGGTCTCGACCATCAACGGCGACGCCAACGTTCCGTTCTACAAGGAGCTGGGCAACCAGGGCGTGAAGGCCACCGACATTCCGGTCGTCGCCTTCTCGGTCGGCGAGGAAGAGCTGGCGGGTCTCGATACCACGCCGCTGGTCGGCCATCTGGCCGCCTGGAACTACTTCATGAGCGTCGACACGCCCGATGAACACAGAGTTCATCGCGAAGTGGAAGACGTTCATCAAGAACGACAAGCGCGTCACCAACGACCCGATGGAAGCGCATGTCATCGGCTTCAACATGTGGGTCAAGGCGGTCGAGAAGGCCGGCACCACCGAGCCCGACGCGGTGATCGACGCGCTGATCGGCGTGTCGGTGCCGAACCTGACCGGCGGCTACTCGACGATGATGCCGAACCACCACATCACCAAGCCGGTGCTGATCGGCGAGATCCAGGGCGACGGCCAGTTCGAGACGGTGTGGGAGACGCCCGGCCTCGTCGTCGGCGACGAGTGGTCGGACTACCTCGAGGGCTCGAAGGACCTGATCTCCGATTGGCGCAAGCCGATGTCGTGCGGCAACTTCAACGTCGAAGACCGGCAAGTGCGGCGGTCAGGGCTGAGGCGCATCGCCTGCTGCTTCCAGCTGACGCCTCCGGCCAGCTGACGCGACGACGCTCGGGAGGCGGGTCTCGCCCGCCTCCCCGATACGCATGTTGTCCGGAGACCGCCGACCATGCTCGTGCTCGCGACGGCTCCTGCTGCTGCTGGCCATTCCGTCGCCGTCCCGGCGCGCGCGCAGGACGTCGACAGCGCCCTGGCGCGGTTCTCCGCCCGGGCTTTGCCGAGATCGAGAAGGGCATCGTCGGCGCTGGCAGCGAGCGGCGCTGCCGACGGCCGCGCCCTGCTGGAGGCGATGGCGCGACAACCGGCTGATCGATCCGCGCCGCCGACAAGGCGGTGTTCATCAAGGCGGCCGACGGCTCGATCGCTCGATGCCGAGACCGGCGCCGTCGCGGCCGAGTCGCCGAGAGCGAGCTCGAAGGTCGTCCGGGTCAACAACCGCCTGCGCCGCGCCATCGAGGCGGCGATGGGCAGCCTGACAATGATGAGCCCCGATCCGGCGAAGCGCCTCGAAGCGGCGCAATCGGTCTTCCGCTCGCGTGACGCCAGCGCGCTGCCGACGATCGAGGCGGCGCTGGCCAAGGAGCAGGATCCGCGGCGTGGCGCTGGCCTTCACGCAGGCCCGCGCCGCCCTGCTCGTCGCCAAGCCGGATGCGCCCGAGGCGGACCGGGTCGCCGCTGTCGGCCGTGCTGGCGCGCCCGCGGCGACCCGAAGCTGCCGGCATCCTCCGCTCGCTGCCGGCCGACCTGCCGCCGGCCGTCGCGGAAGCCGCCGAGACAGGCATCGCCGCGCATCGAGCGCCGGCTGCGCATGTGGCGATCGCCGCAGAACATCGGCCAGGGCCTCAGCCTCGGCTCGGTGCTGCTGCTGGCCGCCATCGGCCTCGCCATCACCTTCGGCGTGATGGGCGTCATCAACATGGCGCATGGCGAGATGGTGATGCTGGGTGCCTACACCACCTACGTCGTCCAGCAGGCCTTCCGCGACTGGGCGCCCGGGCTGCCTCGAGCAGCTCGCTGGTCGTGGCCATGCCCGCTGGCCTTCCTCGTGGCCGGCGCGGTCGGCGTGGCCATCGAGCGCGGCGTGATCCGCTTTCTCTACGGCCGGCCGCTGGAGACGCTGCTCGCCACCTGGGGCATCTCGCTGATGCTGCAGCAGCTGGTGCGCTCGCTGTTCGGCCCCAACAACCGCGAGGTCATCACGCCTGCCTGGATGAGCGGCACGCTGGAGATCACCGCCGGCCTGGCGCTGACCTGGAACCGCATCGTCATCTTCCTGTTCGCCATGGCGGTGTTCGCGGCCTGCTGCTGGTCGCCATCAAGCGCACCGCCTTCGGCCTGGAGATGCGCGCCGTCACCCAGAACCGGCGCATGGCGCGGCTCGATGGGCATCCGCACGCCCTGGGTCGACGCCCTGACCTTCGGGCTCGGCTCGGGCATCGCCGGCATCGCCGGCGTGGCGCTGGCGCAGATCGACAATGTCAGCCCGAACCTCGGCCAGAGCTACATCATCGACAGCTTCATGGTCGTGGTGTTCGGCGGCGTCGGCAATCTCTGGGGCACGCTGACCGGCGCCATGACGCTGGGCATCGTCAACAAGTTCCTGGAGCCCGTGGCCGGTGCGGTGCTGGCCAAGATCCTCGTCCTCGTGGCGCTGATCGTGTTCATCCAGAAACGACCGCGCGGCCTGTTCGCGCTCAAGCGGCCGGGCGGTGGAGGCCTGAGCCGCATGCTGATCTCCCGCGCTGCCGGTCTCGCGCCTGGATCGTCGCGGCGATCCTGCTGGTCGCCGGCCATCATCGTCCCGGTGCTGCACCTCGCGCACCTGGCACCGTCCCGACCTATATCGTCAGCCTGCTCGGCAAGTATCTGTGCTACGCGATCCTCGCGCTCTCGCTCGACCTCGTCTGGGGCTATTGCGGCATCCTGAGCCTCGGCCACGGCGCCTTCTTCGCGCTCGGCGGCTACTGCCATGGGCATGTACCTGATGCGGCAGATCGGCGCCGCGGCGTCTACGGCAACCCGGTCCTCCCCGACTTCATGGTCTTCCTGAACTAGCAGGAGCTGCCCTGGTCACCTGGTGGGGCTTCGACTGGTTCCCCTACGCCATGCTGATGGTGGTGCTGGTGCCGGGCGCTGCTCGCCTTCGTCTTCGGCTGGTTCGCCTTCCGCAGCCGGGTCACCGGCGTCTATCTGTCGATCATCACCCAGGCGCTGACCTTCGCCCTGCTGCTCGCCTTCTTCCGCAACGACATGGGCTTCGGCGGCAATAACGGCCTCACCGACTTCAAGGACATCCTCGGCTTCGACATCCAGGCCGACGCCACGCGCTCGGCACTGTTCGCGGCCACCGGCCATCGCGCTGGCGCTCGGCTTCCTGATCTGCGTCGGCATCACCACCTCGAAGCTCGGCAGGGTGCTGATCGCCATCCGCGACGCCGAGAGCCGCACCCGCTTCTGCGGCTACCGCGTCGAGCACTACAAGCTGTTCGTCTGGACGGTCTCGGCGTGCTGGCCGGCATCGGCGGCGCGCTCTACGTGCCGCAGGTCGGCATCATCAATCCGAGCGAGTTCGCGCCCGCCAACTCGATCGAGGCCGTGATCTGGGTGGCGCTCGGCGGCCGCGGCACGCTGTGGGGCGCGATCATCGGCGCCGTCGGCGTCAATGCCGCCAAGTCCTGGCTCACCGGCGCCTTCCCCGAGATCTGGCTCTATCGCCCTGGGCGCCCTGTTCGTCGTGGTGACCCTGTTCCTGCCCAAGGGCATCGCCGGGACGCTGCTCGAGCTGCTGGCCAGGCGGCGGCCGGCGCGAACCGGCGGTCCGCACCGTCGCCGCGCCGGGAGGCCGCCCGATGAGCGTCAGCACCGCACCAGCCGATCGACGTCGCCGGCGGCGCCAAGTCGATCCTCTATCTCGACGGCGTCAGGTCAGCTTCGACGGCTTCAAGGCGCTGAACGCGGCCTCAGCCTGGTCCTCGAGCCCGGCGAGATGCGCGCCATCATCGGCCCCAACGGCGCCGGCAAGACGACGATGATGGACGTCATCACCGGCAAGACCCGGCCCGATAACGGCACGGGCTGTCTTCGAGGACGACATCGACCTCACCCGGCTCGACGAGGCCGAGATCGCGCGGCTCGGCATCGGCCGCAAGTTCCAGCGGCCGACCGTGTTCGAGAGCCACACCGTGTTCGAGAACCTCGAGCTGGCGCTGAAGGCGACCGCGGCGTCTTGGCCAGCCTGTTCTTCGCGCTGTCGCCGCGAGCAGCGGGCCCGGATCGACGAGGTGCTGCGGCATCATCCGGCTGACCGACCACCGCGACCGCCTGGCGGCCGATCTCAGCCACGGCCAGAAGCAGTGGCTGGAGATCGGCATGCTGCTGGTGCAGGACCCCGAGCTGCTGCTGGTCGACGAGCCGGCGGCCGGCATGACCGACGCCGAGACCGAGGCCACGGCCGAGCTGCTGCGCGAGATCGCCCAGACCATTCGGTGGTCGTCGTCGAGCACGACATGGAGTTCGTGCGGGCCCTGGGCGTCAAGGTCACCGTGCTGCACGAAGGCTCGGTGCTGGCCGAAGGCTCGCTGGAGCAGGTGCAGAACGACCAGCGCGTCATCGAAGTCTATCTGGGGCGCTGAGCATGCTGACGGTCGAGCAATCGATCTGCACTACGGCGCCAGCCAGGCGCTGCGGGGCGTGTCGCTCGAGGCCGAGCCGGGCGAGATCACCTGCGTGATCGGCCGCAACGGCGTCGGCAAGACCAGCACCTGCGCGCCATCGCCGGCCATGCCCGGCCGTCCAGCGCGGCAGGATCGTCTGGGAGGGCCAGGACATCACCGCGCTGCGCGCCTACGAGCGCGCCCGGCGCGGCATCGCCTTGGTGCCGCAGGGCCGCGAGATCTTCCCGCTGCTGACCGTCGAGGAGAACCTGGAGACCGGCTTCGCCGTCCTGCCGCGGCGCGAGCGGAAGCGTCATCGACGAGCTGTTCGAGCTGTTCCCGATCCTCGAAGCAGTTCCTGCAGCCGCCGCGGCGGCGACCTGTCGGGCGGCCAGCAGCAGCAGCTGGCGATCGCCCGCGCGCTGGTCACCAAGCCGCGCCTGCTGGTGCTCGACGAGCCGACCGAGGGCATCCAGCCCTCGATCATCAAGGATATCGGCCGCGTGCTCGTCGCATGCTGCGCGAGCGCGGCGGCATGGCGATCGTGCTGGTCGAGCAGTATTTCGACTTCGCCCAGGAGCTGGCCGACCGCATGGTCGTCATGGAGCGCGGCGAGGTGGTGATGAGCGGCCCCATGGCCGAGCTCGATGAAGCCGCGGTCCGCCGTTACATGACGGTTTGAGCCATTTCCCAGCTTGCATATCGCGCGACTGCGGCGTGGATTTGTCGAGGCCGTGCTCGACATGTTGGAAACGATGCTGGTCGCCGATGAGTGATCGCCGACACAGCGGGGCAACCGTCTCTCGGTAGCTTGCACCTCAGGCAGATATTCCGAGAGGACAACCAAATGGCCACGATCAACGGCACCAGCGGCAAGGATGTGAAGGACGGCACCAATGTTGCCGACACCTTCAACCTCTACGGTGGCAACGACACCGCTTTCGGCTCGGGCGGCAACGACAAGATGTATGGCGGTGCCGGCAACGACGACCTGTATGGCGGCGACGCTGCCGATACGCTGGACGGCGGCAGCGGCAACGACATCCTGGATGCGGGTCTTGGCAATGACCTCGTCTATGGCGGGGGCGGCAACGATCAGATCGAGACCGGCGGCGGCAGCAACAGGGTCTATGGCGGCGAGGGTACCGATCTCATCGGCGGCGGCCTCGAGGCCGATACCCTCTACGGCGGCAACGGGCTGGACTATCTCGACGGCAACGAAGGCAACGACCTGCTCTACGGCGACGGCGGCAACGACGGCAATCTGAACGGCGGCATCGGCAACGATCGGATCTGATGGCGGCTCCGGCAACGATCTGCTGGGCGGCGGCTCCGGCAGCGACAAGCTCTATGGCGGCACGCAGAACGACTATCTGTACGGCCACGACCAGAACGACACGATGATCGGCGACGAGGGCAACGACGAGCTCTATGGCGGCAACGGCAACGACGAGGTTCGTGGTGCCGAGGGCAACGACCGCGTCGAGGGCGGCTTCGGCGTCGACGAGATGCATGGCGGGCCGGGTGCCGACAAGTTCGTCTTCGACGACGGTCACACCGGGCTCGGGGCTCTGGCCGACACGATCGATGGCTTTTCGCGCAGCGGCGGCGACAAGATCGATCTCGACCAGATCGATGCCAGGCTGAACGCCTCCGGTGACCAGGACTTCACCTTCGTCGGCGAGGCGGCGTCTGCCGGTGCCGCCTTCAGCGGTATCGGCCAGCTGCGTTTCGTCGACACGGCCTACGGGCGCCTCGTCCAGGGCAACAACGATACCGACGCCCAGGCGGACTTCGAGATCAAGCTGGTCGACATGGACTTCGACCTGACCGGGAGCGACTTCCTCTGAGGACGGCTTGCAAGGCGGCGGATGTCCGCTCTGCATCCGCATCCTTGGCTGCTGGCCTTCTGCCTGCCATGGGTCGATGCCGCCTTGTCGCCCGGAAACGGATTTCGGGCAGCTGATGGCAAGTGATCTTATGGCGGCCCGCTCGACACTGCCGCCATTGCAGAGGGCACGCGGCAGCGTCGGCCTGGGCTTTGCTCGCTACGGCGATGCGACGCGCGTGGCGCGCTGGTCCGAATCCGGCTGCACCAAGGCGCGCATGCCGCGCAGCGGTCTCGTCGGGGCTGCCGAGGCGGTGCTGATGAACAATTCGGGCGGGCTCACCGATGGCGACGAGATCGATCTGGAGGTGACGCTCGACGCCGGAGCCGCCGTCACCGTCTCGACCGCATCGGCGGAGAAAATCTATCGCTCGCGCGGAGCTTCGACCGTCGTGTCGAACAGCCTGGTGCTGGCTGAAGGTGCCAGCCTGGCCTGGCTGCCGCAGGAGACGATCCTCTTCGACCGCTCGCGCCTGGAGCGCCGTCTGCGCCTCGACTTGGCGAGCGGCGCTCGCTTCATCGGCTGCGAAAGCCTCGTCTTCGGTCGCCTCGCCCGCGGCGAGCATGTCCGGCAAGGCTTCGTCCACGACGCCTGGCGGGTTTATCGCGATGGCCGGCTGATCTGGGCCGACGCCTTCCGGCTCGAAGGCGATATCGAAGCAGCCCTCGCGCGGCCTGCCTTGCTCGACGGGCGCAGGGCCTTGGCGACCGCGATCTATGCCGGCGACGATGCGGCGGCGTGGCTCGATGTCGTCCGCGACCTGCTGCCGAAAGGCGAGGTCAGGGTCGGAGTCAGCCATCGACCGGGGCTTCTGGTCATGCGATGCATTGCCCACGCGGCGCAGGCGTTGCGCGCGGCATTGGCGGCGGTGCTGGCGCCGTTGCGGCCGGCGATCGGTGCCGGGCCGGCGGCGATGCCACGCGTCTGGGGCTGCTGAGGGGAGCAGGGACGGGATGCTGCTGACGTTGCGCGAGAAGGACAAGCTGCTGATCTCGATGGCGGCCATGGTGGCCCGCCGCCGCCTGGAGCGCGGCGTGAAGCTGAATTATCCCGAAGCCGTGGCGCTGATCTCCGACTTCGTCGTCGAGGGCGCCCGCGACGGCCGGACGGTGTCCGAGCTGATGCGCGACGGTGCCACGGTGCTGACCCGAGCCCAGGTGATGGACGGCATCCCCGAGATGATCCACGACGTGCAGGTCGAAGCGACCTTCCCGGACGGAACGAAGCTGGTCACCGTCCACGAGCCGATAAGGTGAGCCGCATGATACCCGGCGAGATCCTGACCGCACCCGGCGACCTGCTGCTCAACGAGGGCCAGCCGACCACCACCGTCACCGTCGCCAACACCGGCGACCGGCCGATCCAGGTCGGCTCGCACTATCATTTCGCCGAGACCAACCCCGGCCTCGACTTCGACCGCGCCGCCGCCCGCGGCAAACGCCTCGACATTCCAGCTGGCACGGCCGTGCGGTTCGAGCCGGGCCAGACGCGTGAGGTGACGCTGGTGCCGTATAGCGGGCAACCGCGCGGTGTATGGGTTCCGGCAGGCCGTGATGGGCGGGTTGGATACGTGACAGACGCGGGGCGGGTAGGTGGATACGTGACGGGCTGGGGGCATGTAGGCCGGCTCAAGGCCGGCCATGACAAAGTGGGAGTGTGGAGCTGTCGCCGCCGCTTCTTGTCATGGCCGGGCTCGACCCGGCCACCTACCACCCCCAACCACCACCCCACCTTGTCATGGCCGGGCTCGACCCGGCCACCTACCTCCCGCGATTGCTCACGGTCCGATATCCGCCCAAAGATCCCGCCAATCGGGGTTCGCCTTCTCGATCAACGCGATCTTCCACGCTCGCTTCCACCGCTTGAGACTAGTCTCCCGCTGGATAGCTACTGCCACGTCGTCGTGCGCCTCCAGCCAGACGAGCTGTCGGACGGCGTAGCGTGCGGTGAACCCGCTGGTGCCGGTGCGATGCTCGTATACCCGGCGAACCAGATCGACCGTGACGCCGAGATAAAGCGTGCCGTTGCGACGACTGGCCATCAGGTAAACGTGGGCGTAAGCCATTCAACCTTTTGGCGAGATCTAGGTGGCCGGGTCAAGCCCGGCCATGACAATTTCCTCTCCTTGTCATGGCCGGCCCCGAGCCGGCCACCTACCCCTGCCAACCACCACCCCACCTTGTCACGGCCGGCCGTGAGCCGGCCACCTAGCTCGCCCAACCACGCCCCCACCTTGTCATGGCCGGGCTCGACCCGGCCACCCATGCCTGCCGGGTAGCCCGCCATGCCCTTCCGCATCTCTCGCGCCGCCTATGCCGACATGTTCGGGCCGACCAAGGGCGACCGCATCCGTCTGGCCGACACCGAGCTGCTCGATCGAGGTCGAGGAGGACCGCACCGTCTACGGCGAGGAGGTGAAGTTCGGCGGCGGCAAGGTGATCCGCGACGGCATGGGCCAGTCGCCAGGTCGACGCGCGCCGGCGGCTGCCGTCGACACGGTCATCACCAACGCCGTCATCCTCGATCACTGGGGCATCGTGAAGGCCGATATCGGCATCAAGGACGGCCGCATCGTCGGCATCGGCAAGGCCGGCAATCCCGACGTGCAGCCCGGCGTCGACATCGTCATCGGCCCCGGCACCGAGGTCATCGCCGGCGAGGGCAAGATCGTCACCGCCGGCGCCATCGACTGCCACGTCCATTTCATCTGCCCGCAGATATGCGACGAGGCGCTGATGAGCGGGATCACCACGCATGGTCGGCGGCGGCACCGGGCCGGCCACCGGCACCTCCGCCACCACCTGCACGCCCGGGCGCCTGGCACTCGGCGCGCATGCTCCAGGCGCTGGAGGCCTTTCCGCTGAATTTCGGCTTCGCTCGGCAAGGGCAATGCCAGCCTGCCCGACGCGCTGATCGAGCAGGTGCTGGGCGGCGCCTGCGGCCTGAAGCTGCACGAGGACTGGGGCACCACGCCCGCCGCCATCGATTGCGCCCTGCGCGTCGCCGACGAGATGGACGTGCAGGTGGCGATCCACACCGACACGCTGAACGAGAGCGGCTTCGTCGAGGACACCATCGCCGCCTTCAAGGGCCGCACCATCCACGCCTACCACACCGAAGGCGCCGGGCGGCGGCCATGCGCCCGACATCATCAAGGTGGCGGGCTTGCCCAACGTCATCCCGTAGCTCGACCAATCCGACGCGGCCCTACACGGTGAACACGATCGACGAGCATCTCGACATGCTCATGGTGTGCCATCATCTCGACCCGGCGATCCCCGAGGACATCGCCTTCGCCGAGAGCCGCATCCGCAAGGAGACCATCGCCGCCGAGGACATCCTGCACGACCTCGGCGCGCATCTCGATCATGTCGCTCCGACAGCCAGGCCATGGGCCGCGTCGGCGAGGTGATCATGCCGGACCTGGCAGACCGCGCACAAGATGAAGGCGCAGCGCGGCGCCTGCCCGGCGAGACCGGCGACAACGACAATCTGCGCTGCCGCGCGCTACGTCGCGAAATACACGATCAACCCCGCCATCGCGCAGGGCATGGCCCGCGCATGTCGGCTCGGTCGAGGTCGGCAAGCTGGCCGACCTCGTGCTCTGGTCGCCGGCCTTCTTCGGCGTCAAGCCGGACCTGGTGATCAAGGGCGGCACCATCGCCGCGGCACCCATGGGCGATCCCAATGCCTCGATCCCGACGCCGCAGCCGGTGCATTACCGCTCGATGTTCGGCGCGCTTCGGCCGGGCTGCGGCGGCCGTGCGGCGTCCACTTCTGTCAGCGGCGTCGCGGTGAGGCCGGGCTCGGCAGCACGCTGGGGCTTCGGCGGGAATGCGTCGCCGTGCGAGAACACCCGCGGCGGGATCGGCAAGAATGCCATGATGCTCAACGACGCCACGCCCGATATCGAGGTCGACCCCGAGACCTACGAGGTGCGCGCCGACGGCGAGCTGCTGACCTGCGAGCCGGCCACCGGTGCTGCCGATGGCCCAGCGCTACTTCCTGTTCTGATCGATGCTGCGCGACGCAGCCATCCACCGTCGCGAGCACCGGCGACCCGGCGCGACGAGCAGTCACGCTGCGATCACGAGCGAGCGCCATCGGCGCCGTGCTGCGATGACCAGCGACGGTGGCATCGAGTTCCTGCTCGACCTGCCGCAGGCGGCGCATCTGCACGACGGCGACTGCGGCTGCAGCTCGACGACGGCCGGCTCGATCCTGGTGCGGGCCGCGGCCGAGCCGGTGCTCGATATCCAGGCCGGCCGGACCTGACGCGCATCGCCTGGCATCTCGGCAATCGCCACACCGCGACGCAGATCCTGCCGACCGGCTGCGCATCCGCGACGATCACGTGCTGGCCGAGATGCTGCGCGGCCTGGGCGCCGAGGTGACGCCGGCGTCAGCGCACCGTTCGAGCCCGAGTCCGGCGCCTATCCACGGCCAGCATGGATCACTGAGCCGACGCCTGCAGCGCCTGCTGCAGTGGTTCTCGCCAGGCTATCCCGTCGGCGCCTTCAGCTTCAGCCACGGCCTCGAATGGGCGGTGGAGGCAGGGCTGGTTCGCGATCGGCCAAGCCTGCGAGACCTGGCTCGCCGACATGCTGCGCAGTGGTGCCGGCTGGTCGGACGCGGTGCTGCTGTGCCATGCGCTTCGCGGCCGCCGACGATCCCGGCCGGCTGGCGGAGATCGGGAGCTCGCGGCGGCATTGCCCGCGACACGCCGAGCTGCAGCTGGAGACGACGCTGCAGGGCGACGCCTTCGTGCGGCGTCGACCGAGTCGACCTGGCCTGCCGCTGTCCGCTCGCGCCTGGGAGACGATCCGCCTATCCGGTGGCGGTCGGCGTCGCCGGCGGCGCGGCACGGCATTGCCGCTGCTGCCGACGCTGACGGCCTATCTCCACGCCTTCGACCGCCAACCTCGTCTCGGCCGGCGTCCGGCTGATCCCGCTGGGCCAGACCGACGGTCAGCGGGTCGCTGGCGCACTCGCCGGCGTCATCGCCGAGGTCGCCGATGCCGCGGCGCTCGGTCGCCGCTCGACGATCTCGGCACGGCCACGGCCATGGTCGACTGGTGCTCGATGCGCCACGAGACGCAATACACGAGGCTTTTCCGCTCATGACGCATCTCACCACACGGGCCCTTGCGCGTCGGCGTCGGCGGGCCGGTCGGCTCCGGCAAGACCGCCCTGGTCGACAGCCTCTGCAAGCGGCTGCGCGACCGCTTCGAGGTCGCCGCCATCACCAACGACATCTACACCAAGGAGGACGCCGAGTTCCTGACCCGCTCCGGGCGCCCTGCCGCCGGAGCGCATCATGGGCGTCGAGACCGGCGGCTGCCCGCATACGGCGATCCGCGAGGACGCCTCGATCAACCTGCGCGCCGTCGCCGAGATGTGCCGCCGCTTCCCCGGCCTCGACCTGCTGTTCATCGAGTCCGGCGGCGACAACCTGGCCGCCACCTTCAGCCCGGAGCTGGCCGACATCACGCTCTACGTCATCGACGTCTCGGCCGGCGACAAGATCCCGCGCAAGGGCGGCCCCGGCATCACCCGCTCCGACCTGCTGGTGATCAACAAGATCGACCTCGCCCCGCTGGTCGGCGCCTCGCTGGAGGTGATGGACCGGGATGCCCGGAAGATGCGCGGCGAGCGGCCGTTCCAGTTCACCAACATCAAGACCGGCCAGGGCGTCGAAGAGGTCGAGGCCTTCGTCCGCCACGCCGGCGGCATGGGCTGATCTATTATCCGGCTATTCGTCGAGCCAGCTTTCCAGCCTCAGCCCCTGCACCCGGGTGAATTCTCGTCTGTTGCCAGTGACCAGCGTCATGTCGCGGGCCAGCGCCTGGCCGGCGATCAACATGTCGAAAGGGCCGATTTGCGTGCCCGAGCGCTTCAAGGCCAACCGGATATCGGCGGCCACTCGGGCATCTTCCAAGTCGAATTCGAGCACATGCAGGATGCCCGTGAGCCGGGCAAGCTCCGCGGCACCGGCCTTCGGGCGGTCGCTGCCGGCGACGCCGAACCAGAGCTCGTGCAGCAAGATCACCGATAGATGCAGCGCCCGACCCTCGTTCAGGCAGGCGGCGGCCCGCTGCCTCGGCCCGGCCCGCTTGCCGCGCAGCAGCGTGATACAGATGTCGCTGTCGAGCAGCAGGGTCACTCGCCACTCCAGTCCCGCTCCTGCATCGGCGGCTGCTCACGCCCATCGGCCATGAAATCCGGCCCGAAAACCTCATCGAGCCGGCCAAACCAGGCTCCGACATCGAGCGCCAGCGGCTCGACCGGCTCCAGGATGACCTTGTTCCCTCCCGCCTGATCCGCACCTCCTTGCCGGGCATGCGAAAGGCTTTCGGCAGGCGTACGGCTTGGCTGCGGCCATGCATGAACAGCTTCGCGGTGTCGCCCATCGGGGCTTCTCCAATGATAGATACCAATGATATCTATCAGAGCCACGATCGACAAGACGTGCCGCCGGGGAGGTCAGAAAATGCCGAAATTCGCCGCCAATCTGAGCATGATGTTCCAGGAGCTGCCGTTCCTCGAGCGCTTCGCCGCCGCCAGCACCGCCGGCTTCGCCGGTGTCGAGTTTCTCTTCCCCTACGAGTTCCCGAAGGAAGAGATCACCGCCCGCCTGCACGCTGCCGAGCTGTCGCAGGCCCTGTTCAACAGCGTCCCCGGCCAATGGGGCAGCGGTGAGCGCGGGCTCGCCTGCCTGCCGGGCCGCGAGGCCGAGTTCCAGGCCGGCGTCGACCTGGCCCTGGACTACGCGGCCGCACTGAGCTGCCCGACCGTGCATGTCATGGCCGGTCTGCGCCCGAATGACGTGCCTGACGCCACCCTGGAGGCCGTCTACGTCGCCAACCTCGAGACTGCGGCCGCCAAGGCGGCGACGCAGGGCGTCACGCTGGTCATCGAGCCGATCAACACCCGCGACATTCCCGGCTTCTTCCTGAACTACCAGGGCCATGCCCGCCGCATCATCGAGCGCGTCGGTGCCGCCAACCTGAAACTGCAGCTCGACCTCTACCATTGCCAGATCATGGAAGGTGATCTGGCGATGCACATCCGCGACTTCGCCGACATCGCAGGCCACGTCCAGATCGCTGGTGTGCCCGAGCGCCACGAGCCGGACGTCGGCGAGATCAACTATCCCTATTTGTTCGAGCTGCTGGACCGCGTCGGCTATTCGGGCTGGGTCGGCTGCGAGTATCGGCCGCGCGGCAAGACCGAGGATGGCCTCGGCTGGTTCCAGCCCTGGCGCAGCTAGCTTCGCTGCGCGGCAAGCTCCTGCGACAGTCGCAGGGCTCGTATCGCCAGCCGCTCGGCTTCCGCGGCCTGGACCGGATCGAGCGGGCGTGCGGCGCGGCATTCGGCGCTGGCGAAAACACCCTCCAGCACCCGGACCCGCTTCCAGAAGCGGATGCTGACCTCGATGTGCTGGTTCGAGAAGCTGATGATCGGCAGGATGCGCTCGAACGTCGCCCTGGCAAGGTCCCGCTCGCCCTTCGCCCAAAGCTCGAAGATGCGGACGTAAGCCGGCAGCACGCCCGACGGGATGAAGCCGTCGAGGTCGCGGGCGAGACCATCCAGCATCTGCATGGCGGCCCAGCCTCCGGACAAATGCAGCCGCTCGCCGGTAGCGGTTCGGAGGGCGGAATATTTCGGCCCTGCGGGATTGGTCTCGATCTTGACGGCGGTGAGCTCGGGCACGCGCCGCTCGAGCCGGGCGAGTACCGCCACGTCGATGCCGGTACCGTTCCAGTCGAGATCCTGCAGCATGATCGAGCCGGCACCGCTGTCGGCCAGAGCCTTCAGCCCGTTCTCCAGGCCATAGGCATCCAGGCCGGCCGAGGGCTGCCACAGCACCATCGCCGCACCCAGCTCGACCGCTTCGGCGGCGAGACGGCAGCTCGTCGCCAACTCCGGTGCGCTCACGCCCGCAATCAGCGCCAGGCGCCCGCGCGTCGCCTCGCCCACCGCCTGAAGCAAGCGGCTGCGCTCGGCGGGCCGCAGCGAGCCGACTTCGCCGGCCACGGCGGTGGCAAGGACACCGGTGCAGCCGGCGTCGGCCACATGGTCGACGAGACGCAAAAGGCTCGGGACGTCGATGCCGCCCAGGGCATCGAACGGCGTGTGCAGGCTGGCGACGATGCCGCGCAGGTCTTTTCTCGGCTCGAAGGCGGGCATGGGCTCATCCGATCGACGTCGCTGCCACCGCCATCGTAGCGGCCGCTCCACCGAGGAGCCATCGGCATGCGACGGCGATGTGTTTCCGGCCCGGGTGGCATGTCGATATGGCGCAACGCGGCGCTTGCCTGGGAGGCTCATGCATGGGCATTGCCGCGGGCGAAGGCTGGCCACCAGGGCCGAAATCGCCGATGCCATCGACCAAGCGGCTGGAAGCGTTGCGTGGCAGTCGGGCCGGTCAACACAGTATTCGGATCAACGATCAATGGCGGATTGCTTTAGATGGTGGGAGAACGACGCCTATGATGTCGAAATCGTCGACTACCACTGAGAACGCCGAGGCAAGGCTCGGGCCGGTGCATCCGGGTGAGATTTTGCTGGCCGACTTCCTGGAGCCCATGGGCGTCAGCCAGTATGCCTTGGCTCGCGCCATTGGTGTACCGGCGCAGCGGATCGGCGAGATCGTCCATGGCCGCCGTGCCGTGATGGCCGATACAGCGCTACGTCTGGCCCGCTATTTCGGCATGGAGGCGCAGTTCTGGCTAAATCTGCAAACCCGCCACGACCTCGACGCGGCGATGGACGCGCTCGGCGATCGGTTGGAGCGTGAGGTCACGCCCCGCGCGGCGTGACCTCAATCGGCGGGCAGCAATCCCGCCCGATAGCGCTTCCAGTTCATCACGTATTTGTGCGTGCCGCTGCGCATCCGCGTCGCCTGCTCGGGCCTGACCTCGCCGACGATCTTGCCCGGCATGCCCATCACCAGGCTGTTGTCCGGGATCTTCTTGCCTTCGGCAATCAGCGCCTTGGCGCCGATCAGGCAGTTTTGGCCGATCACCGCGCCGTTGAGGATGACCGCACCGATGCCGATCAGCGAGCCCTCGCCGATGCTGCAGCCGTGCAGCATGGCGAGGTGGCCGACGGTGACGTCCGCGCCGATGGTCAGCGGGTAGCCGGGATCGGTGTGCAGCACGCAGCCGTCCTGGACGTTGCTGCCGCGGCCGACGGTGATCAGCTCGTTGTCGCCGCGCAATACCGCGTTCCACCAGACGCTGGCGTCATGCTCCAGCCGGACCTTGCCGATCAGCACGGCCGTGGAAGCCACCCAATGCTCGCCGTCCTCGGTGTCTACCGCCACGCCGTCCAGCGAGAAGCGCATCAGGATTTCCCCCGGTAGAGGTCGGCGTGCTGGTCGCGCAGCAGCTTCTTCTGCACCTTGCCCATGGCGTTGCGCGGCAGGTCGTCCACCAGCAGCACCCGTTTCGGCACCTTGAAGCCGGCCAGCTTCGCCTTGCAATGGGCGATCACCGCGGCCTCGTCGAGCCCCGGGTCGCGCGCCTTCACCACGGCGGTGACCGCTTCCCCGAGGTCGCGATGCGGCAGGGCTATCACCGCCAATTCGACGACGCCCGGCAGCTCGTCGATGATCGCCTCGACCTCCGGCGGATAGACGTTCAGGCCCCCGGTGATGACCAGATCCTTGGCGCGGCCGACCAGCGTCAGATAGCCGTCGGAGCCCACCATGCCGAGATCGCCGGTGCGGAACCAGCCGTCGGCGGTGAGCTCCTCGGCGTTCTTCTCGGGCATCCGCCAGTAGCCCGCAAAGACGTTGGGGCCCTTGACCAGCACCGAGCCGATCTCGCCCGCCGGCAGCTCCTCGTCGCCGCTATCGACGATCCGCACCTCAGAGCCCGCAAACGGCAGGCCGACCGAGCCCGGGCGACGCTCGCCATGCAGCGGGTTGCCGGTATGCATGAGGATCTCGCTCATGCCGTAGCGCTCGAGAATGGCATGACCGGTGCGCCGCTCGAACTCACGCCAGGTCTCCGCCAGCAAAGGTGCCGAGCCGGAGACGAACAGCCGGATGTTGCGGCAGGTCTGCCGATCGAAGCCCGGCTCGTCGAGCAGGCGGGTGTAGAAGGTCGGCACCCCCATCATCACCGTGGCTTGCGGCAGCAGCTCGACGACGCGACGGGCGTCGAAGCGGTCGAGCCACAGCATCGTGGCACCGCTCAGCAGGCTGACATGCGAGGCCACGAACAGCCCATGCGCATGGAACACCGGCAGCGCGTGCAGCAGCACGTCGTCGCCGGTAAACGCCCAGGCTTCGGCCAGCACCTGGGCGTTCGAGGCCAGATTGGCGTGGCTGAGCGGAGCACCCTTGGGCCGCCCGGTGGTGCCCGAGGTATAGAGCATGACGGCCGAGATCCGCGCCGCCATGTGGGCAGGCTCGAGATCGGCGGGCTCGGCAGCGGCGGCATCGGCAAGACTGCCGCGGCCCTTGGCGTCCAGCGTCAGCAGATGCGGCGCCTGCGGCCGCAGCTCGTCCATGCGTGCCGGATCGCCGACGAAGATCGTCGGCTCGGCATTGGCCAGCATGTAGCCGACCTCGTCGGCGCGGTAGGCCGGGTTCATCGGCAGGGCCACCAGCCCGGCGCGCAGGCAGCCGAGATAGAGGAAAAGCGCCCTCCGGCGATTTTTCCGTCTGGTAGGCAACGCGGTCGCCAGGTTTCGCCCCGCGAGCCAGCAGCGCACGCCCATATCGGGCAGACCAGGCGTCGAGCTCGGCATAAGTGATCCGCCGGCCATTACCCGTGACGATGGCCGCCTTGGCGGCATGGGCCGTGAAGCGACCTTGCAGCAGGCTGAAGAACGAGGCGTTGCTCATGGGCGCGGTTTCGGCCGCAAGGTTATCGGCTGTCAATGTGCACAATGAGGCAGCGACCCTATATCTCGGTTGCTGCTCAGCTTCGCCGAGGCCCCATGCTCATCGATACCATTCGTGCCGACCGGCTTGCCGCCATGAAGGCGCGGGACGAGGTAAGAAAGGATTTGCTTGGCACGCTGTTCGCCGCTGCTGCCAAGGACAGCAAGACGCCGGACGATGCCACGGTGGTGCGCTCGATCCGTGCGTTCGTGAAGTCGCTGGACGAGACGATCGCCGCGCTGAAGGACCGCAATTCCTCGAAGCAGCAGCGTGAGAAGGCGATATTGGAGGCGTACCTCCCGCAGACGCTGTCGGCCGATGTGCTGCAGGCCAGCGTCACCGATATCGTGGCCGGCCTGCCCGAGCGGTCGCCGAAGGCGATGGGGCAGGTGATGGCGCAGCTGAAGGCACGGCATGGCGATGCGGTCGACATGAAGGCGGCCAGCGCCTTGGTGAAAGCGGCACTCGGCTGATCGCTCGGCACGGGTGCCTGAATCGCCTGTGGGAATTGCCCGGTGTGCTACAACGTCGTTTCGGTGACGGCGCGGCCAAGCGTCCGGTCCGGAAGGAGCGCTTATGTTGCGGTTGTTGCTCGGTATCATCGTCGTCGTCGCGGTCATTTTGTTCGGCTACCGATATCTCGAAGCGCCGGACGATGTGGCGAGGCAGGCGCAGGAGGCGGCACAGCAGGCGGCCGGTGCGGCGCAACAGGCTGCCCAGCAGGCCGGCCAGGCGGCGCAGCAGGCTGCAGGTGCTGCACAGCAGGCCGCCAAGGAAGCGGCCGGCACGGCGCAGGACGCAGCGGCGCAGGCGGTGGCGCGAATGGGTGCCATGGCGGAAAGCTTGCGCACGGCCACCGTCAGCGGCGTCGATGTCGGCACGCAGGTCAGCAGCGCCGTCGCCAGCATCCGCACTTCGCTCGATGGCGTGACCGACGGCGCCAGCGCTGAGGCGGCCAAGGCCCGGCTCGAGGAAGCCGGCAGATCGCTCGACAACGTCTCGGCCAAGGTCGAGCAATTGCCGAGCGAGGGCCGCAGGATGCTGGCTTCGGCGATCCAGTCGGCGCTGCCGGCGCTCAAGACCGGTGCCGACAAGGTTGCCGGCTACAGTCCCGATCTGAGGCCTACGCTCGACGTGATCATCGCCAAACTGGAAGGCTGGGCCAGGGCCCCGGCCTGAAAGAGGGCCGCTGTTCGCACATGACCGGCAGATCTGCGTCGAAAGCCCTGTTCGCGCCACGGGCCGGCATCTAACTGTCGGCTCTCTGGCGCTAAAACCCGAGGAGCCTCGTCATGTCCCGCCGCCTGCTCGCCGCCATGGCCGGCGTGGTCGTCCTGCTGCTGGCTCTCGCCGGTGGGCTGTGGCTCTGGCTGCCTTCGATCACCGGGGCCGCGATCTCGGCTACCGCGGTGCCGATCGGCGGCCCGTTCGCACTGGTCGACCAGGACGGCAACGCCGTCACCGAGCGCGATTTTGCCGGCAAATGGATGCTGGTCTATTTCGGCTACACCTATTGCCCCGACGTCTGCCCGCTGGGCCTTACCACCGTCGCCGAGGCCCTCGACCAGCTATCCGACAAGCAGCAGGAGGCGATCGTCCCGGTGCTGATGACGGTGGATCCCGAGCGCGACACGCCCGCCGTGCTGAAAGACTATGTCGCCGCGTTCGGGCCGCGCTTCAGGGGCCTCACCGGCTCGCCGGATGCGGTGCAGTCGGCGCTGAAGGCCTGGCGGGTCTATGCCCGCAAGGCCGAGGTGCAAGCCGATGGCGGCTATCTGGTCGACCATTCGACGTTCACCTACCTGATGAGCCCCGACGGCGCCTATGCCAGCCACTTCTCGCATGGCGTCTCGCCCGACGAGATGGCCAAGCGGCTGGGCGAGATGGTGCCCGGCTGACGTAGCCGCCTGATCGACCCGCTCTACTCGGCGCTGCGCACCAGCAGCATCAGCGAGCGCGGTGCCACCTCGATGGCGCGGCGCATCGGCCGTTGCGCGCCACGGCCGCTCTCGACCGTCTCCTGCGCCGTGTCGATGACCAGCCGCCAGCGGGAGCCGGCGACCACGGGCAGGCGCCATTGCACCGGCAGATGGCTGGCATTCAGCAGCAGCAGAAAAGTATCGTCCGGCTCCGGGTCGCCGCGCCGGGTGAGATGCATCAAGCCGGCCTCGCCGCTGAGCAGCAGGCCCAGGGCCTTCGCGTGAGCGACGCCCCAATCGTCTTGCCCCATCTCCTTGCCGTCCGGGCGCAGCCAGATCACGTCCTTGACGTCGGTGCCCGGCACCTTGCCGCCGAGGAAGAAGCGTGAGCGGTGCAGCACGACGTGGGCGCGGCGCAGCCTGATCAGCCGCCGGGTGAAGGCGAGCATCGCCTGCCCGTCCTCGCCGATGTTCTCCCAATCGATCCAGCTGATTTCGCTGTCCTGGCAATAGGCGTTGTTGTTGCCGCCCTGGCTGTGGCCGACCTCGTCACCGGCCAGGATCATCGGCACGCCCTGCGACAGCAGCAGCGTCGCCATCAGGTTGCGCATCTGCTGGCGGCGAAGCGTGAGGATCTTCTGGTCGTCGGTCTCGCCCTCGGCCCCGCAGTTCCAGCTGTTGTTGTTGTCCGAGCCGTCGCGATTGTCCTCGCCATTGGCCTCGTTGTGCTTGCCGTTGTAGCTGACCAGGTCGTGCAGCGTGAAACCGTCATGCGCGGTGAGGAAGTTGATGCTGGCCCAGGGGCGCCGGCCACGATGGCCATAGATGTCGGCCGAGCCCGAGACCCGGCTGGCAAGCTCGGGCAGCTGTCCCTCGTCACCCCTCCAGAATTTGCGCGCGGTGTCGCGATACCGATCGTTCCACTCGCTCCAGCCGGGCGGGAAATTGCCGACCTGGTAACCGCCGAGACCGGTGTCCCACGGCTCGGCGATCAGCTTGGCGCGCGACAGCACCGGATCCTGGGCCACGGCATCGAGAAAGGTCGCCTGCTTGTCGAAAGGCCCGCCGACCCGCGCCAGCGTCGTGGCGAGGTCGAAGCGAAACCCGTCGACATGCATCTCCTCGATCCAGTAGCGCAGAGAATCGGTCACCATTCGCAGCACCAGCGGGTGCCTGCAGCTCCAGCGCGTTGCCACAGCCGGTGAAGTCGTTGTAGAATCTCTTATCGTCCATCAAGTAGTAATAGGCATCGTTGTCGATGCCGCGGAACGAGCAGCGTCGGCCCGAGCTGGTTGCCTTCCGCCTGTGTGATTGTAGACGACGTCGAGAATGACCTCGATGTTGGCGTCATGCATGACCTGGACGAAGGCCTTGACGTCCGTGATGCCGCGCGGCCCCAGATATTCTGCGTGCGGCGCAAAGAAGCCGATGCTGTTGTAGCCCCAATAGTTCTTCTTGCCGCGCTCGACGAGGTGGCGGTCGTGCAGGAAGGCGTGCACCGGCAGCAGCTCGACGGAGGTGACGCCCAGGTCGCGCAGATGCCTGGCAACCGGTGCGGCGGCGAGGCCGGCGAAGGTGCCGCGATCGGCCTCGGCCACGCCCGGATGCCGCATGGTCATGCCACGCACATGCATCTCGTAGACGATCATCTCCTCGCGCATGCCCGGCCGCGGCCGGCCCTGGCCCCGGTATGGGCCGTGTCGACCACCACCGAGCGCGGGATGAATGGGGCGCTGTCGCGCTCGTCGAACGACAGGTCGGCGTCGGGGTGGCCGATGGTATAGCCGTAGAGCGCGTCGTCCCAGATCAGCTCGCCGGCCAGCGCCTTGGCATAGGGGTCGATCAGCAGCTTGTTGGGGTTGAAGCGATGGCCGGCCTCTGGCTTGTAGGGCCCGTGCACACGGTAGCCGTAGAGCTGCCCAGGGCGGACGTCGGGCATATAGGCGTGCCAGGTCTCGTGCGTCATCTCCGGCAGCGCGATGCGTGCCAGCTCCGTCATGCCGTCGGCACCGAACAGACAGAGTTCGACGCGTGTCGCCGCCGACGAGAACAGCGCGAAATTGGTGCCCGAGCCGTCCCAGGTCGCACCCAAGGGTGCAGAGGAGCCCGGCCACACCCTGAACGCGCTGCTCATCGCTTGCTTTCTCCCGCGCGGCCGACGCGATTGCAGCATCGAGCCGGCCAGCAACGTAGCCCGCCGCCGCCGGTTCCTGCGACCATCTAACCTCCGACCCGGCGCCCAGAGCCCCGGTGCATCCAAGTCTCACGGCACCGTGCCGCTTGCAAACACGCGATCGCGCCGCTACATGACCGGCATTCCCGCACGCGCCCGTAGCTCAATGGATAGAGCATCTGACTACGGATCAGAAGGTTGAGGGTTCAACTCCTTCCGGGCGCGCCAAGAGCTTCACCGACAAGTTGGCATTCGTGCTTCCTAGCTACAGCAGCTTAGGCAACAGGTAGGAAACATTCTGCGCAGCTGTGGCTAATTCAATATTAGAATTTTAGTGCGCCTCCAAGAGCGTGCTTGTGCGCCTAGGAGGCTTGCTGAACTTATATGAGGCCACAGCTTCCGCGATGGCTAAAACAGAAATCATAATCCCTTGGTCGGGGGTTCAAATCCCTCCTCCGCTACCAACGAAAGCTGGGTTTTCGAAATAGGCCGGGGTAACGCTGAGGGTAACAGCATGGATGCCCAGGCTCGATACATTCAATTCGGGCGATTGATCAGTTCAGCTCCCGAGTTGGCCGCCTGGAAAACGTTATCGAACGAGGCAATGCTCTGGTTAGGCCGGGCTGTGGCGCTCATTGAGGCCATCGGCAGCTCAGCTAAATTTTTCCGAGCACGGGAAGCCTTCAATGAAATGGCGAATATGCCCACTCGCCGGCAGGGGTTTGAGCGGATCATGTTGGTGCTGTACCGCGAACTCGCGCTTGCCGAGGCGGAAGCTCCGGCTCCTCAAGGTGCCTTCATTGCCGCAGGCCATCCATTTGATGCGTTTGCAGCACTAGGGAAGGTGCTGGGGCAGCAGTCTCAGACGCGCTCATTGTCGACCCATATATGGACTCGAAAGTCCTAAGCGACTATGCGCCACTCGCTGCCGAAGGCGTCGTGATCAGACTGTTGACTGATAGCAAGTGGCACAAACCAACCTTGAAGCCCCAATGGTAGCATGGCAGAGTCAGTTTCGCCAGAAGCGTCTTCTTGAAGTTCGGTGACCTCTGCCACATACGCTTCATGATCGTTTGATTATTATAGACAAAGGACAGACCGACACACTTACCCTCAGTCACTCAATGCCTTCGCGGCGCGCTCGCCAGCGAGCATTGTGCGGGTTGACGATGACACGGCTGCGCTCAAACGGGCAGCTTACGACGGGATGTGGGCAGCGGCATCGCCGATTTAGGCCGAGCATCCTTCGGAGCCTGGCACCTACTCCACTGCCTCTTCCTCGAAATCCGCCCCGGTCGCCCCCATCACCGCCAGCTTGTCGAGCATCCACGGCTCGGCCGACCCTGCGGTATCCGTCCAAGTCACGTCCGCCGCACCGCCCGGAACGGGGTCTACGGCGGCACATTGTTTTGAGCAAACTCGCTCAGCTTTGGTGACGAAGGAAGGCCGCGATGTGGGAAGACTTCCTTCTGTTCGCGGCGGTAGGCTTCGCCGCCCAGATCGTCGATGGTGCCATGGGTATGGCCTATGGGGTTACAGCTACCACCGTGCTGTTGAGCCTCGGTACGCCCCCGGCAACCGCCAGCGCCAGCGTTCATGCCGCTGAGGTCTTCACCACGGGTGCCTCGGGCTTCGCGCATTGGCGCATGGGCAACACACACGCCGACTTGATCTGGAGGCTTGCCGTTCCGGGCATGGTCGGCGGGGCATGCGGCGCCTACCTGCTGGCGAACATTTCGGGCGAGTTCATCCAGCCGCTGGTCAATCTGTACCTGCTGGGCATAGGGGCCTTGATCCTGTGGAAGGCGGTGCACAAGCCCAAGCCTGCGACGGAGGCGCCGCGCTTCGTGCCGGCGCTGGGGCTGGGCGGCGGATTTCTGGATGCTATCGGCGGCGGTGGCTGGGGGCCGATGGTAGCGTCGACGCTGATCGGCAGCGGGACGAACCCGCGGTTTGCCATAGGCTCGGTGAACCTCGCCGAATTCTTCGTCACCAGTACGATCTCGGCCACATTCGTGGCCACCATTGGCCTGGAGCTGTGGCCGATTATCGCCGGCTTGATCTCGGGCGGTGTGCTCGCGGCACCGTTCGCGGCGTTGGCCGTTCGACACATCCCTGACCAGCCCATGATGATCTTGATCGCCTGTCTGGTGATCCTGCTGAGCTTGCGGGGGCTGGCTGCCGCTTTCAGCTAGGCCAGCGAAGAGCCCGGCACCCCGTCGCGCCTTTTGCTACGATTTCGGGCACAGGCTCGGCAGGCTTGCGAAAGACGAGCTGAACCCACGGCTTTTCGTCGAATCCGCGAACGTCGCGCTTGAGTTCCGGCATCAGGCCGCCGTGCTCGGCAATCTTGCTTGCCAGTACGTCCAGCTCCGGCCAGAACGTCGATTCGAAAGCGCCGGGGAGCTGACCCTCGCGAAAGCCGGCGACCGCCTCGGCGACGAAGACGCCACCGGGCTGCAGGACACGCCGCACCTCGCCCATGAGCCGGCCCAGGTCGAACAGGTGGTCCAGGGTGTTGCAATAGACAGCGTCGAAGCTCCCAGCCGGGAACTGGATCGCATTGAAGTCACCCGGCAGGACGTAGCGGTTGTCGGAGCCGGGGTTGAGGTCGATGCCGATCGCCAAGCGGCCAAGCTGATGGAGCGCCTTAACCTCAGTGCCTAGGCGCGCGCCGAGGCAGAGAATTACCCGCGCCTGCAAGAGCGCCGGGCAGGCTTCGAACCGCTCTAGGAACACGGCTAGATTGTGCGGCTCGGCCTTGGCGAGCTGGTCGCCGATCAAGGCGAGCTTGGCGGCCTGGTGCTCGACATAAGCCTCGTAGGTGGCATAGCGGCGGTGGACGAGACCGTCCTCTTGCTCGGGCCAGGGCTCCGAGTGAAACGCTTGTTCGCGCGCCGCCTGCTTCGCTGCCCGCTGGCGTTCTTTCCCCTGTTCGCCTGGCCCGTAGCGAAGCAGGCGTGCGACACCGCCAAGCCATGGAGAAGCTTTCGCTCGTTGCAACAATCGTAATGCAGGCTGGCGGATCATCGTGCTGTCCAGGGCTGCCGGTCTTGACCTGCACGCTAAGTTCTGCGTCACACAGGCAAGAGACAAACGAGCGGAATGGTGCCGCGCAGGTTCCCCGACGTCTGAGGATATCCGCCGAATGGCTCGGTCAACTCAAAGGCCGGGCACCCCACGGCACCCGGCCAGCGGGGAGCCTCGGTTCTGAAGAAAATTCACGAGCAGGTCGGCATTGGTCTTGCGATTGCCCTGACATTGGCCTGGGGTGCGCTGCTGGTCGCGACCGTGGCCATGCTGCTCGGGTGAGCCGCTTCGGAAAAAAGCCTACGTCTGGCTTAGCCTTGCTCGTCAGGTGATTTGACATGTTGGTAAGGCGAGTTGTCCGCTTGGCCACTGAATGTTCCCGTTGTTGCCTTCCTAGCGGTTAGGCAGGGTTCGCGAGAACACGGCGGGCAGAGCGGAACACGACATCGTGACCGCCAAGGAAAACGCCGCCAGCGCGAAGCGGGCGGCGTAGGGGATCAACGCCGAAACGGAACGGGAGGAGCATAGCGAATGCGGGTGCATAGTGGAGGTTCCAAATCAGCCTCGGCCGATTTGCGCTTGTTACAAAAGAGGGGCCGCGCATCCCGGCCGGGCAGCGAACTGCATCAAGCATCATTCACAAAGAAAACGCCGCCAGCTGGAGAGCCCGGCGGCACAGTTAGTGGCCTAGAGATGGAGATCGTACGAAGGAGTGTCGGGGTTCTAAGTAACGGCACAAGCCTCGGGTTCCCGCAGGGAGCAAGAAGAGGGGCCGCTACGCCTGGCCGGCCCCTCGTAGATTTACCCGACGTCGAGCTGTAAAAATGCCGTCATGCTTGGCGGCGATCTCAGCGATGTGCCGAGCGTCTACGTCGACCGCCCAGGAGCGCAGCGCCTCGCCGGCCTGATGCACCAGCACGAGCTGGAACAGGGCACCTGAAATGGTGTCGGCCTGCATCTGCGCCGCGTTGGCCTCGATCAGATCGAGGCGCTCCTCCAGCGCCCTTTCCGCATCACGGTTGCCGCCTCGGCCTTTTGAGGGCCTCGACGGTGCCGGATGGCCTCGGCAGCAAGTTGGTCGAGCGGCATCATGCCTGGCCCAAGATTTTGTCGCAGAAGACTTGTCGCCGGTTCAGCGCTCGAAGCATCTATCCTTGGTGAGAAACCCCGGCTATCGTGGAGGTAATAGCAGCGGTGAGTGGCGCTTAATCCGTGCGTTCGGCGATGTCGCCACTTGCGCTGGATCAGCTTGGGCCATCAGCAAACGGCTGCTGCCGATATCCGGCAGCGACTGCTATGGGGTAAGCTGATGCCAGAGCCTATGACGTCTGCAGGTTGGCCCAACGGCTACCGCTTCCGAGCCCGCATCAGGGTTCCGGCGAGCTCGATCTCTGGCAGGGCAGCGCTGAAGGGCGTGCTGTTCTGCTTCGAGCGGGAGCTGCCAGAACTGTGCAGGGTCGCCCATGGCGGTCTGGTCGAAACGGCCAGAGGCTGGGACATCCGGTTCGAGGACAGGGCCGGCGTGAAGCTGCCGCACATCATCGACCGATGGAACGGCGAGCGGGGTTTCCTCACGGCCTGGGTCCGCATTCCGACTCTGACGCCCGGCCGGGACAACGATCTTTTTCTCTATGTCGGCAACAAGGCGGTCACCGCGACCGAAGCCGATCCCGCTGCCACGGCGGTCGATTACATCGCGTGGTGGAATACGCTCACCGGTATCGACTACACGGGCAAACCTGGCCGCAGCCTGACCGTAGCCGGCAATCCAGGACGTGCGGTTGGGATCGGCGTAGGTGCCAGGTTCGACGGCGTCGACGACCAGCTGAGCCTCGATCCCGGTGACTGGTTCGGCGGCTGGTCGGCGCTGACGATCCGGGCGGTGTGCAAGCCCGACGCCAGCATCATCGGCCAGACACGCGGCCTGATCGTCAAAGGCCCCGACGACGCCCGCGGTACCGAGTGCAGCCTGGCACTGTACTTCCGGCCGTCCAACGCCGCCGGTACCGTCGCCAACCCGATCCTGGTCAATGTCACCTGCGGGGCCACGCGCAGGGCAACGTGCCTTTTTCGTGTCGTCGGCCAACCAGCAGGAAGCCGTCCTGCAGGTGCTGACCGCCACATGGGCCAGCGGCAAGGAGCCGCAGCTTTACAAGAGCAAGGCCGGCTCGCATGGCGTGCTCGTACCCGCATCGGGCTCGGCGGCGGCTACCGGCACGGTTGCACCCCTGACCGGCACGCTGCGGGTGGGACGCGGCGTCAACTCGTCGGCCGCCGGCTTCCTCGAGGCCGGCCCCTGGAAGGGCTTGCTGGACGAGGTGCGGCTACGCGCCTCGGTGATGTCGGCAGACCACATCGCGACCGAGGACTTCTCGATGCTCGAGCCTGACGTGTTCTTCAAGCTCGGCGACTTCGAGCTGAAGCCAGATCTGGAGATGAGCCCAGGAACCTGCCTATGACTTCGTTCATAAGTTGCCGTGGCCATTGCCGACAGCCGATGAGGATATCGTGTTCCTCGATGTGCCTGCGACAGGCAGGTTCAAGCTACCTGTCGGTGACACGACGACGTGGAACAAGGTTCTGGTTCTGGTGCCACCGGCAACGGAGCTGACCACTGTCCAGATCACCACCAGGAACGATCAAACCGGCAAGGAAGAGCCGGTCAAATGGGGGGGCATCATCGCCGTCGGCTTCAACTGGCAGCGCATCGGGCCGGCAACGGCAGCGGGGCCGCAGGGGAACAGGTCCGATCGGCAAGGCGGCACTTTTATGGAGATTTCCACGGCCTCCGGGGCCGAAGCTCTTCATGCCGGACAAGCGGCGCCCCTACATCTGGCTGTCGAACCACCGGATCAATATGGTCAGCTCGCATTGGGGAGATTTCTGCAGGCACGGTACGGTGACGGTCGGCAACCCACCCAGGAATATGGCGGGGTATCACGACTTCTATATGCAGAAGATGCATTTCGACAACGGCCATCTGAACTGGGATGCAGCAACTGGCGACGTCTACCAGGACACATTCCGACATCGTGCAATCGGCCTTGGGTGCTGCCAATAATATCACGATCTGCGACTGCAACTTCGTGTGGAACGGGCTGGGCATCTACACGCTCGATACTGGGAACATACAAAACAAACCCCATCTGACCAAATCACCGCAGGGCGCTCGGTTCAACTTCGAGAACATCTCCTATCGCAACATGGTCGACCGGTTCGGGATCGACAATGGAACCTGGTATGTCCATACGCAGTCGCGGGATGACGACGTCTGGGATATCCGCGATGGCTATGGCGGGCGATGCGGATCAAGAACGTCAAGTTCTTCCTACCGGTCGGCCATCCGAAGCAGCGCAGGCCGGAGAGGGCTTGGCGGACCCCGAACTACCCTGATGCGCAGTCGAAGGTCGAGGACGGCAAGACCCTGGTGCACTGGACGCCTCAATCGGGCGCTGGCCGTGTCAACGGCGACTTCACGGTGATGGACGATGTGCAGGCCGAGTTGGTCAGCAATACGTAACGTGAGTTGAGGCGCGCCGCCAGAAGA
>CAWAQT010000002.1:0-127694 GCA_963784245.1 uncultured Alphaproteobacteria bacterium
CCTTCGCCATGCTGTCCTGGTAAATCAGCGGGAATCGACTATCGACGACTTCGCTGAAGCGGCCGGGGTTGCAGAGACACGGTCTCCCGCGTGCTCAGTACGGAGCCGAACGTCGTCCCGAAACACGTGAGAAGGTCAGGCGGCAGTCGAAAGCTCGGCTACTCGGTCCATCCGCAGGCGCTGCTCTGGCAAGCGGCTCAGGGCGCACGATCCTGCTGATTCATTCGCCGATCAGGATCGCGAGCCGAACAGCTACTATCATTCGGGGCTCGAGCTGGCGCTCGGCGTGGCTGCTCATCGCTCGGCTATGAATTGGTTACGCGGGCGGTCGACCCTGCGAACGAGAAGCGCGGCCACCTGCTATCATCGATCATCGAACGCGAGCGCCCGGCCGGTGTCGTCCTGCCGCCGCCCCTGTCAGACGATGTGGATCTGCTCCTAGGCCTGAAGGAGGCCGGAGTCCGCGTCGCCGCGGATTCCGCAGGCGAGGAGAGCCGCCAAGTGGTGTCCTCGGCGGGCATCGACGAGCGCGCGGGTGGCGAGACGCTCGGCCGTTATCTGGTTTCGCTCGGCCATCGCCAAGTGGGCTTCCTCAAGGGACCGGAAGATCACCTCGCGGCAGCGCTCCGGTACGACGGCTTCCTCGACGCATTCAGGTCGGCGGGGATCTCGGTGGAGCATTGGACGGCCAACGGCGACTTCACCTTCAAGTCCGGCGTTGAAGCGGGCGAGAAGCTTCTGCGCGAAGGCGCACGGATTACTGTGCTCGCTTTCGCCAATGACGACATGGCGGCGGGCGCAATGCTGGCGCTTCATCGCGCGGGCGTTGCCATTCCGAGCGACATGTCGGTCACCGGTTTCGATGATACGCCGATGTCCGAAATCGTCTGGCCGCCCCTCACGACTATCCGCCAGCCGATCAAGGACATTGCTAAGCGCGCCGTGCACATGCTCGTGAAAATCAGATCGAGGAAGAGCCGTGCTACGAGGCGCTGCGGCACGAGCTCGTCGTTCGTGAGTCGACTGCGGCTCCCGCGCAACAGCCTCCGCTTAACTCGCGCAGCCTTTGAAGCACCAAAATGGAAGCGCTTCCATAGAAGAGTGGCAGCGAGGGTCGTGCTAACGCGCGTCCGAAACAGGGGAGAGGTATGTTGCTCGACAAGTCGTCGAGGTCGCGCGCACTGTTGCTTGCCAGCACGTCGCTGTTGCTTGCTCTGCCGACACAGGCCTTTGCACAGGAGCAGGCAGTCGAGGTCACGACGCCAGAAGAGCCTCAGCCGAGCGATACAGCGCCTACTCCAGGCAATCCTGAGCCCACCAATCCGGAACCGCCCGCGGCGGATGAAATCGTGGTCACCGGCATTCGCCGCGGCATTCAATCGTCGCTGGATACCAAGCGCCGCGAGCAAGGCATTGTCGAGGCCGTCTCGGCCGAAGACATTGGCAAGCTGCCTGACGTCTCCATCGCCGAGTCGATCGCTCGTCTCCCCGGCCTCGCAGCGCAACGCGTCAATGGCCGTGCGCAGTACATCTCCATTCGCGGCCTCGCTCCCGACTTCACGACCACGCTCCTCAATGGACGGCAGCAGGCGAGCTCCGGCGACAACCGCGCGGTCGAGTTCGACCAATATCCGTCCGAGCTCCTTGCGAGTGTTGTGATCTACAAGACCCCCGATGCAAACATCGCCGGATTCGGGCTCTCCGGCACCGCCGACCTCCGCACCGTTCGACCACTGAGCTTCAAGAACCGCACCGTTGCAGTCAATCTCCGAGGCGAGCTCAACGAGGACGGTCACCTCAATGCCGAGATCAACGATCTCGGTGCTCGCGCATCGATCAGTTACATCGACCGGATAACGCCTGAACTCGGCTTCGCGGTCGGGGTCGCATATCTCAACTCGCCGTCGACGTCCCGACACACGAAGGCCTATAGCTACGAGACTTTCTGCTGCGGACAGGAGCAGAGGATTTCGCCGGCAGATGCGCAGGACGCTTTGTACCTGACCGGCCAGGAAGTGTTCGCCTATTCGCGCAACAACAAGCGCCTCGCGGCGATCGGCATCCTCGAGTGGGAGCCGAGCGACCGCGTCCACACGATCCTCGACTTGTACTATTCGCGTTTCAAGCAACGCGAGGTGATGCGCGGCGCGCAATGGTTCTCGAACGTCTGGGCTGACGACCAGACGTTCACCGGTGTCGGTACGGAAGATCGCGACGGGACGGAGCTTGCCGTTACCGGCGCCGCGCACGGCGTTGCGCCGCAGCTTCGCAACGACCTCAACAAGCGCGACGATTGGCTGTTCTCTGCCGGCCTGAACAACGAGTACGAGGTCACCGACGAGCTGTCGCTGCTCGCCGACCTCAGCTACTCCCGCAACAAGCGGGAGGAGAGCGTCACCGAAACTTATGCGGGCTTTGGGTGCTGCGTCACCTCTGCCGATCAGAACGCGAACCGCGTCTTTGATTCCATCGCATGGGACATCGGTGGCGACGGCTTTCTGCAATACGACCCGGGCCTGAACTATTCCGACGCGAGCCAGGTATCACTCGGCGATCGCGCGCCTTGGGGCGGTTGGGGTCACGACGGCCTCAACAAGCAGCCGCACGTGCGTGAGAAAATCTACGCGGCCGACGGTGGGCTCCGCTACAAGCCGGTCGGAAGCTTCATCGAGCAGTTCGATGTCGGCGCTAACTTCACTCGGCGCGACAAAAAGAAGCATGTTGATGAATGGGATCTCATGCTCAAGAACGGGCGTCTGCAGACGCTCGTCGATCAGGATGCGCTGGTACGTCCGACGATGCTCGATTTCGCGGGGTTCGGAAGCATTCTGAGCGTCGACCTGAACGAGGCGCTCGACCGCTATTACGACTTCGTCGTACTCGAGGACGCCAACCACTTCGACAAGTCGTGGAAGATCAAGGAAGACGTTCTTACCTTGAAGGCACGCGCCCAGTTCGTCTTCGGCAATCTGCAAGGCAACGTCGGCATTCAGGCGGTGCATCAGAAGCAGACGTCCACCGGCCAGCGTATCAACTTCATCGACACGCCCGCGACGATCGATACGGTCACGGAGGGTGACAGCTATTGGGATATACTGCCCAGCTTGAATGCCTTCTACGATTTCGGGGGCGGGCATCGTCTGCGCTTCGCCGCGGCGAAGGTTCTCGCGCGGCCGCGTATGGACGAGATGCGCGCCAATCTTACGCCGGGATTCAACAGCAGCATCTGTGGCGGCAGCCCGCCCTGTGTGCCGGGCCAGACGGTCAATCCGTGGTCTGCGGGCGGCGGCAATCCGAATCTGGAGCCCTGGCGAGCAAAAGCGCTGGACGTCAGCTACGAATGGTACATCGGCCCGGCGAGCTACATTGCGGTTGCCGGGTTCTACAAGAAGCTCGACAACTACATTTACACGCGGGTCTTGCCGTTCGACTTCAGCGCTTTCCCGCTGCCGTCCAATGCAGAAAACATACCTGACGACGTGATCATCAGCCCGATCGGGACGGTCACCATGCCTGACAATGGGCCTGGGGGCAGCATCAAGGGCATCGAGATCAGCGGGGCGTTCGAGTTAAGGCAATTGACGTCAGTGCTTGACGGCTTCGGCACGACCGGCAGCTGGTCGAAGACAAAGAGCAGTCTAAACCCGACCGACAATTCCGGCGAGGATATCAGAATCCCTGGCCTGTCCGGAACGGTGTTCAATATCACCGGCTATTACGAGAAGTACGGCTTCCAGGCTCGTCTAAGCTACCGCTACCGTTCGCCGTTCAAGGGCGAGGTGGTGCAGTTGTTCACGAACTCGCGGCTTCACGGAGATCCTCGCCGACAAGCAGGTCGACGCTCAGATCGGTTACACGTTTCAGGAAGATAGCCGCCTGAAGGGACTCGGGATGCTCCTCCAGGTCTACAACCTGACGGACTCGCCGTATCGGACGCGCATCGGCCTCGACGAAGGAGGCCCGACGACGGCCGACGGTGGGACCTTCATCGAAACGTACGAGAAGTACGGCCGTCAGTGGCTGCTGGGCTTCAACTACAAGTTCTAGGTTCGAAAATGACAGTCCCATCACGGGGCCGGCGCACCCGGTCCAAACTCCTGCTTTGCCTTTCGGCGGCCGCTTTTCTTGCGGGTTGCCAGACGGCGCAGACGACAATCTGGCCGGCGGCGGCAGCTCCGGCCTCGGCGGCCGACGCTGCGATCGATGCGCGCGTGCGCTCGATCGTCGCGGGCATGACGCTGGAGCAGAAGATCGGGCAGATGACTCAGCCCGACATACGATCGGTGAAGCCGGACGAAGTTCGCCAATACTACATCGGCTCGATCCTCAACGGCGGCGGCGCATGGCCGGGCATGAAGATGCAGTCGACGGTCGACGACTGGCTGAAGCTTTCCGAGCAATTCTACCAGGCGGCGATGTCCACTGACATGCCGGTGAAGATCCCCGTCATCTGGGGCACCGACGCGGTGCACGGGCACAATAACGTCTACGGAGCGACGCTCTTCCCGCACAACATCGGGCTCGGCGCGGCACGCGATCCGCAGCTGATGGTGCGCATCGGCCGCGCAACGGCGGAGCAAGTGCGCGCGACGGGCATCACCTGGGCGTTCGCCCCGACTTTGGCCGTCGTGCAGAACCCGCGCTGGGGCCGGACGTACGAAAGCTACAGCTCCGATCCTGAAATCGTGCGCAGCTATGGCGAAGCGATGACGCGCGGCCTGCAGGGCCAGCTTGGCTCGCCCACATCCGTTCTCGCGACGGCGAAGCACTGGATCGGCGACGGCGGAACGTATCGCGGTATCGATCGCGGCGAGACGCGCACGTCGGAAGCCGACCTCTACCGCACGCATGGCGCCGGCTATTACGGCGCTCTCGCCGCCGACGTTCAGACGGTGATGGTCAGCTATTCAAGTTTCACCGACACGGCGACGGGAACCGCGCAGGGCAAGATGCACGGCAATGCCCATCTCATCGGCGACGTTCTCAAGCAGCGCATCGGCTTCGACGGCCTCGTCGTCAGCGACTGGAACGGCATTGAGGAAGTGCCGGGCTGCACCAAGTCGCACTGCGCGCAGGCAATCAATGCCGGCATCGACATGATCATGGTGCCTGACGACTGGAAGGCGTTCATCGCCGCCACCATCGAAGACGTAAAGGCCGGCCGCATTCCGATGGCTCGCATCGACGACGCCGTGTCGCGCATCATTCGTACGAAATTGAAATCCGGACTGTTCGAAGCATCACCAGCGACGGGGCCGCGGCCGGACCCGTCCGTCATGAGCTCCCCGGCTGTCCGCGAACTGGCCCGTGAGGCAGTGCGCAAGTCGCTCGTTCTGATGAAGAACGACCGTGGCGTACTTCCTCTCAAACGTGAGGGTAGGATCCTCATCGTGGGCCAGGGCGCGGACAGCCTCCCCATGCAAGCCGGTGGCTGGTCGCTCACCTGGCAAGGCGACAACACCAAGACGTCGGACTATCCGAACGCGGACACGCTTCTTGCCGCCATGCGCAAGGAGCTCGGAGCGGATCGCGTTGACTATAGCGCCGATGGCTCCGGCGTCGATGTCAGCCGCTACAGCGGCGTCGTGGTGGTCGCTGCCGAGAAGCCCTACGCGGAGATGCACGGCGACGTGAAATTCCCGGCGCCGCTTCGCCACTCGGCTCGCTATCCCGCGGACTTGCAGGCGCTGGACCGGGTGAGCAGAAAGGGTGTGCCGGTCGTGACCGTCCTCTACTCTGGCCGTCCGGTGCCGGTGAACGACCTCATCAATCGGTCGGATGCATTCGTGGCGGCTTGGCTACCGGGCACGGAAGGACGCGGCCTAACCGATCTCTTGCTCGCTGGTGCCAACGGGCGCGCCTCCTACGACTTCACCGGCAAGCTGTCGTTCGACTGGCCCGCCGGCGACTGCCTGCCTCAGGAAGGCGGATACCAATTCCGCCGTGGTTACGGGTTGATGACGGCCTCCACCTCGCAAGTCGGCAGGCTGCCGGAAGCGCCGCTGACCATGGCCTGCCCCGCGGAAAGCCGTTAGCCTCTAGCTCGATGCGCAAGATCCTCATTGTTGGCGGCGGCTCGTCGGGCTGGATGACGGCCGCGCTGTTCGGGAAGCTGTTCCAGGGCCTCTACGACATCGAACTGGTCGAGAGCGAAGCCATCGGCACCGTCGGTGTGGGCGAGGCCACCATCCCCGCGATCAAGAAGTTCAACGAGCTGCTGGCGCTCGACGAAGCCGAGTTCATGCAAAGGACCCAGGCGACCTTCAAGCTCGGCATCGAGTTCGTCGACTGGACGCGAAAAGGCCACCGCTACATCCACGGGTTCGGAGTCATCGGCCAGGACTGGGAATGGCTTCGTTGCCACCATTACTGGCTCCGCGCGAACCAGAAGGGCCGGGCCCGCGACTTCGCCGATTATTCGATCAACACGGCTGCGGCACTGCAGAACAAGTTCATGCAGCCGCGCGCCGACATGGCGGACTCGCCGATCGGTCATATCGCCTACGCGTTTCACTTCGATGCCTCGCTTTACGCGCGCTATCTTCGCGCCTTCGCCGAGCAGCACGGTGTCCGGCGCACCGAGGGGAAGATCGTCGACGTCGAAGTGCGTGAAAGCGGCGACATCGCGTCGGTTACCCTCGAAGGCGACCGCAGGATCGAAGCGGATTTCTTCATCGACTGCTCCGGATTTCGCGCCTTGCTCATCGAGCAGACGCTGCAGACCGGATACGAGGACTGGACGCACTGGCTTCCCTGCGACCGGGCGATGGCGGTGCCGTGCGCGCGGACCGAGCCGCTCGTTCCCTTGACGCGATCGACTGCTCGCGAGGCGGGTTGGCAGTGGCGCATCGGACTGCAGCACCGGACCGGCAACGGCCTCGTTTACTCGAGCCGCTACATCGACGACGATTCAGCCGAGAAGCTGCTGCTTTCGAACCTCGACGGTGAGCAGCTGGCGAACCCGAACAAGCTGCGTTTCACGACCGGCAAGCGCCGCAAGATGTGGAACCGCAACTGCGTCGCGATCGGCCTTGCCGCGGGGTTCCTGGAGCCGCTGGAATCGACCAGCCTGCATCTCGTCCAGTCCGCCGCGATCCGGCTCGTGCGCCTGTTTCCCGACGGCGAACTCGACCAGGCGAACATCGACGAATTCAACCGCCAGTCCGACTTCGAATGGGAGCGCATCCGCGACTTCATCATCCTCCATTACTGGGCGACGGAGCGGGACGATTCCGACTTCTGGCGCTACTGCCGGACAATGGACCTGCCGGATACGTTGCAGCGCAAAATCGACCTGTGGCGGTCCAACGGCCGCATCTTCCGCGAAGATGAGGAGCTGTTCAGCGAGGAGAGCTGGATCCAGGTCTTCATCGGCCAGGGGATCATCCCGCGCGCCTACGATCCGCTGGTGGGGATCAAGAGCGACGCACAGATCGAACAGTTTCTCGGCAACATCGCGACGACGATCGATCGCTGTGTGCAGGTGATGCCCAGCCATGCCGATTTTGTTCGCAAATATTGTCCCGCGGAGCCGGTAGCATGAAGATCTTCGCCCTTTCCCTCATGAGCCTTGCGTTGGCGGGCTGCGCGACGGTTTCGGCGTCCGCGAGCCGTTCGGCCGGCATGTGGCTGACGACTGCCGACGAAACCCAAAAGCTCGCTGCCCAGCCCGAAGTGCAGCCAGCCGGTGCCGCGGTCGGCGATGAGGCGGTGATCATCGACACTTCGAAGCGTTTTCAGAAGATGCAGGGCTTCGGTGCGTCGATCACCGACGCCTCCGCGCAGCTGCTGAGCGGGCTCCCCGAGGACAAGCGCAAGGCGATCATGGCCGAGCTGTTCGGCCGCAAGGGTGACGGACTCGGCATGTCATTCACCCGACTGACCGTCGGCGCGTCGGACTTCTCGCCCGACCACTACAGCTACAACGACACGCCCGGAAACGCGCCGGACCCGGAGCTGAAACACTTCACCATCGACTATGCGCGCAAGTACGTGCTCCCGCGAACGCGTGAGGCATTGGCGATCAATCCCGACCTTTTGGTGATGATCAGCCCGTGGAGCGCGCCGGCGTGGATGAAGACGAGCAAGAGCCTGATCACCGGCCAGCTCGCGCCCGAACATTATCCCGCCTTCGCCAACTACCTCGCGCGGACGGTCGAGGAATTCGGTCGCGAAGGCGTGCCGGTGAAGATGCTCACCATTCAGAACGAACCCGATTTCGAACCCGCCGATTACCCGGGCATGCGGGTGAACTCGCCGGATCGCGCGATCGTGATAGGCCGTCACGTCGGTCCGGAGTTCGAGCGGCGCGGCCTCGATGTGCAAATCCTCGACTACGATCACAATTGGGATAATCCGGAGATGCCGTGGACGGTCCTCTCAGACCCGACCGCACGCAAATATGTCTCCGGCGTCGCCTGGCACTGCTACGAAGGCGATGTTCCCGCTCAGTCGCAGGTGCATGACGCCTTCCCGGACAAGGACACGTGGTTCACCGAATGCTCGGGCGGTGAATGGGCTCCAAAGTTCAGCGAGACGTTGGGCTGGATGACGAGCAAGCTCATCATCGGCGCGTCCAATCATTGGTCGCGCGGAACATTGCTTTGGAATCTCGCGCTCGATCCGCAATTCGGGCCGCACAAGGGTGGATGTGGCAATTGCCGTGGAGTCATCACCATCGACCCGGCCAGCGGCACCGTCACACGCAACGTCGAATATTATGCGCTCGGCCACGCCAGCCGCTTCATCCTGCCGGGCGCTTACCGGACCCTGACGACCACAAGTGGCGCGGATGTCGAAGCGGCTTCCTTCGTGAATGCCGACCGGAGCCGCGTCGCAATCCTCTACCGCAAGGCGGGCGAGGGTCCCGTCAGCGTGTCGCTTGACGGCGAACGTTATGCGTTGACCCTGCCTTCAGGGTCGGTGGCTACGTTGCGCTGGGGAGCGCGCAGCAGCGCCAAGTGACCCCGGCGGACCAGGACAGGAAGCGCACTCTTCTCGCCTTCGCGGCGGTCACGACGCTCTTCTTCGCCTGGGGCTTCATCACCTCAAATAACGATCCCTTGATCGTCGCCCTGCGCGCCGCCTTCAGCCTGCATTATACGGAAGCGCTGCTCACACAGATTGTCTTCTTCCTTGCTTATGGGCTGCTGTCGCTACCTGCGGCGTGGCTGACCAGCCGCATCGGGCCGGTCGACATGATCCTCGGTTCGCTGGCATTGATGATCGGGGGCTGTCTGCTCGTTGTGCTGAGCACCAGCTTTGGCGCTTTCGCACCAATTCTTGCGGCCCTTTTTGTTCTGGCCGCGGGCTACACAGCGTTGCAGGTGGCTTCCAACCCTCTTGCCGCCGACCTCGGCCCGCCACACCGGAGCCATTTCCGACTGAACCTTGCGCAGGCGTTCAATTCGCTGGGCGTGGTTCTGGGGGTGCACGTCGGTTCGGTCGTGATGCTCGGCGACGCGTCGCTGCAAGGTCATGCGGCGGGATTGACCACGTCCGTCCTTCAGGACGCCCAGCTTCGCGCGGTTGACCGGGCATTCCTGATCATGGCGGCGATGCTAGGAGTGTTGCTCGTATTCTTTATCGCCCTTCGGGGATTCCTGCAGCGGGCTGCGCCTGACCAGCTTCGTCCCGTCCCGGCGGGGATGTTCGACGCGGTGCGCTCGCGCTGGGCGATCTTCGGCGCGATAGCGATAGGCCTTTACGTCGGTGCGGAAGTGTCAATCGGCAGCATCATGATCAACTTCCTCAATCAGCCGGACGTGCTCGGCCTGACATTCGAGGAGGCCGGCTGGCATCTCGCCAATTTCTACTGGGGCGGTGCACTGCTTGGCCGGATCTTGGGCACACTGCTGCTGACGAGGATGCGCGCGGGCAGTTTGCTGGCGACGTGCGGCCTGACCGCCGCGTTGCTGTGCTTGATCGTTGTCGCGTTCGATGGACCGATAGCGGGCTATGCGGCGCTTGGGATCGGCTTCTTCAACTCGATTATGTTCCCGACAATCTTCACCATCACGCTCGAGCGCTCCGGCGTGTCGCAAGAGCTCGACATCCGGCCTGCTGTGCCTGGCGATCTTCGGCGGAGCCCTGCTGCCCATGACAGTCGGAGCGCTGGCCGATACTTTCGGGCTGACCACATCTTTTATCGTTCCGCTGGCGGCCTACATCTTTATCGCGTGCTTCGCCCTCAGCGCGCGCAGCAAGTCGAAGGCAGCAGGGCAGTCGGACGTTATCGGGTCACCTGTCCACTAGCGCATCATTGAGTACGGCGCGTCGGCGGATCAGATATTTCACCGCGCTGTCTGCCCCCCGGCTGATCCATCCCACCAATAGTTCACGAGAACGTTGAAGGGTTCGAGCGCCTCGACATGGTGGAACCAGTCACGAGGAATAAAGAGGCCGTCGCCGGGTGAAAGCTCCACTACCCGTGCAACCCTCATAGCATCCGCGAACCTTGGATAGCGCTCGAGATCAGGCGCCGTTACGTGCACCATGCTCACCGGAGTCCCGGCCGGCGTGGGCTCCGAGACCCTCATGTAGAGATTTTCTGCGGCATCGGGCGGAAACAAGGTGAAGCGCCGCCTTCCCGCCGCAACGATTGCTACATTGTCGACAGGATCGTTGTGGGTCGCCACCTTTGACGCATTACCGATCCACAGTCTCGGCTCGACACCTGCCGGTGCGAGCGGCATCGGATGCGACTCCGCGAAGCCGGGTACGAAGCGTGTTGCCGGGAGGCCCTGGGTGACAAGCGCATAGGGCCGTTTGTTAGCCGATTGCTCGCGAAGCGCATCGAGGAAAACGGCGAGTGTGGCGCGGCCGCGAACGAAATTCAGCGACTGTCCATCGCTGCGGTAGTGAAATCGCCCTTGTTCACCGGGATCAGCCCGAAGGATCTCGACCGGGAGGTCACATGCGTGGCGGCGCAGAAGCGCAATGCAGCCCTCGGGACTCTGCCTTGCGGCCCGTACCAAAGGCCAAGCGATAGCGACGCCTTTCAGCATCGCCGGTTCAGCAGACGGTACAACGTTATCTCTGAATACCTCGGGTGTAAGCGGACCACAGTCCCGGATCTGCGAGTTATCGGTCTCCATCGAACCAGGATGCGCCGACGGCTCGATGACCGCAATCGGCGACGAGCAGCTTGGTCCATATGCCGAAGCTGGAGGCCGACTGCTTTCGGAGATAAGTTCGCGATCGACTGCGTCCACCGCCAAGGTCTTGTTCGTGTGATGGTGCATGGGTTGCCCCTCGCGAACACGCTCCTGGATCCGCTTAGGCGGTCATCTCTTTGCTCGATTCTTGATGGTGGCGAGCGGCGCGGATCGCTGCGGCGAGGCCCGATGCGCCGGTTATCAACATGCTGAGCGCGGGGATCAATGAGAAGCGAGCAAGCTCCGGCGTTGGTCCGAATAGCAGGATTGCCAAGGCGACTGACGATACAATGCCGATCGCCAGAAACGCCAGGAGGGCGTTGATGAGAGCGCTAAAGCGCAGCCAGTCCTTCCCGACCATCGACGGTGATCTGACGGCCGCAAGAACCAGCGTCGTCGCCTTCACGAACAGCCACCCCGTGACGACTGCGGCCGCAAAAAGGAAGCGCGGCTCTTCGGAGAGCAGTAGCATGCTTGAGGCCGCGACGGCGGCAATGCCCGCCCAAAGCACGAGCAATCTCGCCCACTTCGGCGCGAAGAACATGGCCGTCGTGATGTCGATCACTCCGGCGGCCAAGATGAGCATTGCTACTATCGTGACGCCGGATGCGGGATATAGGCTTGGCAGAACGGCCATCAGCCCGGCAGCGCCGATCATTGCGCCGCTCAGCACTGCTGTCGGAAGAGCCGACCATCGTGACTGTTCCTGCATCATTTCGCTTCCGGCTTCGGCCCGTGCCATTGCACGAGGGTGAGGCTGATAGGTTCTCCGCCAACAATGCAGCTTCCATCCGGTGTTCTGACCCGGGAGAAGTCCTGAGGGGTGCGTTTGACGGCCCCGAGTGCGGTGGATAGCGGCACTAGGCTAGTCTACAGTCACCGAACTGTCATGAAGCGTTCTCTCTGCAGTCAAAGGCCAGCATTGATCCTGCATTGCTCAGAGATCATGATCGATTTTGGCAACCCTTGGAGATTTCCTGCGGGTTAACACCCATTTGTATTCCGGAATAACATAGGTTATAACCCGTAGATCTCCGCAATTTTGCTGACTGGGGCGGCGGGAGAGACGTTTTGAATTACGAGAGACTTCGTTACCGGGATACGCAGAGGGTGGAAGCCCCGCCCGAGGTTTCGAAGAGTCCCGGGACGACGATCGCTGAGACGTTGCAGCAGCTGATCGATGACCTTCCCGAGCAGATCGCGATCCTGGATGAAGAATGCGCCATCATCGCGGGGAACGCGGCCTGGAAGCAAGCCGTGGAAGAACATGGCTATCCGGACGCGCTGCCCGGCCACAATTATCGCGACTTTTGCGCGAGGAAGGCCGGAGAAGGCTACGAGCCTGCAATTGAGGCACTTTCGGCTCTGAATGACATCTACTCGGGGAAGCGGGATTCTTGGCAGCTAACCTATAGCGGCGGAGACACCTGGCGCGGCCGCGAATATCAGATTTGCTTCCATCGGTTGCGGCTTGCCGAGCGCAACGTCGTCTCGATCACGCGCTTCGACTTGACGGAAGTCATCGAGCTTCGCCGCGCCAAGGAAGAACTGACCAGTTCGCTGAGCGAAGAACGCTCATCGGAGCGTCGGCGGATTGCGCGCGAGCTCCACGATTCCACCTCTCAGCTTTTGACGGCAATGGGTCTCGTGCTTGGCCGTCTCAACCGGCAATTGCCGGAGGTGGAAGCCTCGGGCCTGGTGGGGGAGATGCAGCAGCTTCTGGGAGAGATTCACCGGGAGATCCGCTCGTTTTCACATCTGGCCCATCCTCCCTCGTTGGAGAAGCTGGGACTCGGCGTCGCGCTGGCGTCCTTGGTGGAGGGCTTCGGACGCCGGTCGGGGATCGAGACCGCCTTCAGGATGCACGGAGCGTCCTCGACGATGTCGCGGCTTGTTGAAGGCATGATCTATCGGATTGCCCAGGAAGCTTTGTCGAATGTCCATCGTCACGCGCATGCGTCCAAAGTGGACGTCCAACTTCACCACCGCCCGTCCTGCACGCACTTCATCGTCGCGGACAATGGCGTCGGTATCGCGCCGGAAATCCTTTCCGGGTTGGGACGCACAGGCGTCGGCCTCGCAAGCATGCGATCCCGGCTGGCCGAAGTCGGTGGCCGGTTGAGCATTCGTAGCCTCTCGCCGGGAACGGCGATCGTCGTGAGTGTACCAGCAACTCCTCCGCCGCGTCCTGCTCACGTAAGCCGTTCAACGGCGCCGATGCTTCTCGCTGCCCACGTCTGACCGAAAGCGTGCTTCACGGCTCTTCCCTGGGCGCCAACTACGGCCCGACAGGCGCCCCTCACAGGTTCGTTGAACGACCGCCGTCGGAAAACGGCTAGGTAAAGCACCCCGTGCAGGCGGTGAGGCTTCTTTCATGTGCAGCCGCCCTCAGCAGCCTTGGTGGACTGTTCGAGCGCCCTGCCAGCGCGCAAACGCCGGCCATTGCCAGCGACGAGATCATCGTAACGGCCCAGCGCCGGCCGGAACAATTACATGACGTGCCCATCTCAATTTCCGCGCTGTCAGGCGAACAACTCGAACGCATGCAAACGACGGACACGGCCGGCCTGGGCAAGGTCGTTCCCAGCCTGGTCATGACGCGCACCGGCGCCTTCACACAGCCTTACATCAGGGGCGTCGGCAAACGATCGACGCTCGGCGTCGAGAACAGCGTCGCGACCTACGTCGACGGCGTCTATTTCGCTTCGCCGATCAGCGCGTTGCTCGACCTGCGCGGGATTGAGCGCGTCGAGGTTCTGAACGGACCGCAAGGGACCTTGTTCGGCCGCAACACCTCGGGCGGCGTCATCCAGATCGTTACCCGGGATCCAGTCCCGGACACGTCGGGAGAAGCCGAACTCACGATCGGTTCTTATGGGCAAGTTCGCGCGGATGCCTATCTGACCGGCGGAACCGACCAGCTCGCGGGCAATATCGCAGCGAGCTTCTCCCGCAATGACGGGTACGGCACCAACATCTTCACGGGCAGGAAAGATCAGGGCGAAGTCGACCATAGTTTCGTCGCCCGGACCAAGTGGCTGTGGCGGTCCGCCGACTGGCTGAAGTTGACCTTCGCTGCGGATTACCAGGACATCGACCAGGACTTCTCATTTCTCCCGGTGTCTGAATTTCCGCCGATCGGCGAGCCGCGGGTTCTGAACTTCCGCGATCGCGATCAGGATGCGTCGAGCCAGTATCGTTTTCGCTACGGCGGCGCTTCCATCAAAATCGATGCCGAAATCGGGAGCGTCGAATTCATGAGCTTGAGTGCGTTGCGACGATTGCATGCACGCTTCGGCGCGGATCTGGATCAGGGGCCATATCCGTTATGGTCGGGAAGCCCGACTGCCGAACAAGATCAGTTTAGCCAAGAATTCCAGCTGCAATCGAGCGACGCTTCACGCGTTCGATGGATTGCCGGCCTCTACTACATCCGCATTCAGGAGCAGTACGACCCGACCATCTTTCGCTATGGCGGCGCCTATTCAGCACTGTTTGACGGCCGGATACGGCAGACCTTGTCCGCTCTCGGCAATACATCTTCCTACGCGGCCTACGGTCAAGCGACGTTGTCCGTCGCCAAGGGAACCCGGCTGACGGCTGGATTGCGTTACACGATCGAACATCGTTCCGTTCGGGCCCACGGCGAACGAATTCACGACAATCCGCCTTTTGTCCGGAATATCCCCGGACTGCCGTTGCTGACTGACGAGCCATTGCGAAGCAGCGAGGCCTTTCGTGAACTGACGTGGCGCGCCTCTTTGGACCAGCACTTCTCCGATACGTTGATGGGCTACGTATCGGCGAGCCGGGGCTTCCAAAGCGGAGGCTGGAACCTGCAGACCCCGCAGAACCCCGCTTTCGGCCCGGAAACGCTTGATGATTTCGAAGCGGGCTTGAAATATCTCGATCGTTCGCGGCGCCTGAAGGCCGACGTGAACCATGTTTCTCTATCGATACACCGACCTCCAAGTCTCCGCGATTACGCCGGTCGGTTCAGTGACGTCCAACGCCACTTCAGCAAGGATCTACGGACTGGACCTGAAACTCGGCGCGCGATTGGCCGAGAACACGGATGTCACGGTCGGCGCGCAGATTCTCAAGACGCGATTCAACCGATTCCCGAACGCGACATGCACAGACTTCTCCGAAGATGCAGCGGTTCGCTACGCGACGATATCCTGTGACGCCGGCGGCAATCGACTTCCGTATGCGCCGAAGTTCAAATGGAATCTGGGCGCCAGTCATTCCCTCGTCCTGGGTGCAGTTGGATCCATCCTTTTGAGCAGCAATCTTGCCTACAACTCGGGCTATTTCTCGGAAGCAGACAATGTCGTTCGGCAGGAGGCTTTCATCACCGTTGATGCTTCGGGCGAGTGGCGGCCCAATCGCGGCGGTCCATCAGTTCGGCTCTGGGTGCTCAATCTCACGGACGCCGATTATTACAACAGTATCGCAACCCAGCCGACGGCTGGCGTCCTTCAGAGCCCGGCTCCCCCACGACGTATCGGGCTTTCGATCGCTCACCAGTTCTGACTTGGGACGACCACAATGTCTCGCTGGTGTCGGTCGCTGCACGCGCTTATGCGTCTGCACTGCCACGGGGAATTGACAATGTCGCAGGACCATTTGGGTCTGTTCGACACGCCGCCGAACCGACGGGAGACTCGGCTGAGTCTCGCGCTCGTCGCCTTGATATTCGCAGCGTTCCTCCTAATCCTGCCCTTCCGCGACGTTTCACTAGGCCAGTTGAACGCCTTTATTCCGGCGGCGGACGCCGTCATGTTCGTCGCCGAGCTTGTCACGGCCACTCTGCTCTATGGTCAGGCGGCCATCTTTCGCTCGCGAGCCCTCAGGCTTCTGGCCACCTGCTACGTCTTCTCGGCGTTCCTTCTCATTCCGCACGCGCTTGCGTTTCCCGATGCTTTTGCCCCCGACGGACTGTTGGGAGGAGGGCTCAAGTACGCCATCATTGATCGCGAACGTGCGCAGGGCCGCCTTCCCGGCTGCAATCCTGGCTTATGTCCTGCTCAGATCGGCAGACACGGCGGCCCGACCCGTAGGGAAACCGCAGGCCGTCTCGATCAGCCTGCAAGCCCTTGCGGCGGTCATGCTGGCGGCAGGAATCACAATGCTCGCCATAATTGGTCACGAATGGCTCCCCCACTACTATCTTGACGAAAGAGAGGTGAGTTACTGGAATGCCGTCACGTACGAACTGGTGACGTTCAATCTGCTCGCCGTCGGAGCGCTCGTTCTCTTCCGACGGCGTAAGTCGGTCCTCGACACGTGGTTGCTGGTGGCCCTGTCGGCGTGGCTGATCCAGTCCCTCTTGATCATGACGCTCGAGGCGCGGTTCACGGCCGGCTGGTACTACCTCTACTTCCTGATGTTGTTCTCCGATCTTGTCGTGATGATTGCGCTGATTGCCGAATCCAACCGTCTCTATGTAAAACTTGCTCTGTCGACCTCCGCACAGAGCCGGGAGCGAGATGCCCGGTTGATGTCGATGAACGCCATGGCCGCTGCTTCCTTTCAGGAGGTCGGACAACCGCTTTCGGCGATGCTCAGTAGCGCAATGGCGAGCAAGGGCTGGCTCACTCGCCCTCAGCCCGATCGCGAGAAAGCGATTGAATCTCTCGACGACGCCATCGCCGCGGCGCAGCGCACATTTGAAATGATGAAGAGCGTCCGTACGAGATTCACCGACAAGCCGGGCGGCGGCAAGGAATTCTGCATCAATGGTCTGGTGCGTGAAACGGCATTGTCGATGGACCGGGAACTGGCCGCAAGAAAGTTGTCGCTGCAGTTCGACCTCGATGAATCTCTGCCGGCGGTTCTTGGCGACCGAACGCAGATTCAACGCGTGCTCTCGTACCTGATGGCAAAACTGTTCGAGTCGCCCGATGCGGAGCAAGGCAATTCCGGACGCATCCTGCTGCGCACTGCTGCGACCGATGCGCGATACTTGATCCTTGACCTCAGTGATTCGGAGAACATCGGCACCGACGAAGAGATGGAGCAGTTCTTCGAGTCCGTATTCGATGCGAAGGATGCCACCGCTCTGGGACTGTCACTATGCAAGACGATCATCGAGGATCACGCCGGCTATCTGTTCGCGTCGCAAGGCACGACGCGGGGCACAATGTTCCGCCTGAAACTGCCGCTTTCGCAACCGCTGAGCGAAGAGGCCTAGCTCAAGTCCCGATTGTCGATGGCGCAGCCGGTCCAGATCATCCAGCTGCCACCCCGCGCGCATCCTCGGGTGCGGGAAGGGCGAGCGGGTCCTTGAACCGGACAATCTGCTGGTTTCCGTCGGCATCGATTATCTGGATCGCTGCGATCGCGCCGCCGACTGCGTAATCGATGAACAACTGGCGCGGAGAGCGGATCAGGTGGTCCAGATCCTCCAGCGCGATCTCGATCAGGTCGTCCTTGTGATCGTAGGTTACGCCGATCAGTGGTGTCCACTCGGCTTCGATCTGGTCACCGAGGTCCAGCGAGACGACTTCGATTTCGGCCTGCTTGCCAATCAGGCTGTTGGTGAGCGAATCCAGGTACGGGCCCCAGCGGCTCCGATCGATCTCTGCGGCGGCCATGAGTTCCTCCGACATTGCAGCGGGGGAGCATGGACACTGGCGCGCGGTCGCGCCTTGACGCCTGTCAACAATATGGATGCCGATCATGGCGACGTTCCGTCGCAATTAGGGAGATTCCCTATAGCGCAACCCACGAATGGCCTGGGCCTTGCGAGTCGTGCGAGCAGCCTCGCTGCGGGGAAAGAGCACGAGGAGCGACATGCAGAGACTCCCGAGTTCATTGAATTTTTCCAGACACTGCTGGACCCCGACAAGCCACTTAGTGAAACCGAAGCTGCAAGAGCGATGATCCTGGCGGCCCGCGAGACGTGCTGGCGCAGGAACCAGACGTGCGATGCCGTCGTCGCGCGCGGCGCCGTCGCATGCACTCGGCGGGGCTGTCCGCAAGTTCGCGGTCCGTTCGAACGGCCAGAGACAGATCGTCGATCTTATAGTGACGGGCGATTTCCTGGGATTTGCTCCGGCCGATCCTGCTTTCGTGCTGGAAGCCGTCTCGAACGATACGCGGATCGCATCCTTCACGCCCGACCAGATCGAGTTGCTCCAGTCGCGCTTCCTGCGGTTTCGGCACTGATGCACAATTGCGCAGCGGAAGCGATCCGGCGCCTCGAGCATCACCTCCTCGTGCAGAGCCGCATCACTGCGCGGGAAAAGGTCAGCGCCTATCTGGCAGCGATGACGCGGAGAATGAAACGCAGCCGGAGCAACACGATCGTACTGCCGGTCACGCGCTACGACATTGCTGATCATCTGGGCATTGCGGTCGAAACCGTAAGTCGCACGATGACCGTGCTTAGCCGCCGGGGCTCGATCGCGCTGAGAGACGCCGCGCAAACATCGAGATCCGCGACGAGTTCCATGCTTTCGGACACATATTGCTGACGAAGGATTTCGGTCATTCGCCGGCCAGCTCGGCGAGCACCGCCAGCCGGATTGCTTCGGCCAGATGCGGAGTTCCGAGGCGATGCAGCATCCGGGTGCGGTGGATCTCAACTGTCCGGACACTGATGCCCAGGCGATGGGCAATCGCCTTGTGCGCTTCGCCCTGGACCAGGCCGTCCAGGACCTGTCGTTCCGCCGGGAAAGCTGCGTGATCTTGTGAGCTGCCTCGCGGACGCGCCGCTCGGCGGGCCGGGCGAGGCCGACCCGCCGGCTTTCGATGGCCGCGAAAAGGCCGCGGGAAAGTTCGCCTTGCAGGAGTTCAAGCCGCTCGTCGGTTCGTTGCACGCGCTTCCCGCTCGGCCTGCAATGTTGCCGAGGCGTCGATCAGCTCGCTCGTTCTCACGTCGACGACGAGTTCGAGGCCATGCTCGATCATCTTGCGATCGGTGATGTCACGAACGACACCAAGCAATGAAACGGGTTGGCCGTGTTCGAACCGGGCCTGGGCCTGCGTCGCGACCAGCGCTCCAGGCCGTCGGCACCGATGACGCGATATTCGGCATCGTAGACGCCATCGCCTGAGGGGTCGTAGGCACTGGCGACGGCGGCTTGCACGCGCTCGAGGTCGTCGGAGTGAACGGCGCTTTCCCACATGTCGTAAGTGACCTCGGAATCGGGGGGCAGTCCCCACAGGGAACGCACGCGATTGTCCCACGTCAGCAGGGGTGCGCCGCCATTGATTTCCACGGAATAGAGGCCAAGTCCCGCTAGCTCGACGGCCGCATTGAGCCTCTCCTCGCTTTGCCGCAGACGCTCGTCGGAGCGCTTCTCCTTGTCGACGTCCTGGATGAAAACGGTCGCGCCGCTGATCGCTCCCGTCCGGTCGCGGAACGGGGCTGAACTGACCCGGTACCAATGCTCGCGTCCATCCGCCGCGGTGTACAGGAAGTCGATCCCGGGACTGACGATTTCGCCCCTGAGGGCTCGAGCCCCGGATACTCGTCGAATGAAAGCGCGGCTCCGCTGCGTCGAAGGATCGCCATCGACTGCGTGAGTTCGGGTCTTGCGAGGGGAGCGTGTCGGCCCACAGCTTTGCGAGCGGTCCGCCGCGCATGACGGCGATGCCGACCTTGTTGAATAGGCCGACGCCACCCGGAAGTTGGTCGAGGATCGCCAAGAGCCGTTCCTGGTATTCGTGTAGCGCCCCTTGTGTTCCTTTCGTTCGGTGATGTCGTAGCTGATGCCGATGAGGCTGCCGGCACCGCCGTTGCGCGCGCGTCCGCGAACGGCAATCCAGCGCAAGCGTCTGGCGGATAAACCCGCAGTTCGAGTTCGATGTCCTTGCCGTTGTCCAGCGCGTCCTGTGCACGCTGGGTGCCGATCTCTTGCTCCTGACTGTCCATGAGATTCCAGTAGGCTTCGTTGGGCAGTGGCTGATCCTGCGGCGGCATCCCGAACAAGGCCTGGTGCGCGCATCGGCCTTGATCAGGTGCGTCTCCGAATCCCATTCCCAACTGCCCATCCGGCCGCCTTCGAGTGCGAGGCGGAAGAATTCTTCGCTTTCACGGAGCTTCTGTTGGGCGCTCGTGGCAACTCACGAGGTCGGCCGCCTGGTCGGCGAAGATATCGGATAATTGGAACCGCGCTTCGTCTGGCTGGTAGGACGCGCGGAACAAGGTGCTTAGCATGCCAAGCGGGCGGCCCGTTGCGCGTTCCGTCAAGAGGCGTGAGAGTTCACGCCCCGGTAACCGGTCTTCGCCGCGACAGCGAGGTGGGGCGAGTAGGGCGCGTATTTCGTTACGTCCTCAATGATGATGCGCTCGACCCAGCTTGAGGGCGGTGCCGCAGGCCGACGTGGCGTTGGCATCGACGCACGCGAAGTGCTCAAGGAACTCTTGGCCGACCCCCCCCGATGCGCGACGATTCGAAGCGTGCCGCTTTCGAGCGTATAGAGCTGCACGTTGCCGAAATCGGCGCCTTGCAATTCAATTGCCGCGTCGAGCACGTCGCCGAGCAGGAGCGCGAGATCGGCATCTCCGTAAGTCGCATTTCAGCACCTCGGCTGTCGATGCGATCATGAAGCTCCGACCGCTCCCGGCGGCGTTAGTCGGTAAACGCGTTCAACAAGATCGGACATTGCCAAAGCCGGGAGCAACGCACTTGTTCCGACTGCTGTTGTGAGCGCCGGTGACTCGCAAGCGGAACATCGCGAAATTTTGCCCGCCAAATCTGACGACGATCAAGGACGTGAGGGTCGATGCCGTTCAGGCAGGCGGCTCAATCTGGTCCTTCAGATGGAGACTTTGCATGCGCACGGACAGAGACATCCAGCGGGACGTCGAAAGAGAACTCGAGTGGGATCCGGACATCGACGCCAAGAACATTTCAGTGAAGGTCAACGACGGCGTGGTGGCCCTGACCGGCTTCGTGTCGAGCTACTCGGATAAATATGAAGCGGAAAGGATCGCCAAGCGCATCGTCGGCGTGAAGGCAGTAGCCAACGATCTCGAGGTGAAGCTCGCGACCGGATCGGAGCGACCGGATCCGGACATCGCTCGCGATGCGGTCGAACGGCTGGAGCGCGACCTTCCTTACAGCTCGAAAAACATCAAGGTCACGGTACGGAACAGCTGGATCACGCTCGACGGGGACGTCGACTGGGATTTCCAGCGCCGTATGGCGGAGACGGCCGTCCGCAACATCAAGGGTGCGAAGGGCGTGATCAACCTCATCCGCGTGAAGCCGACGGTCAACCCGACTGACGTCAAGACGAAGATCGAGCAGGCGCTGAAGCGGAGCGCCGAGGTCGACGCCAATCAGATCACCGTGCAGGCGGATGGCGGGAAGGTCACGCTTCGCGGCCGCGTCCGCTCCTGGGCCGAAAAGGAAGAAGCCGAAAGGGCGGCATGGCGAGCTCCTGGTGTGTCCGAAGTCGTGAACGAGATCCGGATCGATCCGACGCTGGCAGGACAACTCGGGAGCTCGAGGAAGCGTGAATTAGCGGCTCCGCGCCTGAGACGATGCGGCGGCGATACTTCTGCAGCGAGCGCCGCGCACCGTTCAAGTCATCGTGCCAGCTGAAATAGACGCTCAACAAGGCAGCGAAGCCGGCACGATGGGACTGGGGCCGGAGCTTTGTTGGAGAGAAGACATGGCTACAGCATTCAGTCCGAAGAATGTGCATCAAAGGGCGCGTGAAGCGCTGCTTTCGAGCAACTGGTGGGCGGCGGCGATCCGGGGCGTCATCGCGATCCTGATCGGCGCCTTCGCGATCTTCGCACCGGCTGCGACCTTGATCGCGCTCGTGATGATCTTCGCAGCCTACGCGCTGGTCGACGGCGTGTTCGCGATCGTGCTCGCCATTCGCGGCGCACGAAAGCACGAGCGCTGGGGTTGGCTGCTCGCTCAACGGGATCATCTCCATCGCGGCGGCGGCGATCGCAGTCCTCTTCCCCGGGCTCACGGCGTTTGCCTTCGCCATCCTGTTCGCCGTCTGGGCGATCTTTTCGGGGTCGGCAAGCCTGGTCGCAGGCATCCAGCTTGGGAAGGAGCATGGCCGCTGGTGGCTGATCCTGGGTGGGCTCATCGCCATTTTCTTCGGCATTTGGGCGGTGCTCGTGCCGCCGCTTGCGATGCTCGCACTTTCCTACATGGTCGGCTTCCAGGCATTCCTCGCCGGTTTCACGCTCTGGCCCTCGCGTATCGGCTGCGAGAGCAAAGGGTCGACCGCCGCGAAGAGGATTTGGACCGTACGGCTCCGACCAACGCTCGGGAGGCTCATCATCATGGGTGATATCCTTCGGCCCGGCGCCAAGGCGCCCGATTTCACGGCGCCCGTTACTCCCGACCAGAAGCTCGTCCCTGAGCGATCTGAAGGGCAAGCGCGTCATCCTCGTATTTTACCCGGCCGACTGGAGCCCGGTGTGCGGGGACCAGATGACGCTTTACAACGTGGTGCTTCCAGAGTTCCGGAAGCATGGGGCGGAATTGCTCGGCATCTCGGTCGACGGGGCTTGGTGCCACCAGGCCTATGCCCGCCAGAACAATCTCCACTTCCCGCTGATTGCCGATTTCCACCCCAAGGGCGAAATCGCGAAGTCGTACGGCGCCTATCGCGAGAACGAGGGCGTGGCCGACCGAGCGTTGTTCATCATCGACGAGACTGGGCATGTCGTGTGGAGCTACTGCTCGCCGATCGCGGTCAATCCCGGCGCCGATGGTCTCCTCGAAGCACTCGAGAGAATGCCGCGACTGGAGGTGGTCGATGGCTGAGCTGCGTTTTCCCATCAACGAGCGTGACCATGTCCTGGGCGAAGCGACGGCGCGCGTAACGCTGGTCGAATATGGGGACTACAATGCCCGCATTGCCAGGCTGCCCAGCCGCACGTCGAGCGGGTGCTTCGGCAGTTCGGACGTGACCTTCTCTACGCCTATCGCCACTTCCCGCTGACGACCGTGCACCCGATGGCAAGCCCGCGGCGGAGACGGCGGAGTTGCCGGGGCGCACGGGAGGTTCTGGCAAATGCACACAGCGTTGTTCGCCAATGGTGCGCAACTGTCGGGTCCGGTGCTCCTGGCGCTGGCGGAGCAGGTCGATCTCGATCCGTCGGAGCTGCGCTCGGCTTTGGTCCATGGTGACTATGCGCCGAAGGTCGAGGCCGATTTCGCCGGCGGCATCCGCAGCGGGGTGAACGGCACTCCCTGCTTCTTCGTCAATGGCCGCCGCCATGAGCCGCCTGGGATGCGGCCACCTGTCCGCCGCAATCGCGATGGCCGGGAACGATACCCTCGTGCAGACGATCCCGATCCGGTGACGGGACGGAAGGATAAGCAACTCGACCCGGTCGAAGAAGCGGACCTCGAAATCGTTCCCGGCCAGCGATCCGCCGGCCTGGACGACTGGCGCTCCTGACATGGCTGAGGGCGAGGCTGAAACCGATCCGGATAAGTCTGAACGAGGGGAGGGTTTTAGCGAGAAAGAATAGGAGAATGGGCAGCCCGTTCAGATGCGATTACGGGCTTTACAGGCTAAAAGTCAGTGGTATTATGAAACGGTTCGTGCCGGATCGTTTTGCGATACGACACCAGTGATGGTACGGGCCGAGGCCCGTTAGCTTAGCGAGCGACGCAGGCTAGCGGGCCTCACTCTTCGGCTGATTTTGATCTCGTTCTTCAAGAAGGCGCTTCAGGTCGATCTCGCCCTGATCGGCCATTTCCCTGAGGATTCGGGCGGCCTCCTGATCGTTGATGCTCTTCGCCAAGCGGCGGCACATATCGATGCGTTCGCGCATGTGTTGCAGCGGATCGTCTGGCACCCCGGACCCCCATGTAGGTTGCGGAGTAAAACACACTTGCCGTTATCTCGTTCCGGGTTACCCGCGGGTTTCCGCTAGCGAGTTCTTTCAGTGTCTCCCTTGCGCCTCGTGCGCAAATGCTGACCTCCGTCAACGCCGATGCAGAACTCGCACTCTAATCCGTTTTGACTTCGGCGCTCCCGCCGGATCAATCGGAGGAGTACATCGTCATGTTTTCGCGCTCGTTTGCACCCGCCTCCCGTTCCCGATTTCGGACGCGGCCTTCCCGGCGCTGCTGGATCCGATGCAACTCATGAACAGCCTGCTGGGCGACGTGGTCAGCACGCGCCCGAGCGACGGCGACGGCAATGACTTGCTGTTCGCACAGCCCCACATGAACATCGAGGACACGGGCAATGAGCTCCGCGTCACGGCCGAGCTCCCCGGCGTCTCTGAAGACGACGTCCAGGTCACCTTGGATGATGACACGCTCATCATCGCGGGCGAGAAGCGTGGCGAGCGGGACGTCGATGACCGCGACGTTCGCCTCGTGGAGCGTGTCTTCGGCCAGATTCCGCCGCGCCATCCAGCTGCCGTTCTCACCGAACCCGGACCAGGTCGAAGCCAGCTTCAGGAACGGCGTCTGACCATTACCGTGCCGAAGAACGCCGAGCAGCGAAGCAAGCAGAGGCAGATCGAGGTGAAACGCAATTCCGGACCGTCCGGAGACTGGCTCGCGCTCGGCTCCAAGGCTCAAGCGCAGGCTCCAACTCGACGGAGCGTACGTCAGGCCAGGATCAGGAACATCGCGCGGGAACACAGCGCGAGACGGCCGACACGGCGGCCTGAACGGCGCCCGTCGGCACATGCGAGGTCCGGCGACGTCGAGTGCCGGACCTTGCATTCGCGATCACTGGCAACAGGGAAGAGGTTTGAACGATGACAGGCTACGTAAAGCGCGCCAGCGTGCCGCCGCACCTTGTCGATGATCGCGATCCGCCTGCTATCGCGCTTCTCAAGGAAGATCATCAAATCCTCCGGGCGCTGTTCGATCTCGTTGAGACCGTGCCGGACGACGTCCTCTTTGCGGTCGCGGGTGATATCTGCATTCGGCTCGCGATCCACATGGGGGTCGAGGAGCATCTTCTCTATCCCGCCCTGAAGCCGGTGATCGGCCCCAGCGAAGTCGATGAGGCAATCGTCGAGCACCAGGTCACCAAGCGTCTGATCTCGGACATCATGGGAATGACGGGCCGCGAGGAGATTTTCAGGGCGAAGGTCCACGTTCTTGGCGAGGAAACCGTCCATCATATCGATGAGGAAGACCGCGCCCTCTTCCGCCACGCCCGCAAGGCATGGGAAGAAGGAAAGATCGATCTGGTCGAGCTTGGAACGGAAATGAGCCGTCATAGGCGCGAACTGTTCGACCTGGTCGGCTCGGTCGCTGCGGACACCCGGATCATCGACCTCGAGCTCGCGGGAGAGTCGATCGAAGAGCTCCCGCAGTCGCGCAAACGGAATGACGTCGCGGCCAATGTGCCGGTCGGGGAGGACGCGTGATGAAATCCCATAGTGAAAAACCACAGCCCAACGAACCGCGTCCCGAAGACAGAGAGGGCCTCCTCCACCGGATCGAAGAGAAGCTGAACCGGCTGCTTGGTCGGCGAGACGATGATTGGCACGAACGCGCCTGGGCGCCCCTCAATTCTCCCTTTGCGTCCTACAGTCCCAACGACCCGTCGCCGCGCTTGTTCGGAGGTCCGCGGGCGGACGCGCCCGGCTGGGATCCGAGCCTCGCCGGGCCGCGCTTCGACCGCATCGATCCAGGCTCCGTGGGAACGCATGCGGTGCACCCCACGGCATCGTATCCGGGGGCTCAGACGCCCCTGCTGAGCCCCCACAGCTCCGCGCGCGAATATTACATTCTGATGCAGGAAAGGGCTGAGGCCGAAGGCAATGCGGACGGTTACGCGCGATATCGCGGGCGCAAGATGCGCGAATTCGATCGCGAATATGCAGACTACCGACGTCACCAGCAGGATCGCTTCGACCGCGACTTCGCTGCATGGCGTGATAAGCGCAACCGACCGCCCGAAGTCATCGACGAGCCGCTTCGAAGCGAACAGAAGACCGATGAGCTGAAGAAGCAGGGCCAGTGACCCCGGCTTCGGAACCTAGTTGTTGCGGAACCGGCCGGTGATCGGGGAAGCGCTACTAACTCACCTGTCCTGCATCGCAACGGTACGCCCTGAGGATGCCGACGCAATCCGCCGGATCCCGGGGGAGGTTCGGACGATCCGGCGGCATAAGGACATTTTCTCGCCGGGCGAGAGACCCGGCTTCGCGGTCGTTGTCCTGAGGGGCCTCCTCGCCCGGTACAGCACCTCGTCAAAGGGCGCACGCCAAATTCACGGCTTTTGCATGCCGACCGATACGCCTGGTCTTGAGGCCCTGCATCTCGACTATATCGACGACACCCTCGGCGCGCTCGTCTCGAGCGTGATCGGCATCGTGTCCCACAAGAGCCTCTTTCGACTGATGGGCGAACGGCCGCGCGTCGCAGCGCTGATCGCGCGCGCAGGGGTTCTGCAAGGATCCATCTATCGGCAATGGCTGATGCGGAACAGCACTCAGCCGGCACACGCGTCGATGGCGAACCTGTTCTGCGAAATCTATGCGCGCGCCGACGCCGCGGGTCTTGTCGACAACGGCTGTTGTGATCTGCCGGTGACGCAGGAGAATTTGGGCGAGGTGCTCGGATTGACGGGCGTACACGTGAACCGGACGCTCCAGTTGCTGCGCCACCTGGGACTGGTCGAGCTGAAGCTCGGCAGGCTTGTCATCCACGATTTCGACGAACTGGCAAAGCTAGCCGAATTCGATCCGCATTATCTTCATTTGAAAGGCGGCTCAGGCGCGGGCAGCCAATACGGAACGCAACCTCTTGTGCGCATCCGTCGAGACCCGACTGGCGGCTACGGCGCGGTCAAAGCGACAGCGGACGCGTGACAAGCCTGCGGGACGGACGCATCCCATTCAGACCTCGCACTCGGCGGCCGTAGGCAGAAGGCCAGATATAGGCCCATCGAATATCTGGCACTTGCGCGACGGCACATACGTCAGCATCGCCAGGAGTTAACTAAAGACTGATGTCCATGAGTTCGTCGGACACAGAACGCCATTCGTCGAAAATGGGAGCCCCTGCCGACGAAACCCGACCCCTGAACGAACTCAAAGTGAAACTGCCGGCGTGACGCCTCAATAGCGTGCCTCGGGAATTTATCTTCCCGTGCAGGAGGTCACAATGAACGTCCAAAATCTTACATGCTTCGCAGCTGCCGTGGTTATCGGAATCGGGCTGATCGGCACTGCGTCGAATGCAAAGGCTGCGGGAGGCGATGAAGTCATTGTCGAGGGTTCACGTTTCGACCCTGAACTTCAGCGGCGAGTTACCTACGCAGACCTCAACCTGGCTCTCAGTCCGGACCAGAAGACATTGAAACGGCGGATCGCGACTACCGCCGGGAATCTCTGCCTGGACCTAAGCCCTTACGTCGATTGGCACTGCGTTCCCGATGCAGTTCACAGCACCGATCAGCAGGTTGATCTCGCAATCGAGAGAGCTCATCGTCAGATGGCGGGACTTCCGGTCGGGCCAGCGCTGGCTATCTCCATGGTTGTGGGTAGCCGTTAAGAGTGAGGCAGAGAGGGGCGGCGGAGGCCGCCCCAGCCTGCGTAAGAAGGTCAGTATTTTTCCCGACCCTGGACCGGACTCGCGCGAGATTTTTTGGTCGAATACCTAAGGTTGGCGTTCCGGAGAATTACCGATCGGCATATGCGGGTAAAGATCCTATGGGGAGTGGTGTTCAACACCGACTCACCCAAGGGGATAGCCCCGTGAACCGGACGGGCGCAGAGGTGAGTTGGCTGCCGGTTGATCCTCCCGGCGTACCGGTCCGGTCAAATTCGGAAAGAGTGCGGGCTGTCAGAAACATGATGGCCGCGGCCATTATCGCCATGGCTTCGACAGCTTCATCGGCGAATGCATATGGCCTTGGCGACCCTCTGCGATTTTTCGTCGGAACGACGGAATCTGTCACGACCGTGAGCGTCCTGATGCGAAAGGCGTATAGCGCCCGGGCGCGGGGTTATGGCGAGATCGGACGCGACGGATCCTTGTCCCTGGTTCAGCGCGTCGAGGATGAGGGTAAGAAACCATTTGAACGCCGCTGGTACATCCGCAGGGCAGGTCCGGGCCGGTTCGAAGGATCAATGAGCCAGGCCAAGGGGCCTGTCGCTGTGGCGGAGATTGATGGTCGTTATCGTTTCCGGTTTCGGGTAAAGGGAAATCTGTCCGTGGAGCAATGGGTTATCCCACTCCCGGGAGGTACAGTCGCGCGGACGGAAAGCACCGTACGGAAGCTGGGCCTGAAAGTTGCAACGTCGCATGGATTCATTCGCAAGATTTCCTGACCACCGGTCACGCTGATTCAAGGCCGAGACTGGATCGTCGTCTGTTCGGGCAAGCCTACCCCCCGCCTCAGTACTTGTCCCTAATGAAGGGTCGGCTCGGTTGAGGATAAACCCCACCGGTCGGACAGCCCGGCTGCCTCATTTCCGAGCGCGAGCCTGGTCGTGGACGGCAGGATCCTTGAGCTGAGGAGTGGTATCATGGCCGTTTCAATAAAGCGCACCGCGACCGTCGTCATTCTGGCCACTGCAGGGCTGAGCCTCAGCGCATGCGCAACCGAGGAATATGTGGACAAGCATATTGCCGCGGTCAGCGATCGGATTGGCGCTCTCGAAACGCGAGTGGGCGCGGTCGATCAAACCGCCCAGCAGGCGAACGCCACGGCGCAGTCGGCAGCGGCTGCAGCGCAAAGTGCCAATCAGCGTATCGATCAACTTACTGCCCGGGTCGACGGCGTGGAGCAGCAGCTGTCGCAACGGCGGCCAAGAAACTGAGCAGCCCGATCTTCGTTGGGAGCTCGTTGTCGTCCGCTCCATTGTAGAGCTGTGTCATGAATCTGTGTGTGCGGGGCGTTCTACGAAGTCTCGCGATTTCTGTCCTGGCGGTACCTGCGGCGGCGCAAACGTCCGATACTATTAGCGTCGCCGACCCGCTTGCTCCGCTACCCGCCGAACCGAGCCTGGGGGAGCCGGACGCGGGTCTGGACTCGGAGCCCTCCTCCGGCGTTCAACAGGTCACGAGCTGGGTCCTCGAATCCGGGGACTCCGGCGGCCTTCCATTCATCGTTGTCGACAAGAGCCGCGCGCAGGTCTTCCTGTTCGATGCATTCGGCCAGTTCATGGGTGGCACAGCCGCGCTGATCGGGATCACCGAGGGAGATGATTCCGTTCCGGGCGTCGGTGATCGCGAGTTGGCGAAGATTCCGCTGGAAGAGCGCACCACCCCGGCAGGTCGCTTTGTCGCAAAGCTCGGACCAGCGTACGGCCAGAAGGTGGTCTTGTGGATTGACTACACTACTGCCCTGTCCCTGCACCCGGTTGTGACTGGATCCAAGGACGAAAAAAGATTGGAGCGGCTGGAATCTGCAACGCCCGATGATAATCGGATCACGTTCGGCTGCATCAACGTCCCGCGCGATTTTTTCAGGAACGCGGTGCTGCCGCTATTCAAGACATCGTTTGGGATCGTCTACATACTTCCGGAGACCAAGACACTCGCGGAAGCATTCAATATGCCTCCTCCGAATGCATCGCCCATGCGGGCCAATCGCTAACCGGTGGGTCGAGCGATAAGCTCGGAGATTGTCCTGATATGCGCAGCGCACGGCTCCGGATATCGCACCGGCGAGGTTGGCAGGTTCATGCTCCCGATCATGACCTTTCCGCCTTAGGCGAGGCCCGCAGACCAGTCATATATCCTCCGACCAGTCTGGGGGTCTCGCTCGTCGAAAGCGGGTGACGCTTCAAACAATCCGCAATCGCTTAGTTGCTGAGATGCGCGGCACTCGTGAGCACGCGTACGGTGACTTTTCGGGCGCCTTCCATGGTTGCGGCATCCGCCTTCTCGACCGGGATGTTCATCTCGCCCATCGCTGATGCGCCGAGAACCCGGCCAGGCAGCACCTTGCCGCTCTGCTTCAGCAAGTTGATGACAGCCTGGGCCCGGCGATCGCTCAACCGTTCATTCGCGGCCGCATTGCCCGTTGGGTCGGCGAAGCCGAGAACCGAGATGACATAGCCCTTTGTCCCGGCCGCCTTGTCGGCGAGGCTTAGCAGCTTCTCCTTGTCCGCGGCCGAAACCACGGCGCTGCCGCTCTTGAAGTGGACGTTTTCCTCGGCGCGGATGTCCCAGGCCCCCATCTTCGAATAGGCCGTTCTAAGCTCCTCTTCGCGCCTCGCCGTCTCTTGTACTCCCGCCTGGATCTGAGCGGCAGTCTTGTAGTCCTTCGCCTTATATTCGATGTCCTTTGCGACTAGCGCGCCGGGCGAACCTTCCGCCTCGATCGAAACGGGCAAACCGGGGATTAATGCGGTCGTTGGCACGGTCTCTTTCTGACCGCCCAAGGGGCCGGAGACGGACCTTACCCGAGCGTCCGCAGGAAGCGTGACGACCTGGTCTCCCTGGGGCGTCTTGATTGTGAGCTGGCCGTCTTTGCTCGTGACCACGATGCCCTCAATCTTCTGCGTTTGTGAGAGCGCCGGCGATCCTTGCAGTACGAGCAGACTTGTGCCGAGGATCAAGAATCGACTTAGATGACTTGCCATGATCTTCTCCAATGCAATTCCAGGCGGACGCTTTCGGAGATATCTGCGGGCTCTCGTGTGCACATCGGAATAAACCCCGTCACGAGGACCGGGATATTCAGGATGGGGCGCCTTTTGCGGGTTTGAACCTAGCCGAGAGCATCGGGAACAATGAAGGTAGCCGGGGGTACGGCGCTGGATGTCCGAGACGCACAGCGCGGAGGGTTTCACCTGACGTTAAGGCGCTGTGGCGATATGTGAACCGTCTCGACGTGCAGCTGTCGCGATGGCTTTCCGGCCACGGAACTCGCTGCAGGCTCGCTAGTACGGGATAGCGTCATGGATACATACGACATGTCATCCAAGTCATCGATCGATTACGCGGCAATAGCGTCCGCGGAATCCGTGGGACGCGATTTCGACGCATTGCTTGCAGTTTTAGATCAGGCGCTTGGTGCTCTTCCGCACCATGATGGGCAGGGCCGTTCGTCGCTGCTGGAGGCCAGGGCAGCCGCCGAGCGTGGTTGCGTTCTCAGCAAGAAGATGATCCGGCTCATCCGGACTACCGGCTAAGGTTATCTCGAAAAATCGACGTCTGTTCGGCACGGTGTCGGACGGCTGGAAAGCGCTCAGGCCTTCCGCCGAGTTGCGGCGGCGGAGCTTGGGGACAATGATCAACGGAATGGCTTCTCGGCATTCCCGATGCACGCGTTCCGGTTCGTCCAATAGCTAGGGTTTACGCTGATAGACTTGTCGCGTCCCAAACGGGATCACCGGCCCATAACGTGGAGGAAAGTCCCGCCATGCGCCGCAGCTTCCTGACCTTCGTTCTTGGAAGCGCTATTTCGATCTCGATGTCAGCAGTGGCCAAGCCGCCACCGCCGGCATGGGATGGGTTGACACTGGTCAAGTCGGATCGCTTCGACCTGGTCTATCTTCGACAAGACGCCGACTTCCGCAGCTACAGCAAGGTGCTAATCGATCCGATCGAGGTCGCGTTCCACAAGGACTGGAAGAAGGACTACAATTCCGGGGCTAGCTCACTTGGAAGTCGAATTTCGGATGGCGACCTTCAGGATGCGATCAGCAAGGGCGTAGTTGCCGCCGGCGATGTGTTCGATGCGGCCTTCAAGAGGGGTGGATACGAGGTCGTCGGCGCGCCGGGTCCGGACGTTCTTCGGGTGAAGACCGGTATAGTGCACATCAGGGTCAGCGCACCGGACCAGCGGACGGCTGCGCGGTCTTACAATTTTGCGGGTGAAGCAGGTTCAGCGACCCTCTTCGTGGAAGCTCGAGACTCCACGACTGGCGAATTGCTCGGCCGGGCGGTCGACCAGAAGATTGCCGGCGACAATTCCGCAGCGTGGCGGACGTCCGTGAGTAACCGCGCTGACTTCCGAAAAATGGTCGAGAATTGGGCGGCCGCGGCAGTCCGTGGAGTGGGCGAGCTCAAGGTGCTTTCACCAATCCGTCCTTGAACGCAGAGATGAGGAAAGACGAATGTCCAGCCACCGGATAGTTACTCTTCTTGGAGCGCTCGTGTGCCTCGCCATCTCGGGCCTGGCACTTTATCGCCTGCTCGTCGGCATACCGATCACTATCGGCACTATGGAAGTAGGCCAGGTCTCCAGCTTCCTGGTATTCGTCATCTGCGCAGGACTCGCGCTGATGCTGTTCCGCGGGAGCGGCAGGGTGAGCAGCTAACTGTCACCCGACACTCGTATCAGCGCGCGCCGAATGCCGGCCTAGAATTTCTGGGCGCGCGCCAATTCGGTTACCAGCTTGCTCAGTCGCAGGCCTCTTTCGGCCACTTCCTTCGTTCTATTCAGTCGCAACGCCAGCTCTTCGTCCGTGTTTCCGATACTCTCCAGGGCACGAGCGAGTAACTTAACGAGATTCCGAAAATCGCCTTCGATGGCGAGAGCCATGGGCATGCTGGCCTGTCGCGACGTCGGGCCGCCGTCGGTATCGTCGATCCTGGGATTTCTGGGCGTAGTCATCGTTCTAGAGCTATCCGGTGCTTATCCTGTGCAGTTGATAAATTGCGACATGCGCTTGTCATCTAACGACATTTTCACGAGCGTTCCGATGCTTCACGATATTCCTCCGACGCAGCGGCTTCAGTTGGGACGAACCCTGATGCGTCTCGGAACAAGGCCTCAGCACCTCGTGTCTCGATCGTGACGGGATAATGCCGCCTCTCAGGGCGAACCCCGATATTCCTGCATGATGCATACTCTTACTTGCGACCTGCACGCGACTTCCTTCCGGTAGGTCCTTTCACCAATTCCGGCGTGCGAAGCAGAGGTTCGGCGAACGCCGAGCGCAAAGGTGGGAAGCATGGCCCAGGCAAGTTCGAGCACATCCAACGTCGGTAAGATCGTCAACATTGCTCTACCGCTGTTCCTACTAGCACTTCTCATCGCCCTGTGCGTGCAGCTGCTGTTGCCGTTCGTGGGGCTCCTGGTCTGGACCATCATCCTCGCAATTTGCTTCAAGCCGCTTCACGACAGGCTGATGAACAAACGTGGGATGAGCTCCCGCCGCGCGGCCGTTGTGATCGGAGTCGGGCTCTCGGCGCTCGTTCTGGTCCCGACGGGAATCGCGGCGTTTAGCGCCGCGAGCTCAATCCCGGAACTGGTCGCTACGGTTCAAGCCGGGGACCGCGAAGTGCCGCCACCACCAGCGCGGCTAAAGGATCTCCCGATCGTCGGGGAGCGCGCCCATGCAACCTGGACGCAGGCGGCAAACGACATGCCAGCTTTCGCCAAGGCGCACGCGGCCCAGATTGCGGGATTCACGAAGACCCTGCTTGGAATCGCCGCCGGTCTTTTCGTAGCCGTGTTGATACTCGTCGTTGCGATCATCTTCGCGGCGATTAGTCTCGCCTATTCGGTCCCGCTGCGCGCTTATGTGATGCGGGTCTTCACGCGGATCACCGGCGACAGTAAAACCGGCGAGCATTACATGGACATCATAGCCGCCACGGTAAAGTCGGTCGCCAACGGCGTGATCGGCGTTGCTTTCGTGCAGGCCCTGCTGGTCGGAATCGGCTTTTTCGCGATCGGCATGCCGGGCGCGGGATTGCTGTCGCTGCTCGCAATGGCGTTCGGCGTCGTCCAAGTCCCGGTCATACTCATCACGCTTCCGGCGATCCTTTATGCATTCGCCGTCAAGTCCACGACAGTCGCTGTCATCTTCATGATCTGGTCTATCGTCGCCGGCTTGAGCGACGCCGTCCTGAAGCCGATGATGATCGGTCATGGCCTGGAGGTTCCGATGCCGATCATCCTGCTCGGTGTCATCGGTGGAGTGATGGCTTTCGGGCTGGTGGGCCTTTTCATCGGAGCGGTTGTACTGGCGGTGGGCTACGTGCTCTTCAGCGAATGGGTCGGCGAAACTCGGCCAAGCGAAGAAATGCTAGCCAAGGACAACCAACTGCAAGCGGCGGAATAGCAGTCAGCTCTTCGTCGTTCCGAACGCGCCTATGAGGCGCGCCACCATGACAGCTAGGAACAACTGTCCGCCGATGACTTCGAACGTCGCCAGACCGCGCGCAAGATCGGTCCGGGGCAAGTAATCGCCGTATCCGAGCGTCGCGAGAGTGACGAAGCTGTAGTAGACGGTCGTTGCATCTGTGACTGGATCGGGGCCGACGAGGCTGCCCGGAACAGCCTGTTCGAGCGCCCAATAGATTTGCCCGAAAAAAAGGCCAGCGAGCAAATATGTGCTGAGCGCCGCGAAGATGATTTCACTGTCGATCCTTTCGGCACTGACCGCGAAGCGTAGTGCAGCAGCAGCAGCGATCAGCCCGATCAGCCCGTAGAGGCTAGGAAACAAACCTGATGTGGTCGGTACGTATCCCTGCTCGGAAGCGAACCTGGCTAGAAGCAGCACCACCACGGCTGCGATAAGCAAGTTCCGGGTCCGTCTGGTACCGTTCGGCAAGGCTGCCGCCAGCAGACATATCCCCAACAGAAATTTGATGGCAGTCTGTGGCAGACCGATCGTTGAGGCCGTCGGTATCGCCACGAGCATCAGGAGCAGGGTGTAGAACAGGACGGCATAGCGCCGCGCACGATATGCCTCCCAGAAACTTGAATCTCGTTCTGAGGGGAGGGCCTTGCCGTCGATCATCTCGTTCCGAAAAACAAAGTGGAATGAATAGGCGTGGACCCGCAGCCCTCATCTTCGTGGCTGGGCGGACGCGGGGAATGCGTGGTCGACCACGGGAATGCGACTTTTCAAGCAGCCGTGAATTCAGGGATTGTCCCTAGGTCGCTTGGCGGATTATCCGCATTCCCGCGTCCCCTCTCCGCCGACAAGAGTGAACTCGTTCGAAGCGGAGGAGCTCAGGTCGATGTGGGGAGGAAGCCTGACTGACTGGCTGTCGAGCCTCCCCATTGCGGCAATTGGTCTCTTCACACTTTGCCTGATGATCGTCTCAGCGTTTGCAGGCCATTACTTCCGAAGGTTGCAAAGCCGGTTGTCGTCGCGAAGCGGGGAAGAATCCGAAGCGTCTGTCGCACAGGAAGGCTATTTGCTCGGCGGTGTGGTGGGCCTGCTCGGTTTGCTCCTGGCCTTCAGTTTCGGGATGGTTCTCAACCGGTACGAAGAGCGACGCGAGCTCGTCATGCTGGAGGCGAATGCCATCGGCACTGCCTACCTGCGCGCGCAACTTCTCGACGAACCCCACCGGTCGCGCCTGGGCAATCTGCTGCTCGCCTACACGAATAATCGGATCAAGTTCGCTGCCCATGGTGAGACGGACCAGTATCGAGCTATCAACGATCGGCTTCTGATCGAAATCTGGGCTGCAGTAAGATCTGCGCGAGCCTCGGCGCTCGCGCACGGAGTCACCACCGGACTGCTGATCGCCTTCAATGAGGTCATCGATCTCGACGCTGAGCGAAAGGTTGCGTGGGAATTGCGCGTGCCTTCGGAAGTGCTTCTCCTGTTGCTCGCTTATCTGAGCGTCACCGCGGGAGTCGTGGGCTACGCGATCGACGGACCTCGAGGACGGCGGGCCGCCCTGGTTCTGTTCCTGCTCATCGCACTTTCCTTGAGCGTGATCACGGACCTCAATCGAGCGCAGTCAGGTCGTGCGCGGGAATCGCAGGGCCCCATGCTGATGCTGCTGGAATCGTTGAAATCCCAGCCGCCGCAAGTGTTCGAGAAGTTCGACGCGTCCCCTGGTCAGAGTCTTCCACAATGACCAGCATCTCAGTCGCCAAGTCATTGATCCTGGCTCGGGCCGGAGCAGTCGTCTGCTGTGTCTGGCTGTCCGCCGGATGCGTCCAGGGTCCGGATTACGTCAAGCCAATTGTCCCAGTGCCTCCGGCGTACCGATTTGCCGATCAGTCGCTGGGAATCGCGCAGCAGCCGACATGGTGGAGCGCCTATGGCGACGTCCACCTGAACAGCCTGGTGCAGGAGTCTCTTGCCAACAATGCTGATCTGAGGATTGCCACTGCGCGCATCGATGAATTTGCCGCGATCCTGGCGGGCACGAAGTCTCAAGCGTCCCCGCAGATCGGATATGGAGCAAGCGGCAATCGCTCTCGGGCCAGCGAAGATAAGATTCCCGATCTCCTCGATCCATACAGCACGACCTTCAACTCCCTGTTGTCAGCCAGCTGGGAGATTGATCTGTGGGGTCGCATTCGACGCGAGACCGAAGCGGCACGCGCCAACCTCCTAGCGTCGGAAGAGGCTCGACGTGGAGTCACTCTGACGCTCGTGTCTTCTGTAATCGCCGGCTACGTGACGCTTCTCGACCTCGATGCACAATTGCGTGTGGCGCTCGCGACGGCCGAGGGTCGCAGGCAGTCGGTCGAGCTATTTCAGAAGAGGCTCGCGGCCGGATGGATCTCGGAATTCGAGATGTCCCAGGTTCGCGCCGAATATGAATCTGCGCTGCAGCAGATACCGCCACTCAAACAGGCTCTGGCAGTCCAGGAACATGCGCTTTCGGTTCTTGTCGGCCGCAACCCGGGTCGGATCCTTCGCTCAGGCGAGCCGGATCCCAAGCGTACTCCCGCCGTGCCGGCCGGCCTTCCATCCGACCTCCTGTTGCGGCGGCCGGACATCCTTCAGGCGGAGCAGCAACTCATCGCGTCGAATGCGCTGATCGGGGCGGCGCGCGCCTTGTTCTTTCCCAGGATAAGCCTGACGGGGCTCTTTGGCTTGGCTAGCGGCTCGCTCGGCAACCTGTTCAGCGGGTCGTCGCGGACATGGTCATTCACGGGTGACGTCGCCGGGCCGATCTACACGGGCGGCGGCATCACTGCGGCTGTCGATCAGGCAAAGGCGCGGCGCGAGCAATCGCTCGCGAACTATCAGCTCGTCGTTCAAAACGCATTTCGAGACGTCGAGGATGCCCTCGGCGACGTCCGTCATAGTGCCGAGCTCCGCGAGACGTTGAGGCGCCGCGTGGCCACCCTGCGCCGAGGCGTGGAGTTGGCCAACGAGCGCTACGAGAATGGCTATTCGGACTACCTCGAAGTGCTCGATACCGAGCGAAGCCTGTTCAGCGCAGAGCTTCAACTCGCATCGGCCCGAGGCGACTACCAGCGGGCACTGGTCGATCTTTATCGCGCTCTCGGCGGCGACTGGAATGCAATTCCCGCCAGCCAGATGTCAGCGCAAACCACGGGGGCAAGCCGTTGAACCAGACAACCCATCCGGTAGCGGTCGAGCCTGTCGCCACTGAAATCGATGTGGGCTCGGGCGCGCCGGCGCCAAGCCCCATGCGCAAGATCATCCTGCTCGCGCTTGGGCTTCTCCTCATTCTCTTCGTCTATCACGTCCTCTCGGACCGGTTCACGCCGTACACGTCGCAGGCCCGCGTCGAGACCTTCCTGACCCAGATCGCTCCCGAAGTGGCCGGCGACGTTCTGGAGGTCGGCGCGAAGGACAATGGTGCGGTGAAGAAGGGGCAGCTGCTCTTCAGCATCGATCCCGAACCGTATGAAGTCGCGGTACGCTCGGCCGAGGCCAATCTGTCCGTTGCACTGCAGGCAGCGGACGTGTCGGTGGCCGACGTTGCGGCGGCCCGGGCACAGATCACCAAGCAGCGGGCAGACTTGTCAGCGAGCCGCCAACTCGGCGGCATCGTCGATAGTCTCGTCGGCCAGAAAGGCCTTGCCCGAAACACAGGGTATTCGAGCTCGAGCGGACAGCGAGAAGTCGCAGGCCGACCTGACGCGAGCTCAAGCGGATCTGAGGAAAGCACAGGCCAATCTCGGCGCGCCCGGATTGCGCAATCCCAAGGTCCGTCAGGCGCTTGCAGCATTGGACCAGGCGCGCCTGGACCTACGCAATAGCCAAGTCCGCGCGCCAGCGGATGGAGCGGTCACGAACCTGCGGCTCGCAGCCGGACAATATGTGACGCCGGGGCAGCCCGTGCTCACCTTTCTCGAACGCGGCCCAAGGTGGATTTATGCCGACATGCGGGAGAACCAGTTGGGCAATGTGAAGCCCGGACAGAAGGTCACCATTGCGCTGGACATCAAACCGGGGAAGCTGTTCCGCGGGCGCGTCCACAGCGTCGGGTGGGGCGTAAGTCAGGGCGACGAAGCACCGACCGGCCAATTGTCCACGATGCCCGAGGAGCAGGGCTGGTTACGGGAGCCGCAGCGATTTCCGGTCCGGATCATGATCTTGCCCGAAGACGCGGAAGATGCGGGCATACAGGTCGGCCGAAGCGGTGCACAAGCGAACATCATCATCTTCACCGAGGAAAACTCGATCCTCAATCCGGTCGGCAGGCTGTGGATCAAGGCGATCGCGCTGCTTAGCTACCTTCAATAGCCATGGCGCTCGCCGTTGCGCCCGCGCCCGTTGCACTGAGTCCGGTCGAGGCCGCGAAGCTCCAGTTCGTCCTGCGCTTCAGTGTTGCGACGACTGCAGTGTTCGTGATCTGCGAATGGCGTGGATGGCAGCCCTCGGCGATGGCGCCGGTCCTTACCGCAGTCGTCCTCGCGAACATGCCGGCTTCCCCACCTGTCAGGGTCGGCCTCGCGCTCGTGCTGGTTATGGGCATATCTGCCTGGCTCTCTTTCTTCCTTACGCTCCTGCTCGGCCAGACTCCAACCCTTCTGTTCGGCGTCATCGGACTGATCATGTTCCTTGCCTTTGCCGGCTTGGCGCAAGCCAAGGCACAACTTCCCTTGACCTTGTTGCTCATGTGTATCGCGGTCATTCCGGTGGTGACACTGACCCTGTCGCAATATGCCGGCATCCTGTCGGGCCTCCTTGTGCGCGCCATGGCTCTGGCGGTGATCTTTACCTGGATCGCCTTTGCCATCTGGCCGCTGCCCTCGCCGAAGAGCATGGACCCGCCCGCACCGCCTTCGAAGTCGCCCGTGGCGGCTGCGGCCCTCGGTAGCGCGATCGTTCTGCCACTGATGCTGGTCTACATGCTCTTTGGCCTGGTCGACGCCATTCCAGTCTTGCTGACGACGGTGCTTCTGGTGGCCAAAATGGAGGAGGAACGCGGCGCCGCGAGCGGTTGGGCCAAACTGGTCGGCAATTTCCTCGGGGGCTTCGTCGCAGTCGCGGGATATTACGTCCTGAGTATCGCACCGTCCCTTGCGGTACTCGCGCTGATCACATTTCTCATCGGCGTGGCGTTCGGTCTGCAGATCGTCAAAGGAGGCGTGCGCGGGGGCAATGCTCTTCTCGCCTACAACGCTACAATGGTGATCTTCGGTCTGGCCTTGCTCAAGGGGGAAGCCAATTCGGGCACGTGGGGAGCGAGGGTCGTACAGTTCGCCATTGCTTGCACGTTCGCAGTGGGAATGATGCGTCTCCTGATGCCGCGACTGCGGCGTAGCGATGGATCGGGCGAGGCCTAGCATCGCAGACACCTAATCAGGGTTTATCGGGGTCCTTCGGACGCCCAGGGTTGGGTAACCTTCCGGCTGCCAAAAAGGGGCCGGAGAACTCACATGCGCCTGATCATCCTATCGCTGATCGCAGTAGCCGCACTGTCTGCGCAAACCGCAGCGCATGCGGAAACGTGCAAGATCCAGAGCACGAGAGCACCGGACGAATGGAAATTTGTCAGAGTTTACGAGGGCGGCACCGACAAGGTCGTGCTGCAGCAGGCGATCAGGGGCGGGGTCCTCAAGGACGTGACGGTCAGTGGTGACCGGATCAGAATCGACACCAAGATGCCGGGGCAGATCGATTACGAAATTGGCAAAATCGTACCTTGCAAAGGCGGAAATACGATCGGCGTCTGAGCGAACTCAGACGCCGATCTGATTTGCGCCGGCGCGCCTCCCCGGCGCCGAGGCGCCGAGAAGGCCGGCGAAGCTAGAGGCCGCGTTCCGGTGCCGGCGGCGGAGGCGGAGGCGGAGGCGGCGGAGCCGGACACACCTCGGTAGCAAGAACAACCGACCCATCCGGGCACGTCTGCGTCGCTGGTGGCGGCGGAGGCGGAGGCGGCGGCGGCGGCGGAGGCGGAGGCGGCGCCTCCTCGACCGACCCGAAGTTGTAGCTCAGCGTCGCTACAAGGCTGTGCGACCGGAACTTGGCGTCGAGGTCGGTGAAGACGTCTCCGTCGATCGTCTGGATGACGTTAACTGGTACGCCGCCAGGGGGCGTAACCTGCGCTCCCCTTTGGAAAGTGAACGAGTTGACCGCGACGTCACTGTCGCCAAAGTGCAGGTTTCCGGATGAGAAATACTTGTACCTCATGCCCAGATCGAGATTTGGGCTGAGCGCATAGTTCAGGCCGAGAAGAATCTGCCATGCCCAAGCACCATCTTTCTCGTCGATGAACTTGACCTTGTTCCAGCCGAAGCCAACCCCGGCCTGGAAGGAAACTCCGTCTTGATCACCAAAGTCGGCGAGGCCGTTCAACATGAAAGCGAGAGAGCCGACCGCTTCGTCGACTTCGAAGTCGGTATCGACCAGATCGACGTCATCGGGATCAAGTATATTGAGGTTGTCGAGCAGGTCTCCATCGACTTCGAGGTCGCCCAGGTTGGCATGTTTCCAGTCAATCTCGCCCTCGATGCGGAACCCACCGAAGTCGTATCCGCCGAATATGCCAATGTCATAACCCATGTGGTTATCGAGGCTGAAGGCATTGTTGAATGAAGCGTCAGCAGGTCCAGGTGCCAATGGATCTGTGATGGGAAGTTGGGTAGTCGTGAAATCGACGAACACGTCTGCGTCCTGTCCTTTCACCCAAGCGACACCGGCTTCGATTCCCGCATAGCCTTGGCCGTCGCGGGCCGCTGCAGGCGTTGCAATTGCTCCAACTGCAACTGCGGCAAGAAGATATTTGCGCATTCGACTACCCCTTTTGTCCTGTTTCCAGAGCTTTCAACGAACTCCGGACGTCACGTTTGCCGAGTGGCCGCGAAAGCCGCCGAGGGCAGACTCAACAGAGGTGCGCACGGGTTGAAATCGGGGTTAACCCCGAGGGCCCGACCGCGTGGACTCGGGCATTCTGCGGATGGCTTCGGTCACAACAGAAGGCGATTTCCGTCTGCTCCCGTGAGGATAGAAACAGTGTCCGCGTTGCGAAAAGTTCTGACTGTTGCAAGCGCGACACACCTTGCTCTTGCTGGCTGTGCAACTCCGAACCGGTTGCCGGCCGTACCCGTGTCACAAGCGTCGCTGACGGCCAACTCCTTAAGTGCGGTCAGGTTCCTGGTGGCAAGGGAGTCCGAGAGTTTCGCCGCCGAGGCGAAGAATGCGCTCGCCAAGGAAGAGCAATGGCTCGCGGTGCATTCACCCGGCGGCTCCCTGCCTCCAGCCGCCCTTCTTGCCATCTCCGGCGGCGGCGACAATGGCGCCTACGGCGCAGGGTTCCTCAAGGGATGGACGGCGTCCGGCGCGCGACCGGAATTCAAGGTTGTCACGGGCATCAGCACAGGTGCGCTGATCGCTCCCTTCGCATTCCTCGGTCCCAAGTACGATTATGTTCTGGAGCGGGTCTATACGACGACCGCACAGAAGGACATTTTCAAGAAGCGCGGGCTTGTCAAAGCGATCTTTGGGGAAGCCTTGGCAGACACCCGGCCTCTTGCCGGCGTCATCGGATCTTATGTCGACCGCGCCCTGCTGGACCAGATTGCGGCCGAATATGCCAAGGGTCGCATCCTTCTCGTCGGGACCACCAATCTCGATTCGCTCGAGCCTGTAATCTGGAACATGACGGCAATCGCGGCCCGCAAGGATCCGGACGCGATCGCGTTGTTCAGGAACATCCTGCTGGCCTCCGCATCGATCCCGGGAGCCTTTCCGCCGGTGATGATCGAAGTGGAGGTAGACGGTCGCCGGTACCAGGAAATGCACGTGGACGGCGGGACCATGACTCAAGTGTTCCTATATCCGCCGTCACTCTCGATTGCCGCCGCCCCGAAACGCACACGCTCCTTGTACGTGATACGGAATGCGCGGCTCGACGCCGATTGGGCTTCGGTTGAACGTCGGACGCTGACCATAGCGGCGCGCGCGATTGCCTCGCTGACGACAACTCAGGGGCTGGGCGACTTGTACCGAATATACGCCACGGCGCAGCGCGACGACCTTGATTTCAATCTGACGTTTATCCCGAGGTCGTTCACTGCTCCGCACAACGAGCAGTTCGATACGGCTTACATGCGCGTTCTGTTCGATACGGGGTTTGCGGCGGCAAAGGGCGGGCCGCAGTGGCAGAAATATCCGCCTGGCTTCGAGAGTCCGGTCAAAGCCCCGGCACCCCCGGCAGCCGAGTAGAAATGCACGGACTGATTACGACCAGTGTCGTTGCGGCCCTGTTGAGCGGCTCTGCGGCCTTATGGGTCGGCCGCTTCGCCAAGACGGGCACACCGCCGGCCCCATGGCACATGGTGAAGTATTCGAATGCGCGCCCGACGACGTATCGGGTTGCCACAGTGGAAGGAAAGATGGCTGTTGAAGCGATCGTCAACTCAAGCATGTCGCTTCTCGCAAGGCCGATAAAGGTCGATCTCGCTGCATCGCCGGTGCTCTGCTGGTCCTGGTTCGTAGAGGGGCCGGTGAAAAAGGCCGACATGACGCGGAAGAGCGGAGACGATTACGCAGCGCGCATCTACGTGGCGTTCGACATGCCGGACTCCGCAATTCCGGGGTCCGCCAAGCTTAAGCTCAGCATGGCTCGCGCCATCCTTGGCAAGAACGTTCCGGATGCAGCGGTCGTGTACGTCTGGGACAACAGCCACGCCGTCGGTACGATGCGGAGGAGCAGCTACACCGATCGTTCAAAGCTGATCGTGGCCGAATCCGGTGCGAGTCGTTCGCGCCGATGGGTTTCTGAACGAGCCGATCTCGCTTCGGATTTCGGCAAAGCGTTCTCCAACCAGCCAGGGACGCCAACGCAAATCGCGATCGCGGCGGATGGCGATAACACCAAGAGCAAGGGGCGGGCGGCCTTCGCCAACATCCACTTCGTACCGCGCGGACAGCCTTGCCTCGTTTAGGCGCGAGGCGCTCATGCGCAGGAGCTTGGGGTTTGTACTGATGGAGTAAGTGCCCAGCGAGTGCGACCTCCCAAGCGATGATTGACAGCATCGACGCGGAGGATGGCATGATCGGACCCAAGGTTATCGCGAGCCGCTTAGGACTTTCCTTGTGTCTGGTGCTCCTCGCAACGCCGCTCGCCGCTCAGACGCAGGATCATGCACCGGTTGCACTACCGTCCAGCAAGGTGATGACCCAAGATCGTGCGGGCTCTGAGTCTTGGACCTATGCCCAGCCGACCTCGCGGTTCACCAAGTATCGGACCGTCATCGTCGATCCGACGGTCGTGTATCAGGGCGCCGACGCGCAGTTTGAGGGCATTGAACCGCAAGATCGGCAAAAGTTCGCAGGGATCATTACTGAGGAATTGAGGTCCGAGCTCGCCAAGACCTTTCCTGCCCCCGCGCGTGCGCAGGCTGACACCCTGAAGCTGCGGGTAACAATCCTGGGCGCGCAAGGGACTAAAGGAGGCGTGGCAACCGCCACGCGAGTCACCCCGCTTGGGTTTGCTACAAGCGCAGTGAAGAGTGCGCTCGGCAAGAGAGGCACCCTTACAGGCTCGGTCCTGTACTCCGTCGAGGCATTTGACGCGCAGACCAACGAGCTTTTGCTTGCCGCTGTGCGACGTCGCACGCCGGACCCGCTCGATATCCCGGCGACGCTCTCGACTACTGACACTGTCAAAGCCGTGGCTCGCGATTTTGCCAACTCTGCCCGCAGGCGTCTTGAGGAGCTGACGAACGTAAGTGCTCAGGCGCGGTGATGATAATTCCAGGTTGCCGTGTTTGGGTTTGTACTGGCTAGCTCAAAGCAGTGGAACCTATGCAACTCGTGACCATCCATCAGCCAGACACTCCGGCCGGTGCGCGCTGCGCGCCGCGGGTTATTACCGACAGTTCAGCGATGTTCGTGCAGCCCGTTGCCGCCGCGGACAGCGGGATGGAGGAAATCCTCCGGATCCACCAATATGAGCGGCAGAGACTTGGCCAGGAACTCCACGATTCTGCGGGCCAGCTGTTGGTGTCGCTGCACCTCTCGATCGCCTACCTTCGGAACTTGAGGGACAATGATCGAGATCGTGTCCTCGACGAGCTCCAGGACACTGTGAAGCAGATTGACCAGCAGATGCGAGCCCTAGCGTTCCTGCATCATCCTGCAGAATTGAACGGCGGGGGCCTAGCCCACGCCCTCCAGTCGTTCGCTCGGAACTTCAGCAAGCGCACCGGCATTCGAACGCGCTTTTCCTCGTTCGGAGATTCCAGCACTCTGGAAAAGGACACATCCGTCGAGCTGCTGCGGATCGCCCAGGAATGCCTGGTGAACATCCATCGGCACTCCCGTGCTACGATCGCGAAGGTAGTTCTTCGAAGAAAACTCGATCAGGTCGAGCTGAGCGTCTCTGACAATGGGATCGGCATCCAGGACCTGAACAGCCTGTTCGAGGTGGAAGGTGTCGGCATCAGAGGAATCCGGCATCGTGTCGAGCGGCTGGGCGGGCGGTTCCGGGTCCGAAATCTTCGGCACGGCACCAAGTTCACCGTGATTACGCAAGTCTAGCCCGCTCACTTCTGGAGCCGTCCGAACTGGTAAGCGCTCAGGCTTGAGTCAGTTGGTTCCGCACGGCGTAGCGCACTAGGTCGGCCGTCGTTTTTAGCTTCAGTTTCCGCATGGCGCTGGCACGATGCGTTTCCACGGTCTTGACGCTGATGTTGAGGCGTGCGGCGATTTCCTTGTTGATTCGGCCCTCTGCGACATGCTGCACAACTTCGCGCTCACGATGCGTGAGGCTGCTGGCGAGCGCATGCGGTTTGCTATCGAGAAATTGCTCAAGAAGTGTGTCGGAGATCGCGCCTGAAAAGTACGGGCGGCGGATCGACAGCGCATCGAGCGCCGCGACGAGGTGCTGCTCAGTATCGGATTTGAGAACGAACCCTCGCACCCCCGCCCGGAGGACGTTCATGATGATCTCTTCGCGATCGTGCATTGTGTAGAGCAAGATCTCGATGCGCGGAAATTCGCGCTTCAGCGCATGGGAAAGATCGAGGCCGTTCAACTCCGGGATCGAGTAGTCCAGGATCGCGATATCGGGCCTGACTTGCCTCGCGACTTCAAGCCCCTCTCGTCCATTGGCAGCTTCGCCGACCACTTGGTAATAGGGTTCGGTTTCAAGCAACTGACGAACTCCCCGCCGGATCGCGTCGTGATCATCAACAATCAGGATCCGGCGAATTGGGCTAGTCATACATCTCGCTCGCTTGGGCCGTGGCTGCGTATCCGAGGAAACGGACGTCTCAACAGTACCACAGGACTGAGACAGCCGCTCCCGGTTTATGTCATTCCTGCAGACTGAAGCGATGGATTCAAATCAGGGTAAACCCATGTGCGCGCGTGCGCCGATCACCGGCGAGAATCTGGCCTTGAATGCCAGCTAACGCGCGGTCGATAACAAATCGCACGAGACGCCGTCTGCATCCGGAACCTCACCCTGCCGTCCAAGGGTTAACCCGATGATGATCTCTCCATCGGCGTGCTAGCCATTCGACGTTCCTGCAGGTGCAGGCTCGGAGAACGTCGCATGAAGCGCTTTCATTCTGTTTCGCGGACCATCGGACTTTCCGTGGCCTTGCCCGTCGCATTGACCTTCAGCGGCTTGGCGCAGGCAGCCATGCAGGCAGCACCAGCGCCCGAGCCCCGGTCGAGCACGACCATGCCCCGGTGGGCGAATGAGGATCCGATCGCCAATGAAGGCATCATTGAGGACGGAGCCATCGACGCGATCAAGGAGATGAGCAACTATCTGATGTCGCTCAAGACGATCGGGATAACAACCCAGGGGAGCATGGACGCTGTCACCGCTGACGGTCAGCGCATCCAGATGGACGGGACGACGACCTACAAGGTGCGTCGTCCGGGCTTCGTGATCGACTACAATAGTGACATCAAGAGCCGGCGCTTCATCTATGACGGCAAGAACTTCACGGTCTATTCGCCCAAGCTCGGCTTCTACGCGAGCGCTCCGGCCCCCGGCACCAATCGCGAAGTCCTCGATACCATCTACACCAAGTTCGGGATTTCTTTGCCGCTCGAGGACTTGTTCCGGTGGGGAGAAGGCTCCCATGCGGATCGCATCCAGGCGCTCAAGTCTGCCTATGAGGTCGGATCGGCCACCATCGACGGCGTCCCAACCGATCATTTCGCATTCCGCGAGGCCAACGTGGATTGGGAGGTCTGGATTCAAAAGGGCGATCAGCCCCTGCCTCGCAAGCTCGTGATCGTCGATCGGACAGATCCGTCCCGGCCGACCTTCACAACTCGCCTTCAGTGGCAGGTGAACCCCGCCTTCACGGATGCCGACTTCGCGTTCGTCCCCGACGCCAATGCGAAGCAGATCCAGCTGGCCACGTACAAGGGAGAGTAAGATGCGCGGCAAGGTCCATAGTATCGCAATGCTCAGCGCATTCGTCGGTTTGACTGCATTCATGATCCAGGAAGTCGATGCACGCGGCGGTCGCGGCGGCGGAGGCGGTGGACGTGGCGGCGGAGGGTTCAGCGGCGGCGGATCAAGCAGCATGAGCCGTGGCGGCGGCGGCATGAGCCGCGGCGGCAGTATGAGTCGTGGTTCGAGCGCGAGCCGCGGCAGCTACAACCGCGGTGGCGCCGGCGGATCCGGCTTCAGCCGGGGTGGCAGCTATAGTCGGCCGGGCGGTGGCAGCTATTCGCGACCTTCGACCGGGCCAGGCGTTCGCAATGCGCCCGGCGCAGGCAATCGGATGGCCTCGACACGTCCTGGAGGCGTCGGCGGTGTCGGCGGTGCCGGTCGTCCGGGTGGCGTTGGTGGGGTCGGCGGAGTCGGCGGTGCCGGTCGTCCGGGTGGTGTGGGTGGCGTTGGTGGCGTTGGCGGTGCCGGCGGCGTCGGCGGTGTCGGCGGTGCTGGACGTCCGGGCGGCGTCGGTGGTGCTGGGCGGCCGGGGCAAGGTCAGCGACCAGGCGGTGGAAACACGGTCGGCAGCGGCAACCGTACGAATACCGGCAACATCAACACCGGCGACATCAACGTCGATAATGACTGGGGCGGCGATTGGAACGGCTGGGGCGATTATCCGATCGGTGCCGGAATCGCGATCGGAGCGGTCGCCGGCATGACGGCGATGGCTTACGGATCGGCGTTTTACGCACTTCCTGGAGGCTGCTCGCCCTACCCGTACCACAGCTATACTTACTACAACTGCGGCGGCGCTTATTATCAGCCGCAGTATGAGGGCGACACGGTCGTCTATGTGACGGTGCCTGATCCGACCACGGTTACCGTGCAATAATAGGGTCAGCGAGAGCTCGCGGCCGCCCGGTCCTTCCTTCACGGAAGCGGGCGGCCGCATGCATGTTCAGTCAATCAAAGGCATGAGCAATGACGGCAGTGGCGGTGGAAAATGACGACTTCATGCCTGTCGCAGCCAAGGTCTACTCGGACAGGCAACGCCTGTTCCTGCTGTACTTCGTGGGAGCCCTGATCGACCTGGTCGTGCTCGGTCTGTTCGACGAATATACCGACAAGGTCCACGTCGAATCTTTCAGCATAATGCTCCTGGCTTCAGTGCTGTTGCAGTTCCTTCTCAAGGGCACGCTCGCGGTCGAGCACTGGGTCGCCAGCCACTTCAAGGGCAAGGCCGGGGGATGGATGAAGTTCCTGCGCTTCTTCTGCGCATGGCTGGTCCTGTTCGGATCAAAGTTCGTGATCCTGGAAGCTCTTGATTTCGCCTTCGGTGACAGCGTTCAGTTCGAAGGCGTGTTGCACGGGATCGTGTGGCTGATCATCGTCGTCGTCACGATGGTGATCGTCGAAGAGCTCGTCGTGCGCTTCTACCGCAAGCTCGCCTGAGCGGGCTCTCCTTGGTTGTGTCGCGAACGTGCATCGACGACGGCAGCTTCGAGCGTCGGGAAGAAGGATGATGCCCCAAGCTCATCGAACAAACCGAATCGTTTGATCTTGTCCTTCACGGGATCCTTCATCTCAGCGAAGCAAAGCTCTCGGCCGTCCGCCTTAAGCAATTGCGCGAGCTCGGCCACCGCGTCGGAGCTTGTGACATCGACGCTGGTGATCGGTTCCGCGGCGATGATGACCCGTCGGACGGGGGTAGGGGATGCGGCAATGGCGTCCAGAACGGCCTGACTGAACAACTCCGCATTGGCAAAGAAGAGAGGGGCGTCCCAACGGAATAGGAGGACGCCCGGTATTCGTTTCGCGTTCGGATACCTGGCCAGATCGTGATAGCCCTCGACCCCCTCCGGATCTCCCAAAACCGCGTAGTACGGTCTCCAGCCATCCCAGAGAAACTCGATTATGGCGAGGAGGATCGCAAGGCCGATCCCCGGAATGGCTCCGAATACCGCCACTCCCACCGTGCAAAGAACCGATAGCCAGAATTCCCACTGCTGAATGCGATAGATTCGTCCAAGGTCCCGGAACTCAAAGAGGCCGATCGCCGCGGCGATCACGACGGCGGCAAGTGCAGCGTAAGGAAGGTTCCGGAAGAGATCCGGAGCGGCGACCAGGAGCAGCGCAACGACGAGGGCTCCTACCACTCCAGTGAGTTGCGTGCGCGCGCCGGCGGCTTCAGCCACCGGCGTCCGCGATGAACTACTGCTGATGGGGAAGCCTTGGAAGAGACCAGCGGCGAGGTTCGCCGCGCCCAGCCCCACCATTTCCTGGTTCGGATCTACCCGCGTTTTGGTTCGTGCGGCATAGGTGCGGGAAAGGACGCTAGTGTCGGCGAAGGACACGATTGCGACAGCAAAGCCACCAAGCAGGATCGGGACGATGTCGCTTGCCTGCAACCATGGAATCGTGAAGCTGGGCAGGCCCTGGGGCACGGGGCCCAGCACTTTCACATCTGCCGTTTCCGAAAGCTGGAGCCAGCCGGTCAGGACTGTCGCGCCCACGACGGCGATGAGGATCGTCGGAATGCGCTTGTTGCCTTTTAGGGCCAGGATCAGGGCGAGAACTCCTGCTCCAAGCATCGCGCCGGTCCAGTTGGCCTTTCCTTCGATCAGGCCGTCGGTAATTGCCGACCAGGTCGCGCAGCGGGCCTGCATTTTCGATCGAGAAGCCGAACAGCTTCGGTAGCTGACTGACGAGAACCGCAAGCGCGATCCCGTTCATGTAGCCGTAGCGGATTGGCTTCGACAGCAGCTCGGTGATGAAGCCCAGGCGGGCGAGCTCCGGCGAGGATGCAGATCGTGCCCGAGACGATCGCCATCGCGCTGGCGATTGCCACCGCCCGCATTGGATCGCCGCCGGACAGCGAAAGAACGACACCAAGGATGATCGCGGCCAGCGACGAATCGGGGCCAAGGACGAGTATGCGGCTCGGGCCGAAGAGTGCGTACGCCAGCAGCGGGATGATCGTCGCGTAGAGCCCGTAGATTGCAGGCACGCCGGACGCGACAGCGTACGCAATTCCGACAGGCACAAGCATCGTGGAGAGTACGATTCCCGCGACGATGTCGTCGCGGATCCACGACGTTTTATACTGGCGCGCGATCTGAATGCCGGGCAGCCAATCGATCCATTTCCGGTCGTTGAGCGTGGAGACCTGGGTTGTCGTTTCAAATCCTCTCACACGCCGGCTGCTGCTGGGAAAGCGCAGCGAAGGCCGTCTCCGCTCAGAATTGATAGGCCGGGATCGGCTTCAACCGGCCGTAGCGCTCGCGACCGAGCTTCTTTTTGCTAAGCGGCGGAACCGTCGTCTTGAGCATCGGCTTACGGCCGTCCGGCAAACGATCGAGGAAGTCGCGCAATAACGTCAGTCGGCCACTTTTCTGGTCGTTGAAATCGATGATCGTCCAAGGCGCATCCTTGCTGTGCGTCGCCTTCAGCATCGCCTGCCGAGCATCCGTATATTCCTCGTACTTCTCTCTCGCTTCGAGGTCGACGGGCGACAGTTTCCATTGCTTCACGGGATCGTTGAGTCGTTCCTGGAACCTTTTTTCCTGCTCCTTCTGGTCACAGGTCAGATAGTATTTGAACAGCAAGATGCCGTCGTGCGTAAGCGCGCTTTCAAATTCGGGCACGCGCTCCAGGAATTTCTCGGCTTGCTTCTCGGAGCAATAGCCCATCACTCTCTCTACGCCCGCCCGATTGTACCAACTGCGGTCAAACAGCACGATTTCGCCGCCGGACGGGAGGTGGGAGACATACCGCTGGATGTACATCTGGGTTGCTTCAAGCTCGCTCGGCTTTGCGAGCGCAACGACGCGGCACATTCTCGGATTCAAGCGATCCGAAAAGGCGCGGATCGCACCACCCTTGCCGGCTGTGTCCCGCCCTTCGAAGATGATCAGGATGCGCTGGCCCGTCTCCTTGACCCATCGCGCCAGGTCGTTGAGCTCTTCCTGCATCTTGCGCAGATGTTTGGCGTAGGCTTCAGACGTGCTCTTCGCCACGGGCGTATCTCCGATATCAGGACCCGTTGCGGCCGGGTTCAACTTGCCTCGAGCCTGCGCGGTTGAATTTGACCCAGCCTTTGGCGGTAAGACGATAGCCGATGTTTCCGACTGCCGGCCTGCAACTCGGACCCGCTTCGACCAGTCCCCTCGCGATCATCTTGTCGAGAACTTCGCCTTCGACAATTCTGCTCACAAAGGGTTCGAATTCCTCGGCTGCGAACGCGGATGCGTTCAAGACGCGCGCTTCCTGGTGTGTCAGTGTTTCCGGGCGAGTTTGCGAGGCCATTTCCAGCGTATCTCCAGTTAGACGGCGGAATGCCCAACGTGAGTTCCAGCAACAATCAGGGTTAGCCGCCAGAAATGCATAGGGTGAAACCTCTATGGCAGCGGACATGGGGGAAACTAATCTGAACTCATGCCTTCGACCGCGACGAAGCCGATCGGAACACTGACAGCCCGACTGGTAGATGAGCAGCCGGAGGCAGAGCCTATCTCGCTTCTTGGCCAAAGCTGGAGCAGCGACCCGCGGGTGTCTCGGACAACTGGCAGGCGCACCTTCTGCGACCGGCTATCCGCGATGAGACATCAGCAAGGCCTAAGTCTCGCTGAACTGGGAAGTCTGGTGGGCGTGACTGCAGCGTGCGTATGTAAGTGGGAGAAGGGCGATACCTTCCCGACGCATGCATCGCTGATCCGTTTGACCCGGTCACTCGGTACGACGTTCGAATATCTGCTGTTGGGTCATACCGAAATCTCGATAGGCTCCGTAGGCGACGACGCTCCGGGCGTTGAGGTCACAGAGGCTGTGCTCGACGCGAGGACCCGCGTGGCTACGGCGATGAACATCAGCTTGAACCGGGTGCATATCTCGGTTGACGATGACTGACGTCTCTTCGCGCTAATGCGCGCGAGCTCCATTGCGGATCATCTCCCTGACCACACACGAGGTCTTCGGGTTTTCATTGATAGTTTCGAGAGCCGGCCTGCCCGAGGGTAGAGCGTACATAACGTAAGGGATGATCGCATGTGTCGTTGGCTGGCATATTCGGGCTCGGCCGTCCTGCTGGAAGAGCTGCTGTACAAGCCGGAGCATTCGCTCATCGAGCAGAGTCTCCATGCAAAGCTTGGGTCGCAAACGACAAATGGGGATGGGTTTGGGCTAGGCTGGTACAACGGCGGCGAGGCGCCAATTCTCTACCGCGGCATCGATCCCGCCTGGAACGATCAAAACCTGCGAGAGCTCGCCGGCCACATATCTTCCGGGCTCATCTTCGCACACATCCGCGCGTCGACCGGAACACCCGTACAGTACACGAACTGCCATCCATTTCGCTACGGGAAGTGGCTCTGGATGCACAATGGACTGATCAACGACTTCGAGACCATAAAACGTGAGTTGATTCTCGGAATCGATCCGGCCCTTTACCCGTTGATCAGGGGTTCTGGGGACACAGAAGTTTTCTTCTTCCTGGCCCTGACCTTTGGCCTCCAGGATGATCCGGTACTCGCCGTCGAGCGTGCCGTCGGATTCATCGAGCGGGTGGGAATGCGGTGTGGCATTGAGTTTCCGATGCGGATGTCGGTTGCCGCAACCGACGGGCAATGCATCTGGGGTTTTCGCTACTCGACGGAGGGGCTGTCGCCGTCGCTGTTCTATTCGACCAGCATCAAGACCCTTCGCGAACAATATCCCGAGATTTCGAGATTTCAGCTGGTTGCGGAACGATCCCGTTTGATCGTGTCCGAGCCTCTAAGCGATCTGGCCGGCGTCTGGAACGAAGTGCCGGAATCGACTTGCGGCGTGATACGCGGAGACGGCACCGACTATCTCCAGCCGTTCGTGCCCCGGCGAACCAATCCCGGGGCGGTCGTGGGAGAACCCGAGTTCCGATGCGCTGCTTATGGGCGACGCCGACCGCACCTGACGCGCCCGGAGGGCCACGCAAAGCGCAGTGACGCTCTCGCGATGGTCGGGGATTTACCTGATTCCGCCCTGCGTCCTCGCCGCTATCCCGAAATGTCGAAAGTCCCGCTGCTAGGCAGCCGGTGGGCGCTGAAGAAGAGGATGCATGGCGGCCGAGGGTAAAATCGACCCGATGCACCAATTCACGGTGGAGCCGCTCGTGCCGCTTCATCTTGGCGACTACGATATCAGCTTCACAAATAGTGCGCTCTTCATGACGATCGCGCTCCTGCTGATCTTCGGGTTCGTAGCTACAGGGCTCAAGCGAGATCTCGATTCCCGGCCGGTGGCAAATGGCCGTCGAGTCACTCGCAAACTTCATAAATGACATGGTGAAGGTCAACATCGGGCCCGAGGGAAGAGTCTTCACGCCATTCATCTTCGCGCTGTTCACCTTCATCCTGGCAAGCAACCTGCTCGGCTTGATGCCCCTGGCGCTAATTCCCGGCGTCCACCCGTTCACTCCGACCAGCCACTTCAGTATCACCGGCGTGCTCGCCGTGGCGAGCTTCTCGACAGTGCTGGTGGTGGGCTTCTGGAGGCACCGCCTTCACTTCTTCTCCTTGTTCGTGCCGCACGGCACACCCTGGTACATGGTTCCGCTGATCGCCCCAATCGAGTTCATCTCGTTCATGGTGCGGCCGTTCAGCCTCGGCCTCCGGCTTTTCGTTGCGATGATTGCCGGCCACATTCTGATGGAGGTGTTCGGAAGCTTTGTCGTTAACGGCGGCAACACCTTTATTGCCGACCCTGCCAGCGGCGGCGGAGCGCTGGCGGGCCTGGTGGCGATTACCAGCTTCCTGTTCATCGTCTTCGTCGTCGCGCTGGAACTGCTGATGTGCGTGATCCAGGCATACGTCTTTGCGCTTCTGACGACGCTGTACTTGAACGACGCCGTGAACCTGCACTGACCGCCATGCCGCAGATCGATCAGCTCCCATACATCTTCAGCTCGCAGCTCTTCTGGCTGTTGGTCATATTCGGGATCATTCTGTTCGGCGTTGCCGGCACCATGCTTCCCAAGATCCAGTCTGTTGTCGATCAGCGTGCACTCAGCATCGCCAAAGACCTTGAGCTCGCTACCGCCGCACGTGCCGATGCGGAGGAGGCGGAAGCCCAGTGGCAGACACGTCTCGAAACCGCCCGGATCGAGGCAGCTCAGATTGCCATGAAGGCAAAGCAGGCGGGCGCTCAGGAAAGCGAAGCTCTGCTCAAGGAAGCCCTCGCGAGCATCGATCAGAGGACGGAGCTCGCCTTGCAGGGCATTCGAAGCGCCGTCGCCGCCGCGCGAGTGGAGATGGACAAGGCGACTGCCGAAGCCGTGCGGGAGATGGTCGAGCGCCTAGTCGGAATCGACGTCGGCACAGCCGCCGCGGCGGAAGCCCTCGACGCCCGAATGGCTCCCTTGAGTTCGGCTACGCAAGGCCCAGCGGGCGAACAGACGGCGGAGGACGCTGCGGCGGGAGCAGGGAGGACAAGGGAATGGCAAAAGGCGTCTTGAGTGATCGGGAGAAGGCGCTCGAGGAGAGTTACTTCCGCCAGCACGATGCGAAGCTGCTCGAGAAGCTGCGACAACGAGCCGGCCTGGATGATATTGCGACGGCACTGGCCGAGAAACTGCAGATCGAAAATCCCGCGCTACTGGCACGTGCAAGGGAGGTCGGGGTTACGGCTGACACTGCGGCAGCGTTCCTATTGGCGCCCTTGGTGCAAATTGCCTGGGCGGAAGGCTCTGTCGGCAAGCGCGAGCGTGCGGCCGTCCTGCGACTGGCTTCCGAACGGGGTGTTCCGGATGGAACACCGGCCCATGCTCAGCTTGTTCGCTGGCTCGAAGAAAGACCAGACGACGCGCTCTTCGACACTGCGCTTGAATGTCTGGAAGCAGCGCTGGCAGTTCTTCCGCCGAAGGAGAGAGACGAACGGCTGGAGCAGATTGCCGATGCATGCCGCGAAGTTGCCGAGGCCTCGGGAACGGAGGTCGCAAGATTGATCGGTCTGGGAAACGGCGTTTCGAGCTCCGAGGCGTCCATCCTCGACACGATATCCAAACGGCTCCGGGGACGCCGCTAGCTCGCGCTCAATCCTGCGGCGGTGAACCTTTCGACCGCCTGTTGCACAAGAGCGTTCGACGGCGGCTGAGTGTCCGCCAACTTATAGTCCAGAGCCGAGCCGTTCCCATTTATACTGGCCAAGCTGGTGGAACGGCAGGATCTCCACCCGCTCGACGACGCCAAGGCTCGCGCTGAACTTCGCGACCTGGTCGATTTCTTCCATGTCGTCCGTGAGCCCCGGAACAAGGACGTAGCGAATCCACATAGGGCGTTTCAGCGCGGCAAGCCGCCGCGCGAAAGCGATGACGTCGCTGTTGTCCATCCCGCCGGTCACGCGCTTGTGCTGCTCGAGCGTAAAGGCTTTCACGTCGAGAATGATGAGGTCGATTGTGGTCAATTCCTCGTCCGACAAATGCTCTCCGTAAAAGCCGTTCGTCTCGATCGCCGTGTGGACACCCATCGCTTTCACCGCGGCAAAAAGCCGGGCGGCAAACCTCGCCTGCATCAGGGGCTCGCCACCGGAGAGCGTAAAGCCTCCACCCATCCTCTTGAGCCCGTTCGCATATTTCCGCACCTCGCCGATTGCCTGCTCCAGGGTAACCGGGATGCCGTTCTTCAAAGTCCAGGTGTCGGGGTTGTGGCAGTACTGGCACCTGAACATGCACGCCGTCGTCCAGGCGACAAGCCGAATGCCTGGCCCATCCACCGCGGATCCCGTCGTGTAGGAGTGGAGAAAGCCCATGTCCCCGGATCGGAGCGCCGTCTTCACGTCCGTATCCGGCACGTCATCACCGAGATGCACGCGCATCTCGAACGGCGACTTGGCTTCTAGCGGGACAGGGTCATGCTTCGCCGGGGCTGTCGCAATCTCCATCTCACTCTCCGTGGAACGTGCGGTTTATCACGTCCATCTGCTGCTCCCGCGTGAGCCGCACGAAATTCACCGCATAGCCGGAGACTCGAATGGTGAGGCTCGGATACTTCTCCGGATGATCCATCGCATCGAGCAAGGTATCGCGGTTCAGGACGTTGACGTTCATGTGGAATCCGGTGGTGCCGAAGAAGCCATCGAGGATCGAGGTCAGGTTCGTGATCCGGTCGTTCTCGGTTCTGCCGAGACCGGTCGGCACCAGCGTCGTCGTCAGCGAGATCCCGTCCTGCGCGTCGCGGTAAGGGATCTTGGCGACGGACGCTGCTGAGGCCTGGATGCCGTGGCTGTCGCGACCATGCATCGGGTTTGCGCCAGGCGCGAACGGCTCCCCTTTTTTCCGGCCGTCCGGCGTATTGCCGGTCGCCTTGCCGTAGACCACATTCGACGTGATCGTCAGCACGGATTGGGTGTGCAGTGCGTTCCTGTAGGTCGGAAACTTCCGAAGTTTCGACATGAATGTACTGACCAGCCATGCCGCCATGCCGTCGACGCGATTGTCGTTGTTGCCGAACAGCGGAAATTCACCCTCGGTGATGTAGTCGACGATCAGCCCGGTCTCGTCTCGAACGACCTTCACCTTCGCATATTTGATCGCCGACAGGCTGTCCGCGACCACCGACATTCCGGCGATTCCGAACGCCATCGTCCTCAACGGCGCGTAGTCGTGCAGCGCCATCTCGATGCGCTCGTAGGCATATTTGTCGTGCATGTAGTGGATGGCGTTCATGGCGCTGACGTAGGTGGCGGCGAGCCAGTCCATGATCTTGTCGAAGCGGTCGACAATATCGTCGAAGTCGAGATAGTCCCCTTGCACCGGCTCGGTCGGTGGCGCGACCTGCTTGCCGCTGACTTCATCCCGGCCGCCGTTGATCGCGTAGAGCAAAGCCTTCGCGAGGTTCGCGCGAGCGCCGAAGAACTGCATCTGCTTGCCCATCGCCATGGGTGAGACGCAGCAGGCGATCGCCCCGTCGTCGCCCCAGGCCATGCGCATGATTTCGTCGCTCTCGAACTGGATCGAGCTCGTGTCGATCGCGACCTTCGCGGCAAAGCGCCTGAACCCCTCGGGAAGCGCGGGAGTGTACCAGATCGTGAGGTTCGGCTCCGGCGCCGGTCCAAGATTGTAAAGCGTCTGGAGGAAGCGGAAACTCGTCTTCGTGACCAGGGGCCGCCCGTCGTCGCCCATGCCTGCGATCGATTCCGTGACCCACGTAGGGTCGCCGGCAAAAAGATCATCATATTCGGGCGTTCGGAGGAAGCGGACGATCCGCAGCTTTATGACGAAATCGTCGATGATCTCCTGAGCCTGCAACTCGGTGATCGCGCCTGCTGCCAGGTCGCGCTCAAAGTAGACGTCCAGGAAAGTCGAGACGCGGCCGAGGGACATGGCCGCACCGTTCTGCTCCTTCACTCCGGCGAGGTAGCCGAAGTATAGCCATTGAACGGCTTCCCTCGCATCGGATGCAGGTCCCGAAATGTCGAAGCCATACTTGGCCGCCATCTCCTTGAGTTCGCCCAGAGCGCGGATCTGCTCGGACAGCTCCTCTCGATCGCGGATGATCTCGTCGCTCGACAGCTGGAAATCGAGAAGCTTCTTCTCCGCCTTTTTGTGCTCCACCAGCCGGTCCACGCCGTAGAGCGCGACCCGGCGGTAATCCCCGATGATCCGGCCGCGACCATAAGCGTCCGGCAAGCCGGTCAGGACGTGCGAGCTGCGGCAGCGACGGACGTCTTCAGTGTACGCGTCGAACACGCCCTCATTGTGGGTCTTGCGATACTTGCTGAAGATCTCGACGACCTTGGGATCGGGCTCGAACCCAAACGCCTCGAGGCCGTTCGTCACCATTCTCAAGCCGCCGTTGGGCATGATGGCGCGTTTCAACGGAGCATCGGTCTGCAGTCCGACGATGACCTCATTGTCCTTGTCGATGTACCCGGCGTCGTGAGCCGTAATGGAGCTCGGGATTTGCGAGACGTCGAGGACGCCGCGCTTCCGCTCCTCGATGAACATGTCGCTGAGCTTCTTCCAGACGCCGAGCGTTCGTTCGGTCGGGCCGGCGAGGAAACGCCCATCTTCGTAGTACGGAGTGTAATTGTTCTGGATGAAGTTGCGGACGTTGATCTCCTTCGTCCACAGACCTGGCTTGAACGCGGATCGCTCCTCGGTTGCGGGCTTGTTCTCGGGCTCCATGATCAAGGTCGACATCAATTCCTCCGTTGAAATTCATGTGGCCGGAAGCTCGGCGCCGCGCGGCGGAGCTTCAGTCAATCTGCGTGCTTTGGGTCCCGTTTCGCGCAACAGGAGCGTCAGGCCGATCGCGAGGGCGACGCCGATCAGCATCGGCATGAAGGTTGCCTGATAGTCAGCCAGATCGCGCTCCGCGGCCCCATCGCTGATCCGCATCAGCCGTGCCGCGAACAAGGGCCCGAACAATGCCGTCAGCGAGAAATTGATGAAGTTGATGACGCCGGTTGCGGTGCCGCTGTGCTCCGGCCGGTTGGCTTCCTTGATCACCGTGTACGGGATCATCGCCGCGCCGGACGCAATGCCGGCAAGCAGCGCAACGCTGTAGGGTGGGAAGACGCCGGCCGGTCCGTAAAGGGCGAACGCCAGAGTCACGAGCAACACGGCTGCGGCACCGATGATCACGGGCTTTCGTCGGCCGATGCGGTCGGAAAGCCAACCGAGCAGCGGGCAGCCGATGATCCAGCCGAACGGAACGGCCGCCGACCGAAGGACTGCCACTTCGTACGATGCGCCGTGCGCTTCCTGCAGGAAGCGGACGCCCCAGACCATGTCGAAAATGGTGGTTGGGATAAAGAGCAGCCCGGCAATGAGGCCGCAAAGGATGGACTGCGGGTTGATGAACACCGAGCCCATGGCGCGAAAGGCCGGGCCGAGTCCCGCGCGCTCCGGCGCCTCGCCGGCGGGCTTCTCACGCTTGGGAATGAGCAGGAAGAGTAGAACTGCAATCGGAATGCCGATGACGCCCATCGTCAGCCAGAACTGGTCCCAGCGCACGCCGGACGCGATGAGCGGGCCAACGACGAACTGGCCGGCCGAACCGCCGGCCATGCCGAACATCTGAGTCACGCCGACGAGGAGCGCAGCGCGGGATGCAGGCATGAAAGTCGTCACGAGATAGATGGCGCCGATCAGGGCGAAGACGCCGCCGGCGCCCTGCATGAACCGGCCGACGCTGCCGAGCGTGGGATCGCCGGTCGAGAACAGGATCGCCCCGATCGCCACGCTCGCTGCGCCGAGCGGCACAACCTTGCGCGGCCCCAGCTGGTCCATGGCAACGCCGGCAACGAGGCTGAACGGCGCGTAACCGTAATAGAACAGGCCAACGAGCGAAGCGACGCCAACGGCGCTCATCGCCGAAAGCGGTCGAAAGCTCCGGCACCATCACCGCCGGCGCCGAGCGCATGGAATATTGGTAGAAGTAGAAGACTGCCGTCAGGAGCCAGGCAGCAGCAACGACGCCGATCGACGTCGTTGCTACCGAGCGTTGGCCCTGGGCGGTCACGCCCGCCTGCCGTCAGCAGAGGACGAGGGACTGGGCAAGGCCCGCTTCCGACGTCTCCTTGTACTTCGGGTTCATGTCCTTGGCCGTCTGGGCCAACGCCGTGATCACCGCGTCGATATCGACGCGCCGGTTCGCCGAGATCTCGTTCCTGGCGATGAGGTAGCCGGTCCACGACTTCACCGCGCCGAACGCGCAGCGTTCGATGCACGGGATCTGCACGAAGCCCGCAACCGGATCGCACGTCATGCCGAGGTGGTGCTCCAGCGCAGCGCCGGCGGCGTTGGCCGCGATCTGCGGCGGGTCGTCATGCGCTTGCGCGATGGCCGCGCCGCCCATTCCCGATGCTACGCCGATTTCAGCCTGGCACCCGCCTTCGGCCGCCGACAGCGTCGCATTGTGCTTGCACAAGATAGCCGACGATGGCGCCCGCAAGCAGTGCCTCGCGAAGCTTCTGGTCGGACTTCTTCGCACCATCCGGACCCAGCGAATAAATCACGGCGGGCATGACCCCGGCAGAGCCGCCCGTTGGTGCGGTAATCACCAGGTGACCGCGCGCATTCTCTTCCGATCCTGCAAGAGCAGCCGCGGAAACGATCCCGATGCCGCGCCTTGCCTGGTTCTGTTCTTTCAAGGCGTTCTTGTAGACGTCGCCCGCCTTGGTCTTGAGCTTGATCGGCCCTGGCAGGGTTGACGTAGGAGCCGCCAGACCCGTCTTTACGGTCGCCCGCATCGCCCCGATGACCTTGTCAAGGAAGGCGTCGATCTCGGCCTTGTCCCGGCCTGAAATCGCCAGCTCGTTCGCGTAGGCGAGCTGTGCGAGCGAGATGTTGTCGCGCTTCGTGTGCGCGAGCACCTCTGCCATCGTCGAATAGGGGTATTTGGGTGGGTTCTTCTTCGGCGGCTCATAGCCCTTCCATTCGATGAAGCCGCCACCGACCGAATAATATTCCTGCTCCAGCAGAACCTTGTCGCCCGCCATCAACTTGGCGGTCATGGTGTTTGCGTGCGGGAAATCGCCCTTGGGAGCATCGTAGATGATGTCCTTCAGGGACACGTTGATCGTCTTGTTGCCAAGCTTGACCGGGTAAACCTTGTCCGGCTCCACCGCCATTCTGTCGAGAACGGCAACCGGATCGATCGTCGCCGGCTCATGCCCGATGAGCCCGGCCAAAGCCGCCCGCTCCGTGCCATGCCCCTTTCCGGTGGCGCTAAGGCTGCCGAACAGATGCACCCTCAGTGCCGTTGCCTGGTCAAGCTGGGCAGCGGGCAATTTCGTCGCGCGCTGGTAGAAATCATAGGTGATGCGCATCGGGCCGATCGTGTGCGACGAGGACGGTCCCGGGCCCCACTTTGTAGAACTCGTCGACCAGGGTCATCACCGGGCCCTTGCTCTTCTTCACGACCTCAAGGTTCGGATCGACGGGGGCCGAGCCGAGGGGAGGCGCTGTTGCAGGCACCTGACCGAACAGCGGGGATGCCTGACCGCCGACAGATACAATTGCGGCGACCATGGCGCTCTGCATCATGAAGGAGCGCCGGTCAGAACCCGCCGGTGGCTCGGAGTAGTCGAGCTCCGGATAAGCGAAATTTTCGTTGCGGAACTCGCCGTCCATGTTCTGCCTCCCGTTCGCCGAGGACGTTGCGACGGACACGCCGCACGACATCGCAAATGTGCTGCCCGTCACGCCTCGGACCAAGGTGTCTCAAGGATACGGCGGCGGTTGCTACGGAGTACTGGGAGTTACCCTTAGCCGGGGTTGCTGTGGTTGCTGAGAATTGCGGGACATACGACCGACAGGTCAGAACATTTGCCGATACTTCGGTCAGAAACCCTACCTATCCTTCGCGATCTTCGGGCTCGCCTCAGAGGAAGGAACATACGGAATGTCGATCATTGAGGCGCAGCCTTCCGTCAGCCGCAATACCCACGAGAACCTGCAAAGGCTGATCAAGACCGCGCAGGAGCAACCGCCGGTTACGGTTGCGGTCGCCCACCCGTGTGATCAGGTCTCCCTCGAAAGCGCGATTGATGCTGCGAAGCTCGACCTGATTATCCCCATCCTGGTCGGACCTGAGCAACGCATACGTACCGTTGCCGAGAAGAATGGGCTGGATATCAGCGGCTTCGAAATCGTCGATGCCGATTATAGCCAGGACTCTGCGAGGAAAGCAGTCGCGCTGGTTCGAGAAGGGCGCGCCGAAGCGCTGATGAAGGGGAGTCTTCACACCGACGAGGTGATGAGTGCGGTCGTCGCGCGTGATACCGGCCTACGCACTGACAGGCGCATCAGTCACTGCTTCATCATGGATGTACCGGATTACGACCACCCCCTTATCATTACCGATGCGGCGGTGAACATCGCGCCGGATCTCAAGGCGAAGATGCATATCATCCAGAACGCAATTGACCTCGCTCATGCGTTGGGCGCCACCGATGTACGCGTAGCAATTTTGAGTGCGATGGAGAGCGTCAATCCGGACGTTCCATCCACCTTGGAAGCCGCCGCCCTGTGCAAGATGGCGGATCGCGGCCAGATCACCGGCGCGCGGATCGACGGCCCGCTGGCGCTCGACAATGCGATCAGCCCTCAAGCCGCCGCAATAAAGCGAATTGCTTCGCCCGTTGCGGGGCGTGCAAACGTTCTCGTCGTTCCCGATCTCGAGGCAGGCAACATGCTCGCCAAGAGCCTGTCCTTCCTTGCCGATGCCGATTCCGCAGGCATCGTTCTTGGTGCGAAGGTGCCTATCATTCTGACGAGCCGGGCGGACGAACCGATGGCGCGGCTCGCGTCCTGCGCAGTTGCAACATTGCTGGTCGCAGCCGCCCGCGCGAACTACCGCTTCGGCAGCCCGCAAGAATGCGGCGGCGTGACTATGCGCGAAGACGCTGTGCCCGACTGCATCGCCGTGGTGAACGCCGGCTCGTCGAGCGTGAAATTCGGCATTTACGATGGCGACGCAGAGCAGTCGCTCCTCCTCAAGGGGCAGGTGGAGCAGATTGGAGTCTCACCGCGCCTCACCGCGACCGATGCCGCTGGAAGCGAGTTGGCGAAACGCGAATGGTCCACGGATGGTTTCGCTCACGCGCAGGCGATGAACGCGATCCTTGAAGTGGCACGTGAGCTGTTGCCCGGCCGGAGAGTTCGTGGCGTCGGGCATCGCGTCGTCCATGGCGGCACGGCGTTTTCTGCGCCGATCGAGATCACTCCCGAGATCATCGCGCAATTGGATGGGCTTTCTCCGCTAGCGCCGCTTCATCAGCCTCATAACCTGGCTCCCATAAGAGCCATGGCCCAGTTTCCGCACATTCGTCAGGTTGCTTGCTTCGATACTGCCTTCCACAGAAGCCAGCCGCATCTCGCACAGTCTTTCGCCCTGCCGCGCGAGCTGACGAAGGCCGGAATATGCCGATACGGATTCCATGGCTTGTCATATGAATTCGTAACGGCTCGGCTGCGCGAGATTGCCCCGGGCCATGCCGACAAGGCGATCATCATCGCGCACCTTGGCAATGGAGCCAGCCTTTGCGCCGTCCGCGACGGGCGGAGCGTGGCCTCAACGATGGGATTCACCGCGGTTGACGGTCTTATGATGGGAACGCGATGCGGATCGATCGACCCGGGCGTGCTCATCTACCTGATGAACGAACGCGGCATGGATTCACGTTCGCTCGAAAACCTCATTTACAAGGATTCCGGCCTGCTGGGAGTTTCCGGTATCTCTTCGGACATGCGGACGCTCCGGGCATCGGACGAAGCCAACGCGCGTGAGGCAATCGATCTTTTCATCTATCGCATCGTGCGTGAAATCGGCTCCCTTTCTGCCGCCCTCGGAGGATTGGACGGGTTGGTATTCACCGGTGGAATCGGCCAGCACGATCACAAGACTCGAAGCGAGGTTGTCGCCGGGTGCGCCTGGCTCGGCGCGGAGCTCGATGACGAGGCGAACGCCCAGGGCGAACAACGGATAGAGGCCGCGTCGTCCGCTATTCCCATATGGATGATCCCTACAGACGAGGAACGTGTCATCGCCCGGAATACGGCGACGCTCCTCAGCATCAAGGCCGATCAATCAATGCACCCTGTGCTTGCTCAATAGAGGCTGAGTTTTGCGAATAGCGTCCGACGGGATGGAGGCGGCGTCCTCATACGCGGCATAGTTCTTCAGCCATTCAAGCTGGCCTTCAAGTTCAACCCGAAGCGTGGACGACATTTCGTGAAAGAGGAGCGCCTCGGCGGTTTCCCGGATCGCCAGGCGGACCGTCTCGCGGAAGGCGCCGCCATTCTCCGTCCAGAATCTTTCACGGTCGATCTCGGGTCCGGTCAGTGTTCGGAGGCCGTCCTCCAGATCGTCGACCGAAAGTGAAGGCGCTCGCGAGCCGGTGCCTAAGGGCTCGGCGCGGCCGCGGCGGATCGGCTCGATGGCTTTCAGGGCCCGCCGCGCGCTCGACCGTTGCGGACGTCTCCTAAGCACGTGCAGGCTGCCGATCCATGGTGAGGGCGTAAGGTCGCGTGGCGGCCGCCGATATCGGCGAAAACCCGACGTTCCAGCATTGCTCGATGCCGCTGGATTTCAGCAGAACTCTGGACAGGCGCGTTAGGTACTTGTCCGGACGGGCGCCCGGGGTTTTGCCGGACTGAAGGACACTCTCCCGCAGCGTAGCAATGACGTTCCGCGGGATCGGGAGAGCTGTGATGAAGGGGCGAAAGTTCGCGTTGGCGTTTGGGCTGTTGACCGCAACTCCCGCGTTCGCTGCAGGTGATGACGTTTCTGTCGGATCCGGTACCAAAGCAGGAGCAAATTCGGGAACGCCCGCTGCCGCCGGCGCGGCTCAGGCGACCTCTGCAGCGGTGCAGGCGCCCGCTCCCGTGCCAGACGATCGAGAGACGCTTCTCCGCGAGCTCGAGGCGCTGCGGGCAAGGGTGACGGCACTCGAGGCGGGGCAGCAGGCGCAGACGGTCCCTCCGGCACCTGTGCCGGCAGTGGAGACGAACAATATTTCCAAGGACCACAACCTGAAGCTCTATGGCTTTATCCAATTGGATGCGATCCAGGATTTCGGCAGGGTAGACCCGGATTGGGATGCTTCGCTGCGGCCGTCGAGAATACCGACCGAGAAGGGCCAGTTCGGAGGCGACGGTCAATCCATCTTCAGTGTGCGGCAAACGCGGCTCGGAGTTCAGGCGGACGGAAACGTCGGCGGCCGGCCGTACGAGGCGAAGTTCGAGTTCGATCTGTACGGGACGGGTGACGAAGCCGGCCAGACTCACATGCGCATTCGGCACATGTACGCGAAGTGGGGGCCGTTCCTCGCCGGGCAGACGAATACCTTGTTCATGGACGCCGACATCGGTCCCAACAGCATCGAATATTGGGGGCCTCCGGGCATGGCGTGGCTACGCAATCCCCAGATCCGCTGGACGTTTCTCGACAGGGACGGGTGGACTGCGGCGGTCGCGCTCGAACATCCCAGCGATGACATCGACCCGGGCAACATCCGACTTATCGACGAGGACATTGCCGCCAACCTACAATCCAACGAAGAGTTGCCTGATCTGACGGCTGCCGTGCGCTACGGCGGCGATTGGGGACATGTTCGGCTCGCGGGTCTCCTGCGCAAAGTGGGTTACGATACGCGCGGGACGGATGGAAACGAGCCGGACGGCAGTGAGACCGGCTGGGGCATCGACGCCACTTCGGCCTTCAGGCTGGGCTTGGCGACGGCGAAGCTCGGGGTCGTCTACGGCAAGGGAATCGCCACATACATGAATGACGGTGGCATGGACCTGGCGCCTGCCGTGTCGACGATAGTGGCTCCCGGCAACATCATCCTCGTTCCGCGGGCGGAGGCGGTGAAGCTGCTAGGCATTTCCGCCTTCGTCGATCTCCAATGGGCGAAGAACTGGAGCTCGACCATCGGGTACAGCATGACCAAGGTGGATAATACGAATTTCCAGGAAGCCAGCGCCTTCCATAAGGGTGAGTATGCCTTGGCGAACTTGCTGTGGACGCCTGCCGATCCCGTGCTCACGGGTTTCGAGTTGCAGTGGGGACGCCGAACCGACAATGACGGTGAGGATGGTACGGATTTTCGTGTGCAGTATAGTTTCAAATGGTCGTTTTCGAGCGGCAACATCTGGGGCCTAGTCGACTGAGTTAGGCCCCATCGGGAAGAGAGAGCCTTCTCAAGTTCCAGGCGCGTGCGAACCCTCCAATTGGTCCAGAGCGTCGCTCAATGCCGCGCGAACGGATTCGACCGTATAGGGGTCGTTGGCATGCGGGGCGGCGCCATCCCTCTGGAAGTAGGGCCGTTCATCCATCCGCTGTCCCCACTCGACATCGGCCTCGCGGACCAATTCCTCGAGAAGATTAGCGGAACCCAGGATTCGTTTGCAGTAGCTTTCGAGTGCAACGAGGGGCTGATCGAGGTTCGCGAGGAGAAGCTCGCTTCCTCGCAGATGGCGGTGCAGGAGGGCTTGCAACGCGCCTTCCGCATCCACAACGTGACTTCTGCACCAGGACCCTATCGCCGTCTCCGCTTGCGTGACAGGGGACACCGGGGAGGCGCCCTTCATCGCGCCAGGTCCGGCCATTCGAGCGACAGCTTCCGTCGCACTATACTTGCGCGAAAGACGGATTTCCTGCTCGAGCGCTTCGTCCGCGGAGCACGGTCGTTTCTTGTTCAGGTCGTCCATGGGGTCTGCTTTCAGAGTCCGGCGGGTGTCCCCCGCGACGGAGACCCGCCCGCCCGTCTGCGCGAGCGGATCCCCGGCTCCTACAGGGGAAGGAGCCAATCCCTCGTAGCGGTCTGCAGGTGTTTCGGTGATTAGGGATTCCCTGTGCCGCGCGCGGAATCTCGCGACAGGTGCCGGCTTCACCGCTGCGATCAGGAAAATGGCATCTTCATCCGAGGAACCGCAGGAACTTCGGACAATGGCTTGGGAGCCGCCAGAAAGGGCTCCGCGTCCAAGGTGGCAAATGCGGGGGGCGGTTCACCCCTGGCTTCCCGGGAGAGGTATTGGACACGCATACGGTAGATGCTTGCGAGTTCCAGGTGACGTGCCCGAGCTGCCGGGTGGGTCGCACCACGAGCAGCGGCTTCTTCATCGTCGATGCGCCGCCGAAAGTACGTCTGGTCGTCGCCTGCCATGCTGCGTCTCCAAGACGGTAAGGTGAAACGCGAAACCTGCCACGTTACCGGTCAGTCCCCGACAGCGACAAAAGCGCATCCGTGCTCGGTTGCGAATTCGTATTGGACCTGACACGTTTCTCAGGTCGATGGCTCGCTTGCGCGGTTGCCCTGAACCTGCCTCAGAAATGACCATTATCCAGCTGCTCTTGACCGCTTTTGTTGAGCTAGGGTTTCTCCTGATGGCGCCGTCAGACGGACTTCCGCGAAAAGACCTGCGGCTCCCGACCTCTCCCCAATCAAAAGATCGGGAGACCGGAGACCGCCCGCGTTTCGAAGCTCGCGGGCGGTCTCCCTTCTCAAGACCGCAAGCAATTTCGATCGGAGCGGGAGCGGCGCGAGCCGCCCGCTCGAAAATCGCGATTGTTGCCGGTCAAAAAAAAGACCGCTGCGTACGAAGACGGAGCGGTCTAGTGTCCCGAACCAGAGGGGGAGGGATGGCTGGGATTCATTCTCTGACAGAGTCCGCCATCCCTCCGCATCAGAGAAACTCCGCAGTCTGGCGGATATTCTACCTTAGACCTGTACGATGCCGGCAGTCCGACGAGACTTGTAACAGAACCGCGATGCGATCGGCTTCGTGACTTAGCCGGTGCCGGGACAAACCCGACTTGTTCGAGTCACGCTTCAGCGTAGCCGGACGGTAGCGCGGAGCACCCGATCATCGATATTCCAGATGCCCTTCGGGTGAGAGCAAACCGCGTCGCACCGGAGGCCAACATGAATAAGATCATCCCCATTTGTGCGGTCACATTTTGCCTGTCTGCAGGCCATGCATTGGCGCAGGCACCGGCGGATGCGCAGTGCAGCGCGTCGGCAACGCAAGCCACGGGCTACACGCCTGGCCAGGCGGCCACGTCGGGCCCTGACGGCGATCGCTTGGCGGGCGCAGCTCGGGGTGCTGCGGCGGGCGCCGTGGTCGGCGAAGTGCAGGGCGATCGCTACGACAATGCGCCTGGCGCCATGAAGGACGAGCATCGGGAAAACCAGGCCAAGAGCGGTGCAGCGGCAGGTGTCGCGGTGGCCGGCTCGCGGAACCGGCAGGAGCGTCGCGGCGAACGGCGGGACTCTGGAGACCAGCAGGCGGCCTGGCAAAGCAGCTACGACTCTTGCATGGCCGGCAAGTAAATATGGCGCGACAACGACCGTTCGAAACGGCCGCGCAATATGCCGAACGCCTGGAAACGGAAGCTCGAGCGGCCAGGAAAAAGGCTGCAGCCGCTGATGCTGCGATCGACGCCATGGTGCGGCGAAATATCAATCTGTTTGGGGCTTGAGCTGAACACGCTTCTCGGCGGGCGAGTGCGGGGAGGGGCACTATGACCCCTCGCAACGCCAACCGCATGCAGAGTGCTCAGACCCTGCCGATGTTGAAGAAGTCGCTGATCCCAGTGAGGAGAAACTGCATGCCAATACAGATCAGGAGGAAGCCGAAGATTCTCGTCATGGCGTCAATGCCGCTTTGTCCGAGAAATCGGACCATCGAACTCGATGCACGAAGTACAAGAAAGCAAAAGAGGACCGTCAACACCATCCCCGCCATGACGCCCAAGTAGACGAGGCCGCGGTCGTCAGGATGGATGCTTTTGATTTGAGGAGCGGCAGTCAGGACCACCGAGATCGACCCCGGGCCCGCAAGGCTCGGCATCGCCAGCGGTGTAAACGCGATGGTCAACTCCTGTTGAGCAGGGGGCGGAGCGCTCTGAGGCACCGGCGATATTGGGAACAGCATTCGGAAACCGATCGCCGACATTATCAAGCCTCCGGCGGTCCGAAGGCCGGGGATGGAGATACGGAAGAAGTCGATGATCGCCGACCCGAGCAGGAGGAACACGACCAGGATACCGAATGCGTACACGCAGGCCAGGAAGGCTTGTTGATTGCGCGTTGGGCGGTCCATGCCTCCAGTCAGGGCAATAAAGACCGGCGCGGTGCTGAAGGGATTCATGATCGGGAGCAGGGCTCCGATCGTAAGCGCAGTCGCTTCGCGAAATAGTTCGACGGAACCTCTCCGGTTTCCCCGGCATGCCGCTTACGGCCCGGCCTGATGGGGAGCTTCCATGCGCAGTTTGTGGCTGGCATCAGGAAGAACCCGCGTCTGGGAAGTTTTGCGACCGGCGGCCTGTCTGACCCGCCAAGCGGTCTGACGATCGTGAGGGTGGGGCCTACTTGGTTCGCATGAGTCCGTGCGTCTTGTGAGGCCCGCCGCCGCGTCGCCACGAGCGACGGGCCTCAACCTGATGACGCCCAGCGTTGCTAGACGATCTTGCGAACATCAGGCCAGCCCCCCATTCGGCGAGCTGACAAAACAGCTCGCTCCAGCTCTAGGGGCCCGGAGCGCGCGTAAGGAGGTTTTAGAGCGGGTAGGCCAGTCGCTTTTGCCCATTCACGACAGCAGTTTGCTGAACCGCGCCAAGTCCACGGCGGCAGGGGGCGAAGTCGCGTCAGCCGTTAGTCGGATTGTCCGGCGATATCTGAGGGTCCCCGCCTCGGAGGGCAACAATCGCTTCCCGCGCGTGCTCGAAACAAAGCATCGTTTCGCCGACGATGGCGCCAGCAGCGACATCACAGCCATCCGCCTCGCACAATAGACGTGCCAGCGGCGTCTGTCTCTCAGGATCCCTCACGCGTGCTGAAGTAGGCAGTCGCCGATGGAGCAACCACAGGGTTCATGACACAAGTTTTGTAATTGGCGACGAGCTGGGGGGCTTGTTCGTGGCGCAAATCCCAAATGCGTTGTCGCGAATGGGAAATCCTGGCGTGGCTGCCGGCCTTACTGGGCCGCGCATATGCACGACGATGAGCACCCGAAGATTGCCGACATCGAGACGCTAGCTCGAATGGCAGCGCGATTGGCCGGCCGAGACCCTGACGAGTTGGTGGAAATCCGGATCGGAGCAGCTTTGGCGTTCTCAGGCGCGGCATGGCGCTACCCCGACTTTGTCAGGCGCGCCGAAGCAGCTCACGACCTGCTGCGTTCCTAAGGCGAGTTTAGAGCGTCGCTTCTGTTGTCGTTCCGCGTGTTCGGCGATGCTGGGTTTCCCCGAGCATGCGCCCCAGTTCACGAAACTACGGGATTGAACTGATCCAAGAGCTCGTTCGAGAAGCGCACGACACCGCGATATCTGGAGGGCAGCTCCGCGAACGATCAAAAGAAGGAGTGCTGGCGTTGCGCGTGCGCTGGATTCCCGTGATTGCAACGATGCTCGGCTTCTCCGTCCCGGGGACCGCGCAAGAGATTTTGGAAGTTCCAGCGAGCAAGGCGAATGTCGCGCGGCCCGATGACTTGTTCAGCCTTCCTCCCGGCCAGTGGCACATGGCCAGGTCGCTGGCCCAAGGTCCGGAACCTTGCATTTCCGATCAGTGCGAAGCGGGATTAACCACCGGCGACCTGGTGGTCAGTGTTGAGCATGCGAAGGAGTTCGTCCGCATTATCTCGGGCTTCAAAGGATGCGAGCGAACGGCCTACAGCGAAGTAGAAGTGGGCTCCAAACCCGGCAAGCCGACATTCCGCCGCGTGGCCAACCAGCTCGACCGCGTCATCAAGGGGTTGGGCAAGACATGCAACATGACTGTTCCTGCAATGCCCAAGCTCGACGTCGCCAGCATGTTTGTGAAAGCTAGCGATTGAAAGTGTGTACTGAAGGCGTGGGGACTAGAGCCGGACAAATCCCCTCGACCAGTGATCCCTGTCGACCTCATATGAGTCGATGGTGAAGCCGTCGGGCTCTTCGGAAAAGCCGGGCAGCGCCTCCGCTCGGTGCTTCGCTTCTTCGGCAAGCGACGTCGATGAGTAGATGCCGACCACCTTGACTCTTCCCGTCTCGGGCAGGCTGTGGAGCAGCACATACAAGGGACTCATCTGGAACCCTCCGCTACTCCGAGTCAGGCCGAGTGGGGCGCTATCCGTGGACGGCAGTCTCGACGACATACTTAGGACAGTCACTTAGACGCGCGATCAGTATTTGTCCCCAGTCGGGGCGCCTCTGCGGACGTTCGGCGATCGCTAGGTGCAGCGGGTCGAAAACCGGGACGCGAAACGGGGGTATTTAACCTGATTTCGCGGGCCGACGAGCCGCTTAAGTGTCCGTACGAAATCCATTCGGCCACCGGCCAAAGGCTGACGCCTCACCGTTGCCAATACGAAAGAGGATCTTCGCGATGAATATGATCCGCAGGATTAAGAGGCAGGGCACCGCAATGGCTTCTGCTTCGACGTTGACCTTGATCATCGGTCTTGGCCTCGCCTCCTGTACGCAGGCAAGTGAGGAAAATGCCATCGAGCAAAATGCTGCCGAGCAAACTCCCACTGAGCAAAATGTCGCTGAGCAAACTGCAACTGAGCAGAATGCGGGTTCGCAAGATGTGAGTCAGCAAAATGCGAAAGCCCTGCTCAAGGGCATGTCGGACTATCTCGCGGCACAGAAGGTCATTTCCTTAAACTACGACACTGCCCATGAAGTGGTCACCAAGGAGGGCCAGAAACTCCAGATCGCAACGACTGGAACCGTTGTGCTCAATCGGCCCGACAAAATCCGCAACTCACGCAAGGCCGGGTTTGCCGATACCGAGATGACCTTCGATGGGAAAACGCTGACATTGCTGGGCAAGGGCCAGAATGCCTATATTCAGGCGGAAGTGCCCGGCACGGTCGACACATTGATCGACCAGTTGAGGGACAAGTTTCAGCGTCCGCTCCCTGGTGCCGATCTTCTGCTCCAAAATGTCTACGATGCGCTCATGACTGACGTTACCGACGTAAAGGATCTCGGCAGCGGCGTGATCGGCGGAACGGAGTGCGATCATTTGGCATTCCGCGCCAAGGACACCGACTGGCAAATCTGGATCGCACAAGGCAAGAATCCATACCCCTGCCGATATGTGATCACCAGCAAGGGAGTCGACCAGGCTCCGCAATTCACGATAACGATCCGTGATTGGAAGGCTGGCGCGGAAGTTCCGGCAACCGACTTCACCTTCACGGCGCCGGCAGGCGCCAAGAAGTTGGATGCCAAGGATCTTCAGGCCCTGAAAGAAGCCAGCGACCTGCCAGAGAATTACAGATTGGGAGAGACAAAATGACCCTGTCCAGGACACTGAAGATTGTGCTGCTGGCCGGAATTGTCAGCATTGTTGACCCTGAGGCGGCGACCGAACTCGCAGGCACGGAATCGTTCGGCATCGTATCCTCTGCCGAAGCAAGAGTGGGGCGACCGCTGACGCCGGTCAGCGTGGCTGGCGTCGCCCGCCGCACAACTCGTCGCTGCGCCGCTGGAGTTTATAACTGCTAGCAGTTCAGCGCGTCGCGCTTGTCGCCGCGTTTCGTAACCCAAGTCGCTGCGACGTGGACGTCGCTTCGATCCAACCTATGTCAAGGACGGGAATGCCGATCCAAGGCCTATTTTCCTGTGGCTAACTCGCGAAATCAGGGAAAGTACCCATTCCGATAGGTTCGCGGAATGCCAGTTTTGAGCGTCAGCGTGCTCTGAACGACCGCGAGGTTCCGGTGAAAAATGAAAGCTCGGACAGGGGTGTCCACTACGTTGCCGAGGCATTCAATGCGCTGGCGGATCGCCTCGACAAACTTATGACCCTGCATGACTCGGATGCAGATGCAATGCGTCGCCTGGAGAGCGCGAAGGCGCTTGCGCTGCGAGGCTCTCGACTTTCCCGTAAATTGCTAACGCTAGCGTAATTACTGATTGCGCTCGGAACCCGAGCCTCCGCATGTTAATATGCCATCGTAACGGTGGAGCTCGCAGGAGGCGGTCTTGGTCGTTGGGCGTCATGTTGAACCGTCGAGGCCGACGCCGTCGCATTCCGAAGCGGAACGGCTTCTGGCGAGCATCGAGCGCGAACTGAAATGGCTTTCCCGGACGAAGACTCCGGAGTTTGCCCGCACCGTTCAAGAACTGGAACACTTGGTGGCTGAGCTGCGTGAGGCCCTGCGAGGTTTCTTGAACTGATGGCACTACCGAGAAACGGGACTCAGCCGATGACCCTACCGGGCCACGACATCGCCAATAATGTCCGGCCGAGCTGGAGCCTCGGTGAACAACAACCGATAGCCCGCGCCCCCCAAAATTCCGCCAAGTAGAGGCGCCACCCAGAAGAGCCAGAGCTGCTGGAGGGCCAACCCGCCGGTAATCAGCGCTGGTCCCGTGCTTCGGGCAGGGTTCACGGACGTATTGGTCACTGGAATACTGACCAGATGTATCAGCGTGAGCGCAAGGCCGATTGCAATCGGGGCGAATCCTTCAGGGGCGCGATCGCGCGTCACCCCGAGGATGACCATCAGGAAGCCCGCTGTGAGTACTAGCTCGATGGTGAGACCGGCCGCCATTGAATACCGCCCCGGAGATCCTTCGCCGAATCCATTTTGCGCAAGCCCTTGGGCGGGCAGATCGAAGCCTGGCGCGCCACTTGCAATGAATAGCAGAACCACTGCCGCGATCATGGCTCCCGCGACCTGGGCGGCCCAATAGGGCAGCACTTCGCGCGCCGGGAATCGTCCACCGGCCCACAATCCCAGCGTAACCGCGGGGTTCAAATGGCATCCGGAGATGTGACCGATGGAGTAGGCCATCGTGAGCACGGTGAGGCCGAAGGCGAACGAGACCCCTACCAGCCCGATACCCACATCCGGGAAAGACGCTGCAAGCACTGCGCTCCCGCAGCCACCAAATACGAGCCAGAAAGTGCCGATCACTTCCGCCGCGACTTTTCTGCCGAGCATTTTGGCACCTCGTTTTCTTGGGAGCTGTGAGCGTAGGCTCGACCGTGAGCACGACTATCGGGGGAAACGCTTAGAGCGGTCCTCACGACCGAGAACAGCCGCTCGGCCAGATCTGGACCTCAGCCACGAGGTCACCTCTCGGGCTCGTTGGGGAATTTCCCCAGTGCCGATGGGGTCATGCCGCTCTTACGCTTTTGTGATGAATGAGCTTGCCGACGACATCGTCCACTTGCGCAAACTCGCTGCCGAATGTCGCCGCGTTGCGTCCGGCCTGTCCGATGCGACGGACATCGCCGCACTGATGCGTATGGCAGCCGAGTATGAGAACTCTCGCAAGACGGGCAGAAACCAACCCAATGCCGGGACCCGGGAATAGAGTCTGCATGTAAGTGGCTTGCCCGCGACCCACACATTAGGGTGCTCTTCACGAAAGCGCGGATGCCCCTCCAAAAAGGCGACGGCTCTGTCGCACATGGTGGGAGCCCGCTCACAGCAGGAGAGTGATTGCTCGCAAGCGGGCTCCGTGACTGCCGGGCTCCGGGGGATTGGAGGCGACCGTCCGAACCTCCCTTACCCGCGTCCCCTCAGAACCGACCATCGGGACAAAACCGTATGAATTTGAATCGCGCAGGTTGGGCCTCGTTCGCGACGCGTGCCTGGCGCAGGATCATTGTGCGCGCAGCATCACGCCCTACTCCGGATTTATCCGGATATCGGATGCTTGCTCGTCGATCCCTTATCGGTGTCCAACAAATACGGGTAAACCATGGTAACGAACGTGCTGGAGGCGTCGAATGGTAAAGGCGATCCGACGCGCATAGTATGCGTCGTCGGCGCTCCGCGCAGCGGGACGACTTCGCTTTGCCAGTATTTGAAGGGGCACTCTGACGTGGCCTTTTCGGTCGTGAAGGAACCGCACTACTTCTCGCAGTTCGATCTCACGGAACTCCCTGACGAGGAGCTGCGCGAGACAGTCAAAGCAGAATACCTCAGCCGCTACTTCCCCGATGTAGGGGCCTCGAAATCCGTGCTCGCAGAAGGCTCGGTCACCTATTTGTACCGCGCCGAGCAGATGTTGCCGATCCTGCGCATTTGGCCTGAAGCGAAGTTCGTCATCGCGATCCGCGATCCGATGGAATTGCTCCCCTCACTGCACCAGCGGCTACTGTATTTGGGCGATGAAGTCGTGACGGATTTTGCGCGCGCCTGGGCCCTGACCGATCGACGTCGGAAGGGGCTTAACGTGCCCCCGTCGTGTGTTGATCAGCGCTGGCTCCTCTATGATGAGGTCGGCCGTCTCGGGGAGTATGTCGAGAAGTTCATTGCCACGGTCGGTCGTGAGCGGTGCCACATTGTGCTTTTTGACGATCTCATCAGGGATCCGCAGAGCGTCTATGCAAGGATGCTCAAGTTCATCGGTCTTCAGGCCGATGGGCGCACCGATTTCAGGGTTCACCGCGCCAGCCGCGGATACAAGATTGGTTTCCTGCAGCGGCTGCTGAAACGGCCTCCCAAGGCATTGCGAGGCATTGCCGCGGGGGATCAGTATCGCCAGCGGGTCCGATCACTCGATACTCCACGGGGACCGTCGGGACTTACAGCTGCCATTCTTGCGGGCCGGAAGCGCCTATTGAAGTGGAATGCAGCGACGCCGCCCCCTGTGGCCATCGATGAGGCACTCAAGCAGGATATTCGAGACCATCTCAGTGACGATGTGGCGCGACTGTCCGGCCTTATTGGCCGAGATCTCAGCCACTGGCTAACCGACAGGTCAAGGGCAGGTGACGGCATCCGTCCTTAGGATACAAGCGCGGTAACTTTGATCGCTTGAGCCACTCTCTAACTCGGGCGTACGCCCGTCTCCGCCCCAGCAGGCAAGATCTGCAGATTGAAGGAACTCCTCATCTCGTCGCGCACTTAGGTCGGCGGAGGCGCGGATTGGATTGGAGCGATATCGGCTGGGGCACGCTGGCGGGGGTTTGCACGGGTTTCGCAACTCTGGTCGGTGCGCTTCCGATCTTGCTCAACAGACGTCCGACCGTGGGCCAGCAGGGCATCATGCTCGGCTTTGCCGCCGGCGTGATGCTTTCCGCATCCTATCTTTCGCTGATCGTTCCGGCCGCGAACTTTGCGCGAGAAGGCGGTCACGGGCCGTTCGCATCGGCAGGAATCGTCGCCGCTGCGGTGCTGGCGGGCGCCGCGTCCTTGCACTGGCTAAAGGGCTGGGAGCCGTTCGAACGATCGATCACGGCTATTCCCAATCAGTCGCGGGAACAGGGTCGGCGTGCCTGGCTACTGACACTCGCGATGACGACTCACAATTTGCCCGAAGGCGCCGCCGTCGGCGTTGGCTTCGGCGCAGGCGATCCGCGCATCGCGATCAGTACTGCGGTCGGCATCGGCGTTCAAAACCTGCCTGAGGGACTTGCAGTCGCCGCGGCCATGCTCAGCATCGGCCGGAGTCGAACGAGCGCAATCCTGATCGCCGGAGCAACGGGTCTCGTCGAACCGATCGGCGCACTTCTTGGCGTAACCCTCGTGTCCGCCGTCCACGGGCTCTTGCCCATAGGAATGGGTTGGGCCGCGGGTGCAATGCTCTACATCTGCGCGGCGGAGCTGATCCCTGCAGTGCATGAAGATGCCAGGACCACGAGCAGAGCGCTGACAGCCGTGCTCATCGGGATCGCCAGCATGTTGTTCCTGGACACGGCTCTGGCAGCCTAGTCGCGCGGCTAACACCCGCCTCCAGAGCGAGTTCGCGTTGCCCCGGAATGTTGTCTGTGTCCCACGACTGGACTGCTGCGGCTAATCGGTCCGCGACCCGTTCTTCTCCGATGATCGACGATCCAAATCCAACGAGACGCGCGGTGGAATCGAGCGAGCAGCGCCGCGAGCGTTTGAAGCGAGAAGCTCAAACGGCTCTGGATGCCGCCGCAGCAAATGAAGACGCTATCGACGCGATGATCAGGCGGAACATCAAACTGCACGGCCCCTGAGTTCGTCAGTAGAACTCCCGTTGGCGCTCAGGAACAGCTTTAATCGCGTGGACGTTGTTCCGCCCGGGTCACGGTGGAGAATGCTCATGGTCGGGAAAGAGATCTTCGCGAAAGCGAGCGACGTCAGTGCTGAAGACGGTGTGGTGAATGTCGACGGCCCTGATGGCGTCGACGTGGGGCTTACTCCGGAGGCTGCGTTGGAAACTTCCAACCGTCTTCTTGATGGCGCAACCGAGGCCGCCGGCCAGCGGCACCAGGGCGGGACGGACAGAGCGGACCAACCCGGCGATGTCGAGTGAGGTGAGGCCCGCCGCCCGAGCGACACCGAAAGCGACACACAGCGACGAGCCTCGGATTCGATCCTAACCTCATCTGGTGAGCAAACGATGAACGAGCAGCTAAGCAGCTGTTTTATCGCGGTTTCGACCTAGGCCACCTATTAAATTTCTGTTAAGCGGATGGTGGGGCCGCTCACTCGTGCACTGCGACACCCGCGAGGCGGGCGGTCCCACTCAGACTGACTCCCGTCGGAATAAGTACGCGATGCGCCCTGCCGGGCCGCTCGCCGCGTCCAGTGTAGCAGTCGTTCAGGGGACGACGATGGTGTCGCCGCCGACGATCGCCGGAACATCCTGCTGGCTGATTGGCGACGTGTTGCCGCTCAGCGCCTTGTTCAGCCTGACGGGAATAGTCTGCATCTGCCTTCCCGTGCTTCTTATGATGGTGACGTTTCCGAGCTGAGCGAACTCTGTGGGTCCGCCGGCGATGCTTACAGCCTCCAGTACGTTGACGTACCTGCCGGGCGTGAATGTACCCGGGCTGCGAACCTTGCCCACCACGGAGAATTGGTAGCCGGATGGGTTCTTCACCATCACCGTGACATTTGGAACAACTCCGCGGTACTGCGGCCGGAGAGCGGCCGTAATGATGCGCTCGAGGTCAGCCGGGAGCTGTCCTTGCGCAACGACCTGGCCGACGAGTGGAAAGGCAAAGGTCCCGTCGGGCAGCACTCGGACCGATCGCTGAAGCCTTTCGTCACCCCAGACGACCACTTCGATCTCGTCCCCCGGATGAACACGATATGCAGGACCGGGCACCGAAACGGGGACGGCTTGCGCCTTGGCCGCGGCGCTGAATGCAATCGAGGCCAAGCCTAGAAGGAGTACTGACAAACGTCCGGGCATGCGGGTACTCCAATGGGAAGCCATTTCGCACCAAGGGCTTAGGGGCAGTTAACTCGATGTGAATGCCGGTGCGACGAGAGCACTTCGTGGAGCTTTGCCAAGGTACAACGTTGCGAGCCTACCCGCGGCATGTCTAGGCCAGCGCGGGTTCGTCACTTCTGAGGTGAAGGTAATTGCTGTCGAAGTCGCCGGCCTCGGCGAGCTTCTTCCAATCACCTATCTTGATGGAGCGAGGAGTGGTCCGTTCGATCAGCCCATCCGCCTCAAGCGCCTTAATGCTCCGGTTCGCGTGAACGGAGGTCATGCCGGTTGCGTCGGCCAGTTGTTCTTGGGTCATCGGCAGCTCCCAACCTGTCTGTTCGCCCAGGCCGGCGAGCTTGAGCCTGAGAGAAAACTCGCAGAGCAGATGGGCCATTCGAGTACGCGCATCGCGCCGCCCTACGTTCGCGATCCACTCCCGGGCGATAGCTGCTTCGACCAGCGTATCGATCCACATCGCTCGACCGATGCTCGGACGCTCGAATGCGATCCGTTCAATTTCCTCGCGGGGAACCATTGCGACTTTTCCGCTCGTAAGCATCTGAACGCTGTGATCGGCGACGCCGAGAAGCGAGTTCTGCAGGTCGACCAGATCCCCCTTCATGTGAACGGCGCAGATCTGGCGATGACCCGTGCCGACGATCTTGTGGCGGATCGAAAAGCCGCGGACCATCACGCACGAATGCGTCGGTCTCTCCCTTTCCCGGACGATGTAATGGTGGGCCTCCATGGTCTTCACGACGTGGGGAAGGCCCAGCAGAGCCTCGCGATCCGCCGCTTTAAATGGCACCCAATACTCGAGCTTTTTTAGCATGGGCTCGAGGGCGGGGCCGCGCCCTTCAGGAGTTGTCGGTGTCAACCTAGGTCTCCGTTCAAGACAATTCGTTAGTCCTTCCTTCGGCGGTTAAGCCCGTTGAAGAGTGGCTCGCATTAACAAGAGTTAGGTTGGCTACGTCGCCAGATTGTACGGCTACCCTTATGGGCGGAAAGCTCCTCCCCTTGCATTCCTCTGAATGAAATCGGCAAAGCCCAGCTTCGCTGTGCTAATATGAACATGGTCGAAAGAGAGCTCTGGCTTGGTAAAGCTTCGCCGCAAGTTCGCGTCTAGAGAACCACGCTCCCGCATCAACGTTTCGCCCGTGGGCCTTGAGGGCCGTGGTCGCTGTGAAGGCGTTTAAATGGGTGTTGTGAACATCGATCTTCTGGCGAGCACGACTGCAATTCTCATCGGGGCAATGCTGATCGCCAGCGCGCTCTACGCGCAACGAGGAGGACGACTTCGCTATCGCCAGGGCGCGAAGGTCCTCTTGGGCGTGGGCGTGATGATAGGTGTAGCCGTCCTTCTAACCGGCGCGTTTTTGCTCGTCCGAGCTCTTTCTGTCGATGTGCTTTGAGAATCCCTAACGGTCGCCGCGGTCACCTTCGCCCTTCTTCGATGTGTGCTGTGCCTTCCGCCGGCGATCAGCAGACAGGCTGCGACCGACGTCATCCAACTCCTTGAACTGACCCTTTTCGTCCCTGCGGACAAAGCGCTTGCCCGTTCCGGTGTCGATCAACTCGCGAGGCATGCTTCTCTCCTTCCTTTCGGAGCAAAAACCGGCGTAAGTCGCGACGGTTCCTCTGCGACACGCGCAGCACCGAGCAACCTGCTGCCTAACTTTAGGTAACTGCCGAGTCTCTGGCGCGACGGTCACCATGCTCGAGAGACACGCCGCGCCCGCACTCGCTCCACTTCGTTTGTGTGCGGCTGGTCTCGCCTGCTTCCGGGGGGAAGGTGTCGTGGTCGCGTACAGGGTCTACTTTCTAGACGGCGTGAACCGTTTTACGCGAACCGAGGCCGTCGAGGCGGCGTCGGACGATGACGCTGTCCGTCTGGCAAAGCCCCTGATGGGGGACGCCATCAAGCGCGAGATCTGGGACCGACAGAGGCTCGTCGCGAAGGTCGTGGCTGATGATGAGCCCGGATAAGCCCCGGATCATCGAACGGGCTCTGGAACTGGCTGCCGAGTGCAAAACAGTGGCAGAGGTGAAGCGTAAGCTGAAGGCGGAGCGCTATGAGAGGATCGACGAGCATCTGGCCGGCCGTCAAATTCGCGGGCAGATAACCGAGCGCCTGCTGCCGAGCGACAAGAAGCGGCGGGTGCGTTGAGCCTTCGAAGCCTTCTTCAGCTTATCAGGAGCCTCAAAGCGAAGGTCGGCGCGCCGAAGCGCTAACGCCTCTCAATCAGAGCTCCGAAAGCGTCCTTCCGGTGGTGAGGATGCCAATCCTAACATACATTTATTGGCAGACGGTCTTACAATTGCTGTTCATTCGTCCTATGTATTACCCGCTATTAGTCGCAAACTGCGGGTCTTCCAGGCGCTTTGCGGCTCCTCATTCCTTCTCTTCGCTTCTCCTGGCACCGGTGGGCCGATAGGCGGTCCTACCGAAAAGAAGGAATTGATTATGCCAACCGGCACAGTGAAATTTTTCAACGAGCAAAAGGGTTACGGCTTCATCGCACCAGAAGGCGGTGGTGAAGACGCCTTCGTTCATATCAGCGCCGTCGAACGCGCCGGTATGACGACCCTGCAGAAGGAACAGCGCGTCAGCTACGAGCTGGAGCGTGACCAGCGCGGCAAGACGAGCGCGGTCAACATCCAGAGCGCTTGACGGCTTTCTCCGTTTGAACATGACGTCCAGTCCGCTCTCTTGTGGGAGCGGACTGGAGGTTGCAGGAGCCGACAATGGTTGAACCAGTACGCCATCGAGAACTCGATGCTTACCTGGCGCGTGCAGAAGAAGCGCGCGCCGCCGCCGAGGCGGCGACACTTGAAAACGTCAGGGAGCGCTGTCTGAGATCCGAAGCTGCCTGGAGAGAGATGGCCGCGCGGGTGATACTTACCGAAAAGATGCGGGCAACCTCTCTGGCAGCCAAGCAGGCGATGGATGACACTGTCATCGCAGCATGAATTGAATACAAACTGAGCAATAGAATGACCAAACTGAAACAATTTAACGTCCGCCAGCCATGTGCGGATCATCGTTCCACTCCATCTCTCTTTCGCCTGCTTTCGCGGCGGGAAGCGAGCCGGGCGCGGGCCATCGCGTACGAAGCTGCTCGAGCCGTGGTCGGCTGACAAATCAGAAGCTCGCAGCCAGGCCCTCGACGGACAAATTTTCAACAGGAGCTACAAGTCAGATGCTGAGCACAGCCGGAGGGCTCGAACCGTCGGGCGACCTCTTTGTCGAAACGGTTGTCAGGTCGAACGTTAAAACGAACGACAATGATCGGGCTCTCAATGCAAAAGAACTGGTACGAGAGCTTTCCGGTTATCGCGACCCTAGTCGCAGTCGGAGTCTGTACGAGTTAGCAATCACCTTGGCCCCCTATCTGGCACTTAGCGCGACAATGTTCGTGCTGGTCGATGCGGGCTACTGGCTCGGTCTTCTGCTTGCCATTCCCGCGGCCGGCTTCTTGCTCCGACTGTTCCTGATTCAGCACGATTGCGGCCACGGGTCATTTTGGCCCACTCGCTTCGCGAACGATTGGACTGGCAGGTTGCTCGGCGTGCTCACTTTTACGCCTTACGAGTGCTGGCGCCGATCCCACGCACTGCACCATGCCGGAACGGGCAATCTCGATGCACGGGGCTTCGGGGACGTGGACACGGTCACGGTCGAAGAGTTCCGGGAGTGGTCCAAGTGGCGACAATTTCTCTACCGGGTTTACCGCCATCCTGCCGTCCTGCTCGGATTCGGCCCGACCTACCTGTTCCTGCTGCGGAATCGCCTCCCAGTCGGACTCATGGGTGCCGGTGCAAGGTACTGGATCAGTGCGGGCGCAACGAACGTGGCCATTGCCATTCTCTCCGCCGCGATCTGCCTGAAGGTTGGACTGGGCACTTTCCTGGTCGTGCAGCTTCCAGTCACGTTGATCGCCGCCACCGTCGGCGTCTGGCTGTTTTACGTGCAGCATCAATTCGAGCATACCCATTGGGAATCCGATGGCCGCTGGTCGTTCCATGAGGCGGCATTGCACGGAAGTTCCCATCTCGAACTCCCTGCAGTCCTGCGGTGGTTCACGGCAAACATCGGCGTCCACCACGTCCACCACCTCGTGAGCCGGGTGCCATTTTATCGGCTCTCCGAAGTCCTTCGGGACCACCCGCAACTTGCTCAGGCAAATCGGCTGACGATCGCTGATAGCTGGAGGACCTTCGGTCTGGCGCTGTGGGATGCCGAAGAGCGCCGCATGGTGTCATTCGCAGCGGTGCGAACCGCCCCTGCGCGATCGTGACCTGACGCCGCGCAATTACCCGAATTTCCGCGGCGCTTCCGTTAACTTTGTTCAGGCATAAGCGTAACAGGAAGGGCGGCGGAGCGCCGTTCTGTCCGCGAGGCAGAGGGCTGAGGCGGCGTCTGCCTGCAGGAGGCTTCATGCTTCTCTATCGACTTTTTTCCCACGACGGCCTTGGCAATTTCAGCCTTCTCCAGGAGTTCAAGGCGCAAAACGATGAAGACGCGGCCCGGTCCGTGGGCCGTTGGAACGCTCGCCCCATGGAACTCTGGCAATCCTCTCGGATCGTAAACCGCTGGATTTAGCAGCTCGCGGCCGACCAGCAGTCAGATCACGAACAACCACGGAGAAATGCAGGCTGCTAGCGTCGGAAGATGGCAGTCAAATTAAGGGCCGTGGCGCTCGATACTTCGCCGGACCATTGCGTCGAGAGCGTGCTCCGATGCGGCGGCCTTCTCGAGAGCAGTCTCGGCCTCGCGCTTTTGGCGATCGGCTCGTTCGTCTGCGTTTTCACTCTTTCGTGGCTTGGCGATTAAATCCTCCAACAAGATGGAACGTCTAACCCGACGACGGGGCACTCTCCGTCGCCATCGCGGCTACGCAATCACCTAGGATCTGGCTACGAATCCCCAGCCCGGCCCGCGCTGCTCCTGGGCCGCTACACCCTTCGTAAGCTTGGTTGCCAACTGCCGTCTAATTTTGGCGGCGCCGTCCACGCTCATGCAGACAAGCCGGGTGCCGCCAGTCGCTACCTTGCCGATCGACGAGATCCCGATCTCTTGCGCGTCGCAGTGAGCGACCACGGCCTTCTCGCTCATGTCGAGGAACACAGCCCGGCTCACGCGGATTTCGCCTGGTTAGCGGGCTGCTGGTGCCTCAGCGATGGTCGCGTGGCCGACCTGGCGCGTTCACTCTCCAGCGGCCTGCGAGCCCGCCGCTCATCCTGGTTTGCCAATGCGGCTCGAGCGCGCTGTGTCGCGGCCTCCTGGCCTAGTTTCGTGCTGTTAGATGATTCCGGCAAGTCGACACTCCCTTGGTTCAGCGGGAGCTCTTGTCTCTCAGGCGCCGGGAAGCTGGGGATGTGCCGGCGATGAGTTCACCCTAGCAGCCATACGCTCACAAGGCTACTCGCTAATCTCGGCTCGGCTCGCCAATCAAGGCACGTTGCAGCAAGTTTCCCCGCCAGCGTCAGACCTGGCGAAGCTTCACCTCGCCGCCATCGAAATCAAGGCCGACGGTCAGCAAGGCCCGAAAGGCATTGTAGCCGCACTTGCCCGGGAAGAAGGCGTGGAAAAAGAGCTGCGGGCGCCCATCCGTACCCGCTGCGACCGAGGCATGGCCCGGAGCCCACCACTCGCGGGTGGACTTTAGCAGCGGCTCGGAGCGCTTTTCGTACGGGCCGAATGGATGATCTGCGACAGCCACGCCGATGCCGTAGGCAGGGGTCGAGAAATCGTTCCCGGCGTAGAACATCCAGTAGCGGCCGTTTTGTTTCGTCACGAACGGCCCTTCGATCAGATGCCCCTCCCAATCGAGATCGTTGGATAGGACGATCTTCTCCTCGCCAACGAGCGATCGCCCGTCGGTGGAGAGCCGCTGGGCATGAATCGGCGTCCGCATCGCCTCGACGATCTCGGGGGCCTTACCGAATCTGACCAGCGCGGGAAGCACGCGCGGCCAATTGTCGAGTGCGGCCTCGATCAGGGGCTGCATCAGGAAAAATCGCTCCATCGGACGTCGCGTATTGGCCCACGGCTGCACCGCAGCCGCGAAGGCCGCGCTGCGTTGCTCGCGCTCACCCTCAAACAGTTCGGAGATTAGCTCCGATTGCTCCCGTAACAGCCCCGCGAGCGGGCGCGGCCACAAACCATTCGTGTCGTTCTTCCAGAACAGGAACGGAGTGCCGTCATCATCGACGAAGATGTGGGAGTCGATCACTCCGCCACCGGGGTACAGCACTTTGCCTCCGGTGATGAGCGGCTGGCCGTTGTCGGTCCACGGACCATAGGGAGTCAGGGCTCTTGCTAAACCGATCGCCAGCGCATTGGATTTTTCGCGTGCAGTGTACGCGACCCAGTATTCATCCCCGACCCGCTGCATCTCCGGTGCCCAGAAGTCGGCGACATGACGGCCCGTTGCCGTCCAAGGCGGCGTCTGTCCCTCCGGAAAAACGAAGCCCCTGTGCCCCCAGCGAGCAAGGTCGGGTGAATGGAGGATCGGGAAGGCGTCGTTCGCATCGTTCGACGTCGCGATGAGCACCCATCCGTCTTCGACCTTCAGCACCGCGGGATCGCCGTAACCGCACAGCGTGCGATCGCTGAGATTCTCCGTCACGAGCGGACGCCATTTGATACTGTCGGGCTCAGTAATGGGGATCTCTGCCGATCCAGGTGCCCGCGTGCCGAAGTCGCCCGCGAGCTCCGCGAAGAACAAAAGGTAATCGGAGTGTTCGCCGCTCCTGATATGGTACGAGCGCCTTTCGCCATTCGACGCTGTGACGGTCAGACGCGTGCCCTCGCCATCTTCGACGGCATCGACCTGAAACGAGAATTGGGAATCGGCGCTGGGCATCGGCGCGCCGATAATCGTCCCAATAGTTGTTTGGAACAGCTGACGTGCCGATCGGCGGTATTTGCGGCGTTGGCGGACGAGAAGCGCGGAATATGCCTTGCAGTCGCGACTGCAAGCTCGCCGCAGGGCCCTTTCGAAGACATGGGCAAGCCGCTTCTATGTGCTGAGAGCTTCGTGAACATCGATCCCATGGCTTTCGACGACCCGGCGACCGGCAAGCAGCTCCTTTATTGGGCTCGGGCTCCAAACCCATCAAGGTGCGGGAACTCGCCGCCGACCGAATGTCTTTCGCTCCTAAAAGCGGTGGCTGGTCGGCCCCGCCCGGTGCTGGTCGAAGGCGCCTGGATCGTCCGTTGCGGACTGATACTATCTTTTCCACTCAGGCGACAATTGCTGCGGGAGTTTTGGCTCGCCCGCCGGTCCCCGAACATCGCTGTTGCTGGAACCATCATTGAACTCAGTCACTTAAGCACCTGAGCGGCGGACCGATGGAGGACGCCATGAAGAACCGAAACTTTATTCTGGCAATCGCGGCTTTGTTGACCTGCAGCGGGTGCGTCGCCGGCCCCGGAGGAACCAACAATGCCGCAAATCGGACGGTCGCAGGCGCTGCAGCCGGCGCTTTACTCGGTGGGATTGCTGGCCAGGCGGCCGGTAGTGACGCGTTTACCGGGGCAGCGGTTGGAGCAATTGCGGGCGGGGCCCTTGGCGCGGCAGTCAATCCCCGGCAGGTCTTCCGCCGGGATACGCGCGGCTACTGCTACCTCGTGGATGCGCAAGGTCAGCCTGTCTATGACGCTCAGGGCCAGGTCGTTTATGATTATTCGCGGCGCTGCTGATGAACGTTCCTCTACGCAACCAGGCGAGTTGATCAGGAACTCATCGCTCAGAGCCGCTGCTCCCGCGAATGAAGTGTTCGAGCGCATCCCAGGCGGCGTCGTCGGTCATCTGTTCGAGCGGGTCCTTGCTGAACAGCGGCCGCGGGCTTCACGGGACCTGCGAGGTCGCGGTCATTCGCGAGGCGTGCACACCGGATCTTGATCGACGCCAGCGCTGTTCGGTAATCTCGACTGAGCCCGGCGCCGAGCGCGCCAACCGGCTGCCAGGCCAGCCCGCTGCACGGGCCGCCGCATCAGGCGGCGGACGGAAGCTCGTGCTTGAAGATGTCCGAGGTGCGCTCGATGGCGGCGATCCCGCGCTGTCCGCCCTGCCGGTCGAGCTGGACGATGAGGTCGACGACCGAACGCACGTAGGCGATCGTGTCGAGGCGGGAGAGGCCGAGGCCGCTCTGCATGACCATCAGCGCAAGCTGCTCAAGCGCGCCGCTCGGGGAATTGGCGTGGATCGTGCTGAACGAGCCGGGATGGCCGGTGTTGATCGCGCGAAGGAAGCTAACGGCTTCACCGCCGCGAAGCTCGCCAAGGACGATACGGTCGGGTCGGAGGCGGAGGGCCGCCTGCAAGAGGTCGTCCGTGGTGACGCGGGCCTCGCCGGTCTCGCCCTTCACCGCGATCAGGCCGACGCCGTTGCGGTTGCCGAGCCGAATCTCCGGCGTGTCCTCGACAAGGATGACTCGCTCATGCTCCGGGACCTCGCGGAGCAGCGCGTTGAGGAAGGTGGTCTTGCCGCTCGACGTGCCGCCCGAGATCAGGATGGTCGCGCCGCCGCGGACGGCCTGCCGCAGGAAGTCGATATCGCTGGTGCCTGGCTCGCGATCTTGCCACGGCTTCGTCGCGGTGGACTTCGCCTCGCGCTCGTAGGATGCGAGCGGGACATCGATCAGCCGGTGCCGCCTGATCGACAAAGCGAAATGCCGCCGCGTCGCGGGCGGGCTGACGATTTGGATGCGCTCGCCGGTGGGCAGGGTGGCGGACAGCAACGGCCGCTCGCGGTTGATGCCCTGATGGCTGAACCGCGCGACCTGCGCGGCCAGCCGGCTTAGCAAGACGTCGTCGATTCCCGGCGCCTCGTGCCGCGTCATGCCCGCGACACCGGAAGCCTCGGTCCACACCTCGCCGGGCGCGTTCACGAGGATTTCCGTGACGTTCTCGTCCGAAAGCCATTGCTGGAACGGCGCGAGGTAGGCGGAAAGATAGACGCCGAGGTGCGCGACTTCCGCCGGGGCCGGAACGGCCGGTGTCATCCGGCCACCGTCGAAAAGTCGAGGTCCTTCGCAGTGAAGACGCGGATCGGTTGGCCTTGGCGGACCTTGATGGTCGGCGGGATCTGCCCGTTCTGTTGCGCAGCAACCGAAGCAGCGCTTTGGCCTCCGGAAAGGATTACGCCCGCACCGCCGGTCGCAAGAGTCGAAGCTCCGCCCACGACCGAAAGCAGAAGCGAGGACCCGAACCGTTTCATGAAGTGGCTGTCGACCTTGCCGGTAAGGCCCGTCTGGCCGGTTTCGTCCACGGCTGGCGAAGCGAGTGCGACGGACACTCCGTCGGGGCGAATGAGACGCGTCCACATGACGTAGGCGCGGGTCTGGCCGCCCGCGACGCCGCTCTTGTACTGGCCGATCAGCCGCGATGACCTTGGGACGAGAACGCGGCTGCCGTCGAAGCTGCGGATATCGCTGCTGACCACCGCGCGGACGTAGCCGGGGAGGTCGCTGTTGATCGCCGTTTCCAGAACCGCCGGGATGAGCGTCCCCTGCGAAACCGTCTGGCCCGGGTTCTTCATCCGCGTAGCCTTGGCGACCTGGGTGCCGGACGAACCGAACGCATCCTCACCGGCTATACCCACGGACGGCGCAGGCGAGGTCGCTTCAGGGCCGCTGCTGTCGACGATTAGGGCTGGCGCGCCGTGCCGGTTCACGACCACGTCGGGGACGAGCGTCGGCGGGACCGCGGGGTCCCCGGCGAGCACAGGCCCCTGGCCCGGGATCACGACGGGTGCGCCGCCCGCGGCCGGCACCTGGGTCATTGCCTCGGGCGGAATGGCGACGGCACCCGGCTGTGCTTGAGTGGTCGGCACGGCAGCTGCCGGCTTGCTCGGCGCCACTTCGCGGCTGCCGGAAAGGCCCGCGAACGTTGCGATCCCGAGGAGGAGCGCGCCCGCGCCGCCCACCGCGAGGCCCATGCCGTCCTTTCGGCGGGTCTGCTGCGCGACCAGCGGGAACGCGTTTCGCTTCGCGAGCGCCAGCGTCTCGGGCTCGAGCTCGATGCGGGGGTCCGATTGCTGGTGACGCGGATCGAGAACGATGAGGGAATTGTTCATTGAGCGCGCTCCGCGATCCGGAAGGGTTGGGCCTTGGGCGGGTGACGGTTGATCAGGTAACCCGTCCTCTTGCCGAGCCGCATGACCAGGGCATGGGGGACCTGGTCGATGACGATGAAGGCGCCAACCTGGCGATAGTTGACGATGCTTTCGCGCCCTTCCGCATCGCGTGCATAGAGCGCCGGCATCGGCACTCCGGCCTTCCACTGCAGATAGACGGACCGGCCGTCGTCATAGGTGCGCGCGGGAAGAAGATCCTTCTTGCCCTTCGCCTTCCAGTCGTAGTTCAGCTTGGGGTGGGCGACTGCGGGAGCCGCCGCAGACGCGTTCGCAAGCAGCTTCGGATAAGCGATCCGCCGCTGTTGCGGCTGAACCTCCGGCGGCCGCGCTCCATAAGTGAAGCGCAGATTGTAGAGGGGCGCTCCGGTCGAGGCGACGCTGAGGTCGAACAGATAGGTACGCTGGTCGGTGACCACCGTCATGTTGGTCTTCGCCTTGCCGAACAGCGGCTTCAGGAAGAGCAGGTTCGCGCGCTTGTTGGGCGTGACCTGCCAGGCGCTGGAATCGCCGACGGCGACATTCTCGATCTGCTCGCCGTTCCCGAACTCGATCATCGACTGATAGCCGAGGCGCCCCTGCACCGAGACGACCTTGTCCGTTTCATAGTGGACGCTTTTCAGCCGCGGGTCGGAGGCCGCGAGCGCAGGCGTGGAAAAAAGAGCCAAGGCCAGGAAAAAGGCCGGGGTCTTCGTCATGAATGGGTCCTCTGGAACTGCATTGTACGTGGACGATAATGGCGGCTGAGGCTGCCGAGCCTCGGATCTGAGCGCGGCTGCGCGGCGGCTTGCGGTGCTGGAGCATCCATCGACGCGCCGGCAGTGGCGTAGAGCGGATAGCTTGGCGCTGGGCGATCGTAGGACGCGGCGCCGCCGGCACTTGCGGCACTGATGATGGCGTGCACGCGGGGGTCATGATTGCTGGCGCGAGGTGCTGCGATCTCCTGAGACGTCACCGTTTCGGAAGTGCCCTGCGCAGTCGCCAGCGCGGCCTCGGACTTGCGGTCGCGCGCGGCGCTGAAGGGCAGCCGCCAGCCAGCGACCATCGTTCCGGCGATCTTCAGGCACAAGACCATGAGCGCGCAATAGACGGCTGCGGCAAGGAAGAGGGTCGTGGTCAGCCGCAGCGGGACCTGCCCGCCCGCGGCTGCCAGCGAATCCAGCATCGGCGAAAGCAGTGCGATGGTCGCTCCGCCGATCAACACGGCCAGGAGCGGCGTCAGTGCGAAAAGCACCGCGGCCTTCAGCCAACCTTCGAATAGGCCGCGGCTGCCTTCGAACAGGCCGCAGATGATGAAGATCGGGCCAAGCGCGAGCATCGCCGCAAGGGCAATCCGCGCGACCAGCAGGACTCCGACCGTACCCAGCAACAGCAGCAAGGCGGAAAGCCAAAGCAGGTCGGGTCCGGACGCGATCGAGCCCGTGTCCGGTATGCCGGCGGAGGCCGCCTCCGTGGCGGCGGCCGCCTGCGCAACGACGGCAAAGATCGTGTCGAGCCGATCCGCGAACAGCGATGTCGCGCTTCCACTGGTCCCGATCAGCAGGCTGGCAATCTGGTCGGGCGCGCCGACGAGCAGGTTCCAGATGACCGACTGGTAGGCGACCCAGGACGTGGCGAAGGTCAAAGCGATGCCGAGGGTCATCATGCGCGGGGTAAGAGCCGACACCGACAAGGACGTTCGGCCGGTCAGCAAACCGATCGCATAGAAAGCAATGTAGAGGGTGAGCGCTGCCGTCAGTGCCTGGCCGAGCACGGCGTCCGAACCGAACAGGCGGCCGAAGGCAAACGACGCCGCCTCGCCGCTCATGCAGTCTACGACGCGCAGCGCCTCGGCGATGCCGGACGGACCGCCGTCGCCGAATGTCGGGCAGCTGCTCACTCGGCCGCCTCGAGGTACATGCCGTCGCCGTCGGAATCGTCGCCGGGCCATGGAGCGCGTGTGAGCAGCGGATACCAGTGCGCAGGATCGTCGCCGACACTCGCACGGATCGCGTCGAGGCGGCGTACGGTTGCTTCTCGCCCGGACAGGACGGTCAGCAACTCGGGCATGCCCGACAGATCCAGCCGTACTACGACGCTGTGGTTGGCATGGCGGATCAGGAAACAGCGGCTGTGCGCCGGTAGCGAGCGGATCAAGTCCAACTCGTGGACGGACAGGCCGAATCCCGCGCAATAATCCTCCGCCTTCGCTTTGGCGTTTGGCATGAAGATCATCGTCGCGGTCTGCTCGACCAGAGCCGCCGAGATGCGGCTGTCGAGCGCGTCGCGCGCCGACTGGGTCGCGAAGCCGACGATGGCGTTGCGCTTGCGCAGGGTCTTCAGCCAGTCGCGGATGCGCGCGGCGAAGACCGGGTCGTCGAGCGCCTTCCAGCCCTCGTCGATCAGGACCTGCGTCGGCTCGCCGTCCAGCCGCTCGTCGATGCGGTGGAACAGGTACATCATCGCCGGCGTGCGCAGGCGCGGGCTGTCGAGCAGCGCGGTCATGTCGAAGCCCAGGATGCGCGAGCTCAAGTCGAGCTGGTCATCGTCGTTGTCGAACAGCCAGGCGTGCTCGCCATTGTTGACCCACGGGTCCAGCCGCGACTGAAGATCGCCGGCTTCGGGGCGACGGCGGCCGCCGAGCAATTCCTGGAAGTAGCGGAGCCGGCGGAAGGCAGGATCGTGATCGAAGCAAGCGTCGACCGCAGCAGCGATCGAGGCCAGTTCCTCCGGCCCCTCGGCGTTGAGCAGCACGCCAAGCCAGTCGCGCAGGAAGGCCTTGTTCTCCGCCGTGTTCGGCAACCGCAGCGGGTTGAAGCCGGTCGGCTCGCCCGGCCGGAGAACGGAATAGTGCCCGCCGGCCGCGCGCAGGAAGATCTCCGCGCCGCGATCCTTGTCGAACAAGATCGTGCGCGGTCCAAACTTCTGCGCCTGGGCGGCGAGGAAGTTGAGCACCACGGTCTTGCCCGATCCGGACGGGCCGATGATCGAGAAATGGCCGAGATCGCCTTCGTGGAAATTGAAGAAGTAAGGCGTCGAGCTGGTCGTCTCGAGGACCGAGACCGCGTCGCCCCAGTGATTGCCGGTGGGCTGCCCGACCGGAAAACCGTGAAGCGAGATGAAGCCGGCAGCATTCGCTGACGAGATCAAGGCGCGGCGGACGATGTAGGCCTCGTTGCCCGGGAACTGACCCCAGAACAAGGGTTCCAGGTTGACGTCCTCGCGCACCGCGATCGCGCCGATATCGGCGATCCCGGCGGAGGCGCTCGCCATCGCCGTATCGAGCTCGGCGAGGTCGCCCGCACGGACCATGAGGCTGAAATGGTGGTCGCCAAACCCGGCTTGTCCGGCGCCCAGCGCGTCGCGCGCTGCGAGCATCTCGCGTCGTTCGGTGCCGCTGTCTTCCTCACTCGCCTTCTGGCGGCGAAGGGCAAGGTCGATCCGCTCGCGGGCGATCTGGCGATCGGCAGGGGCAAACGTCTCGGTCAGGACCAGCTCGCACGGAAGGCGGAGAATATTGTCGATCAGCCCCGGACGCGTCTCCGCCGGATATTCCTTGATCGAGAGCATCGCCGCGAAGCTGCGGCTGCCCGCACCGGTGACTTCCAGCGCGTCGAGGCCGAAGCTGACGCGCTTGTAGGGCAAATGCTGGCCAAGGTCGGTGTCCGCCGCGGGCAGGACGACCGGACGCATCTCGCCATTGTAGATGCTCGACAGGAATTCGAGCGGTTCCGACATCTCGCCCGCGTCCGTGCGGTAGCAGGAGAGGACTCGTGCGCCGTAGGGCTCAAGCCCGGCCAGGAGCGCGGCGGTCGCCGCTTCGAGGTCGCGGATGGTGCCACGGTCGTCGTCGCTGCCGCGGCCAAGTCGGCGCTGAAGCCGCTCCGGCCAGCCGGTCTTGCCGCGGGCCGGACGGCGAACGATCGTCAGGAATTGCTCGTTGACGAACAGCCGCCGCTCGGCGAGCCGCGCGTCCCACTGCTTGCCGACCGCCTCGCAGAACGGAGAATCGAACTCACCGCCCGATGCGACGGTCACCCGCCTGCGAACGACGTGGTGATACAGCACGAAGCGCGCGTCGAGCACGCTCCGCAGAAGGACTTCGCGCACCGCCTGCGCATGATCGAGCTGGTCCGCGTCCTGCGTCTCGAACTCCATGCCGCCGATGTGCAGCGTGCGCATGACGGCGCCGTCGCGCAGCCGGATGGTCGCGTCGTCGATGTGCCGGTCGAACGGCAGTCGGTCCCCAGCGCGGGCTTCCCGCTTCATCCACTGGGCTGGGCCGGTCCACTTCATCAGCGGCTCCTCAAGGCGAATAGCTGTTGCAGCCCCAGCGCTTGTAATTGCGCACGCGGGGGCAGCGGCTGACCTTGGTCAGCCAGAGATCGAAAACGCGGGGCTCGCGAAGGCACAGGAAGTATCCGACGGCATGTATTGCGAGCGCCGCCGGAAGTGCCAGGAACGAGCGGGTCAGGAGAAAGAGCTCCGTCGTGACCGCGGCGTTGATGACGAAGAAGTTGAAGGTAACCCCGCCGAACATCTGCGGCCGTGTGAGGGCGCGGAAGAGGGGCGCGCGCACCTTGCGCTAGCCCGAAACCGACGCGGTGGACTGGATGCCGGAAACGATCGCCGCCGACCCGAACAGGATGAAGCAGCCGATGATCACGGTCGCTCCGACGCGCCAGTTGAGGCGGCCGGTCAGCATCATGAAGCCGACCATCGCCACGGCGATCACGGCCACCGAAGTCGCGACGTTGCCGAGCAATGTGCCCTGCAGCCAGCTGAGCGCGGAAACGATCGGGCCGGAGCCCTGCGGATTGGCCTGCGCCAGCGCCGCACTCGGCATGGCTGCGGCAACGAGTGCGACCGTCGCTTTGACAATCTTCACTGGAGATTTCCTTCTTTGATCGAATTGAGCGCCAGGCGCGCGACAATGGCGCGCACGTAGGCCTGTGTTTCTGGAATTGACGGAATTCCCCCTGCCGTCATGACGCGCCCCGGACCCGCGTTATACGCTGCGAGGGCCTTCTCAACATTCCCGTCGAAACGGTTCAGTTGCTGACGAAGGTACCTCGCACCACCCGAGAGATTCTGTATCGGGTCGCGCGGGTCGACGCCAAGGTCTCGCGCCGTTCCGGGCATCAATTGCGCCAAGCCGATGGCACCGGCCCGTGAAATAGCCCCGGGGTTCCAGCGGCTCTCCTGCCAGACGACTGCTTCGAGCAGATGCGGGCTGATGTCGTTGGCCCGCGCGATCTCCACCATCGCCTTGGCGTACTGCCCCGCCCAGCCGTTATCCTTCAGCACGGTGACCGCCGCATCGGGAATGACAGTCGCTTCGGCCGGGATCGCGGCCGTCTCTGGCTCGCCGGTCGACCACGTCGCATCGGGAGCGTCACGCAGGACCTTCAAAGCTCCATCCGCGCCAACTTCCATCACTTCGGCCCGCGCCGCCCCCGCCCACGCTAGGGCGGTCACGCACGCGGCGAGCGCGCTGATCCTTATCATCGGGAAGCTCACAGCATTGTGGCCGCCCGACGAGCGGCGGAATGGCTAAGCGATGTCATTGGCGCGTGCGCCGTCGCTTGATTCAACATGATATTTGGTGACCCCACCCGGTCGTTTGTTCAGTCCAAGACTTTAGGGAATCTGCCCCCCAAAAGTCACACGCAACAAGGATTCATTCGGCTAACGCTGGCTGAAGATACGGTTTATAGGCAGCCTGTTGTTAGCGTGCATCAGTAATGGTAAATTTCTGTTAACCAAACTTGGCTTGGCGCGAAACTTTCAGCCGCTTAAGAGCCTGAGTTTCGCGTTGACGGTCTTCTTATCGGCATTGATTTCGTTCCTGCTCGGCAGCATCGTTGGGACCAGCGCGGGCACGCGGCAAGCGCTCCGAAATCAGACCGCCTGTCATGAGAAACGCTTGACCGTAGCCGCCATGTTTAATGACCAGTCGACGTTGGCGTGGGTCATTGTCCTATTTTACTTTGTAGCTGCTGCTGCAGCTTTTTGGGCGCGAACAGCCGCCGAATCGCGTGAGCGACATTTCTGGCTGGCAACTGGCGTGCTGCTGCTTCTTCTCGGGCTGAACAAGGAACTCGACCTGCAGGCGCTACTTACCGACGCAGCACGCGGATTCGCCAACTCGGCAGGGCTCTACGAGCATCGCAGGCTCATGCAGGGTGTTTTTCTGTTGGCATTGTCGACGAGCGGCCTGATTGCGCTGGCGGTGCTCGTTCGCTGGCTCAGAGCGTCGTCGAGATCGGTCAAGGCCGCTGCGGCAGGGATCGTCTTGCTCTTCACCTTCATTGTGCGTGCGTGCGGCTTCCTTCCACCACATCGACCACTGGGTGACAATAAACATTGCCGGCCTGAGAAGCGGCTGGTGGCTGGAACTTGCCGGGATCGCACTGATCGGGATTTCTGCTTTGTTCTTTGGACGACGTTCTCACGGTGTGTCAGGGTCAAGTTCGGCCGCCTAACAACAAACTTCATAACTCAAATCAAAGAGTTGAACCGCTGTTTAAACAGCTGCGTTTCCGGAGCCGCTACTGTTTGTAGCTCATGAGGAGGAAAGCATGGCCGGATCGAAGAGTGGCGGTGGTTCGAAGCGCGGTTTTGCGGCGATGGATCCTGCGAAGCAGCGGGAAATCGCAAGCAAGGGCGGCCGGGCCAGCCACGGTGGTGGCCGCAGGAGTTCGAGCAGCTCCAGCCGCTGATCGTCGTTGAAACGAAGAGCACGCCGGGCGGACTTGCCTCCGTCCGGCGTTTCTCTCGTTGGAACGCGCGTGACAGTCGGCAACTGTGCAGCGATAGACTGCGTTGACCGGCCGCGATGTATCGTTCCGACCTCCAGAACCGCGACAAAGGCGGCGCGATCGCCGCGGTCATCGCTATTCACGCGGGCCTGCTTTTCGTGTTTTCGCACCTGTCCGGGAAGATCGACCTCACCGATCCGCAGGCTGTGATGCGTGTGTTCGACGTGAACGAGCTTCCCCCACCGCAATCGACACCGGAGCCTCCAACTCCCGCGGAAGAGACAGAGCGCCCAAAGGAGCAGGAGGGCGCTGCATCGGCGGAGAATTTGCGAAGCCAGGCAACCCCGGTCGTCGCACCGGAACCGCCGATCCAGTTGCCAATTCCGGTCCCGGTCAACACCAGCGAGACGCCTAATGAGGGCGCAGCGCCTACGCAGGGCGCGTCCGATGTCCCGGGGCCCGGGACTGGAGCGGGCGGCATCGGAACCGGCACCGGCTCGGGCGGGGCAGGGAGCGGGACTGGCGGAGGCGGCGAGGGTCTCGCAGCCACGCGAACCCGCCTGGCAACTCGGCCCCTGCGCGGGCGGGATTTTCCGCCGCAACTCCTCAATGAGTGGCCACGCGGCGCGTGGATCCGCATGCGCTTCCGGGTCGATGCTAATGGCGCAATTGTTCAGTGCATCGTCGATCAGGGCACCGGCAACCCGGCCATCGACTCGCAGGTTTGCAGCATCGTCCGACAGCGCCTGCGCTACCATCCGGCCCTCAATCGGAACGGCGAGCGGGTTGCGGATTGGGCCGGCTATGGGCAGGAGCCTCCGCGCTAGCTTCAAGGGATATTCCGGAATGGTCGAAGCCGAATGGTGGGAATATGACAGCGTCGATGAACTGACGAACGCCGTCGCGGGCGACATCGGCTTTATCATCGAGAGCGCGCTGGATGCGCGCGGGTCGTCGCTGATCGCACTGCCGGGCGGAGACATGCCCAAGGCGATCTACAAGGCGCTGGCCGCCAAGAAGCTTCCGTGGAAGCAGGTCACCATCATTCCCACGGACGAGCGGCTCGTGCCGATGGATGACGAGCGCAGCAACATCCGCGGAATCGCGCAGACCTTTCTACCCGCGGGCGCGCGCGTGATCCCGATAGCGGCCGACATTCCGGACTATCGGCTGGCCGGTAATTCGGCCGATGCGCGACTGCAGGACTTGTCCTGGCCGCCCGATCTCGTCTGGCTGGGAGTAGGAGGGGACGGGCACACTGCCTCTTTGTTTACCGGCCCCGACCTCCAGGATGCGCTCGACGCCCCGAAGGCGCGCCGGGCTGTGGGCGTCATGCCCGATCCGATGCCGGAGGACGCGCCGGTCGCCCGCATCACCCTCACCCGCGCTGCGATCCTTTCCGCACGCACGGTGCTCATCACGTTGAGCGGCGCCGACAAGCGCGAGATGCTCGAGCAGGCGATCGAGGACGGCCAGAGCTCCAAGGTTCCGGTCGGCCGCGTATTGGCCGAGGCCGAGCAGCCGATCGACATTCACTGGGCGCCGTAGCGGACGCCGCCCAGGACGCTATGCTAACGCGTTCTGGCCGAGGCGAGGGGAGCCGCTACAGGGATGGACGATAGAGCTTCGGGCCCAATCCTATGCTTCGGCGAAGTTCTGCTGCGTCTCGCGGTTCCGGCCGGCGGCAGGCTGGCGAACGCTTCGGATTTCGCGGACTATGTCGGAGGGTCCGAGGCCAACGTCGGTGCGGTCCTCGCGCAACTCGGCCACGACGTCGAGATGATCACGGCGCTTCCCAGTTCGGGGCTGGGCGACCTGTGCGAGGGCGAGCTTCGGCGCACCGGTATTCGCACCGGCAACGTGCTTCGAGCGGACGGCCGTCTCGGCCTCTATTTCCACGAGCCCATCCCGGGCGCGGGCCGGATCATCTACGATCGCGGACATTCCGTGTTCGCGAAAAATGCGGACTGGTTCGACTGGTCCGCGCTCACGTCCAGCGCGCGCTGGTTTCACGTCTCGGGAATCAACCTGGCGCTCGGCGGCAAGCCAGCGGAAGCGACGCTTGCAGCTGCCGAGGCGATGCTTGCGGCGGGCGTTCCGATCTCCTTCGACGTCAATCACAGGACATCGCTGTGGGAGGGCCGATCGGCCGACGAGGTGGATCGGGTGAAGACGCTCGTCGGGATGGCGACCCTCTTGTTCGCCAGCCCGCAGGACATCTCGCGAGTACTCGGGAAGAGCCTCGCCGACGATCGCCGGGAAGCATCCGAAGCCGCCTTCGCCACCTTCGAGCGACTGGAGACGATCGCTTCGACCCGGCGTTCGAACAATGGCGATAATCAGAGACTCTCGGCGCGCGTGGATCAGCGTGCGTCTTCGCATGAGACGGAGCCCGCCCGGCTTGGCCAGGCAATCGACCGCATCGGATCGGGCGACGCCTTCGCCGGTGCCGTCATCGACGGATTGCTGCGGAAGCTCGCTCTGGAGGAATGCGCAGAACAGGGTCTCGCCGCGGCGGTGATGAAGCATGCCATGGCGGGCGACAGATGGATCGGGACGCGCGCGGAGCTGCAGGAATTCGATCCTTTCGACGTTGGCGACGTCCGCAGATGAGCGACCAGCGTTCGATCGCCGACATCATGCGCCTTTCGCCGGTCATTCCGGTTCTGGTCCTCCACGACGCGAGGGACGCTCGCCCGATCGCGGAATCGCTCGTCGCCGGAGGGCTCCGCGTGCTCGAAGTCACTTTGCGCACGCCAGCGGCCCTCGATGCGGTGCGCGAGATGCGGAAGGTCGAAGGCGCCGTCGTGGGTTGCGGAACCGTGCTCAACGAGGCCCATGTCGATGACGCTGCCGAGGCAGGCGCCGAGTTCCTGGTCTCGCCGGGTCTCACCCCTTCCGTGGGAAAGGCGGCGCTTCGATGCGGGCTGCCGTTCCTGCCGGGCGTCGCAACGCCGACCGAAATCATGGCCGGGATCGAGATGGGGCTGAGCCACTTCAAGTTCTTCCCGGCAGAGGCGTCCGGCGGAGTATCCGGTTTGCAGGCCCTGGCCGCGCCCTTTGCCGAGGCGCGCTTCTGTCCGACGGGAGGCGTCACGGAGCAGTCGCGCCCCGGACTGGCTCGCCATCCCGCAAGTCTTGTGCGTGGGCGGAACCTGGCTCGTCCCGCGCGGACCGGTCGATCCGCCTGCCATTCGAGCCGCAGCAGAAAGAGCTTCTTCCTTTGCGCGATCCGCGTAAGCATTCGCCCTAGGGGGAGCATGATGGGGGAAGGGTCGAAGCTTAAGGAGCTTGGCACGGCGGAGCTGCCCGAACCGCCAGCTTCGACGTGGCACATCGTCGGGCCGGGCATCGTGGCGGCGGGCGTAGGCCTCGCATCGGGCGAGTTCATTCTCTACCCGTTCATCGCCAGCCAGGTCGGGCTCGTGTTCGTCTGGGCAGCCTTCGTCGGGCTGATCACCCAATTCTTCATCAACATGGAAATCGAGCGCTACACGCTCGCCACCGGCGAAACCGTTCTGACCGGTTTCAGCAGGCTTGGTCGGCACTGGGGCCTGTTCTTCGTCTTGCTTGCGCTACTCGCCAACCTTTGGCCCGGATGGGCGACCAGCGCTGCGACCCTCACCACCTACCTCATCGGCGGAAGCGTTGCGTGGATCGCAACGGGCATGCTCCTCGCCATCGGCGCGATCCTGACGCTGTCTCCAATTGTGTATCGGGCTCTCGAGCACACCCAGTTCCTGAAGGTCCTGCTGGTTGGCTTCCTGGTGATCGTCGCGGCCGCCTTCGCCATTCCGGACGACATCTGGGCGGAAACGCCGCGGGGCCTCGCCGACGTGAAGCTGCCGGTGAGCGAGCTCGGCTGGGCGTTGCTGCTGGGAGCGCTTGCCTACGCGGGTGCGGGCGGCGGCCAGAACCTCTGCCAGTCCAACTGGATCCGGGACAAGGGCCTCGGGATGGGCAAGCACGCCCCGCGCATCGTCAGCCCGCTCACCGGTGAGCCCGTCGCGCACAGCGGCACCGGATGGCGCTTCGACATCGACGACGAGAGCCTGTCTCGCTGGTCGCGCTGGTGGCGGCTGGCGAACATCGAGCAATTGTCGACCTTCGTCACGATCAGCTTCGTCACCATCCTGTTCACGTCGATCCTGGCGTTCGCGACATTGTCGGGAAGCGAGGGCCTGCCACGCGACATCAGTTTCCTCAGGATCGAAGGCGACGCGCTTTCCGCGTCCGTCGGACCTTGGTTCGGGCGATTGTTCTGGTTCGTGGGAGCTTTCTCGCTGTTCGCGGCGTCGCTCGGCATCGTGGATTACACCAGCCGTCTCGCTGCCGACACGATCCGCACCGTCTACTGGCGCGGCGGCCGTGAAAGCGTGATCTATGCGGTGGTCGTCTGGGTCATGGTTCTCACGAGCGTGACAATCATCGCAGCCGGACTCGACGCGCCGCTCGTGCTGCTTGTCACCTCCGCCTGCGTCGCCGCCTTCATGATGTTCATCTATTCCGCGCTGCTGATCGTCCTCAACCGCCAGATGCTGCCGGCCGAGCTCCGGCCCGCGCCCTATCGCATTGCCTCGCTGGTCTGGGCGGTCGCGCTGTTCGGAATCCTCTCGGGCATCACGGTCGTCGATCAGGTGAGCAAGCTGCTCAAGTAGGATCAGACCTTGTCGAGCGGCTTGCCGTGCGTTTCCTTGAGGAAGAAGAGCGAGACCAGGATCGAGATCACAGTGAACACGACCGGGTACCAGAGGCTGGCGTAGATATCCCCGGTGATGGTCGCCAGCGCGAAGCTGGTGACGGGCAGGAAACCGCCGATCCAGCCGGTCCCGACATGGTAGGGCAGGGACATTGCGGTGTAGCGCACGCGCGTCGGGAACATCTCGACCAGCGCCGCCGCCTGCGGACCGTATAGGGCCGTCGCCGCGACCGCGAACACCAATAGCCAGAAGAAGATCACCGGCAGGTTCATGCGCTCAGGGTCGGGCTTCGCCGGATAGCCCTCCGCCGCGAGGGCCGCCTTGATCTGCCTGGCCGTCTCGTCCTTGAGCGCCTTGAGCCCGGCTGCGTCCAGGCCCCGTCCGTCTGGAACTTCGATCTGCTGAACTCCAACGGCGATGATCGTCCTTTCGTCCGCGAAGCTCCGGTTCGCGTAGGAGATGCCGGCGGAGGCGAGCAGGCTCTTGGCGATGTCGCAGCTCGTGTCGAAGCGGCGGGTGCCGACGGGATCGAACTGGACGGAGCAGTTGGCGGGGTTCGCATGGACTTCGACCGGGCGCATGGCCTGGGCCTCGACCAGCGCGGGATTCGCCGCGGCCGCTATGCCATGGAAGCCGGGGTAGTATGCGACAAGCGCGAGCAACATGCCTCCGAGCATCACCGGCTTTCGGCCAATGCGGTCGGAGAGCCACCCGAAGAAGACGTAGAGCGGTGCGCTGACCACCGTAATTCCGAGGATGAGCGCATCCTTGGTCGGTTCGGGAACGCCGAGCGACTTGGTCAGGAACACTTGGACGTAGAAGAAACTGAGATACCAGACGGCGCCCTGAGCGCACATAATGCCGAAGAAGGCGATCAGAACGCGCTTTAGATTGTCCCAGCGTCCGAAGGCTTCGCGCAGCGGCGTCTTGCTGACCTCGCCCTCGTCCTTGAGCTTTTGAAAAGCAGGGCTTTCCGACAGCTTGAACCGAAGCCAGACCGAGATGATCAGCAGGATGACCGAGATGAGGAACGGCACGCGCCAGCCCCACTCAATGAAGGCCGCTTCGCCCACCGCCGTCCGCGTGCCGAGAATCACGAGCAGTCCGGCAATAAGTCCCAGCGATGCGGTGATTTGGATCCAGCCGGTCATCATTCCACGCCGGTCATTCGGCGCATGCTCGGCGACGTAGATCGCCGCGCCGCCATATTCGCCCCCGAGGGCAATGCCCTGAAGGATTCGCAGCAGGATAAGGAGGATCGGCGAGATGATGCCCGCGGCCGCATAGGTCGGAAGCACACCGATCAGGAAGGTGGCGCCGCCCATGAGGCTGACAGTCGCGAGGAATGCGCCCTTGCGGCCGAGACGGTCGCCGATCACTCCGAAGATGATGGCGCCGAGCGGCCGGAAGGCGAAGCCGGCGGCGAACAGGCCAAGCGCCGCGACCAGGCCGGCAGTCGGATCCAGACCGGCGAAGAACACCTTCTGAATCGTCGTCGCGAGCGAGCCGAAGATGAAGAAGTCGTACCATTCGAACGCAGTGCCGGCGGACGATGCCGCGACCACGCGCTTCATGGACCAGGGCTTCTGGGTCTCCGCTACCGCTGTTGCCATCTTCGCTCCCCCACGGCCGTAGGGTTAGCGGCTGTGGCCTGAGCCGCAAGCGCTTAGGCGGTAGTCTTCTGGAACTCTCGCGCGCCGGCGAGTAGCTGGTCGACCACGCTCGGATCGGCGAGCGTCGACGTATCGCCGAAACCCGACGTTTCGCCCTCGGCGATCTTCCGCAGGATGCGGCGCATGATCTTCCCCGAGCGGGTCTTGGGCAGCGTGTGCGCGAACTGGATTCGCTCCGGCGCGGCAAGGGCTCCGATCTCGCGGCGGACGCACTGGTTCAGATCCTTCCGCAACTCCTCGCTGCCTTCCTCGCCGGCGTTCAGGGTAACAAAAGCGTGGATTGCCTGGCCCTTGATCTCGTGCGGGAAGGCGACGACAGCCGCCTCGGCAACCAAGGCATGGGCGACGAGTGCGCTCTCGACTTCTGCAGTGCCGATGCGATGGCCGGAAACATTGATCACGTCGTCGACGCGGCCCGTGATCCAGTAATAGCCGTCCTCGTCACGGCGGCAGCCGTCTCCGGTGAAGTAGCGACCGGGATAGGTCGAGAAATAGGTCTCGAAGAAGCGGCGGTGATCGCCCCAGACGGTACGCATCTGGCCGGGCCAGGAGGCCGCGAGGCAGAGATTGCCGCTTGTGGCGCCTTCGAGTTCTTTGCCCTCGGCATCGACCAGCATGGGCTGGATGCCGGGCAGCGGTTTGGTTGCGGACCCCGGCTTCATCGGCGTTGCCCCCGGAAACGGTGAAATCAGGATGCCGCCCGTCTCCGTCTGCCACCAGGTGTCGACGACCGGGCAGCGGCCGTCGCCGACCACGCGCCAGTACCATTCCCACGCCTCGGGGTTGATCGGCTCGCCGACCGTGCCGAGGAGCCGGATGGACTTGCGGCTGTGCTTCTTCACCGGCTCGTCGCCCTCCCGCATCAGGGCGCGGATGGCGGTAGGTGCAGTGTAGAAGATGGTGACTCCGAGCCGGTCGACCGTCTCCCAGAAGCGGCCGAAGTCCGGATAGTTGGGGACGCCATCGAACATGACGCTCGTGGCCCCGTTCATCAGCGGGCCGTAGACGACATAGGTGTGACCGGTGATCCAGCCCACGTCGGCAGTGCACCAGAAGACGTCGTCCTCGCGATAGTCGAAAATCCAGTCGAACGTGGTCGCCGCCCAGACCGCATAGCCGGCGGTAGAGTGGACGACGCCTTTCGGCTTCCCGGTCGATCCGGAGGTGTAGAGGATGAACAGCGGATCTTCGGCGCCCATCTGCTCCGGCTCGCATTCGGTCGGCAGCTGGTCGCGCAGCTCGGAGTAGCTGACGTCGCGGCCTTCCTTCATCGGCACGTCGGCGCCGGTGCGCGTGACGACGATGACCGACTGCACGTCGCGATGCTCCAGCGCCGCATCGACGTTGCGCTTGAGCGGAATATGCTTGCCGCCGCGAACGCCCTCATCGGCGGTGATGACGGCGCAGGCGTCGCAATCGGCGATGCGGCCGGCGAGGCTTTCGGGCGAGAAGCCGCCGAATACCACCGAGTGGATCGCTCCGATCCGGGCGCAGGCGAGCATCGCCGCCGCCGCTTCCGGGATCATCGGCATGTAGATCATCACTCGGCTGCCGCGGTGGACTCCCCGCTGCTTCAGCAGGTTGGCGAAACGGCAGGTCTCTTCGTACAGCTCGCGATAGGTGTAGCGATGACCGTGTCCGGGCTCGTCCGCTTCGAAGATGATCGCCGTCCGGTCGCCATGCTTTTCGAGGTGCCGGTCGAGGCAGTTGACGGAGAGGTTGAGCGTCCCGTCCGCATACCAGTTGATGTGGAAGTCATCCTCGTCGAACGACCAGTCGCCGGCCTGTTGCGGTGGCCGGAACCAGTCGAGCCGAGCGGCCTGGTCCAGCCAGAAGCGGTCGGTATCGTCCGCGGCAGCGGTGCAGAGTTCAGCGAGCTCCGCACCGCCTATCAGGGCGTTGAAGTCGTCCGGGACGGGATGAACCGTCTCGCTCATAGGCCTTGGTTCATGTCGATGACGAAGCGGTAGCGGACGTCGTTCTTCAGCAGCCGCTCATAGGCGTCGTTGACCTCATCCATGCGGATAAACTCGACGTCCGGATAGATGTCCTTCGCCGCGCAGAAATCGAGCATTTCCTGCGTTTCCGGAATGCCGCCGATGGCCGAGCCACCGACCGCGCGGTTCCACCAGATGATGTTGAAGCCGAGGAAGCCCGGCATCGGCGTCAGCGCGCCGACGATGACCATCCGGCCTGAACGGCCGAGCAGCTGCAGATAGCCGTCGATCTCGTGGCTGACCGGAATGGTGTTGAGGATGAAGTCGAAGCGGGTGGCCGCTGCCGCCATCTGCTCGGGATCGGTCGAGATGATCACGTCGTGGGCGCCGAGCGCGCGAGCGTCTTCGCCCTTGCTCGGCGTAGTCGTGATCATCGTCACGTGCGCGCCCATGGCCGCGGCGATCTTCACGCCCATGTGGCCGAGGCCGCCCAGACCGACGACCGCGACCTTTGAACCTGGACCGACTTTATACTGCCGAAGCGGCGAGTAGGTCGTGATCCCGGCGCAAAGCAAAGGCGCGACGCGGGCGACGTCCATGCCTTCCGGCACCTTGCAGACGAAATGGTCGCGGACGACGATGTGGTCGGTGTAGCCGCCCTTGGTGATCGTGCCGTCGTGATAGTCGGCGCTGTTATAGGTCTGGACGCAGCCCTTGCGGCAGAAGACTTCCCAGCCCTCCAGGCACTGGTCGCACTCCATGCAGCTGTCGACCATGCAGCCGACCGCGACCGTTTCGCCGACGCGATGGCGAGTGACCTCGTCGCCGACAGCCGTGACCGTGCCGACGATTTCGTGACCCGGAATAACAGGATAGCGGCTTCCGCCCCAATCGTTGCGGCAGGTGTGCAGATCGCTGTGGCAGATGCCGGCATGCGTGATCTTGATCGAGACATCGTTCGGCCGGAGCGCGCGGCGCTCGAACTCCATCGGGCGGAGCGGCTGGTCGGGCGCATCCGTGCCCCAGCCCTTTGCCTTGGTCGGTCCGCCGGTGGTTGCGGTGGTCGGTTGGGGTTCAGCAGTCGTCGCCATATCAGCCTCCTTGAACTCTTTGCAGCACACGCCTCGCCTGATTGAGGTGCGGTAGATCGACCATTTTGCCCCCGACGGAGAGGACCCCCGCGTCGGGGCTCGCGTCGAATGCCTCGACGATAGCGCGGGCGTGGTTCACTTCATCCGCAGAAGGGGTGAAGGCGGCATTGATCACGCCGACTTGAGCGGGATGGAGCGCAAGCTTGCCCCTGAAGCCTTCGCGGGCCGCTGCTTGCGCCTCGGCGCGGAGGCCTTCGTCGTCCCGGAAGTTGGCGTACACGCCGTCGACCGGCTGTACTCCAGCGGCAACCGCGCCTGCAAGGCAGAGCGAACGCGCCAGCCTGTACGTGTGGCTCAGCTCGCCGTCCGCGTCGTATTTGGACGAGGCGCCGAGAGCGGCGGAAAGGTCTTCCGCACCCCAGCTCATCGCCACCAAGGGCGACTTGGGATCGCGATAGCTTAGCAAGCCGAACAGGCTGGCAGCCGTTTCGGTCACGATGGCATGGATCGGAATGTTGCCGGTGCGATGCGCCAGTTCGACGACGTCCGCCCCGCTTTCCGCCTTGGGCAATACGATTCCTTGCAGATCCGAGAGGCCGAGCACGTCGAGGTCCTTGCGATGCTCGTCGGTCCGAAGAGGGTTGATGCGAACCCACCATTGCGGACCACCGGACCGCTTGCCGAGCTGCTTCAGGATCTGCCGTGCGGTGGCCTTCTGCGCTGGCGCAACGCTGTCCTCGAGATCGAAGATGACCGCGTCGGCCTCGCTTTCGATCGCCTTCGCGATCTTCTTCTCGCTGTCCGCCGGCACGAACAGCCAGCTGCGAGGTTCGCTCATGCGGGCTTCTTCAGCAGCAGGGCCGAGCGGGTGCATTCGCAGACCAGTTCGCCGCGCTGATTGAAGCTGCGATGCGCCCAGGTGACGATGCCCGCATTCGGCCGCGACTTGCTCTCGCGCAGCTCAATGCACTCGCTTTCGGAGCGCAGCGTGTCGCCGACGAAGACCGGCTTCGGGAAGACGAGCTTGTCGTAGCCGAGGTTGGCGACGAGGGTGCCGAGCGTCGTGTCATTGACGCTCACCCCGATCATCAGCCCGAACGTGAAAACGGAATTGACCAGCGGCTTGCCGAATTCGGTCTTCGCCGCCGCCTCATGGTCGATGTGCAGCGGCTGCGGATTATGTGTCAGCGTCGAAATGAGCAGATTGTCGGTCTCGGTGACCGTCCGCGAGATGGAATGTTCGACCCGATCGCCGACCGTCCACTCGTCGAAATACCGCCCTGGCATGCAGCCGCTCTAGGCAGCAGCCGCAGGCTTGCCAAGCTGCGGCTAACGAAGAAGCGTCTTTGGAACGTCGAGGCGGCACTGTGAAGTAACGGTCACCCGCGCGCGTTGACCCTTGACTGCACTAGGCGCAAAGCGGCTCCGCGAACGCCTGGTCATCGTACCGCCAGTTGCATGAAACGGCCGCCAAACGGGGGCGATCATGAAACTTCAATTGTTTGCAGCGTCTGCTGCGCTTCTGCTGGCCATGCCGGCCCAGGCGGGTCCCGCCGAAGATGCAACGGCTGCTGTCACCACCTGGCTCGACAAGTTCAACGCGGGCGATGTCGAGGCCTTTTACGCCGGCCACGCCGATGGCGCGGTGATCGTCGACGAGTTCGCGCCCTACGTCTGGGGTGGGCCGCAATCGGCACAGCGCTGGATGGCGGATTACATGAAGGACGCCGAAGCGAGGGGCATCAGCGGCGGCCGCGTCGACTATGAGAAGGCCGCGCTCCAGGCGAGCAGCGACGGCAATTCGGCCTATGTGGTGATCCCGACGACTTACCGCTTCACCCAAAAGGAGGCGAAGATGGCGGGCAAGGGCAGCATGACCTTCGTCGTCAACCGCTCGGGCAAGGACTGGAAGATCGCCAGCTGGACCTATTCGGGGGCGACGCCAGCGCCAGAGTGATTGATCTGCGCCTCAGGACAGCAGTCGCAGCGGATTCTCGATCAGCGGCTTCATCGCCTGCAGGAAGCTCGCCGCATCCCAGCCGTCGACGACGCGGTGGTCGCAGGACAGCGACAGGTTCATCCGCTTGCGGACCTCGATCTCGTCGTCGATCGGGACGAGCTTTTCCTCGATCTTGTTGACGGCGACGATCGCGACCTGCGGTGGATTGACCACGGGCGTCGAAGTGATGCCGCCCATCGGTCCCAGGCTGGAGATCGTGAAGGTCGCGCCGCTCAGTTCGTCGCGCGTGGCCTTTCCGGTCCGGGCAGCTTCGGACAGGCGGCCGATCTCTGATGCCAACTGCCAGACGGATTTGGATTGAGCATCGCGAATCGTCGCGACCATCAGCCCATTCGGGGTCTGTGTCGCAACGCCCATATGCACGGACCCGTGGCGCGTGACGACCATGGCTTCATCATCGAACGTCGCATTCAGCATCGGAAAGTCGGCGAGAGCGCGTGACATTGCGGTGATCAGGAACGGCAGCAAAGTGAGCTTCGGATTGTCGCCGCGGTCGCGATTCATCATCTGCCGCGCCTCTTCGAGCGGGGTGACGTCGAACTCCTCGACCAGGGTGAAGTGCTGGATCCGGCGATTTGCCTCGGCCATGTTTTCCGCGATCTTGCGGCGCAGGCCGACCACCTTGACCGTCTCGTCCTGCCGAGCTGTCACCGAGCCGCGGGCTGAAACGCTGCCGCCGCTGTAGAGCAAGTAGGCGTCGAGATCCGCATGGCGGATGCGGCCGTCCTTCGACTTCACCTGGCCGAGATCGATGCCAAGATCGCGGGCGCGCTGGCGCACGGCGGGAGAAGCGAGGATCTTAGCGCGTTCCTCTACCGTTTGCGCCTGGCGCGCTTCGACTTCGGGCTCCGCCCTGCGCTCAGCGCGAGCAGGCTCCTCCGCGATATCGGTCACAGGAATTGCAGCTTCCTGCTCTGGGGTCGGGTCGATCGATCCGTCGGCGAGTGGAACTTCATCCTTCGACTCGGGCGCCGCCGCCACGCCGTCCGTCTCGATCACGGCGAGGATCGAACCGATTGGAATCTGCTCGCCAACCTCGCCCGCGAGCTTCAGCACCTTGCCGGCAACCGGCGATTCCATCTCGACCGTGGCTTTGTCGGTCATCATGTCGGCGAGCTGCTGGTCTTCCTCGACGCGATCGCCGACCTTGACGTGCCAGGCGACAATCTCCGCCTCGGCAATGCCTTCGCCGATGTCCGGCAGCCTGAATTCGAAAGTGGCCATTCGCCTCAGGCCTCCAATGTTTTTCTAATGGCGGTGCCGATGCGGACCGGCCCGGGAAAATAGGCCCACTCGAGCGAGTGGGGGTAGGGCGTGTCGAAGCCGGTCGCGCGCTGCACGGGAGCTTCGAGATGATAGAAGCAGCGCTCCTGAACGAGCGCGGCAAGCTCGGCGCCGAAGCCGTTGGTACGGGTGGCTTCATGAACGACGACGCAGCGCCCGGTTTTCTTCACCAATTCCTCGATCGTTTCGATGTCGAGCGGGACGATGGTCCGAAGGTCGATCACCTCCGCGTCGATGCCCAGTTCGCGAACCGTTGCCAACGTCACGTGGACCATCGTGCCGTAGGACAGAATGGTCACGGCCTCGCCTTCGCGGACGATGGCGGCCTTGCCGATCGGGACGGTGTAGTGGCCTTCCGGCACATCCGCCGCGTCGGCCTTCGACCAGGGTGTCAGCGGTCGGTCGAAGAAGCCGTCGAACGGGCCGTTGTAGATGCGCTTCGGCTCGAAGAAGAGGACAGGGTCATTGTCCTCGATCGCCGAAATCAGCAGACCCTTCGCATCGTAGGGGTTGGACGGGATGACGGTTTTCACGCCCGCGACATGGGCGAACAAGGCCTCGGTCGACTGGCTGTGCGTCTGCCCGCCGAAGATGCCGCCGCCATAGGGCGAGCGAATGACCATCGGAACCGACCACTCGCCAGCCGTACGGTAGCGTAGCCGCGCCGCTTCGGAGACGATCTGGTCGTACGCGGGGTAGATGTAGTCGGCGAACTGGATCTCCGCGACTGGACGAAGGCCATAGGCGGCCATGCCGATGGCCGTGGCGACGATGCCGTTCTCGGCGATCGGCGTGTCGAACACGCGCTGCTTGCCGTACTTCTTCTGCAGGCCTTCGGTGACGCGGAACACGCCGCCGAAGAAGCCGACGTCCTCGCCCATGACGACAATATTGTCGTCGCGCTCCAACATGACGTGGTGGGCACTGTTGAGCGCCTGGATCATGTTCATCGCGGCCATGAGCGCTTCGCCTCCAGCTCATCGACCATGGCCTGCTGCTGCTCCTTCAAATGCCAGGGCAGTTCTTCGAAAACGTCGTTGAACATCGTCCGCACGTCCTGCGGAAAGTCGATGCTCGCGGTTGCCAGCGTTCCCTTCTTCTCCGCGTCGCGCTGCGCATCGCGCACCGCGGTTGCCGCTTCCTGCTCGAGCGCGGCGTGGCGTTCGTCGTCCCATTCACCGAGGGCGACGAGGTGCGCCTTGAGCCGCTCCACGGGATCGCCGAGAGGCCATGCGTTGGCCTCGGTCGAGGGACGGTAGGCTGACGGGTCATCCGACGTAGAATGCCCTTCGGCGCGATAGGTGAAGAACTCGATCAGCGTTGGCCCGTTATTCGAACGCGCACGCTCCGCCGCCCAGCTGACCGCCGCATAGACCGCCAGCGCGTCATTGCCGTCCACGCGCAGGCCCGCGATGCCATAGCCCCTCGCGCGCGATGCGAAGGTTGCGCGCTCTCCGCCAGCAATTCCGCTGTAGCTGGAGATCGCCCACTGGTTGTTGACCACGGCGAGGATGACCGGCGCGTTATAAACGGTCGCGAAGGTCAAAGCCGAGTGGAAGTCGCCCTCGGCCGTGGCGCCTTCGCCCGTCCAGCCCATGGCGATGCGGCTGTCGCCCTTGATCGCGCTGGCCATCGCCCAGCCGACCGCCTGCGGATATTGCGTGCCGAGGTTGCCGGAAATCGAGAAGAAGCCGTGCGCCTTATCCGAATACATGATCGGCAGCTGGCGGCCCTGCAGCTTGTCGCCCTTGTTCGAATAGATCTGGTTCATCATCTCGACGAGCGGGTAGCCGCGCGCGATCAGGAGGCCCTGCTGGCGATAGGTCGGGAAGTTCATGTCGTCCCGGTCGAGCGCGGCGGCCGCCGAAACCGCGATCGCCTCCTCGCCCGTGCACTTCATGTAGAAGCTGGTCTTACCCTGCCGCTGGGCGCGGTACATGCGGTCGTCGAATGCGCGTACGGTGACCATGTCGCGGAGAATCTTGCGCAGCGTTTCGGCGTCGAGCTTCGGGTTCCACGGACCGACCGCGCGATGCTCGTCGTCGAGAACGCGCACGAGCGACGTCGTCAGCGGATGGGTTTCCTCGGCGTTGGCGAAGACATCCGGGCGCGGTGCAGCCCCCGCGGCCGGAACAACTACATTCGAAAAGTCGGGCTCCTCGCCCGGACGTGCCGGCGGTTCGGGCACGTGCAGCGAAAGCTTTGGCCTGTTCGGTTTCAGCCTGGACGGATCCTTGTCACTCATCGGCTGTGGCGCTTAGTCCCGCACGCCGATTGCGGCAACTGGCGTGCGTTGACCTTGCAAGCGGCGCGGGGCTAGGGCGCTCGCCATGTCCGACGAAACCAACGACCTTCCCGACCGCCTCTCGCTCGATCCGCGCAGCCCGCATTATGACGAGGATATTCTAAGCAAGGGCGTCGGCATTCGCTTCAACGGAAACGAGAAGACGAACGTCGAGGAATATTGCGTGTCCGAAGGCTGGATAAAGGTCGCCGCCGGCCGCAGCCGCGACCGGTTCGGCAATCCGATGACCATCAAGCTCAAGGGCAAGGTCGAGCCCTACATTGAGCCGGCCAATGGCGCGGGTCAGCGGCCCGACGGCGAAGAGGGCGCTGCGTCCGAAGGATAATGCGGCCGGCGGCGATTCTGCCGCTTCTCCATCATCTTCTTCGCTGCCCAGCCGGCGCCGAATACCAAAGCCAGCGGACCCAAACCGCGCCGAGCCACCGCAGCGACGCCTGCGCCCATGAGTGCGCCCTTCAGGCCGTTATTCCGGCCGGCCATCTTCTCTCCGATGAATGCTCCAGCAAGCTTGCCCAACATGTCCTGATCCTTTCGTGTGAGGTCTTGCCGGTACAACGCGGCAGAAGCCCCGGCGGGTTCCGTGAGCCATGTTGGGAATCTTCACCAAGCCTAGGTGGCAAATCCCGCCAACTCGCCGCCATCTGGAGCCTGCCTTTGATATTTTTGGCCGTTTTCCGGGATTGGCACGGCTCTTGAATTGTACCTGGCACCGGCCGCAACGGAAACAAGCGGACCGGCAAAAGGGAGATACCAAATGTCTGGTCAGTCGCATTTCGCTCGCACGCTTACTGCTCTTGCAGCGGCAATCCTGCTGAGCTCCGTCGCGGTTGGTGCCGCCGTCGGACCGGCACAGGCAGTCGCTAGCCCATTCGCAGTTTCCGCCAGTGCCTAACCTCGAAATCCTCGAAGCAAAGGTTCCGGTGAGAACGCCCCGCTTGGTCAGGGAGCCCGACACGATGACTTCCGGCAACACGCCGCTCGCGACCTGGTTCAACGGTCCGGTCTTCAGCCGCGCAAGAGATATCTTCGCAGCGAACATGACCGAGCTGTTGGATCGGGCCGAGGATCCCGGCCGGATGATCCGCATGATCATCCTCGAGATGGAAGAGACCCTCGTCGAGCTTCGGGCCAGCGCAGCGCGTTCCATCGCCGACGTGAAGGAAATGCGGCGTGCGGCCGGCAGGCTGGAAGAAATCCAGCTGAGCTGGACCGACAAGGCGCAGCTCGCGCTGAGCAAGGATCGTGACGACCTTGCCAAGGCGGCACTGGTCGAACGGCAGAAGGCGGCCGACATGGCCGAAGGCCTGCGCTCGGAGATGGAGCAGATCGAGCAGGTCCTGCGCAGCTACGAAGCCGACATCGGCAAGCTGCAGAACAAGCTGCGTGAAGCTCGCGCCCGGCAGAACGCCATTGCGTCGCGGATCGAGAGCGCGGTGGCCCGCGCCAAGGCTCGCGAAGTGATGCACGGCAGCCGGACGCTGGACGCGTTCGCCAAGTTCGAAATTCTCGAACGGCGCGCGGACTTCGCCGAGGGACGGGCTGATGCCCTGGGCCTGACCGGTCCGAAGAGCCTCGAAGAAGAAATTGCCGAGCTCAAGGCGGCCGAGAAGGTCGACGCCGAGCTCGAAGCCATGAAGGCCGCGTTCGCGGCGCGTAATCAGTGATGGAAAGGGGAAGGGCAATGGCCCGATTGAACGACCGCTACTCGATGAACCGGCGCGACAAGAAGCTCGCGGGCGTCTGCTCGACGATCGGCGAAGTGTTCAACCTCGATCCGACATTCATCCGCGTCGGCTTCGTCGCCGCCGCGATCCTGGTCAGCTGGAAGCTGGCGCTGATCGCCTACATTGGCGCCGGCATCTACCTCGCGATCCAGCGCAACCGCGCGAACGAGACGAGCGAGCGCAGCGGGATGAGCGACTTCGATCGCATGGAAGACGTCACCCGGGTTCGCCCAACCGTCCACGCGCTTCGCACGCAACTGGACGACACCGACCGCCGGCTGATGGCGATCGACGACCACATCAACTCAACCAATGACGAGCTGGCGCGCGAAATCGAGGCGCTGCGGGAGGAGAAGTGATGGAACCGCTGACGATTGGACTGGTGGGCGGCGGCCTCTTTGCCGGAATGACGGCGGCAAGCATGGCTGCACTCAAGGGATGGCAGGGATGGCTTGAGCTTCGGCGTTTCGAACTCACCCATGACTCGGCCGACCGAACACTTCCGCCCGCCGGCAACCGTATCGAAATGGCCGATCTTCGCGAACGTGTCCGCAAGCTGGAAGCGATCGCCGCAGGGATCGACATCTAGACAGTTCCCCGAGCCGCTCGCGCTCCCCAGCCAGCGGCAGGCGGCCCGGCTACGACACCAGCCGGGCCGCTTTTCTTTTACCGATCAGAAGTCGAGGCGAGCCGTCAGTCGGATGTCCCGTCCCGCAAGCGGAGCATAGTCCTTGAGCTGGCTCGTACTCCGCCGCGCGACCACATCGAAGAGGTTGTTCGCTGCGAGCGTCAGGCTCAATTCCGGGTTCGCCGCCAGCGGGTGCCAATCCACCGACGCGTTCACCATCGTGTATCCAGGCGTATCCGATTCGGTCGGCGCCGTCCGGTCGTGGGCAAAGGCGCGCTCCAACTCCAAACGGCCATCAAACTGGCCGCGCTCGCCGGACAAGGCGGCAAGGATTCGGAACGGCGGCAGGAACGGGACTGGCCCGTAATTCTTCACGGTCGCGCGAACAGCGTCCGCTTGCAACTCCCCGGTCCAGTTGATGCCGAAGGCATTGCCAAGCTTCGCCTCCATCTCGCCTTCGAAGCCGTAGAAATCGGCCTTGCCCTGGCGGAACTGGAAGATTGGCAGGTCTTCGACGAACGCGTCCACCGGTGACTGGAAGATGAAGTTGGAGAAGTGGCTATAGTAGATGTTGCCAGTGAACCGGATCGGCCCGCGCGTGCCGCGCAGGCTCGCTTCGATGCCGAGGCTCTTTTCCGGGTCGAGGTCAGGATCGCCGATCTCGAACGATTGGCTCGCGCCGTGAGGGCCGTTCGAGAACAGCTCATCGATCGATGGTGCTCGCGAGCTGCGCGACAGCGTCAGTCCGGCGCGCCAGCCGGGCGAGAATTCGTACTGACCGCCAAGCGAGCCCGACCAGGTCGTGAACTTGCGTGAACGGGCGCCGGTGCCGAGCTGCTCGTCTTCTTCGGCGTCCAACTTGCTGAACTCGACGCGGGCGCCGCCCTCAAGGCGGAAGGGTCCGCTGACCAGGGTCTGCAACGTGAAGAGACCAGTTTGCGCCTGTTCGCTGTCGGGCAGGAATTTCTCCTCGCCGCGGATCTTCGCGTTGCGCTTGAGGTATTGGACGCCGCTCGTGCCGCCCCAGCCGTCGCGTTCGGTCTGCACAAGCTCCAGCCGGCCTTCGCCGCCCTTGCTGTAGAAGCTCGATCCGATCTCGCCCGTGTCTTCCAGCTCGTCGTGATGATAGTCGGCATAGCCGGCGCGGGCGCGGATGTGGCTGAACAGGCCGCTGACCGGAACTTCAGCGCGGAAATCGTAGCGCGTCTGCTCCTGGTCGATCGTCGGCGCTTCCGCCTCCGCGCCCGGCTCGAGCGAATAGCGGATCGGCACGCCATATTCGGCCTCGCGTCGCGTGATAGACACGCCGACATTCAGGCCGCCATCGGCATAGGCGATGCCGATCGCGCCTTCCTTCGATTCCGATGAAGAGTTCGGAAGCTCGCCCTTCAGATCGGCAAGCGCCTGAATTTCGGGATCGTCGCTGTCCCGCGCGGCGTCGCGAAGCTCCTTCGACAGGATGTGCCCACCGGTCCGGAGGTCGTCGGTCTTGGTCCAATTGCCGTCAGCATGTAGGACTATTTTGCCGGCCAGAGGCACGTTGACCGCCGCATTCGCGAACCGCTCGTTGGCCGCAGTCCCGTAACCGGCGAGGGCGTTCACACCCACGACATTGTCCGGGACACGCCGAGGGATGCGTGCGTCGACGACGTTTACGACTCCCCCGATGGCCGAAGATCCGAACAGCAAAGCCGCCGGGCCGCGAAGTACCTCGATCCGTTCCGCCGTCAGCGGATTGATGGCAATGGCGTGGTCGGGGCCTGACGAGGACAAGTCGAGCGTTCCGATCCCGTCGGTGAGCACGCGAACGCGGTCGCCCGACAATCCGCGCAGCACCGGAGCCGAAGCGGCCGGACCGAAGCTCGTCGCGCTTACGCCCGGCTGCCGGGCCAGCGTTTCGCCGATGCTCGTGCGCATTTCCCGGGTGAGGTCGGCCTCGTCGAGAACGGAAATGCCGCCAAGGACGTCTTCGGCGCGTCGGCGCACGCCGGTGACGATGATCTCGCCATCATGATCGTCGTGGTGCGCCTGTTCCGCTCGGCCAGGTTGCGTCTGTGCCGCTTCGGCCGCTGCGTCGGCGGCGAAAGCGGGAACGGCGTACAGGGAAATGGCAACGGCGAGTGCGATCCGGGATGAAATCATCGTTCCTGGCTGTCTGAGAATCGAATCGGAGCCGCGCCTAACGCGGATGATATAATGTTACAAGCTCGCATCGACGAACCGCGCCGGCTACGCGACCTCCATGTTCGTGACCCACCTTGAATGCTCCCTGACCGGCGAATCTTATCCTGCCGGCGAGCCGCACAATTTGTCCCGCGCAGGGAAGCCGCTTCTCGTCCGCTACAACATGGACCGTGCGCGTCAGACGATGACACGTGAGAGCCTCGCGGGGCGGCCGCAGGGAATGTGGAAATGGCGCGAGCTCCTGCCGCTTGCCGCGGACGCTGAGGCAGTCAGCTTGGGCGAACCCGAGACGCCGCTCATCGCTCTTCCGGAAACGGCGCGAAAGGCGGGCGCCAGTGGGCTTCTCGTCAAGGATGAGGGCCGCCTGCCGACCGGCTCCTTCAAGGCGCGCGGACTGACCATGGCCATTTCGATGGCGAAGCAGTTCGGGGTCAAGAGCGTCGCACTCCCCACCAACGGCAATGCGGGCGCGGCGCTAGCCGCTTATGCGGCGCGGGCCGGGATGGAAGCTGTCGTCATCTGCCCGGCCGAAACACCCGAGATCAACATCCGTGAGACGGCCGCATACGGCGCGCGCGTCTGGGTCGCTGACGGCCAGATCGACGAATGCGGACGCCTCATCCGCGAAGGCGCCGCGGACGGCCGCTGGTTCGATTGCTCGACGCTCAAGGAGCCCTACCGGCTTGAGGGCAAGAAGGTGATGGGCTTCGAGCTGGTCGAGCAACTCGGCTGGAAAGTGCCGGACGCCATTTTCTACCCGACCGGCGGCGGTACCGGACTCATCGGCATGTGGAAGGCGTTCGGCGAGCTGGAGGCAGCGGGCCTGATCGGCTCCGAGCGCCCGCGCATGTATGCAATTCAGGCGGCGGGTTGCGCACCGATCGTTCGCGCTTTCGAGCGCGGCGACGAATTCGCCGAGCGTTGGGAAGGTGCGGCAACGGTCGCAACGGGCATCCGCGTGCCGAGCGCGGTCGGCGATTTCCTCATCCTCCGCGCAGTCCGCGAGAGCGGAGGCGCTGCGATCGCCGTCGAGGAGCAGGACATCCTCCAGGCCGTGGAAGACGCAGCGCGCGACGATGGAATGCTGTTGTGCCCCGAAGGCGGCGCGGTCCTGGCCGGATGGCGCCACGCATTGCAGCGCGGGCTCGTCGCCAGAAACGAGAGCGTGCTGCTGTTCAATTGCGCGAACGGCAACAAATATCCGCTGCCGGATCGGTCGAAGATGCTGAAGCTGGCGGAGGCCCAGGCGTCGGGCCTCTGACGCACATAAAAGTAAACCCCGGCAACCGAAGTTGCCGGGGTTCCATGCTTCGTTTCTCTTTCGAGCTCCGAAGCACGAGACAACCATAGCGCGATCGTCGGCTTCGTCGAGTTCAGAAATCTGTCGGCGACCACGACAAAACTGTGGGCGAATCGGTGGATAAACCTGTGCAACTCGGCACAAATAATTAGAGCCCCGTCGACCGGGTGGTCGGCGGGGCTCCCATACTCCCGATCCAATGATCCGCGTGCCGTGCGCCGATCGAGCTTTCGCTCAAGATCCGCGCCTCGAATACACGCATCGGCGGATCCGAAGTACGGCGATAGAACTCAAATCGTCCCCGGAGGTTCCTACGGCTGTGGCAAGAAAATCCGGCGGCAAGAAGCGGCTCCGAGTTCGCGACCTACAACATCAATGGAATCAACTCGCGCCTGCACGTCCTGCTGCGCTGGCTGGAGGAGTTCCAGCCGGACATCGTCGGCCTGCAGGAACTGAAATGCGTCGACGAGGCGTTCCCCGCAAAGGACCTCGAAGCACTCGGCTATGCGTCGATCTGGCATGGGCAACGCAGCTGGAACGGAGTCGCCATCCTCAGCCGGGTCGGCGAACCTGTCGAAACCGGGCGCGGGCTTCCCGGCGATCCCGCTGACGAGCAGAGCCGCTATATCGAAGCAGCCGTCTGCGGCCTGCTGATCGGCAACCTTTACCTACCGAACGGCAATCCGTGGCCCGGTCCGAAATTCGACTACAAGCTCGCCTGGATGGACCGGCTGCACAGCCACGCGCGCCATTTGCTCGACAGCGGTCTTCCGGCGATGCTGATGGGTGACTTCAACGTCATCCCCACCGACCTTGACGTGTACAAGCCCGAGCGCTGGGCCAAGGATGCGCTCTTTTCCCCCGAGGCCCGCGCCAGGTTCGCCGAGCTCGTGGCGCAGGGCTGGACCGACGCCATCCGCACACTGCATCCCGACGAGCGCATCTACACCTTCTGGCCCTATTGGCGGAACGCGTTCCAGCGCGATGCCGGCATCCGCATCGACCATTTCCTGCTGAGCCCGCCGCTGGCGAAGGGCCTGAAAGCGGCCGGCGTCGATCGCACGCCCCGCGGCTGGGAAAAGACCAGCGACCACGCGCCGGCCTGGTTGGAATTGGAGGCCTGAAGCTGTCTCCCAAGAAAATTGGGGTGGAAGCGCCCAGGCCTTGCCGTCCATCATCGGTCGGGTGGCCACGATGATGTTCAAGCAGGAAGACAATGGGCCCGACCTCGGCCGCCTGAACGAGTCCGAACGCAGGGTTCTGTACCTGCTGGCGGAGGGGCACACTGCAAAGACTGTCGCCCGGGAAATCGGTTTGACTCCAGCGGCCGTGAACGAGCGACTGCGCGAGGCCCGGCGGAAGACCGGCGTGGGCAGCAGCCGGGAGCTCGCCAGGCTGCTGAAATCACAAGAAAATCGTCACGACGAAATGGGGATGGGCAAAGCCTCGGCGTTCGCTCCACCTCCACCCGTTCCGGGCGCCGAGCCATGGCGCCCTCAAACAGGAGTTGTCGCCATGACCACCCTTTTCATTGTCGCAGCGGGAGCCGCCATCGCCCTTATGGGCCCTGGCAATCCACCGGCGAGTCAGGTCGACCCACTGATCGGAACGACGTTGCAGTCCGGGCCGGACCCTGCAGCGCTGCACGCGCAAGTTCGATCGGAATCCCGCGATTCGGACTGGGCGCCCCGGACCGAAGAGGCAATTCGGGCGCGGACCCTGCAAATTCCCCTGATCGGAAAAAACGGAAATAGCTTGCGCGTCACTTGCGCGTCGAAGCTTTGCGAGATCGCCGGATCGATCCGGATGCCGGAAAATTTGCCGGAAGAGTACGACCCCAAGCTGCCCGAGAGCCGCGCAGTGCAGTCGCTCCAGACAGCGCCCTTCGTTGACGACATAATGCAGCTGGGCTTGAAGAGCGAAGCGGGCCTGTTCACCGGCGCCAAGGACGACAAGAATCAAACCGTTTTCCTGCTCTACTATTCGCGGGCGAAATAACGCGCTCCTGACGTAGCGGCTCGCGAGGGGCCGCTCCGTCGGCTAACAAGCGCGCGGATGTCATTGCCGTTCAAATATGATGAGCCGTTCGTTTTGCTCGACTTCGAGGGTCGGCGGCAGCTCTATCGGCGGCCATCGCGGATCGTCGAAACTCGCAATCCCGAACAAGTCGTATCGACAATCGAGGAACTTCGCGGCGCAACGGCTGCGGGTTTCATCGGATATGAGAGCGGATACGCACTCGAGCCCAGGCTTCACCATCTATGCCATGCGCCTGCGACCGGCGACCCGCCGCTGCTTTGGTTCGGCATCTTTCCTGACGGTCCGGAACCCGCGCCCGAGCTTCCCGGCGGAAACGGCGCATGGGTTGGCGCACCGGAGCCTCTTATCGCGCAGTCGCGATACGCCACGCACCTGCAAACGCTCAAAGAGCATCTGCTTGCCGGCGACATCTACCAGGCCAACTTCACCTTCTCGGCGGACATTCGCTTTTCCGGGCACCCGCTCGCTCTCTACGCGCAGCTGCAAGCGCGCGCCCGGGCAAAGTGGAGCGCAATCGTGTTCACCGGCGAACACTGGATCATTTCCTGCTCGCCGGAACTCTTCTTCACGCTCGAGGGAGGCAAAGTCACCACGCGCCCCATGAAGGGTACGGCGGCGCCTGACAGCGATCCCGAAGTCTTGCGCAACGATCCGAAGCAACGCGCCGAAAATCTAATGATCGTCGACCTGCTGAGGAACGATCTGTCAAAGATCGCCACGCCTGGGACGGTCGAGGCTTCCCAGCTACTCCTTGTCGAACGCTATCCCACCGTGCTTCAGATGACGTCCACGGTGACTGCAGCCTTGACCCCATCGCTCGGTCCGGTCGACGTGATCAAGGCGATGTTTCCCTGCGGATCGGTCACCGGCGTGCCCAAGATCAGCGCGATGCAGATCATTCATGAAGAGGAGTTGGGCCCGCGCGGGGTCTACACCGGATCGATCGGCGCGATGGATTCGAACGGGGATGCGGCGTTTAACGTGGCCATCCGGACGCTCACCATTCGAGCGGGCTCCGACCGGGCGTTGATTGGCCTTGGGTCCGGCATCGTCGCCGACAGCATCGCCGCAGACGAATGGCAGGAATGCCTTCAGAAGGGGAAGTTCATCCCTACCGGCATCCATTTCGACCTGATCGAGACGCTGAAGGTCGAGCGCGGCGAGATGCCGGACCTGTCACTGCATCTCGACCGCCTCGGGCCGAGCGCCGAATATTTCGGGTTCGAGTTCGACCGCACTGGCGTGGAGCGGCTCCTCAGCGATGCCGCGCGGACCGCCGGCGATGCGCGGCTGCGTATGACCTTGTCGGCGGATGGTCGGGTGGCGACCGAGACCGCGCCGCTGGTCGACCTGCCTTTGGCTGACGTCGCGCTCGCACCCCTTCCAGTCGATGCCTACGATTTCCGCTTGAGGCACAAGACGACCAACCGCGCCTTCTACGACCGCGCCCGTGATGATTCCGGGTGCGCGGAGGTTGTCTTCATCGATCAGGACGGCTTCGTTACGGAAGGCAGCTTCACCAACGTCTTCGTCGAGCGCGACGGCAAGTTCGTCACCCCGCCGCTCGCCCGGGGGCTTCTCCCGGGCATCCTTCGCCGCAAGTTGCTCGAAACAGGCGAGGCCGTCGAAGGCGACCTGACGATCAAAGACCTCTCCGGCGGCTTCTTCATCGGCAATTCGGTTCGCGGCCTGGTCGCTGCCACGCTTGCCGGGCAGTCAGTCGGCGAAACGAAGGAAGTTTGCGATTAGCTCGTAACCGAACTGGCTGGCGATGCTTTCCGGATGGAACTGCACGCCGTGGATCGGTAGCTCGCGATGCCGCAGGCCCTGGATCGACCCATCGCTACCGAAGGCGTTGGCGATCACCGGTGCGTCCGCCGGCAGGCTCCCGACGGTCAGAGAGTTGTACTGCATCACCTCGAACGGGCTGGGGACGTCTTGAAAGACGCCGGTCCCGTCATGTTCGACGATGCTCGTCTTGCCGTGGATCGGCCGTTCGGCGCGAGTCACCTTGGCGCCGGACTGGAGTGCGATGACCTGATGCCCTAGGCACACGCCAAGCAACGGTTTCTGCGTTTCCATGCAAGCGGCCACGAGCTCGCGTGACTTTGCGGCGTCGTCCGGATCGCCGGGCCCCGGAGAAATCAGGAAACCTTTGGCATCTCCGGCGACCGCCTCGGCAACATCGAAGTCGTCCGGGCGGCGCACGACGACCTCGGTCCCAAGCTCCCGGCAATAACGCACGAGATTGAAGGTGAAGCTGTCGTAATTGTCGAGGATCAGGATCATCGATCACGCAAGATGGTGCCGGATGCAGGATTCGAACCCGCGACCTTCGGTTTACAAAACCGCTGCTCTACCAACTGAGCTAATCCGGCGTTTGGGCGCGCCTATGGCCACCAGACGCCCGCGCGGCAAGCTTTACGATCCCTTTACCTTGAAGGGCGCATTGTTCCACTGTCGGGATTTTGCCCGGTAGAAAAGAGGTTTGGCATGATGATCGGGTTAGCGATCGCCATGTTCATTGGCCTGTTCGGCTGGGGCGCCAACTATTTCGGCTGGGACGACCCGGCCGGCAAGGTGCAGCTTGCCCTCGCCACGAGCTTCATCCTGGGCATCGTCTGCGGATACAAGACCAAAGGCTGAACGCCGCGGCTTGGCGAACCGGTTCCAGCCGCTAAACGACGATGCGTGCGCACGCTCCCGCCCTACGCCCAACTCCTCCAGCTTCGCGTTGAGGACGGCGATCATGGTCCGATGATCGTGATGCCGTTCCACGACGATGTCGTCGGGCGGCCCGGTTACCTCCACGGCGGGGCCATTGCCGGCCTGCTGGAGTTCGCGGCGTTCACCACGCTCGCCCGGGCCCTGCACGAGGATACGGTGGTGATGAAACCGATCACCGTGACGGTCGACTATATGCGCGGCGGAGAGGATCGCGACACATTCGCCAGCGCTACTGTCGAGCGGCTTGGCGCGCGGATCGCCAATGTCGAGGCATTCGCCTGGCAGAAGGACCGCGCCAGTCCCATCGCCAGCGGCCGGCTCAATTTCCTTCTCGAACGCGGCGGTCAGTAGCCGCTGAGCTCCGCGACCCTGTTGCGGTGATAATAGACGTCGCCGAACAGCTCGCCGAGCACCGCTTCGCGTTTCAGGTACAGGCCGATGTCATGCTCGTCGGTCATGCCAATTCCGCCGTGCATCTGGACGCCTTCGCGAACAGACAGTGACGCGACGTCGGCCGCCTTGGCTTTGGCGACGGCGACCATCAGCTCGGCCTTCGCATCGCCCGCATCGATGAGTTCGGCGGCCTTGAGCGCGCAGGCGCGAGCGATCTCGATCTCGCCGTAGAGGTGCGCGGCGCGGTGTTGAAGCGACTGAAATTCGCCGATCAGCTTACCGAACTGCTTGCGCTGCTTGAGATAGTCGCCGGTCATCGTCGATGCGCCCGCCGCGACGCCCACAAGCTCCGCCGCCGCTCCGGCGCGACCGGCATTGAGGGCGCGCGAGAGCGGCGCCCAGCCGTTGTCGACATCACCGACGACCGCGTCGGCGTCCAGTTCGACATTGTCGAACGTCAACCGTGCTGCTTTCGAACTGTCGGCTAACGTGACGCTTTCGACCTCGGCCGCGCCCTTCGGAACGGCGAACAAGGTCAGGCCTGCTTCCTCGCCCGGCGATCCCGCCGTGCGTGCAAGCGTCAGCACCACGTCCGCGGAATTGCCGTGAACGACGAACTGCTTGGTCCCGTTGAGGACGAAACCGTTGCCGCGGCGCTCCGCCGTCAGCGCCGTCTGCTCCGGTGCGTGCCGACGGCTTTCGTCGACGGCGAGCGTCAGCACGGCTTCGCCGGAGAGGATGCCCGGATACCAGCGGTCGGCGTGGGCGGTTCCCCCAATCGCATTTGCGCCAACGACCGCCGTCGTCAGGAAAGGCGAGGGCGTCAGGTTCCGGCCGACTTCCTCGAGCACCAGCGCGGCTTCGACCGCGCCGAGCCCAAGCCCGCCCTGCTCCTCGGGAATGCAGATGCCTGTCAGCCCCAGCTCGGCGAACTGCTTCCATAGGTCGGTTCCGTAGCCATCGGTGCAGCCGCTATCGCGCCAATGCCGGAGCTGCTTCGCGATCGATCCTTCCTCGGCGAGGAAGCTCGACGCCGTTTCCTGCAGCATCTTCTGGTCGTCGGTCAGGAGCGGCATGCGTCAGGCTCCCGGAAGGCCGAGGATGTGCTTGGCGACGATGTTGAGCTGTATCTCGCTCGTGCCGCCCTCGATCGAATTGCCCTTGGTGCGCAGCCAGTCGCGCGCGCTCTTGCCGTTCTTCGATCGCTCGCTGTCCCATTCGAGCGCGTCCGACCCGCCGGCCGCCATCACCAGCTCGTGGCGGCGCTTGTTGAGCTCGGTCCCGGCGTATTTCATCATCGACGGACTGGCCGGATGCGCCTCGCCTGCCTTGAACATCTCGAAGAAGCGCTCGCTCATCGCGGCGAAGGCAAGGGCATCGACATCGAACGCCGCAAGGTCTGCGCGCAGCAGCGGATTGTCGGGCTTCAGCGCCGCGCCGAGCGAGCCGTCGCCAAGTCCGCCCATTCCGCCAAGGCCCATGCCGGCGATCATCTCGCGCTCGTGGCCGAGGAGATACTTGGCGACGTCCCAGCCGCGGTTCACTTCGCCGACGACCTGCTCCTTCGGCACCTTCACGTCGTCGAAGAAAGTCTCGCAGAAGGGCGACGAACCGCTGATCAGCTTGATCGGCTTTGTAGACACGCCCGGCGTCATCATGTCGAACAGGACGAAGCTGATGCCCTGGTGCTTGGACTCGGTCGAGGTGCGGACGAGGCAGAAGATCCAGTCGGCCTTGTCGGCGTAGCTGGTCCAGACCTTCTGGCCGTTGATCAGCCAATGGTCGCCCTTGTCCTCGGCCTTGGTCGCCAAGCCTGCGAGGTCCGACCCGGCGCCTGGCTCGGAATATCCCTGGCACCAGCGGATTTCACCGCGCGCGATCTGCGGCAGGAAGTGCCTCTTCTGCTCCTCGGTCCCGAACTTCAGCAGCGCCGGCCCGAGCATGGAGATGCCGAAGCTGGTCAGCGGAGAGCGCGCGCCGATCCGCGCCATCTCTTCCTTCAGGACCTTGGCCTCGGCGGTCGAAAGCCCGCCACCGCCATAGTCCTTCGGCCAATGCGGGACAGTCCAGCCGCGCTCCGCCATGCGCTCCATCCACTGGCGTTGGGCATCGCTCTGGAAGTTGGCGTTACGGCCTCCCCAGCAGGCATCCGCCTCCGACCGCATGGGTTCGCGCATTTCCGGCGGGCAATTGGACTCCAGCCAGTCACGGGTTTCAGCGCGGAATTGGTCGGGGGAGGACATGACTGATCTCCACGGAGCGCTCAGGGCCATGGCCGCAGCCAAGCACGACCGTCTCGATTAGTGAAGCGGAATTCCCGCTTGCCGCAAATGAAGATGGCGGCCCGTTTCCGGGCCGCCATTTCCATCGACAACCAGTCTTGTGTCAGGCCATCTGCGCGAGAACCGGAGCGCGGCGGCGACGCATTGCGTAGCCGGCGGCGCCGAAGCCCAGGAGCATCATTGCCCAGGTGCCGGGTTCCGGAACCGCATTGATCGTCACGGTGCCGCCGAGCGAACCGGTCGAGCTATTATTGCCGTTGATCGTCAGCTGGTAGGTGCCGGCTTCGAGGAACAGGCTCGACAGGTTCCAGAACTCGGAAATGCCATTGTCGAACTCTTCGATCGAGCTCATACGGACCGCCCGGACCCGTGAGGATCGCGCTGGTGAAGTCGATCCCGCTCGAGCTGGTGTCCAGCGTCAGAGCGTAAACGCCCGCCATGTCGTTCGTGAACGTCAGCCACTCGGTGAACGTCGGATTGGCAAGACCGGCTTCGGTAAAGCCGATTGTCGTTTCGGAGCCAACGGTCGTCGGTCCGTCACAGATCATCGAACAAGCATCCACTGAGGTCAGGACGCTTTTGTTCGATTTGCCGGCATACGCCGGTGAAGCCGCTGCTAGGGCGGCGCTTGCCGCAAGTGTCGCAATAACCGAAAATTTCATACCTGCCTCCTTTGACGCGCGAAGACGGGAGCAACTGCCGCAAGACCGCGCCGCAGCGCTGACGTCGAGGCGAGCCAGAGGCTTGAGCGCATCGACGCGGTTGTCATGGGTTGCGACCCCCTTTTAAGCTCGTCGCATCAGACGCCGAGCGAAGTGCATAACCGGACGTTAACCATGAAGTTCCAACAGAGATTGAAACTTTCAGCTATGTGTCATTTTGGCACTGCTTATCTTGAGCCAAGGAGACGGCGATGAAGTTGACGACCAAGCCAGTTCATGCGGCCATCATCCTCGCCGCGACGGTCATCGCCGCACCCGCGAGCGCGCAAGCAAGCAATGACGTTAAGTGCCTCCTGGCCAGCAACTTGTTCGCCAAGGCCGCAAAGGACCCGAAGACGCGCACCGCTGCCGAGGCCAGCAAGCTATATTATCTCGGCCGCATCCACGGCCGGCTGAACGCCGCGCAGCTCAAGGCGGAGCTGCTGGCCCAACAGAAGTCGATCAGCGCGAAGACTGCCGGCACGGTCATGAATGGCTGCGCGCGGCAGATGGAGAGCGGGATCAAGATGATCCAGACGGTCACCCAGCAGCTCAGTCCGAAGAAATAGCCGAATAGATCCGTGAGGTACGACCGGAAGATGCGCGGACTGGCAACGGCATTGAGCCTGTTGCTGGCCGGATGCTCCGGCGGATCGGATGAAATCGCGCAGATCTCGGCCGAAGATCTCTGGCAGAAGTATTTCGAGGACGGGGAACGCGCTCGCGAGCGGTTCGGAGACCGGGCTTTGCTGATCGACGGAACGGTAGACAGTTATTCCGCAGCGGGGAGCGAGAGTCCGACATTGTGGCTGAAGGTGCCGGCAGGGACCGCACCGGCTTATCTAAAGGGACCGGTACCGTTGGATCGGCGGCAAGCGGGCGAGCGGGTGAAACTGCTCTGCGATCGTGTCGAAGTGTCCGGAGGAACGCTCCACTTCCAGGGGTGCGTGCGCGACCTTCGCTAGATTCGCACGACCCACTTGCGCCGCCAGAGATAATAGACCGCCAGCCAGATGAAGGCCATGTAAAGGCCGACCGGGATGAACGACGCCAGCTCCGGTCCAGTGGACGGGCTGAGCGATCGATACGGCGCAAGCAGCAGGTCCCAGCCGAGCATCGAACCGGTGGCCATGTGCAGCACGTATGCGGCGATGGCGTTGACGCCGAACGGCAGGATAACGAATTCCAAGCAGCCCCCGGAAACCGGTCATCAGATGGCCGTCGAAGAGCAAGTGGAAAGCGGCCAGCGACAGGAGAGTGATCCCGGAGGTGACGAGTACGAAGCTGCTCGACCAGATGTCCTTCACGACGGGAAATGCGAAGCCCCAGACGTGCCCGGCAACCAGCATGGCGACACCTGCCAGGACCAGGCGGCCGGTCACGCCTTTGCCGCCGGCGCGAAGCATATATTCACCGATCGCAACGCCGATGAGGCCCTGCGCGATCGCGGGCAACGTGCCGAGCAGGCCTTCCGGATCATAGCCTGCGGCGCCTTTGACGTAGTTGTGATCGCCAAGAAGCACGCGATCGACGGAGGCGACGAAATTGTGGCCGCGTTGCCAGAGGTCGTTGGGCAGGCCGTCGAGCGCAGGGATCAAGTTGATCGGCCAGTAGAGGATGAGGATTGCGCCGGCGATGATCATCCGCGTCTTCGACGAGCACCAGAGGAACAGCAAAGCGCATGCGCAATAGGCCAGACCGATGCGCTGCAGCACGCCGAACCCTCGCCACGTCGTCGCTTCGAAATCCGAGAACCACCAGAGGTTGGACAGGATGAAACCGAGCAGGACGAGCCGGATGCTGCGCCAGATGATCCGGCTGTGCTGTTCGCTTGGAGAAACGACAACTCCGGGCTTTTCGCGCATGGAAAGTGGGATCGAGACGCCGACCATGAACAGGAAGGCGGGAAAGACCAGATCGGCCAGTGTCACGCCGTCCCATTCAGAGTGAAGGAGTGTGGGATAAACCGCTCCTTCGCCGGCCATGCCCGCCATCGAGTTCACCAGGATCATGCCCATCACGGTCAGGCCGCGAAGCAGGTCGAGCGAGACCAGTCGATCCGAGGTGAGCGGCTTCACCGCCGCAGTATCAGCGTCCGGCATGTGCGCGCCCCTTCGCATGGCCGGCGAGCACGCGGCGGATTGCGCGGTCGTCCGGCAGGTCTTCATCGATTTCCCACACCATCACGCCGGCGCCCCATGCGCCGGCGAGCATGGCCTTGCGCTCGAGCGTCGGAAGGCCGTTGAACGTGACATAGTCGCAGCCGGCGCAGCGCTTCCCGAGGACGTCCGTCTCCAGCGCCTTATCGCCCTTTTCTTGTGCGATCTCGGCGATGGACCAGCTCTGGCGATAGCTGCCGAAGCCGCGGCCGTAGAAAGGCAGGCCGAGCGCGAGCCTGTTTGCGGGAACGCCCTTGCCAAGCCACAGCCGCAGATCCTTCTCGGCCTGTTCGTAGCTGGCATGCTCGTCGCCGGGCGTGCCCCAAGTGGGACCGATCGCATCGTAGGACATGATGCCGATCAGGTCGAAGTAGGGAAGCGAGGCATCCGGGACCATTCCGCCCTCGTACGATCCGGTTGCAGAAGTCAGGAGCTTGGACCGGGATCGCAGCGCCGCGCTCAATTCCCGGATGAAGGGCGTGTAATTTCCCTCTTTATCGATGCGAGTCATGATCTCGCCTTCGAGATCGACGTCGATGCCGTCGAGTTCGTAGCGGTCGACCAGCTCCATCAGGCCGGTGACGACCTTCGCCCGCGTCTCGGGGCGGAGAAGCGCCGCCCAATCGCCCGAGCATTGCGGAATCGTGCCACCGCCGAGCGACGCGATCGTCTTCGCGCCCGTCTTGCGCGCCGCTGCGACAAACCGGCGTAGTGACGTCTCGGAAATCATCGAGCCGTCGCCGTTTGGAGCGCAGGCAAGCCCGCCGTTTCCCATCACCTCGCCGGACGGTCCGACGTTCACGAACGCAAGGACGAGGTGGCTGTAATGCTCGAACCCGCCACGTTCGACGATGGCGTCCAGACCTTTGAAGGCGGGTACATAGCCGATGGACACAGGTCTTTCGGCGGCAAGCACCGGATTCGCGAGAAAGGCGGCTGCTAGGAACATGAGGACGCAACGCATCGCTGCAGCCTAGCCGATGAATACGGGGCCGCAACAAGGCAGTGCAATTGACGCTGTCCGGCCCGGATGACACCAAGGCATCGATCAACAGGGGAGGGTGTAGATGGCGTTCCGGTCAGCCGTTCTGGTGTCCGCATTGGCTTTGGCGGCGCCTGCTGCCGCAACCACTCAGGCTGAGCTGGATTCGCTGGCGAAATGGATGGTCGTCCGTCTTGCAATCCTCGACAACAAGCCGGCGGCCTGCCCGCAGCAACGTGACGGCTGCTTCCTCTCCGAATTGTCGCTGTTGATGCCTCCGCAGCTGGGAAGCGATCTCGCTAGCGGCGACTTCCAGATCTACTTCAGCTCCGTCGCGCCGATCATCGAGGTCGAAAGCGACGTCTTCACCGTGCGCCTGATCAACGGCGATCTGCATGTGCTTGAACCTCGCAAAGGCGGACGTCTGGAAGCCGGCAAGACCTACGCCCTCAAGGTCTGGACGCAGGGCCACTTCTTCTCGGCTTTTTATCCCATGCCGAACATGTATCTCACGTCCGGCAAGCTGCAGCCGCGCGTCATCGGATCGACGAAACCTCAGGTCGATCCCGAAACCGGTCTCGAAAGCCTGCCATTCGTTGCGCCGATGCTCGACGAGGCGAAACTGGCAACCGCGAGCGCGGATGACCAGACGCGCTGGATGACCGCTGAGCGGACGTTCGCTGCCAACGCGGAACGGACGGCGCCGGACGCCGTGGCGGACGTGATCATCGTTCCCACGCCAACATTGGTGCAAAGGCCGTCGGGCAGTCCGATCGACCTGACCCAAGGCGTTCGGCTGTCGACATCGGGGGTGGAGCCGGGGGAGATCGCGATTGCCCGCGCTGAGTTGGCGCGGGCAGGAGTCCGGACCGGGGGCAGCGATGGTCCGCAGCTGACCCTTCGCGTGGGATCGGGCAACGGGATCAAGCCCGAAGGCTACCGGCTTGTCGCGAATGGCAACGCGATCACCATCGACGCAGCAGACGCGGCTGGTGCCTCCAACGCACTCTACTCGCTCGCCCAACAGGCGGCCCACGAAGGTGGCAAGCTTCGGCCGATCGTCATCGAAGACGCGCCGCGCTTCGGCTTCCGCGGGCTGCACGTCGATCTTGCCCGCAATTTCCACAGCAAGCAGGAAATGCTGAAGCTCGTGGAGCAGATGGGCCGGTACAAGCTCAACAAGCTGCACCTGCACCTGGGCGACGACGAAGGCTGGCGGCTTCAGAGCACGAAACTGCCCGAGCTTACCGAGGTCGGCGCCTATCGCTGCCATGATCCAAGCGAGACGCGATGCCTGCTCCCGCAGCTCGGCGCAGGGCCGGACCGCGACACGCCCGTCAATGGCTATTTGTCCCAAGCCGATTACCGCGAGATCCTCGACGCGTCGAAGGCGCGCGGGATCGAAGTCATCCCGTCGTTCGACATGCCCGGCCATTCCCGCGCGGCGATCAAGTCGATGGAGGCCCGCTACCGCAAATATATGGATCTCGGCCGG
>CAWAQT010000003.1:0-26970 GCA_963784245.1 uncultured Alphaproteobacteria bacterium
GATTTCGTCAGACAGGACAGTTGTTTGGCTTTGGCGCATCGATCCGTCTGACGGCATCCTCTGGGAGGAATTGAACCGCCACCGTCTCTGCAGGGGCACCCGACTGGCCACTGCCGAGATCGATGGAGTTCTCGCCCGCGAACGACCGTCCAAACCAGTCGAAAACAGGCCACTTCTAGTCTGGCCAGGAAGCGGACAAATTCGCCGATGCGTCGTCAAATGCAAAGACGCTGTCGCGATTAGAAAAGGCTAATTACAGCTATTCGGTCAGACCGCGAGCGGCGCTCTTTTTGGCCCCCAAAACCAGAGTGGGCGTCAGCCCCGGTGTTCCGCCTCGGATCGTCTAGCAACGCTAACGGGCAGGCATCGGGGCGAGGCCCGTCGTTTGCCAACACTTCCGACGGGCCTCACCCCTCCAAGCCTTGAGCCGGCGTCGCCCTTGGCGGTCAACGCTCGGCTTCGGCCTATCAGCGCCTGAGGAACGCTTCTCAAGAGGCGGTGAGTTGGTTAAGCCTCGGGGATGACACGGAAAAATCTTTTACCGCTGATTGCGTTCGCGATTCCCACACTTAGTGGCTGCGCCGTTCAGGCGGCGTTGGCCGCGGCAGAACTGGCCCCGCATATCCGCGGGCCACTGGGTCCGAGCAATGCCCACCTTGAGCCCGCGGCGATCCAGGCATGCACGCAGCGGGCCGGAGAGTATGGCTCTGTGTTCATCGTTGATGTTGAGCAGCGCCGCGCCGACCGCATCATTGTGTGGGGCTCGGTCACCGACACCCGGCAGCGGAGGCGTACGTTCGAATGCCATTTCACGACCGCCCTTGCTCGCTTTAAGCTGGGTGAGATTTGCCGCCGGTCTAACGTGCGCAATGGGTAAAGCGGATACTCGATCCGACGATACGGGCGTCGGACCATTGCAGACATTTGCCACCAAGTGCAGAACCTTAGCGCCAAGCCAATAATCAATCGGGGGCCCATGTTGACGCTTAGTTTCGTTGCCGGCTTGGCGACTGCGCTCGCCAGCTTTTCGGCCGCTTCTCAAGCTGCCCCTAGGGCTCCCGCGGCGCAGGCCAGTCCTCAGCGAAGTTCTGAGCTCGCCGCGTTCTTCGAAAGGTACGATGAGGCTCAACTGGCGCTCTCTCCGATCTCGAAGACCGTCCGCGGGATTGTCGATGAGGATTACGGCCGTTGGGGCGATTTCAGCGATCAAGCAGCTCAGCGCAGGCAAGCACTTGATCAGTCGACTCTCGCCGCATTGCAGGCGCGCTTCGACCGGAAGAACCTCTCGGAGGCGGACCAGTTAACCTACGACCTATTTGAGAATGTCGCCGCCCGGAGCGCGAGCTCCTTTTCCCATCGGCGCAGCGCCTATCTGTTCGACCAGATGAACGGGGGACAGTCGCAGTTTCCGGCCATCCTCATCAACCTTCATCGCGTCACCGACATTGCTTCAGCCGAAGCCTATGTCAGTCGCCTTGCCAGCCTCGATACGGTGTTCGACCAGCTGATGGCGGAAGCTGGCCTGCGCGCCGCGAACGGCGTGCAACCTCCGCGCTGGGTCTACCCTTACGTGATCCAGGACGCGCAGAACCTCATCACCGGAGCCCCGTTCGACCAAGGTCCGGATTTCGACCTTGTTTGCCGACCTCAAGAAGAAAGTCTTCGCGCTGACTATCTCGAATGAGGCGAAGGCGCGCATTATCGAATCGGGACGAAAAGCACTGCTGACCGACGTCGGTCCCGGATACAGACGGCTGATTGCGCTCATGCGCCTGCATCAAGCCCGGGCGGGCGGTGACGATGGCGTTTGGCGCCTGCCCAACGGAAAAGAATATTACGTAGAGCGGCTACGCTACCACACAACGACCAACCTCAGCCCAGATCAGATTCACGCGCTCGGATTAAAGGAAGTCGCACGCATCCAGGCCGAGATGCGCGTCATCATGCGAAACGTCGCATTCAGCGGCAGCTTGCAGGAATTCTTCGAGCACGCACGTACTGACCCGAAGTTCTTCCACCCGACCCGCGCTGCGTACCTGGCCGATGTCCAGGCCCGAAAGGTGGCGATGGAACGGGTGCTGCCGCGCTATTTCGCGACGCTTCCGAAAGACCCGATGATCGTCAAGGAGGTCGAGCCTTTCCGCGAGAAGTCCGCGGGCAAGGCTTTCTACCAGCTGCCCGCTCCGGATGGCTCGCGCCCAGGCACCTACTACGTCAACCTCTATGACCTGAAGGCGATGTCGAAGAACGAGGTCGAGGCGTTGTTTTATCATGAGGGCTTGCCGGGTCATCACCTGCAGCGGGCCCTCCAAGTGTCGCTGGGTGATCTTCCGGCGTTCCGGCGCTTTGGCGCCTACAATGTCTACACCGAGGGCTGGGGCCTCTATGCCGAGCGGCTTGGCAAGGACATGGGTTTCTATTCCGATCCCTATTCGGATCTCGGCCGGTTGAGCATGGAAATTCTGCGCGCCGGACGTCTGGTCGTGGATACCGGCATCCACCACAAGCGCTGGAGCCGGGAGCAGGCTGTCGCATGGTTCAAAACCAACACGCCGGTGACGGAAGGAGATATCCAGAGCCAGGTCGAGCGCTACGTGGTCTATCCGGGACAGGCAACGGCGTACACCGTGGGCAAGCTCAAGATCGAAGAATTGCGGGCCCGCTCTGAAACCGCACTTGGAAACCGCTTTGACATCCGCGCCTTTCATGACGTTGTGCTGAAGTCGGGACCGGTTCCGCTCGATACGCTGGAGCAAAACGTAGGTCGATGGATCGAAGAGACTACCGGCGGATAGCTCGGTGTCTGCTTTGGGTGGAAAACGGACATTCACGCTTTTTCGATTTTGTTCGCCCGCCCGTAAGATCCTGCGGCTTCGAATGCGCACCGCCGTTCGGCGCGGCGCCTCTGACAAATACGGCGAAAATGACCCGGCTCTGATTCAGCCAGGCCTGGCTACTAGGCTGGCGACCTGCAGGCGTCTCGGCGCTTGCGTACGGGGCGCCCGCTCAGTTGGGCGCAGCGTTACCGCTGAAGCGTCATGGCAATGATCGCTCCGGCGGCAATCGCGACACCATAGGGAATACCGCCGCGGGGTCGCAGCAAGACGACCCGGCGGCGTATATCGTCGCTCCACCCGAAGGCGCGAAGAATCAACACCAGCAGCGCAAGGAGCCCGCCCGCGAGAACGACGGCAAGGATCATCCACAGCGCTCCCACGAAACGAACCAGAAGCCGATAACTGTTCGCATTGCGACGCGCACACCGCGCACCGCCTCCGTTTTTTGCATGAACCGCGGTTTTTCTGCATCAACTCGATGGATACCTATAAAAAAAGGGCGGGGCCCTGGAGGGAGAGTGGAGAGTGGTTGCTGGTACCGTGCGGAAGCGATTGTCACGCATGCGCCAAGCCTATCCGCAGCTGGACATCCGCAAGGCAATGTCGGCGGAGGCGCGGGGCGAGACGCTGTGCGTGTTTTATGAAGAGCCCAGCGGCCTAGCGCAGGGGCTGCTCGAGTTCGGCGTGGCACCGGACATGAGCCAGATATGGTTAGATGGCGAGATCGCCGTGCGGAGCATGCGCGGCTGGAGTGGCCACACGTCCGTGGCCCTAGTGCCCAATCCGAACGGCGTGCAGCGCGACCGGCGCGCCATGTTGTGCCCGGAGTGCGAGAGGCGGTGCAACGTGCTGACCTGGGTCGGAAGCTGGCGATGTCGCGAATGCGACGGGCTGCATGACCGGCGGCAGCTGGTCGGACGCGACACGCTGAAAGCGGAACAGCTCGCCGAGCTGAAGAGCCAGTTGTCCGGCGGGCGGCGCAAGGGCCAGCACCAGGCCCAGTTCGACCGCCTCAGCGCGCGTGCCGAGGAACTTGCCCAGGAGCTGGCCGGGCGCCGGCCACGAATGCCCGCGCCAGACCACCGGATCATGGTCCTCTCGGAATGGATGTCGATCGCCGAGTACAGGGAGCGCCCCTCCCTGCAGTTTTTTCCCATCCCGTCCGAGGAGCCCCAACGCCGGCCCGAAGGATGGCTCGAGGAGCTCGAACTCCAGCGCGCTTCGGAATCGCGGGCGCAACCCGATTCGCCGCCGCCCGCGCCCGCTGGTCCGAAGATCCCGGGCCTACGGTTCAACCCGAGCGAGGATCGCGCCCCGAACGGTGATGATCCCGACGAGATATCGGTTGAGGACATGTAGACTGGCTCAACGACCCGGAGAGCGTTCCGCTGAAGCGTCGACTGGGGACGCTGCATCACGGCGATGGTCGAGCGGCTTCCACGGGCCGCGAAGGACCGACCCATCTGGAAGAACTTGCTCGATCGGCTCGCCATTGAGGATGGCGACATATTTGTCGATGAGCAGCTGGAGCTCGCACTCCTCGGCCTTCATCGCCTCCATCCAGCCGTTGTGCCACGCCTCGAGGCTTTCCGATTCCGCGAGCTTCGGCTTCGGGTGATCGATGGCGAGCGCTTCGCCGATGAACTGGTTGAGCGTGTTGACCAGCGCCCGCTTGCCCGAGCCACCGGCACCCGACATCTGGCCCATCAGCGTGCAGTGATAGGCGCGCGGGGGAATGAGCAGGTTCCACACGTGATTGACGGCGATGAACAGCCCGGGATAGCCGATCCAGTAGACGTCATAGAGGAACGCCTTGAGGCCTTCCTCGGTGTGCAGCCGATAGAAGGCGAGACGCTCGGGTGGCGACTTGTAGTTGTTGAACTCCTCGTCGCTCATTGCTGACAGGTCGGGGAACAGCGGAGCGGCGTCATTGGCGATGTAGCTTGGCAGGTCCTGTTTCATGATCAGGCCAAGTGCTCCTGATCAACAGCCGATGTAAATCCCATCGCTGACCTATTGACGACGCATTGCGCGTGCATGTCTTTGCGGATGGATAATCCAGCGGCAAAGACAAGTAACCTAGCGCTCTTCCGTGCAGTTCTACATTTGATCACCTCATGTACGGAGGTCGTCGCGCGTGAGATCGATTATGCTCTGATGTGGATCGAGCAAGTTCTCGCGAGCTGATCGAGACAAGCTAAAACGCACTGCCCAAGGACTCGTCGTGCTCGGTCTACTTGCGCGGATCATCGGTCAGGAATTCGCGCATACAAGAACAAAGACCGATCCGTGGCGGACGATCAGTGAACATTGGGGCGGGTACTGAAAAAGACCTTTCGATCGTCCAAGACGAGGAGCATGCGATCATCCCAAGCCCGATGGAGGTGCTCTTGTCTGACCTTCTTCTTTTCCCGTCCGCGGCTGCCGCTAATGACGCTCATCCTGTCGGGCAGGCCGCTACGTCATCATCTTCTGCCTTCGGCTGGCCGCGCCTCGGGACGGCTCCAGCTCAGCGCCGAGCGGCTCGACGCGCGCAACCGCGGGATCGGCGGCAGCGATGCCAACATCATCCTGTCCGGGGATTCGAGAACGGGTACTCCGCCTGTGGCAGGAGAAACGCGGCGGAGGTTGAACCCGAGGACCTCAGCGGCAGGCTGGCAGTGGTGCTCGGCTGCTGGACCGAGGAGTTCAACCGCCAGTGGTACGCGAAGCTCAGCGGAAACCCGGTAATCGATGCCGGTGCGCAGCTCACCTGCGGCCAGTTCCGCTGGCGCAAGTGCACGCTCGACGGGATTGTCGAGAAGACGGGAGCGGTCTTCGAGGCCAAGCACACCAACAGCTTCGTCAAGCCCGAGGATGCGCTCGAGCGCTACATGCCCCAGCTGCAGCACAACATGGCCGTCAGTAAAGCCGATCGGGCGGTGCTCTCGGTGATCTTCGGCAATGCCAGGTACGAGATGTTCGAGGTTGCAGCCGACTGGCTTTACCAGCTCGACCTGCTGGAGGCGGAGAAGGCGTTCTGGAACGCGGTGCTCAGCGGCGAGCCGCCGGTGGCCGTGGACGCGCCCCCTGCCCCGCGCCCGGTCGCCACGCGCGAGCTCAGCTTCGAGGGCAACAATGCCTGGGCCTCGGCGGCGGCCGACTGGCTCGAGACCCACCAGGCGGCGAAGACCCATGCGTACGGCCTGCAAGACCATCAAGGAGCTTCTTGAGGACGACGTCAGACGCGCCTTCGGCCACGGCATCGAGGCCAAGCGCAACAAGGCCGGCGCGATCACCATTCGCGAGGCCACATGAGCGCGCCGCAGGTCTACAAGGCGATCACCGCCGTCGCGGCCGAGCTGTCGGGCGGTGGCATTCCCAAGCGCCACCGCAATGAGCGCGACGATTACCGCTATCGCTCGATCGACGATGTGCTCAACCGGCTGTCCCCCCTCCTTGCGAAGCACAAGCTGTGCGTGCTTCCGCGGGTGCTGGAGCGTGCATCCACCGACCGCGTTGGCGAGGGCGACCTGCTGCTGGTCGGGGTGACGCTCAAGGTCGCGTTCGACCTCGTCAGCAGCGCCGACGGGTCGAGCCACACCGTCGAGGCTTTCGGCGAGGCGCTGGACGCGTCCGACAAGGCGACGGCCAAGGCCATGTCCTCGGCCTACAAGCATGCCATGCTCCAGGCCTTCTGCGTGCCGGTGGCGCAGATCGAGGATGCCGATGCCTCGTCCCACCGGCTGAAGCGCGGTCGCTCCCACCAGCGCGAGCCGGTCGAAGGCTGGGCAATGTGGACCAGCGGCATCGTCGACATCGTCGAGAGTTGCGCGACGACCGAGGCGCTCGAGCGGATGCAGCGAACGGCAGCGGCCGCTGCTCAAGGCGATCAGCCGCGAGAAGCCGGACCTCTATGCGCAAATTGGCGCAGCCTTCGCCAAGCGAACTGCGGCCACTGAATGGCGAGCGATGCGCCATCTCCGAAGGGCAGCGCAGATGGCGAGCAATGCGCCGATTGCGAGAAGGAAGCTGTGCGCACTGAGCCACTCGCTCCGAGCCCCGCAAGACCAGTCCGAGAGCGCGAGGCAGCCGCGGAACGACCAGATGGCGAAGGATGCGCCAAACTCAAGGCGCGGCGCTCGAGCAAACCGGCACGATCACGCCCACGGAAGCAAACCGACGATGTCACGAGCCCAACTCCCGAACCGGCTTGAGCGCGAGAAGTCCCGCGAGCCGAGCGGCCGCGAGTGCCCGGCTCACCGTGCCTGGGTGCGCCGCCATCAGTGCTGCGTTCCGGGCTGCCTCCGGCGCCCGATCGAGTGCGCTCATGTCCGCCGCGACACCGATGGGGGCGTCTCGCTGAAGCCATCGGATCGCTGGTCGATCAGCCTCTGCCGTGACCACCATATCGAGCAGCACCAGGTGGGAGAGCTCGCGTTCGAGCAGAGATATGGCATTGACCTGCGCGAACTGGCGGACCTGTTCGCCAGACGATCGCCACATCGACAAAAACTGCGCGATGAAGACCGCGATTAGCCGGCTGACGCTAGTGTCTGCTTTCGACCCATTCCGGACATCAGAAGCGGCCATCTCGTGACAAGCTGACTTGGTCCGAAAAGGTTTACGAGCTGTTCGGTATGCCTGCTGGAGCGCCGGCCGCGACTTGGCCTTGGCGCGCTATGAACGCGGCTCTCGCCGCCCCATTCCTGCCATTAGGCAGTGTCCGCCTCCACCCGAACCGGGACGTAAGGCGAATATTCGCTCCTGACCCGACGCGCATGAGCCTCCTAGCTGCAGTCGCCGACGAGCGGCGGTGGGCGTTTCGTGAAACCGGGTCCGATACCAGGAGCTGAACGATGCGAGATTTGAATAGCCAAGCAAGTGGGAAACATCGGTCAGCCGTAGCCGGCGGTTAGCAAGATGCTGACTCACCTGCTGGGCCCGAACACGATCGAGAAGGTTGCCGAAGCTCGTTCCTTCGCGATCCAGGCGCCGCTGGAGGGTCCGTACACTCATCCCCAGCGCATCGGCTACCCCGCCAAAGGTCGCTCGCCCCGAAGGCATGATCAGCCGGATCGATTGCTCGACTTCGTCAGCCGTAGTCCGTTCGCCCGGGTCAATTGTTGCCCTGACAAGATCACGCGCGTGGCCAGCAAGTGCGGCCTCCCACCGTGGAAGCTGACGCGACATGTCGCTCGCGTCGACGATAATCCCGTCGAAATCCGACCCAAACTGGACGGGGCAATCAAAGAGTCGGTCATAGATCGCACGGTGGGGGGGCGCTGGCCGCTCGTAGTTCAGGCAAACACTCTGCGGGCGCCACTCGTCCCCCATAATTGTACGGCACAGTTTGTAGTGCACGCCAAGCGCGGCGTCGTTGACCTGGCGCGAAAAAATAGGCGGATTGAGCGCGAAATGTTGACGCAAAAAGACCGTTTCGCCCTGCTCTTCGATCTGAAGAGAGAGATGGGAGTTTAGACGGTTTCTGAATTCGCCAAGCACTTCGAGCGAGCCGCGCAAAGTCGGCTGGTGGACGAGCAGTAGGCTTACTATGCCGATGTCGGAAACCCGACGTTCCGCCGCCATCCTGAGGCCGAAGGTGACGCAGCCCGAGGCCGAAGCGCTGTCTTCCAGCAACTGGACGACCGAGCGCGCCGGCAGCATTTGTTCGGGATTGCTCATCATCGACCGCGTCAGGCCGACGCGCCGAAGCAATGGCGTGACATCGAGGCCCAGCTGCTCGGCCACGACGAAGTAGCCGGTCAGCGAGCAGGCGCGAACCAGCTCCATTGCTTCCACTCGTCCTTGCGGTCCGGGCGTAGTGAGCAAGCTCAGTTGAATGACGTCAGGTCCTTCGGCTCGATGCCGTGCTGCTCGCAATAGGCAAGGTAGCGCTTGAGGCCGGTCTTCCAGTTTTCGGACGCGATGATGTTGTCATTCTCGTCGAGGAACAGGAGATCGCCGGTCATCTGGACCAGCATGACCGCATATCCGTCTTCGCCTTCCGCGGTGACGACTTCAGGCGTGTGGGTCGATGCGGCGGTCTCGTAGACGATGCTGCCGGGCGTCGCGACCCAGTCGTGCTCCTTGTACTTCCACTGGCCTTCGATCGTGTAGACCATGACCGTGCCGGTGTGGTGGTGCCTGGGCAGCTGCATGTCGAGCGGCGCCTTCATCATGACGATCCATTCGCCGCGGATCGGGTCGAGCTTGAAGTATTTCAGCAGGACGTTTTCGGCATAGGGCGTGAACGGTACCCAAGGCAGGGATTCGCCATCGATGACTGCCGTGTCGACGTGTTTGTAGAGCATATCTATCTCCGTTGGTGGAATTGGCCGGAAGGAACCGTTCGGCTCAGGCGAGCGGCGTGCCGGCGAGGGTGGCGCGAAGCATCTTCCTTGGCGCATTGCCGTAGTCGGCCACCGCGTAATGCTGGACCTGCAGATTGTCCCACATGGCGACCGTGTTGTTCCGCCACTTCAGGCGCACCTGATATTCCGGGATCGCGGCCTGCGAGGTCAGATAGTTCATCAGATGATGAGCTTCCGGCATGAAGTCCTGGCCGTACCGGATGTCCTCGAAGTTGAAGAAATTCGAGAAGTGGGTCGTGAACGCCGAGTTGACGAACAGGACCTTTTCGCCCGTCTCGGGATGGGTGAGCACGACCGGGTGCTCGGCGGCGGGGTTCTTCGCCGCCATCGCGTGGCGCTCTTCGATCGGCATCTGGGCGCCAAAGACGTGCTCGGCACTGTGCTTTGCGTACAGGCCATCGATCCGCTGCTTGATGGCGTCGGGCAGGTTTTCATAGGCCATGACCATGTTGGACCACATGGTGTCCCCGCCGGTTTCCGGGCCCAGCTCGCGGCGCAAGACCGCTCCGCGGGGCGGCGCCTTCTTGTAGGTGACATCGGCATGCCAGAGGTTTTCGCGGCTGGCCTTTTCGACGAAGTTCTTCGGCTTGTTCGGGTCGAGGTTGCGGTACAGCATCAGCAGCTTGTCCGCCTCCGGATGGCTCGGAGCCAGCGGATGGGCTTCCAGCTCGGCGAATTGCGCGGCGAAGTTCTGCTGCTCCATCGGCGAGATATCCTGGTCGCGGAAGAACAGGACCTTGTGCTTCAGCCACAGCGCCCGGATTTCGGCAATGACATCAGGATCCAGAGCGGCATCCGCCAGGCTGATGTTGCTGAGCTCGGCGCCGATGGCGGGCGTGCAAAGCTCTACCTTGATCGAATGCTGGCGCACCGATGGCCGGACAATGGCCGGCGCCATGGCCCCGGCTTGCGGAGCAGTGTCTTGGGTTACGCCGGTTGTAGTCATTGATAGCTTCCAATCTGTGCTCGTGCGGCGGTGCAGCAGTGCTCCGGCCGCGAACGGTCGACGGGCTCGATTGTAAGACTTGAGGCCGCGAACCCGTTTGGGTGGCGGGACAATTTCTTCGCAAATTGGGACGAGGATGTCGTAGGAGGCCGCGTCAGGCGCGCTTGGCTCTCCCGGTAGTGGGCGGCCCAATCCGATGGGGTCTTGCCATATTGACTGCGGAACCAGCGGGAAAAGTCACCGGCAGAGGAGAAGCCGAGGAGGTCGGCGACCTCGTACAACCTGCGTTTGCTGTTGGCCAAATACTCCTCGGCGAGTTCGGCACGCACGGCATTGATGATCGTCGTGACGCTCTCACCCTCGGTCGCCAGCTGCCGGTTGAGCGTGCGTCGATGCATGCCGAGATGCTGGGCGACCCGATCGACCGAACAAAGTCCGCTTGGCAGCAGCATCCTGACGATCTGGCGCGCCTGCTGCGCCGGCTCGTCGCGGAGGTTGGCCAGCTGCACGTCCAGCAATCGTTTGACCTCGCGATTCAGCGCCGGGTCTGCAGCCGGGATCGGCATGTCCAGGTCGCTGCTGCGACAGACCATGGCATTGCATTCCTGTGAAAACTCGATCGCTGTTCCCAGCACGCGGCGGTGCACTTCAAGGCTGGCGGGCTGCTCGTGGGTGAACGTGATCCTTACCGGCCGGAAGGTGTCGCCGCTCAGCACTTGCAGCGTCGCGCAATGCCGATGCCGGTCGACATTTCGACGGCCTGGCGCCAGACGCCATGGCGCTGCATATCCACGCCCACATGCAGCAGCGCGACATCGCCTTCATCATCAAGCCGCGCTTGCACGCCGGCGTTGTGCAGCCGCATGTAACGGATGCAGGATTGCAGTGCTGCGCGAAGCGTTGGCTCTTCCCGGATCACCAGCGCCAGCATGCCGAAATTGGCCAGGCTTCTCCTTTCCGCGAGCAACAGCCCGAATGCCTCCTGGCCTGACAGGCGGGCGGACTCCTCCAGCAGCCACCCGACCGAACTGGCATCTGATCATCATGTTCGGATCGTCGAGGACGCTGGCCGGCAGCTTGGCCATCCGCAGCATGCGAAACGGATCGAGCCCCACTGAACGGGCAACCTCTTCATAGTCGGTAAGGCTGGCACTTCGCGTCAGGGCATGCATGCGCCGTCGCCTGTCCCAATTTCACAAGATTATATCCCGGGAAGCTTAGCTGGCGCAGGCCGTCAGGGCTATCCTTGAGGCTTACGAACTTTGAAGGACGAGCAGAAAATGGACCCGAGCGCTGCGATGCATGTCGATCAGCCGCGCGCCGCACTTGGGGCAAGTGGATGCCGACGACCCCGGCGCGTTCAATCACTGCTTCGCCGAAGTAAACGGTATCCGCATGCATTACATCGACGAGGGGCAGGGCCCGCTCGTCATCCTGCTGCATGGCTTTCCTTACCTCTGGTACATGTGGCGGCGCCAGATCCCGGCCTTGGCCGAGGCCGGCTATCGCGTCGTCGTCCCCGATCAACGGGGATTTGGGCAAACCGATCGGCCAGATGTCCATCGAAGCCTACGACATCAGCCAGTCAGTCGGCGACATGGTTGGCCTGATGGCGGCCTTGGGTGAAACGTCCGCGGTGATCGTCGGTCACGACCTGGGCGCATGGGTGGCTCAGAGCGGCGGCCATGATGAGGCCGGATCTGTTCCGCGCCCTGGTGATGCTCAACACTCCGGTGCCGCCGCGCGGAAAGGTCAAACCGACCGTCGCCTTGCGGGAAATGGCGAAGGGCAGGGTGTACCACCACCTGTACTTCCAGCAGGTCGGCAAGCCGGATCGAGAGCTGGCCAGCCGATCCGCGCAAGACGTTGCGAAGCGTCTATTACTCCATCTCAGGTGACGCGACCGGCGAAGAGCGCTGGCGCCTGTTCATCGAGCCTGGTGAGCCCATTCTCAACGCCTTCACCGAGCCGAAGGAATTCCCGTCATGGTTGAGCGCCCGGGCGATCGACTATTACGTCGATGAATATACGCGCACGGGATTTACCGGTGCCCTGAACTACTATCGCTGCCGCGACCGGAACTGGGAAATCACGTCGTTCCTGGACGGCGCGGTGGTCCGCCAGCCGAGCATGTTCATCGGCGGCGCTGCCGACCCTTCCCTCGAACCGATCGAAATCCGCGCTCTCTATGACCGGCTCGACAGCCTATCTGCCCGGACTGTGGAAGAAGGTGCTGCTGCCCGGCGTGGGCCATAGCGCGGCGGAAGAACGCCCTGATCAAGTCAACGAATTGCTCGTGGAATTCCTCGAGCAGCTAGAGCGCTAATGCTCGCTTTGAGTGATCAAGGCGCGCGAGTGAGCGGTAATGCGGTCAGCCGACCGCGCATACCGGCCTACGCCTGGCTTGTGTTCGCGCTCACCTTCGGACTGCTGATTTCCGACTTCATGGCACGGCAGGTGCTGAACGCCGTGTTCCCGCTTCTCAAGGCGGAATGGAGCCTGTCGGACGGGCAACTCGGCCTTCTGTCGGGCATCGTCGCGCTGATGGTCGGCCTTCTGACCTGCCCGATCTCGCTCCTCGCCGATCGGGTCGGGCGGGTGAAGAGCATCGCAGTGATGGCGGTGCTCTGGAGTATCGCCACCGCGCTCTGCGGGCTTGCGAGAAACTATGAGCAGATGCTGGCTGCGCGGGTCCTCGTCGGAGTGGGCGAGGCAGCCTATGGCAGCGTCGGCATCGCCGTTATCCTCAGCGTCTTCCCGAAGCATTTGCGGGCAACACTGACCGGAGCCTTCATGGCCGGCGGACTTGTCGGGCCAGGTTCTGGGCGTCGCCGTCGGAGGCGCCGTGGCGGCCGCCCACGGCTGGCGCATGGCCTTCCTTGCGATCGGCATCGGCGGCCTTGTGCTTGCCATCGCCTACCCGTGGCTGGTGCGCGAATCGCGCCTGTCTAAAGAGCGTAACAGCGAGCACGACCAAATGGCGCGCCCGAGCTTCCGCGCGCTCTTTGCCGGCCGAAGGCTCAAATGCGCTTATGTCGGCAGCGGACTGCAACTGTTCATTGCTGGAGCACTGCCCGCCTGGCTGCCTACCTATTTCGTGCGTTACTATGATCTGCCGCTCAAGGACGCGGCGTCCCGTGCAGGACTGTTCCTCGCCATTGGCGGGGTCGGGATGGTCATTTGCGGAATGATCAGCGACAGGGTTGTGCACGGCACGGCCCGCCGCGCCATGCTCAGCGCATTATATTGCGTCGGCTGCGCACTCTTGCTCTCGGCTGCCCTTTGGTTCGGCCCCGGCGTTCCCCAGCTCCTATTGCTTGGTGCAGCAATGTTCCTTGCTGCGGCCACGGCCGGGCCGGCGGGGGCGATGGTCGCGAACCTGACTCCCGCGGCGCTCCACGGAACGGCCTTTGCCATCCTGTCCCTCGCGAACAACGCCATCGGCCAAGCGCCTGGGCCGATCGTCACCGGCTGGCTGGCAGACAGAATTGGCCTGCTTGGTGCGCTTCAGTGGTTGCCGCTCGCCAGCATGTGTGCGGCCGTAGTCTTCCTCATCGGCGCCCGCAGCTTAGAAACTGAGACAGCTACCCAGCCGGCATGAGGGACCTGCAAGCTAAAGCTGTCACGGCGCTGGCCGGCGTCGGGCCCGGACTGCTGGCGTCGATCCTGATCGCCACAGTCGCCGGCCTTGCCGCCAGCCTGACGGGCGGGCCGATCATGTTGTTCGCGCTCCTGATCGGCATTGCCGTGAACTTTCTCGGCAATGTCGAACGCTGCAATCCCGGAATTGCGTTCACGTCCAAGTCCGTATTGAGGCTCGGCGTCGCGCTTCTCGGCCTAAAGGTCACGCTGGGTGACGTTGCTGCGCTCGGCTGGAGCCCTCTGCTGCTGGTCTTCGCCGCTATCGCGCTGACGATCGGCGCTTCCGTGGTGGCGGCACGCTGGATGGGTTTCGATCCGCGCTTCGGCGTCCTGTCGGGCGGCGCCACTGCGATCTGCGGCGCCTCCGCCGCAATGGCCCTATCGGCTGCGCTTCCCAATCACCCGCACAAGGAACGGGCAACGCTCTTCACCGTCGTTGGCGTGTCCACGCTGTCTACCGTCGCGATGCTGCTCTATCCTGCGATTTGCCGCCTTCTCGGGCTGGACGGCCAACACGCGGGCATCTTCATCGGAGCGACAATCCACGATGTCGCGCAAGTTGTGGCCGCCGGCTATGCCATTTCACCCGAAGCTGGCGACAGCGCCACCATCGTAAAGCTCGCGCGCGTGGCGATGCTTTTGCCCGTGATCCTTGCAGTCGGCTTTCTAACGCGTTCTGCCGACATACCAGCACATGAGCGACCGCCGCTCCTGCCGTGGTTCGCCATGGCGTTTGCTGGGCTCGTTATCCTCAATAGCCTCGTGCCCCTCCCTTCGTGGCTGGGGGACACGGGCAACGGCGCCTCCCGTTTCTGCCTGATCAGCGCGATTGCTGCACTGGGCATGAAGACTCGCTTCGCCGACATTGCCGCCGCAGGCTGGCGGCCGGTAATCCTGATGATCCTCCAGACAGCCTTCATTGCCGCCGTTGCGCTGGTCGCAATTGTCGTAGGCTGGGTCTAGACCACCCAACTCGCTCTATCGCTGGAAAGAACAAAGGCCCCGGCGCACGATGTGCACCGAGGCCTCTGCCCCTCCCCTAACGAGATCTAGAAGCGGAACGTCGCGGAAGCTCCGTACGTCCGCGGATCCGCATGAAGCCGGCGGACGGCAGTACTGCCCGGGAAGACACTGTTTCTCACCCCGAGCGAAGCATCGAGCGGCTGATAAAGGTTGGCGAGCCCGTACTGCTTGTCGAGCAGGTTGTTGCCGAACACTGAGACGGTCCACCGATCGTCCGGGCCATTGAGCGAGGCGCGCGCCCCGAGCACGGCGTAAGCGTCCTCGATCGTCTGCGGGTTCGCGTCGGTGATGATCCCCTCATATTGCTTCGAGAAGAACGACAGGTTCGACGTCAGATTGTACGTCAGGCCGCCCGTGCCGACATCTCCGGCCCAGTCGAACCCGAGCCGGCCGCTCCACTTCGGCGAGTTCGCAGCCGGCTTGCCCTCGAGGTCCTGGGTTCCTCCAAGTCCGGCGGCCGTACAAACGGCGGGAACTACGCCGGCGGCGTTCGGCGCACATCCCGGCAGGCCGGGCGCGTTCGGATAGTTGAGGAAACTGGAATCCAGGTAGGCCACGCTTCCGAAGAGGCTGAGGCCGCGGATCGGCTTGGCCACGCCGTCGAACTCGAAGCCCTGCTGGCGCAGCTTGCCGGCGTTGAGGACCGTGAAGCTGACCCCATCGAAGGCGCGATCCTGATAGCCGCTGATATCCATCCGGTAGAAGGTCAAGTTCGCCGTCAGCTTGCGGTCGAGCCAGCTGGTCTTTGCGCCGAGCTCCCAGTCCTGGACTGTCTCGCGATCGAAGATGCGCCTGGTGGAGATCAGGTTGCCCTGCGCATCAAACCTCGAGAGCGACGCGCTTCCGCCACCGCTGTTGTACCCGCCCGACTTGTAGCCGGTCGAATAGCTCGCGAAGATCAGATGGTCCTCTGTCGGCTCGTAATTGAGGCCAAGGCGATAGGTGAACCGACTGTCGTTGACGCCCGGGAAGGTGAGGGCTTCGGGAGCGCGGAAGATGCCGGCGCCGATGAACGGATTGGTGACCGTCTGCTCGTAGGTCCCGTCCTTCTTGTCCTTGGTGTAGCGCCCACCGAGGGTCGCGTAGAACTGGTCAGTGAGGTGAATGTTGCCCTGCGCGTACGCGGCGTAGCTGTCGACCGTCTGTGTGACGTTCTGATCGGTTGCGTTCTGCTTCTGCCCGCCATTGGCCGCAAGGAAAGCGTTGCAGCCGTTCCGAAGTGCGATGAACATCGGTGAAACTGGCGGGAATGCCACGTTGCAGTACTGTGTGTTCTGGTGGAAGTTCTCGCCAAGGGCGTACTTCTCACGGAAGTAGTACAGCCCGGCGACCATGTCGAAACGGCCGTCGAGCCAGGTCTTCCCCGGTGAGATGAACTGCAGTTCGTGGTTCTGGCTCTTCGAAGCAAAATTGCCCGAGCGCGAAATGACTGGTGCCGGCGAGAAGACGACGTCGCCGTCGAGCTGCTCGTTCTTCCAGTCGCGGTAGGAATTGATCAGCCGGACCGTCGAACCGCCGCCGACGTCCCAGGACAAGGTGCTGTTGAGGCCCCACTGCTTGTCGTCGAGATCCGCGGTGACGAGCTGGTTGAACGTCCGGTCATTAAGGTCCGTATCCGGAAGACCGCCGAGGATGGCATTCAGGACGGCGAGCCGCGCTGGCGTGACGGAGTCCGCGTCGAAGTCGAGGTTGGTGACGCCGCCACCTTTGACCTTCGAATAATCGGCTCGGAAGTACCCACTCGAGGGGTCCGGTTTCAGCGCGGAAGCTTCCGCGGAGCACCGTATCGTCGGTGCCGCCATACTGCTTTCCGTCGAGATCATTGTGCCAGTAGCCGCCGAACCACTGCTTCTGGGCCGCGAACCGGAAGGCCGCATTGTCGCTAACCGGCACGTTGACGTAGCCATTGACCTTGTAGCGGTCGCCATTGCCGACCTCGCCAGTGACCTGACCGGAGAAGTCGTAGCGCGGCAGGGCGGAGTGAAGCGAAAGCGCGCCGACGCTGGCGTTACGGCCGAACAATGTGCCCTGAGGCCCGCGCAGGATTTCGACGCTTTCAATGTCGAGCATCGAGCTGACCATTGCACCCGCGCGCGGCACGTACGCACCGTCGACGAAGATGGCGACGCTGGGCTCGATGGTCGTGTTGCCGATTGCGCCGATACCGCGAATGTTGACGCGCAGGAACGAGGATTGGAGACCCTTAGTCGCCTGATAGTTCGAGGCGACTTTCCCAAGTTGCTGGATGTCGGTGACGTTCGACCGTTCGAGCGTGTCGCCCGAGAAAGCCGCGACCGAGATCGGCACGTCCTGGACGTTCTCACTGCGCTTCTGAGCAGTGATGACGATTTCAGTATCATCGCCGTTTGAGGCCGGAGCGACCGTGTCCTGGGCCGCAGCAGTCGCCGCGGACGCCGCCGCTTCCGCGCTTTTATCTGCCGCCTGCGCGACCTGATTCTGTGCTGATGCTGGTGACGCACAGAGCCCTATGGCCATTGATGCCGCGCTCGTGAACGCGAGCAAATACTTACGATAAATCACTCTCAATCCCTCCCCGAATTAATGGGGAAGAGTTAGTGATATTGGTGGACGCGGTTTCTTCTGAAGCGTCAGCTATTATCGGATTTGGGCCATTACCCGCTTTTGGCTGAGAGCGTGCATTTACGCCTCGCGACTTCGCACGCTACGAAAAAAGTGCCTGACATCGCTCCAATTAATCCAGGAGGACGATGCCGGAGATTGTGATCAAATCATCGAAACGGGCAGTGCCCGACACGAGCCGTGAGAGGCCGAATGTACAACGCGACGCTGACCCAATCCTATTTCCCGGCCCAGGGCGGCCCTGAACCCGAGCCGGTCACGATTGGCGAAATGCTGCGCCGGTCGGCGGATAGCGCGCCCGATCGCCCGGCCCTGAAGGAGCTTGGTTATGACGGCGAGATCGGCCGGACCTGGACCTACGACGAGCTATTCACCGACGCACGGCGCCTGGCGCGGGCGCTTGCAAGCCGGCATGCCGAAGGTGCGCGTGTCGCGATTTACGCGAACAACGTGCCCGAATGGGTGTTGCTGGAAGTAGCCTGCGGTCTTGCGGGCGTAACGCTGGTGACGGTCAACCCGGCGTACCAGAAGCGCGAGCTCAAATATGTTCTCGAGCAGTCGCGGTCCGAGGCGCTCTATTACGTGACCGATTTCCGCGGCAACCCGATGAAGGAAATCGCGGACGCGGCGTGCGACGAAATTCCGGCCATCCGCCACCGCATCCTGCTGACGGATCATGTGGCGCTGTTTGCCGGCGAGGATGACGGCGCCGAACGCTCGCCCAAGCCGTCCGATCCGGCGCAAATCCAGTACACGTCGGGCACCACCGGCTTTCCCAAGGGCGCTTTGCTCCATCACCATGGCCTCGTGCGCAATGGCATCGATGTCATGACTCGCGGCGGCGTGACCGCCAATTCGTCGTTCGTCCATCAGATGCCGCTGTTTCACACAACCGGATGCGCAATCCTCGTGCTCGGCGGACTTGGGCTCGGCGCGACAATCCTCCTGGCGCCTATGTTCGACCCGGCGACGATCGTTCGAGTGATCGAGCGGGAACGGACTGACTTCATCCTCGGCGTGCCGACGATGCTGGTCGCGCTAATCGACGAAGTGGAGAAGTCGGGGCGCGACGTTTCTTCGATGCAGCGCATCATGTCTGGCGGCGCGATGGTTGCGCCGGAACTATGCAAGAAGGCGTCCGCTGCTTTCGGTGCGCCGATCCAGATCGTTTACGGGCAAACCGAGGCATCGCCGGTCATTACTCAGGCCTGGTACGAGGATTGCCTGGAGGATTTGACCGGAACGATCGGCCAGCCCGCGGCACATGTCGACGTTTCCATCCGCGATCCGGGCACCAACTCAGTCGTGGCAGTCGGGGAGCAGGGCGAGATTTGTTGCCGCGGCTATCTCGTCATGACCGAATATAACGACAATCCCGAAGCGACCGCCGCCGCCATCGACGCCGAGGGCTGGCTCCACACCGGCGACCTTGGGCGGATGGATGCGCGGGGCTATGTCAGGATCACCGGCCGCGTGAAGGACATGATCATCCGCGGCGGCGAGAATCTGTTTCCCGCGGAGATCGAGAACGCGATGCTCGAGCATCCCGCCATTGCCGAAGTCGCGGTGATTGGCGTCGCCGACGAAGTCTGGGGGGAGCAGGTTGCCTGCTTCATGCGCTGCAATTCCAAGGCGATGCCGGATAATGACGTCGCTTAAAGCCTTCGTCCGCGAACGCCTGTCACCGCAAAAGACGCCTGCCCATTGGATTTGGGTCAACGATTGGCCGCTTACCGGCTCAGGCAAGATCCAGAAGTTCAAATTGCGCGAAGCTTTTGACCGCGGCGAGTTTGATTTGGCCGGCCGCGCGGGCACCTGCGGCGGAACGGTCGACGGTTAGCCTTCGACTTGACCTCGACTGGAGAGTGTCCATGTCGGCTTTCCACCCATTCCGGACATTCGGCTAACGTCCGCTTTCGACTCAAAGCTGCCATAAAGTGTCCGGCTGAATCGACCTTCTCGGCACGTAACGACGGTCCCGACCGTTTGGTGGGACAATTCCCGATTGTGCGCTGGCAGGACGAAGGAGCAACGCCAGAATCGCGATGCGCCAGATTGGCCTTTTGCGGCCCGGATAGCAGGAAAAAGACGATGGCAACTCTCGTCGCGAAGCGTCTGTCGACCGATGATTTGATCAAGGTGCTCGATCTTCTCAAAGGCTCGAACAGCGTCGAGCTGAAAGTCATGGTGCCCGACACCCACCGTGGCGCGATCAAGGCCCTTGGCTTCGACCCCGTGCAGGCGGAGCCGCGACAGACCTATTTCTTCGACACGCCCGACCTGGCGCTCAACAAGGCGGGGCTGATCGTCCGTGCAAGACGGAGTCCGGGAGACAGGGGGGACACCGTCATCAAGCTTCGGCCCGTGGACCCGGCCCTGCTCGAAGCCGACCTTCGCCGGGATGAGACCTTCAAGATCGAAGTCGACGTAAATCCCGGCGGATATGTTTGTTCTGCGTCCGCGAAGGGTCGCTGCACTGCCCAGGAAGTGCTCGACGTGAGCGATGGCAAGACGCCGCTGCGATCGATATTCTCCCGCAGGCAGCGTGACTTTTTCACGGCTCACGCACCGTCCGGCCTGACGATGAAGCAGCTTGTTCCGCTCGGTCCGACATTTCTCCTGCGCCTCAAACAGCACCCGAAGGGCTTTGATAGGCCGGTCGTTGTCGAGCTTTGGCTCTATCCGGACGGGTCACGCATTTTTGAAATCTCGACGAAAGGGACTCCCGAAGAAGCCTTCCAGCTCGGCGCTCATTTCAGAGCTTTTGTCGCCAAGTGCGGAATCCCGCTCCAGAAGAAGGCGGTAATGAAGACGGGCAGCGCGCTCGAGTTCCACAGCACGCACAGGACCGTTGAGAGGGTGGCGTAAATCTTGAAGGGACTGTCGAGAGCCCCGCGTCACATCGGCTTCATTGCCATTCTTTGGGGAGCAGCGTCACTGCTCTGCTGTCCACCGGCGTTCGCGCAGGAGCTAGAGCCGCGCCGCTGGAGCCAACTGCCGATAGGACAGAATTTTGCCAGTCTCACCTATGCGCACACCAAGGGTGACATTGCCTTTGATCCGACGCTTGGCATCGAAGACGCAACAGTAGAGGTGGACACTGCGGTCGTCGGCTATGTCCGAAGTTTCGAGCTATTCGGCAAATCGGCGCGCATCGAGGTCAGGCAGGCTTGGCAAGTCGGCCGTTGGGATGGCCTCGTCAATGGAGTTCCAACGTCGGTAGAGCGCGACGGCTTGGCCGATACGGTCGCGCGGCTGGCGATTAATCTGATCGGCGCGCCGCCGCTGACCGGGAAGGAGTATGCGGCCTACCGCGCAGCAAACGAGACTGAGACGATCGTCGGTGCGGCGCTCTTGGTGCAGGTGCCAACCGGGGAATATTTCGACGACAAGCTGATCAACCTCGGCAACAACCGGTTCATGATCCGGCCGCAGTTGGGCGTGCAGCATCGACGCCACAGCTGGCTCTTCGAAATCACAGGCATGGCGTGGATTTACACCGATAATGAGTCGTTCTTTAACGACAACCGGCTTGCGCAGGACCCGTTCTACACGCTCGATGGCACGGCCATCTATACGTTCAAGTCCGGCATTTGGGCTTCCGTGAGCGCTGGCGTCGGCGTCGGCGGCCAGACCGAAATCAATGGCGTCAGCAACGACGACCGCAAGAAAGACACCAGCTGGGCAGTTAGCGCCGGCTTCCCGGTCTCGCGTTCCCTGGGAGTCAGGGTCAACTATATCAATTCAGATCGCTGGAAGTTCGTCGGCAATGATTCGCGGACGCTCAGCATCGGACTATCGGCGTCATGGCAATGACAATGGGACCTGCAAAGTGGCTAGTGTCTGCTTTCCACCCATTGCGGACATTAGCAACTCCTTAGGCTTCGCCCGCCACCCTCGCGCAACATGGCTCGATCCTTGTCGCTGACCAGCTTCGTCATGGAGCACCGCCTGCCATGGGCCGAGGGGAGTTCGGCGGCGCCGGCTGGGGCGGGGCGGTTCGACAGGGCTCTCATCATCGATGCAGGGGAGCAGCGCGCATGCACAATCCGGAGCGTATCACCGCTCGGCGCAACCCTGACTGGTGAGATCGCCACGCCGGAAGGCGAGGAGCTAGCGCTCGAACTGGTCACCGGGCAGCGGGCCGCGGCGACGGTGGAGTGGGTTGCCGGCGGCGAAGCTGGTGTCCGCTTCAAGCAGCCGATCGACGTCCTCGCTCTCATCAACCGGACGCTTATCAGCCAGCCGACTGATCGGCGCAGCATGCCGCGCGTCGAGCTGCGCTGCGGTGTTCGCGTGAAATGGGGTGCGAGCGTCTGCGACGCGGTCCTGCGCAACATCTCGGCGCGGGGAATGCAGGTGGAAGCCGGCGGACTGCCGCCAAGAGGTACCTACGTGTCCATTCAAATCGAGGGCCTCAACGTCCCGTCCGGCGAGGTCATGTGGCGGAAGGACACAGTCGTCGGCATCCAGTTGATCGAAGAGCTGGGCTGGACCTCGCTCATGCCGTGGATTCGGAAGGCAAGCAGTGCCGGAGCTGCGGCGTAGGGAACGCTGCATCGACATCATGCGCGGACGCGACGACAACCGCGAGCCGAGGCCACGTCACCGGCGTCAGTAATCAGCAAACGCAGCTGCGAAGATGATGAGCTTCATGGGGCCGTCTCCTTCGTTGGCATGGGGCGAAGAAACAGCAGCAGCAGCAGGCCGGTTGCGAGCACCGCGACCCCGGCGATAGCGCCAACGCCAGTGTAGGCCAGACTAGAATAGAGCAGATACGCGTTGGTCAGGCAGAAGATCGCCGGTAGCAGCGGAAACAGCGGCACCCGCACCGGACGATCGGCCGCAGGGTCGTGGACGCGAAGAATGAACAGGGAGAGGCCAATCAGAAGCATGAAGAGCCAGAAGACCGGGGCGGTATATTCGACGACGAGCTGGAACCCGTCACGAGCGAATGCGCCGGCGATCACCAGCAGCAACGCCACGGCGCTCTGCGCAATCACAGCATTCCCGGGCGTGTCCCGGTCGGTGTCCCAGAAGCCGAGCCATCGCAAAGCCGGAAAGCTGCGGCCGAGCGCGCAGTTTGTCCGCGCCCCGGTGATCACGGTAGCATTGGCCGAAGTCAGGGCGGCGATTGACACGAGCACGCTGATCACGACTGCCCCGGATTCCCCGGTTGCCCGGCGCATGACCTCGGCGGCGACGGCATCCGATGCCGCCATTCCGGCGAGCCCCAGCGCGCGAAGGAACGCGAGGTTGGCGAGCAGGTACAGTAAGGTGACGAGAGCTAGGCCCCCCACCATGATTCGCCCCAGGCGGCGTGGTCCGTCCTTGAGCTCGGCGGAGACATAGACGGTTTCGCTCCAGCCTCCGTAGGTAAGCAGCACGAACACCATCGTCAGCCCGATCGCGCCTTCGTGCTGCGGAGGCGCGGACGGCTGGGCCGCGGGAGCGAGCACCAGTCCGGCAATCACGATCAGCAGGAGCCCGCCGACCTCCGCCACGGTGAGCCAGCGCTGTGCGAGCGCTCCTTGACGGATGCCAAGCCAGTTGATCGCTCCGATCAGGATCACCGCAGCGGCGGCGTAGATGGCCGACGAATGCCCCCCGATCGGGAAAACCGCCGTGAGATAGTCGCCGAACACATAGGCGAGGAGGGCGATTGAGCCGGTCTGGATGACCGCGAGCCGCGCCCAGCCATAGAGAAAGGCAACTCTGGGACCGTAAGCGCGGTGGAGGAAATGATAGTCGCCACCCATGCTGGGATAGGTCGACGCGAGCTCAGCGTAGCAAAGCGCACCGATTATCGACAGCAGCCCGCCGGCGGTCCAGGCGAGGAGCATGGCAGCCTCGCTCCCGGCTTCGGCCGCGACCAGGGCCGGCGTCCGGAAAATGCCGGCGCCGACAACGATCCCGACAGTAATGGCGAGCACGTCCCGGACCTTGAGCGTTGGTCGAGGAGCGCCCATCGACGCCTGCGTCGCAGTTCCGGTCAGGCCCGGCGCGGAACCGTCGTTCACGGCCATTGCAACATGAGCGTCAGGCTCCCGAACCCGCGGTTCACAAGAGTTGCCGCTCCGGCGCAACGGACCTCGCGGCGATGCGTTCCGGCAGTGGTGGGCTGTTCAGATGAGCTCATCCTCGAAGGGTGATGTCGCGTACGCTGCCTTTTGCTGTGCGGTGCGTTGGTGCTGTCGCTAGTTCATCTCGGAACCGACAGACATGAGCCCCGTGCAGGCGCTACTCACCCTTGCATTGATGACGGTTTCGGCAAACTGCCAGGCTGAGCCCAAGCAGACTGAAGTCGCTGCCGAAGAGCGGCGGTTTGATGACGCGCGCCGACAGCTTGCCATGTCCATTCGCGACTATGCCGATCCAATTCGCGAGCGGGCCGAGCCCCGCATCATACGCGTGATCAGTGAAGTACCCCGCCATCTATTCGTCCCTAGGTCGCAGCATTCCTTCGCATATGAAGACGAAGCACTGTCGATTGGCGAAGACCAGACCATTTCGCAGCCGTCGCTTGTGGCGCTCATGACCCATTTGCTCCGGCCAAAAGAAAATGATGTGATGCTCGAAGTCGGGACTGGGTCTGGCTACCAGGCGGCGCTCCTTTCGAGACTGGTTCGCCACGTCTACACGATCGAAATCGTCGAGCCGCTGGCGCGGCAAGCGGCGCGGCGGCTGCCCAACCTCGGCTATGCCAATGTCACCGTCCGGCACGGCGACGGCTATGCCGGCTGGCCTGAACATGCCCCATTTGACGGGATCATCGTCACGGCGGGAGCGCCCCACGTGCCCACCCCGCTGCTGGATCAGCTGAAACCCGGCGGGCGAATGGTGATTCCCGTGGGGGCGGCCGGTAGGACTCAGCAGTTGAAGCTGATCAGAAAAGATTCGCGCGGGAGGGTGAGGGAGGAAGCCATCATTCCGGTTCGCTTCGTTCCACTCACACGGGGGTGAGGTCCGATTGAGTCGGATTGCAGCGGCCCGGAGAGCCGCTTCTCGACCGCCGCATAGTGTCTGCTTTCCACCCAAAGCAGACATTCGGAGGACCTAATGCTGATCAGGCGTCGGCACTGACTGGTACTCTGGCAAGTGCCTCAAGCAACGCCTTGGCCGCCGGCTCGCTCGACGATGGGTTCTGGCCGGTGATGAGCAGTCCCTCGCGTACTACATGAGGTTTGAAGGGTTCTGCCTTGCTGAACTGGGCGCCAAGCTGCTTGAGCACGTCCTCGAGCAGGAACGGAACGACGTTAGTAAGGCCAACAGCTTCCTCCTCGTCATTCGTAAACCCAGTAACGGACTTCCCCGCAACGAACGGTGTGCCATCTTCCGCTTTGACGTTCTTCAGCACAGCCGGGGCATGGCACACGAGCGCAACCGGCTTTCCGTCGGCAAGCGTTTGCTCAATTAGCGCTTTTGATTGCGCATCTTCCGCGAGGTCCCAAAGCGGCCCGTGGCCGCCGGGATAGAAGACTGCGTCGAAGTCTGACGATCGCACCGACCCCAGCCGGTTAGTGGATGCGAGCTGCGCTTGAGCTTTTGCATCCCCCTTGAAACGGCGAGTGGCATCCGTCTGCGCATCCGGGTCATCACTCTTTGGATCCACAGGAGGTTGACCGCCCTTGGGACTGGCAAGCGTAATCTCCTGTCCCGCGTCCTTCAGTGCGTAATAAGGGGCAGCAAACTCTTCGAGCCAGAACCCAGTTTTCTTGCCGGTGTCACCCAGCTGATCGTGACTGGTGAGAACCATCAGGATGTTCATCGGCGCGTCTCCCATCGTTCGCCCGCCCCAATAGTCAAATAGGAACGAGCTGGCCGCTTTCCACCCGTGTCGCTAGCGAGCTAGTGGCAGCTTTCGACCCATTGCGGACATTGCCATCTTGCCGGTGTCAGTCCGACGCGCGCCGGTTCCAGCAGCTTTGGGCCTGCCGCGGCGAAGAGTGCCGGGGCCCTTGAGCGCCGCAAACTTTGCAGTCGACGGCGAAGAGCTTCGCATAGGTATATTCGTATAGGACTAAGCGCGTTGCCGAACAGAATGGGCACGGACGCAGCTTAGCGTCGTCAGCAAGATCCAATGACCGACGCGTCCACAAGGGCTCATTTTCTCGGCGCTCGGGCATTGGCCTCTACATCTGCTCAATCACAGCAGGAAATGCCCCGCCCTGGTCAACTTATCTGAGCCCTGGAGAGCACATTAGCATAGGGTCCGCTTTCGACCCATTGCAGACATTGGGCTCGACAGTAGCGGGCCACCGGCGTTCACATTCAGACCACCGTCCTGATGGCGATGCGCAACTTATGACGAACGAGCCTCTAACAACGATGCGGCGCCCGCGGCCGCCCTAACCTCCGCTGGTTGGCAGATCACTGTTGAAGATGTCCGCGGCGGCTTTCCAATCGCTGCCGATCTTCCGCCAGACGACCACGTACTTGCCGGTGTCGGTCTGTGCGGTACCGTTGGGCGCAACCGCTAGCCTATACGTCCCACGATCGAGTGCCATGTCACCCGACGATGACACAATGATCTGGTCCGGAACGAAGGTCAGATCGAAGCCGGGCGTCTGCATCATCGATGCCCATGTTTGCTGGATCGCGGTGCGTCCTTTGCCGATCGGCGCATTGGGTGGCATCACCGCGCCGTCCTCGGCGTAGAGTGCCGCAATCCCTGCAGCATCCTTGGCTTTCACGAGCTGAAGCCAACGATCGACTTGCCCGCGGATTGCCTGCTCATCCCCGCCATGGTCGACCGCGGCGGTACTATTCACTTCGGCGGCGTCGTTTGCAGGCTTCTCACCTGCCTGGCACGCGGATAGCAGCAGCGCTGCGGCAGAAAGTAGCAAAGATTTCGTCATAGGCCCCTCCTTCTGCTGGTCCTCCCCGTAGCACCGGCAACGCACTTCGCGCCAGTTCGCCAATGTCTGCTTTCCACCCATTCCCGATTAGCAATTGCTCCAGAGGCTTACTTCGTCCCGAGGACCTGGCGACCGTTCAGCTTCTGAACTGGACGAGCGTCGTTCGGATAAAGCTTCGCGAAAACGGCGAGCTCGTGCTTCGACAGGGTAGAAGGCGACCTCAAGATGAGCCAGCGCACGCCCTCCGAACAGGGCGGGGTCGTTAGCGATCCCATGTATGTGAAGTAGCTGCGGTCCGTTGGAAGGAGCCCAGCCGGGTTGATGACAACGTGCTTGAAATCGGCCTGGCGCTCCTTCTGCTTGGGCAGGTGGCTCCACAAGGTTTCTACGGTGGCGTTCGGCTGGCCTGCCCGCAACAGCACGGCGACAACGGCCAGCTTGCCCGCGGTATCGCGATGCACGAGATGAACGACCATCTCCGAACGCTTGCCATTGATCAGTTCCTCGCTCGGGTGGTGGAAATGGAACTGGACGAGCTCGTAGCGCTTGTCGCCGAACTTCAGGTGGCTGCCGCGCTCGACGTTGATTTGAACGCTGTGACCGTTGTCGATGATGTGAAGCGGCGCCGAGCGATAATTGAACATCAGCTTGGGCAGCGACGTTCGTCGAACGTCCTGGGTCCGGATGTTTACCGGCGACTGGCTCTTCCC
>CAWAQT010000004.1:0-19118 GCA_963784245.1 uncultured Alphaproteobacteria bacterium
CGTTGAGCCGGCGTCGCCCTTGCTGGCCAGCGCTCGGCTTCGGCCCAGCAGCGCCTGAGGAACGCTTCTCAAGTGGCGGTGAGTTGGCTAAGCCTCGAGGATGACACGGAAAAATCTTTTACCGCTGATTGCGTTCGCGATTCCCACACTTAGTGGCTGCGCCGTTCAGGCGGCGTTGGCCGCGGCAGAACTGGCCCCGCATATCCGCGGGCCACTGGGTCCGAGCAATGCCCACCTTGAGCCCGCGGCGATCCAGGCATGCACGCAGCGGGCCGGAGAGTATGGCTCTGTGTTCATCGTTGATGTTGAGCAGCGCCGCGCCGACCGCATCATTGTGTGGGGCTCGGTCACCGACACCCGACAGCGGAGGCGCACGTTCGAATGCCATTTCACGACCGCCCTTGCTCGCTTTAAGCTGGGTGAGATTTTGCCGCCGGTCTAACGTGCGCAATGGGTAAAGCGGATACTCGATCCGACGATACGGGAGTCGGACCATTGCAGACATTTGCCACCAAGTGCAGAACCTTAGCGCCAAGCCAATAATCAATCGGGGGCCCATGTTGACGCTTAGTTTCGTTGCCGGCTTGGCGACTGCGCTCGCCAGCTTTTCGGCCGCTTCTCAAGCTGCACCTAGGGCTCCCGCGGCGCAGGCCAGTCCTCAGCGAAGTTCTGAGCTCGCCGCGTTCTTCGAAAGGTACGATGAGGCTCAACTGGCGCTCTCTCCGATCTCGAAGACCGTCCGCGGGATTGTCGATGAGGATTACGGCCGTTGGGGCGATTTCAGCGATCAAGCAGCTCAGCGCAGGCAAGCACTTGATCAGGCGACTCTCGCCGCATTGCGAGCGCGCTTCGACCGGAAGAACCTCTCGGAGGCGGACCAGTTAACCTACGACCTATTTGAGAATGTCGCCGCCCGGAGCGCGAGCGCCTTTTCCCATCGGCGCAGCGCCTATCTGTTCGACCAGATGAACGGGGGACAGTCGCAGTTTCCGGCCATCCTCATCAACCTTCATCGCGTCACCGACATTGCCTCAGCCGAAGCCTATGTCAGTCGCCTTGCCAGCCTCGATACGGTGCTGGACCAGCTGATGGCGGAAGCTGGCCTGCGCGCCGCGAACGGCGTGCAACCTCCGCGCTGGGTCTATCCTTACGTGATCCAGGACGCGCAGAACCTCATCACCGGAGCCCCGTTCGACCGAGGTCCGGATTCGACCTTGTTTGCCGACCTCAAGAAGAAAGTCTTCGCGCTGACTGTCTCGAGTGAGGCGAAGGCGCGCATTATCGAATCGGGACGAAGAGCACTGCTGACCGACGTCGGTCCCGGATACAGACGGCTAATTGCGCTCATGCGCCTGCATCAAGCCCGGGCGGGCGGTGACGATGGCGTTTGGCGCCTGCCCAACGGAAAAGAATATTACACAGAGCGGCTGCGCTACCACACTACGACTAACCTCAGCCCAGATCAGATTCACGCGCTCGGATTAAAGGAAGTCGCACGCATCCAGGCCGAGATGCGCGTCATCATGCGAAACGTCGCATTCAGCGGCAGCTTGCAGGAATTCTTCGAGCACGCACGTACTGACCCGAAGTTCTTCCATCCGACCCGCGCTGCGTACCTGGCCGATGTCCAGGCCCGAAAGGTGGCGATGGAACGGGTGCTGCCGCGCTATTTCGCGACGCTTCCGAAAGACCCGATGATCGTCAAGGAGGTCGAGCCTTTCCGCGAGAAGTCCGCGGGCAAGGCTTTCTACCAGCTGCCCGCTCCGGATGGCTCGCGCCCAGGCACCTACTACGTCAACCTCTATGACCTGAAGGCGATGTCGAAGAACGAGGTCGAGGCGTTGTTTTATCATGAGGGCTTGCCGGGTCATCACCTGCAGCGGGCCCTCCAAGTGTCGCTGGGTGATCTTCCGGCGTTCCGGCGCTTTGGCGCCTACAATGTCTACACCGAGGGCTGGGGCCTCTATGCCGAGCGGCTTGGCAAGGACATGGGTTTCTATTCCGATCCCTATTCGGATCTCGGCCGGTTGAGTATGGAAATTCTGCGCGCCGGACGTCTGGTCGTGGATACCGGCATCCACCACAAGCGCTGGAGCCGGGAGCAGGCTGTCGCATGGTTCAAAACCAACACGCCGGTGACGGAAGGAGATATCCAGAGCCAGGTCGAGCGCTACGTGGTCTATCCGGGACAGGCAACGGCGTACACCGTGGGCAAGCTCAAGATCGAAGAATTGCGGGCCCGCTCTGAAACCGCACTTGGAAACCGCTTTGACATCCGCGCCTTTCATGACGTTGTGCTGAAGTCGGGACCGGTTCCGCTCGATACGCTGGAGCAAAACGTAGGTCGATGGATCGAAGAGACTACCGGCGGATAGCTCGATGTCTGCTTTGGGTGGAAAGCGGACACTGGCGACCTGATGCGAGGCACGTTAGCCGTGCTATGGCGAGAAAGAGCAACAGGAGGTCGCCATGACGAAAACGCTATTGTTACTTTCTGTCACAGCGCTGCTGCTGCCCGCGTGTCAGGCAGGTGAGAAGTCCGGAAACAACCCCGCCGAAGTGAATGCTGCCGCCGCTGTCAACATTGAGGCGGATGAGCAGGCAATCCGCGGGCATGTCGATCGTTGGCTTCAGCTCGTGAAAGCCAAGGATGCTGCAGGCATTGCGGCACTTTACGCCGAGGACGGCGCGGTGATGCCACCCAATGCGCCGATCGGCAAAGGACGCGCGGCGATCCAGCGAACTTGGGCATCGATGATGCAGACGCCGGGCTTCGATCTGACTTTCAATCCGGAGCAGATCGTTATTTCGTCGTCTGGCGATATGGCTCTCGATCGGGGGACGTATACTCTTACGGTTGCGCCCGCGGGCACGACGCAGACCGACACTGGCAAATACGTAGTTGTCTGGCGCAAGATCGGCCGCGATTGGAAGGCAGTTGCGGACATCTTCAACAGTAATCTGCCAGCCAGCGGAGGTTAGGCTAATGTCCGTTATGGGCGCGAAAGCGGACATAAGGCCATCTGCCTTTTACCCCGTCATCGGGGATGAGGATGAACGAGGTCTCCCCGCCGGATAGACTGCGCTACCCGACTGACCCGAATGGCTCCGTGTGCGTTCTAGGCGGGTCCGCTGGTATCTTTCGACGGTGGAAGCCGAACCCCCGCGTCGGGCCTGCCGCGAAGCGCGCTCGCGATGCGATCCGCGAATGCCAAGAGCGCTTCCTCATTCCTGAGCAGAGGCTCGATGGTGTCGAACTGCCCCGCAGTCTCGCGGACGATCTCCCGGAGCTTAGCCAACTTCGCGTCCCGCTCCGTGATGGTTGCTTCGTTCTTGTTAAACATGGGCCTTCCTTCCGTCGGCTTGGCCTTTCCGCTTCTTGCTCGATCTATACCGCCAGTTGAACGCCCACGATCCGGTCAGGCGGCAGAACTGGTCCTCGCGCCGCCCCCAATCCCGTGACACCGAGCGCACAGGTCATGGTCGGAAGGCACGGCGGAACTGGTGCAGCGGCCGCTCAACCGGAAACAGAGTTGTCGGTTCGATGTTCCGTTGCCGGCGACGGGACAATATCGGAGTGAGATCGGTGACGCGCTTGCGGAGCTTCGAACCCAAACCAGCACGATTGAAGCCGCGATGAGCGCATTGCGAGGCATGGGCGCGGCGGATGGAGAGGCGATGATCATACTCGATATCATCCGCTTACATTGCGAACGGCTTGAAGCGGCGATTGCTGCGGATACCGCTCCATAGCGGTGGCGAACCTGGGAGTGGCGAAAGTCCCCAACTTCGGCGAAAGGACACCGACCGCGCCCCCGCGCTCATCAACAACGGCCACGTTTTCTTGTTCTGAACGCCTGAAAATATCGACCGTAATGTCCGCATTGGGTCGTAAACAGACATAAGCCGCCAATGTCCGGAATGGGTGGGAAGCAGACGTTAGGGCCCGCTTATGAGGATATATCCGCTGATGTTCGGCCTCTACGTGCTTCTGTCGTTCGCAACTCTGGTGCTTGCTGCCGCCGTTTCCCGGGGCGGAGGACGGCAGCTGTGGCTCGCCCTGGTGCTGCTCGGCTGGACAGTTAGTCAGTTCAATACTTTGATCGAGGCGGTAGCGTTTTCCGTGATGCCACTTCCGCACGCCCTCATACAGCTGGCAATCTCCGCCGTGATTATTGGGGCAATGGTGGCTCTTGCTCTCGCTCTAACTGGCAAGTGGCACGCACGATCGGCTCCTAAGGTCAACTTGGATGGCTCGCTCAGAACGTTGGCAATGATCGTCGCGGCGTACGAGATACTTTATTGGACTGCCGGCACCTTCGTCTGGCCGTACGTTGCCAACTTCTATGCCGACAAGCAGTTACCATCCACCGGTGCGGTGTTCGCACTTCAGATCCCGCGGGCGTTGATCCTTGTCGCAGCTGCCTGGCCGTGGTTGCGCACCGCCCCGCGTAAAGCGCCGCTTGTGCTAGGTATCACATACTCGATGCTGGGCGGTGTCGCGCCGCTTCTGCCCGAAAACCCTTACATGGCTGCCGATGTTCGACTTGCTCATGGGATCGAAACTGGGACATCCAATTTCGTGTTCGGTCTCATTGTCGCCTGGCTGCTCATGCATCGGCCACACACTGGTCGAGGGCATCCCGAGGACGCCACGGCTTAAACCGGTCCGCGCTCTTACGTCCGCAATGGGTCGAAAGCAGACAGGCGATGCCGTCCTTCGAGATGGGGATTGAATTAGCGTTGACTAATATATTAGTCCGTACTAAATGTTTTCCATGCTCAAGACGACCGAGTTCGATTCAGTCCTGAAGGCGCTGGCCGATCCTACACGTCGCGGCCTGTATGAACGGGTGGCCGCGGCAGAAGAGATCAGCGTCGGCGGGCTGACCGAAGGCAGCGGTGTCAGCCAGGGCGCGGTTTCCCAGCATCTCAAAATGTTGAAGCAAGCGGGGCTCGTTTCCGAGCGGCCCGAAGGCCGCAACGTCTTCTATCGCGCCAATCCGCAAGGCCTTGAGCCGATGCTCGAATGGATGACCCGCTACGCGGTCTTTTGGTCGCAGCGCCTCGACACTCTGGAGCGGCTGCTTCGGCAGGAGGACGCCCCCAAACCCCGGGATGGAGAAAAGAAATGACCGAGCTGATGCAGATCGATTCCTATGGCACGCTGGTCGGGCCCGACACGCTCCGGATCCAGCGCTTGCTGCCCGGGCCGATCGAGCGGGTCTGGTCATATCTGGTCGACAGCAATCTTCGCAAACTGTGGTTCGCCGATGGCGATCTTGAACCGGTTGCGGGCGCCCCGTTCGAGCTTGTCTGGCGCAACGACGAACGTGCCGGCGCGCAAGGTGAGCGGCCGAAGGACGTGCCCGAAGAGCATCGCATGGAGAGCGAAGTGATTGGCGCGGACGCGCCTCGGAAGCTCGTGATTGCCTGGGCTAATACCGGCAACGTCACGTTCGAACTCGAGCCACACGGCGAAGGCGTGCTGCTGACTCTTACCCACGCCGGTTTCCAGACACGTTCCAGCCTCATCGGTCACTCGGCCGGCTGGCATGCCCATCTCGACGCGCTTGAAGCGCTGGCTTTCGAGCGGGAGCCGGAGGCCTTCTGGCCTCACCTGGAGGCCCTTCGCGCCGAGTATGGCGATCGCCTGCCAGGCGATTTCGGGGCCTGAACCATGTGCCCTCTGTGCCTTTCGACGCTGGGCTGGATTGCGCTCGGTGGAGGAACAGGTAGCGGCGTTCTCGCGGGACTGATCCTGGCCGTGCGACGCCAAAAGCCGAAGGAAGAAGACAATGACTGATCCGCTGACGGCCACCGCCACCGAACTGCCCAGCTCACACCCACCGGTTGTTTCGCGCGAGGAGTGGAATGAAGCGTGGCAGCAGCTGCTGGTGAAGGAGAAGGCCATGACGCGCGCCCGCGATGCGCTCGCGGCTGAACGGCGACGGATGCCATGGCTCGCGGTCGAAAAGGATTATTCGTTCGATGGCCCCAACGGAAAGACCAGCCTGCTTGGCCTGTTCGAGGGGCGGCGACAGTTGATCATCTACCGCGCTTTCCACGAACTCGGCGTGTTTGGCTGGCCTGACCACGCCTGCCGCGGCTGCTCTATGGTCGCCGACCAGGTCGCCCATCCCGCCCATTTGAACGCTCGCGACACGACGCTGGTGTTCGCCTCGCGAGCGCCGCAAGCCGACATCGTTCGCCTGAAGGCGCGAATGGGCTGGGAACACATTCCGTGGTTCACCATCACCGATAGCTTCGACAAGGACTTCGGCGTCGACGAATGGCACGGCCACAATGTCTTCATCCGCGATGGCGAGAGCCTTTTCCGCACCTATTTCATCAACAATCGCGGCGACGAGCAGATGGGCGGGACCTGGAACTATCTCGATATCACGCCGATGGGCCGCCAGGAGCAATGGGAAGATTCGCCTGACGGCTATCCGAAGACGCCAACCTACAAATGGTGGAACTGGCACGACAGCTATGTCGACGGTGCCGCCCCCGACAAGAAGTGGGTCGAGGTGTCGGACGCTGGAGAGGCGGCCTTCCGCAACGAATAGGACGTGAGGCGCCGCATCAGGAAGTTCTAATGTCCGCAATGGGTCGAAAGCGGACATAGCTCGCAACATCTGATCGCGGCCGCTACTTTAGGTTCGGCCTCAGAGCGCAAAGCCGTTCATAATCTTCGCTCTTCCGCCAGTCCTTGAAGCGCTCGAAGGCAGGCACGTCGCCATAAGGTGGTGCACGTTCTTCCATCCGCTCCGCGAGCCATTGAAGCCATTCAAACAAGTTAGGCCAACCTGAGCTGCGCTGTTCTTCAATGTACCTTCTCAGCTTGCGCCAGCAGAGAACTGTCACTCCGCGGTAGAAATCTTCGTACATCTCAATGGGCACATGCCCGCGTGCAACGAGTGGACCGAGGCTCTCGAAGAGACCGAGGACGCCGAGCACCGCTCCAAAGTCCGGACCGAGCCTCTTTCGGAGCTCCTCCCCTGTAAGATTGTCAGGCAGCCCATGGAGAAGCAGGAGCGCTTCGGCGCTCTCCGGTGCCTGAAGCGGATGCAGCAGTTCGATTCCTGCCTGTGCTTCCCGCTGTTCACGAAGTTGCCGAAGCTGAACGAGGCCGAATGCGACGCCCACAACAACCGCGATCGTCTGAATCACTTGCAGCCCAAGTTCCCAGGACATCTAAGCGCCTCCGCCAAACAGCACGGTATGCGGCTGCCTCGCTAATGTCTGCAATGGGTCGAAAGCGGACCTACGACGGATTCGTGATATGCCGCTGCTTAAACAGTTGAAGGCCCGTGTCATGCGAGTCTGCCGAGCGATGACCATTCTCCTGTTCGTCTCAGTCAGCGACGGGGGGTTGGCCCAGCAACAATCATTGCAGCCGTACCAGGTGGCACACGGATGGCCTCAGCTTCCTGACGGACGCATCCTCGGGCAAGCAACCGGCGTGGACTTGGATTCGAAAGGAAATGTTTTCGTCTTCCACCGTGCCCGGCGTTTCTGGTCAGCGGATCCTGCACTTCCTCTCATCTCAGATCCCACCATTGAGGTCTTCGAAGGAGTGAGCGGGAAGCACTTGCGCTCGTGGGGTGCGAACCTGTTCGTGATGCCGCATGGACTCACTATTGATAGCCAGGACAACGTCTGGGTGACGGACGTTCGACTGCACCAGGTCTTCAAATTCAGCCCCGATGGTAAGTTATTGCTGACGCTGGGCGAAGCACGGGTTGCCGACGTGGATCGGGCGCACTTTGATCAGCCCACAGATGTGGCAGTACTGTCGGATGGTTCCTTCTATGTCTCTGACGGCTACGGAAATGCGCGGGTGGTGAAATTCAACGCCGCGGGTCAATACCAATTCGAGTGGGGGCGAAAAGGCACTGGACCGGGCGAGTTCGACCTTCCTCATGCCGTCGACGTAGATTCGCGCGGTAATGTTTACGTCGCAGACCGCACCAACGGGCGGATTCAGATTTTCGACGGCTCTGGTCGGTTTCTTGCCCAATGGCGAAGTGCCGAACTCGGACGACCCTTTTCAATAGCCGTTTCAGGAAACCGCGCCGTTGTTGTTGATGGCGGGGACCAGTCCGTGTGTAGCGTCGACCCGTCTCGAGCAACCAGTTCGGAGTGTGGCCGCCTTGATCGATCCGGAGCGGTCGAAGTCGATTTAAACGGCCGGGTCGTCACCCGTTTCGGCCGCTTCGGTAATTATGACGGTCAATTTCTGGTAGCCCACGACGTAGCGACCGCTGCCGACGGAAGTATATTTGTGGTCGATGTGGGGGGGCGACGGGTGCAGCGGTTCATGCGCCGGAAAAATTGATCTCCATTATGTCCGCAATGGGTCGAAAGCAGACACTCCGCTAATGTCCGCAATGGGTGGAAAGCTGGCGTTTCCCTATGGGTCAAAATAGTCGTTCGGCGGTCTTTCGAAGCTGAGCTATACGCTTTGCGAACTCAGGCGGAACGTGCCCCTCGCTGAGTGCTGCTTCGAACTCCGCGACCAAAGTAACCAGCTGTTCCGCGACAGCCTCAATGTCCGATGCCGGATCAGCCCGATAGTCGGGTGTCGGTTCTTGGTGGTCTGGGGACGTGCTCATCGGGCTGGTTTTTCGGATCTGGCGAGCTTGGTTAGCGCCATAAAATTGGCGGCCAGCTTTCGGCTAAGTTCGGCAGCTTCTCTTAAATTCTGCGAATCGGTTTCGGACTCCGAGCGGTGCGCGTAACGATCAAGGTCGGCTGCCTGCGCGTGGAGCTTCTCGACGAGCGCGACCAGCCGAGCGGCCGGATCGCAAGCCTCTTGGACATTGGAGACGAGCTTCAGCAGGGGTGCCGCGGATTGACGCCGGTCTGGCTGAGCGAAGAACTGCGGGCCACGAAACCACATTATGGCATTTGCGACGTGCTCGGTAATCAGTTCGATGGCTTCAATTTCGTCATCCGTCGGCATACCCATCGTTTGATGAAGGATGGCGAACGTCCCGATGATAGCGCCGTGCGAGTTTCGGATCGGCGTCGACCAGCAAGATCTGAATCCGTGCTCTAGTGCGAGGTCGCGATAGTTCCCCCACACTGGGTCCGTCGCGATGTCGACCGAGTAGACAGGGCGGCCGAGGTAAGCCGCCGCTGCGCAAGACCCAGCGCAGAGGCCAATTTCAATGCTTTCACTGGCGCGGCAATAGGACGCCGGAACGGTTGGAGCGGCACCATAGGAAAGCCGTTTCCCATCGGGGCTCAGTAGGAGGATGCATGTAAACACATCATCCCCACCCATCTGCTCGACGGTCATGAGATGCCTATTAAGGACGTCCTCCAGGCTGTCCCCTCGCTTGAACTCGGCAGGAACTTCGCTGCCGCGCTCCTGCAGCGATTTTCGAAGCGCAGTGGCAAAAGGCATTGGCCTCTCCTCGGCGAGCTCTCGACGACGAGACGCGACAGCGTCGCCGTGAGGTATGGCCAAAATAAAATCGCTGGGAATCCGGTTTCACCCTAGGGACCAAGCGCCACTGCTTTGACCTTGGCCGCGATAAATCCCGGATACCCGCTAATGTCCGCTTTGGGTCGAAAGCAGACATTAGCGAAACTGCGCTTGCGGGTAGCGCCTGACAATCTTCCGCTGGCCCTTCCGCTTCCTGTCGAGCGCCAGCGCGAAGGCGTTGCTCTCCTGTAGTAGGTCGCGCCTTTGCTCGGGATCTGGCACCAAGGCCCATCCGAACAGCTTCGGCCGATCAAGCAAAGGCTCTGGGCCTAACTAAGCGATTTGACCGATTGTCGGCCAACTCTGCCTGCGGCGGCGCATCGCGAGGCCGATCGCACCGAAGCCGAGCAGCATCATGGCCCAGGTTGCCGGTTCCGGAACAACGCCAACGCCATTGGGCGTGTAGAGAACGGCGTCTGAGAATCCCTGCTGGTTGAGGTCGATGCTGAGCGTTGGGGTTGCGAAGTCGAACAGGTAGAACACCGTGACGCTCTGAGCGAACTCACCGGCCCCGCCAAAGTGGATGCCGATGATCTGCTGGCCGAGCAGCGCCTGATCGAATGTGAGGATCTCCCCGCCAATCGAGAAGAAGCTCTTCGTGGCCCCGACCTCTGTCCAGTCAATGTCGGCAAAATCGCTTCCGACGAGCATGTCGAGTGCCTCGTTCTGCAAGTCGATCTTGGGACCTCCGCCGAGCAGGTTATCCTGGAAATAGCCAGCACAGGCGGCAGCGCCCGGACTGGGCCGGGTTGGGTCACACGGCGAAAACACGTCGATCGCGAAGGCCGGCATTGCGAAGGTGAGCGCGATTGCAGCGACTGCGCTTTTCAGAACGTATTTCATGGGGGACACCTCGTTACTCACGGTTAAGCGATTGACACTGCAAAGCAGCATGCAGCCAGTCAGGTGGGTGGCGGAGACACACAGGTCTAGAAATCCGGGTTCTTCTGCATGCATCCCTAGAATAAGGATGAGACGAACCTTCGGGGCGCTAAGTCGCTGAAAACAGTGCTGCCAATGTCTGCAAGCAGACATTGGAAAGGGGTCGCCGCCCCAGCCGAACTTTCCTAGCTCGCGAGATCAGTCTTCGCTGCTGCGAAGTCGCCCTTCGTGAAGATCGGTGTCCAGCAGCTGTCAGTTCTGAGCTTTCGACACTCCCCCCGCCCACCTGCCTTCGAGCTGCTTCGCTAATGGCAGGAATGGGTGGAAAGCAGACATTATCCTCTCAGGCGGCAGCCGGTGGCTGTGCCGGAAATTTTACCTCCCGGCCGTAGGTGCCAAGCCGCCAGATCCGTTCAACCGGACCTTGCCGGAAGTGCGCGAGCCACCAGCGAGAGAACATGATTTGCCCAAGGAAGATGAGCGAAGCCACGCCGTAAAAGCCAAGCGGGCCGAGTTTGCCGACTAGACCGAAGCCGATGCCGAAAAAGATCAGGATTCCCAGGAGCGAGTGCGACAGGTAGTTCGTCAGCGCCATTCTTCCGACGGGCGCGAAAAGGCCCAGGGCGCGCTTTCGCGCTGGCCAGGCCAGAGTGCAGGCAGCGGCATAAGCAAGCCCCAGAGGCACCACACCAACGGCGTAAATCAAAGTCGCCCAAAACGTTGCCGATGCGTCTTTCTGTTCGAGGCCGCCCATTGCCCCAAGAGCGATGTTGGCGGGGACGCCTATGGCAAATCCGAAGCCCAGCACGCGACGGAGCAGCTTGTCATTCGCAAGTAGCGTTCCGGCTATGAGCTGGCGACCGGCCCACAGACCCAACATCATCATTGCAAGCACTTTGGGTATTCGCCAGCTTTGGAGCAGGTAGTCGATCTGCACGGGCCAACGGGTCACGGCAAACGCCAGGAAGCTAGGCAAATCGTTTCGGCGCAGCCATTCTAACCTCTCGTCCGGTAGCCCTCCAAGGGTGGAGAACATCCGGTTTGCGAATGGCTTCAGACCGGTCTCCATCGGACCGCCCGCAATCCAAGCAACCGCCTGTCCGAAGACCGGAATGCCGATCAGTATCAACGCCGCCAGGAGCAGCGATCGGTCAGTCCAGCGACGCACCACCAAAAGGGCAAGTCCGCACAGTGCGTAAAGCGCGAGGATATCGCCCACCCAGATCAGCAATAGGTGCGTCAGCCCTATTCCAAGCAACACCAGCATGCGCCGGATATAGATTGCGGCACCGCGCTCAGATTTCGTTTCAAGTCGCGACAGCTGGAGCGCAAACCCGATCCCGAACAGAAGCGAGAAGATCGTGTAGAATTTGCCGTCGATAAGGACGGTGTGAAGGAAGTCGAAGAAATCTGCCGAAGGACCGACTAGCGCTCTCTTCCCCTGCTCATCCAGGAAATTCCATCCGGCCCAATAACGGACATTTGCAAGCAGGATCCCGAACAGAGCCAGCCCGCGCAGCGCATCGAGCAAATCGATCCGCTCGGCCGCTGGCGTGCTTCGTGCATGTTCACCTCGAACCTGTTCAGATAAGGAGACTTCGGATTTAAATCCCAAGGTCATGCCAACGCCTTTTGGCGAGCGTCTTCGTCACGGGCGGCCTCGCGACTTTACCGATTGAAAGTGTCCTCCTTCATGGCGCGAGACGCAAGGCTGGGAGCTGTCGCCAATGTCCGCAATGGGTCGAAAGCGGACATAATCCGCTAGTGTCCGGAATGGGTGGAAAGCGGACTCTATTTCCCGCTCGAGGTTTGTTATCGCTGCAGCACCATGGCAATGAGCGCTCCGGCGGCGATCGCGACACCATAAGGAATGCCGCCGCGGGGCCGGAGCAAGACCACCCGGCGGCGTGTTTCTTCGCTCCATCCGAAAGAGCGAAGGAGCAATATCAACAGCGCCAGCAGGCCGCCCGCCAAAGCGACGGCGACGATCATCCACAGCGCTCCCGCGAAGTCGAACCAGAGGCCGGCCGCCGCGAGCAGCTTGACGTCGCCCCCGCCCAGCTTTCTGGCCGCGAACATCGGCGTGCCGATGGCCAGCAACGCCAGGAAGACGACGAAATTCTTCCAAAGTGCCAGTTCAGGCCCTGCCACGACGGCGGCGACAATCGCCCCGACGAACACCAACAGCACGATCAGGTTGGAGATTCTGAGCCGGACCGCGTCTTCCGCGGCCGCAGCGACGAGCAGGATCCCGAGGATCAGCGCCAGCCACTGCGGCGCCTCAGCTGCGAGATTCACCTGGGCTGAGCCGTCGCCAGATTGTTGGCGGCGCGCGCATAATATCGGCTGCGTGCCTCGATCGCTCGCGTAAAGGCCGCCACGGCCTTGCGATTGTTGCCCTGGACCTTCGCGACAACCCCTGCGTCGTTCAATCGTGCGGCCCAGTCGGCTTCGCTTTCGCCGGGACGGCGCTGCGGCAGATCCTCGCTCATCGCCGCGCGGGCGAGCTCCAGATTTGCGGCGATTCGGACCGACTTAGGATCCATCGCCGAGGCCCGCTCGAAATTCGCCAAAGCGTCGGCCCAACGGCCGCGGGCCAGCAAGGACCAACCGAGATTGTTCACGACTTCCGGCCGGTCCGAGGCAAGTGCGAGCGCTCGCGCGTAGGATTCGTCGGCGGCCGCCCAGTCGGCCCGGTAATCGGCGGCAATTCCGCGCGCATTCCAGGCCCGCCATGTAGCCGTCGGGAAGGCCGTTGCGCGCTCCAGTAGCTTCTCCGCTTGAGCGACGTCCCGGACCTTCATGGCCGATAGGCCGGCGCGCTCGTACAGCACGCCATCGCTCGGGTTGCCGACGAGCAGCTGGAGATAGCGCGGGAGAGCTCCCGCATGGTCGCCCGATGCGTAAGCCAGGTCAGCAAGAAGCCGATCCACCTCCGGGCCTCTCGCGCCCGCCTTGACTGCATTTCCAATCATCAGGCGCGCTTGATCCAGGCGCCCCGCCTGAAGGGCGTGTGCCGCTTCACTCAACGGCTGCACCGGAGGCTGGTCGACCGGCGCGGGCTTCGAGCCGGCCAGTGCCGCTGCAAGCAACAGGTCGATCATGCGCGTCGCGGCTGAAGAGGCCGCATGCGGGCCGCATCAGCGCCGAGAAGCACGACCACATGCGAGCCTGATGCGCGGCGCGACAGTGGGAAGCCGAACTGTGCCGACAGCCTCTGAGCCATTTCGCGTTGCGCCGCCGGATAGAGGATCACACTGCGCTTGCGCGTCGCCGGCGCGTTGCCGATCGCCAGACCGCGCCAGCCACGGGAGCCGAGCCAGGTCCTCGTCCGCGCCGCGAGCTTGTCGACACGCGCCGCGTTGAGGAGACGGACCTTCACCGGGCCAAGCGCGGCCTGCCGCAGCGGCACGAAGCGAACCTTCGTGCTTCGTTCAGACGAGGCCACCGTCGTCGAGCGCCATTCGGGCTTGGACACCGTAATTAGCGCGATTTCGCCGGTCGACATGCGCTCGGTTCGCGGTCCGCGCTCCTCGGCGATCGACGGTTCGGGAATGCGCTCCTCGATGGGACGAAGCAAGGCGACGCTTGCGAACTCCGACGGAATGTTCACCGGCACCGGCTGCGGCGCAGTGAGCGGTGCGCTGGCGACGCCTGGCTCAACTGCCGCCCATGACGTCCGCGCGGGCATGGCTGCCGGAGCGACCGGCGCCGGATCCTGCTGCACACGCCGCACAGGCGGAAGCTTGATCGTCACCGACGGACCGAGCGGCGCGGGCGCAGCCTGCGGCTGGGCAGCCGCGACACGCACCTCGGACTTGGGCAGCGGCTTGGCTGCCGTCTCCGATTTCGGCGGCAGAGCAGGAGCGACGCCTGCTTCGGGCACGGCAACTGGTTCCTGCGGCGGGGGCGAAGCCTTCACGGGTGCTGCCGGCTTGGCCTCGGCAGCGGCAACCTGAACCCGCGGCGCAACGCCTTCGAATTTCCCATGCTGGCCCTTTCGAGGGCGGCTGAAGCCGCCAGGCGAACCGAGATCTCCTCGCGCACGCTGAGCGCCTCGGCCGACTTGCCCTGAAGCTGGAGCGATGCAGCGAAGGCGGTCAGCAACTGCGTGTCGGCGGGAGCCAGCGCGAGCGCGCTCTCGTAATAGCGGCGGGATAGATCGAAGCGGCCCATCCGGTCGTAGCAGTCAGCGATGCCTGCCAGGGCATCGATGCTGTCCGGATCCTCGCGAGCAGCGATCCGAAAGCTTGTCAGCGCAAGGGCAACATTATTCAGCGCCAATTGTCCCCGCGCCTCAGCGATGCGCTCCGGAACTGCGCGTTTGATCTCCGCGAGTGGCTTCGGCGTCGAGCGGATCTCAAGCTTGCCCTCCTGTCCGCCGCAAGCAGCCACCGCCAACGCGGTCGTGGAAACCAGGAATTTGCCCCCCCGCTTCATCTCAACCTCCGCCCATTGCCGGCATCATCGTTCGAATCACTCTTATCATGGCCGGCAGCATCAGCACGCCGATCATCACCGGAAGCATGCATCCGACAAGAGGGATCGACAGCAGTACCGGGAGCCGATGCGCTTTCTCCTCCGCCCGCATTCTTCGGTGCTCGCGCATCTCCGCCGCATAAACCCTCAGCGTCTGCGCAATCGACGAACCCAGCTTCGACGATTGGATCAATAGCGTCGCGAATGCCCTGATCTCTTCCGCGCCGGCCCGGTCGGCCATTCGACGCAGCGCGTCCTCGTGGCTCCGCCCGGCACGCAGCTCGAGAACGACCGCGCCAAACTGCTCGGCAAGTCTTGGATGCGACGCCGTCATCTCCATGCCGACGCGTGCAAAGGCTGAATCCATGCCCAAGCCAGCCTCGACGCAAACGAGCATGAGGTCGAGCGCGTCCGGGAAGCCATTGATGATCTCGCGCTGCCGACGATCGGCCTTCGCAGCGATAAACACGGCCGGAAGGTACAGACCCGCGAGTGCAGAGATGACGACGGCGGCATAGACCTTGAGGATGCTTGGCGTGGAGCCAGTCGACCACATCAGTAAGAAGAGCGAAACCGGGAGGCCTATCACCAGGACAAGCCTTATCAACGTGTAAAGGCGCGGTGCGTAGGTGGCAGTATATCCCGCAGCGACGAGCTTCTTCCGCAGGGAGTCATCGCGAGTATCGACGAGCGAAAGGCCGGCTTTCTCGATGCCGTTGACCAACTTCAGCCACGCGCCCTCAGCTTGCTCCGAACGAAGCGAGGCTCCGACGACCTGATGACCGCCGAGATCGGCTTCGACGAGGCGGCTGCGCGATGCTTGCCGCGATGCGACTGCCGCAGTGGCAAAATAGGCGCCAGCGGCAACGAGCGCGAAGAGTCCGAGGAGAATTCCCACGCGCAGCAGCGGATAATCGATGAACAACTCGGTCATTCGCTACACCTTCAGATCGACCATCTTGCGGATGCTGATGAAGCCGATCACGTACATCACGATCAGCGTGATGAAGCCCGGCAGGAACGCCGGATCGTCCGCAACGTCGAGATAGAATTCGGGGCTGAACAGAAACAGGAAGGCGAACGCAAAGAGCGGAAGCACGGTCAACATGATCCCCGTCATGCGCCCTTCGCTGGAGAGCGCGCGCACCTTCAAAAGCATGGAATGACGCTCGCGGATCACCGTCGAAAGATTGTCGAGGATCTCGGCAAGGTTTCCGCCCGTCTCGCTCTGCACGGAGAGGGACACAACGAACATGCGCATGTCGTCGAGGTCCCAGCGTTCAGCCATTGCCTGAAGAGCGTCGCGCAGCTCAGCGCCGTAGGTGACTTCGTCCACGACCACGCCGAACTGGCTGCCGATCGGGTCCGGCATTTCAACCGTGAGAAGGTCGAGCGCGGCGGCAATCGGGTGCCCCGCGCGAAGCCCGCGAACGAATACGTCCAGCGCCACGGGGAATTGATCCTGCATCTTCTTGCGCGTGCGGTTCGCTTTGAATTGCAGGAACATTATCGGCAGGAATGCGCCAATGACGACCGCAAACGTACCGACCATCAGCAGGCGGCCAAATGCGATACCCGCTCCGGCTGCAGCCATCAGCAGCACGATTGCGAAGAAGATGGCGACTGGAGCCAGTAGAATGATCAGCATCAGCCGGCCGGTCGGAATGGTTACCTGGGCAGCGATCAGCATCCGCTCGAACTTCTGGCCAAGATGCAAGAGGAGCGGCGGCAAGTTGCTCGGGAGCGCACTTTCCCGGCGCCGAAGCAGGCTCATGGTCTGCTCCCGGTCCCGGCCTTCGGAGATCATCCGCAGGCGAAGGTTGATCGCCTTCCCAGTGGATCGGCTGTTGGCAAAATAGCCGACGAGGACCTCGACCAGCAGAAGGACCGCACCGAAGGTGCAGCCAAGGATCAGAGCTTTCAGCCAGGCCTCATTCATCCCTCGAGCTTCGCATCTGGACGGAACAGGTCTGCCGACAGCGTGACGCCGTGCGCCATCACCTGCTCAATGAATTTCGGACGGATGCCGGTGGCCTCGAACTTGCCGAGAACCTGTCCGTCCGCCCCAACCCCGGTCTGCCGGAAACGGAAGATCTCCTGCATTGTCACGACCTCGCCTTCCATCCCGGTGAGCTCGGACAGACTCAGCAGCTTGCGGCGACCGTCCGACAATCTGCCCACCTGGATGACGACGTTAATGGCCGACGCGATTTGGGCCCGGGCCGCGCGCGGCGGAATGTCGATTCCGCTCATACCGATCATCTGCTCGACGCGGGACAAGGCGTCACGCGCCGTATTCGCGTGGACCGTCGTCATCGAACCGTCGTGACCAGTGTTCATCGCCTGGAGCATGTCGAAGGCTTCACCGGCGCGCACCTCGCCGACGATGATGCGATCCGGACGCATACGCAGGGAGTTCTTGACCAGGTCGCGCTGGCCAATTTCGCCTTTGCCCTCGATGTTTCGCGGCCGCGTTTCTAGCCGGACCACGTGCTCTTGCTGGAGTTGAAGCTCGGCGGAATCCTCGATCGTCACGATACGCTCGCGATTGTCCACGAATGCCGACATCGCGTTCAGCATGGTCGTCTTGCCGGAGCCGGTGCCGCCCGAAATCAGGACGTTGCGGCGCGCCTTCACAACCGCCTTGAGAACCTCCGCGACCTGCGCCGGGACGCTACCGATCTCGATGAGGCGATCCATGCCGATCGGAACGCGCGCGAACTTGCGGATCGACATGGATGCGCCGTCGATCGCCAGAGGAGCAATGATCGCGTTAACGCGGCTGCCGTCGGCGAGGCGTGCGTCCACCAGCGGGGCAGACTCGTCGATACGGCGGCCGACTGCCGACACAATCTTCTGGATGATCCGCAGCAGGTGCCGCTCGTCCTTGAACCGGACGTTCGTTGGCTCGAGGACGCCGTAGCGCTCTACGAACACCTGTGAATGTCCGTTGATCAAAATATCGGTGATCGTCGGGTCCTTCAGGAGCGGCTCGATCGGCCCGAGGCCCAGCAGCTCATCGAGAACGTCGCTAACGAGAGCCTTGCGCTCCTGGTTGTTAAGCGCCTGGTTCTGCTTCGACAGCTCTTCGTAGACGATATCTCCGACTTCCGCCTCGATCTGTTGGCGAGACATCTTGTCGAGTGCCTGAAGATTGATGACGTCCAGCAGCCGCTGGTGAAGCTCGACCTTGAGATCGGTGTGCGCGTTCCGGTTGGCGAACGCTCCCGCGTCGCCTACGGTGACTAGTCGGAGTTCTTCGGCCGACTTGGTATCGACCTCGACCGCATTACCCGCACGCTTTCGTACTTGCCACATGTCTTAGCGCTCCCGGCCCAGGGCACCCACGATGCCCGCCTCCAACAGGTCGATGTCCCGGCCGACCGTACTCTTTCGCTTGATCGCGGATATCGGGACGCCCTGCTCGATCGCGGGGTGCATCACCGCGGGATCGTTCGCGATCGTGTATGCAATGTCGCGGCCCAGCGCCTTCTGGACGTCGCCTGGCTTGACCGTTCTCATCAGCCCCTTTTCGAACCGGTTGACGACTACGCGCAGGTCCACCGAGGCAAGATCCTGTTCGCGTAGCAAATCGACCTGGCGCCGGGCACGATGAAGACCGCTGACGCTTAGTTCCGTCACGAGCAGGATCAGGTCCGCTTGAGCCAGCAAGGACAGCGACCAGTTCGTCCAGCTCGAAGGCAAGTCCACCAACACGGTTCCGAACTCGCGTTTGGCGATCTCGGCAATCTCGATGATCTGCTCGCTGCTGACGGCATCGAGCGGCATCAGGGACGCTGGCGCCGCAATCACCTTCAAACCGCTGGGATGCTGCACAGTCGTTGCGCGCAGCAATTCTCCGTCGATGCGCCCGCCGGCCTCGACCAAGTCAAAGAAGGTGAGTTGCGGCCGGAGTCCAAGCTGAAAGGCAGCATTTCCGAACTGCAGGTCTAGATCGAGAAGGCAGACTTCCCGACCTGCACGCGACTCGTTCTCGGCAGCGCGAATTGCGAGCTGCGTCAACAGCGCGGTCGCGCCGATACCGCCAACGCTCTTGATTGCGCAGACCATCTTGCCGTTCGCTGAGTGCGCAGACGAGGTATTGCGCTTGATCTGGTCCCTGATCGGCAGGAGCGACGTCTCCAGATCGTCAATATCGAGTGGAAGCGGAACGACGTCGTGCGCCCCTGCCCGCACCAGCTGGCGGACCAAGGCTAGCGGCGGATCGTAAGCGGCGGCGATCAGCGGCGTTTTCGTG
>CAWAQT010000005.1:0-22859 GCA_963784245.1 uncultured Alphaproteobacteria bacterium
CAAAGAGCGCGCCGGCCCCCATTGCCGCCGTCCAGCCCCAGCGAATTCGCTGTGAGCCGGTCGGACTAGGCGATCGAGGTTGCATGACTTGTCCCCCCGATGGACATTTGGCCGAAAGGTCGTTGCGATATCAATATCATTTGTAGAGATTGAGGATGGACGGACCAGGGGGACCGCCAGTGGACGCTGTGCCATCATTAAACCGGCATCGGACTCTCGAGCGTCGAAAGTGGTTCGCTGCGCTGGCTCTCTGCAGCGCGTCAGCAAATCTCTTGTTCTTCTTCAAGTACCCCGCCGGCGACATCGTGATGATCATCATGCCCTGGTACGAGCACATACTCGCGCAAGGCAGACTGCAAGTCTTCAGCAGTCCATTCGGTAATTACACACCGCCCTATCTCTATCTGCTCAGCGCACTGTCCTTGCTCGATGGCCTCATGTGGACATTTTACCTGATCAAATGCCTTGCATGGATAGGAGCCGCATGGCTGATGTTTGGCACATATCGACTACTGCAAGCCCTGGATGCCGATCCAAAGCTTTCTATCTTAGTAGCCTTCCTTCCTAGTATCGCCGCGAACACGTCCTTGCTCGGACAAGCGGACACTTTCTGGGTCGCGCCCTGCGTCTTCGCTCTGGCCGCGGCAGTTCGCGAGCGCTGGATTGCGGTAGCGGTCTGGGGCGGTCTGGCCTTTGCTTTCAAAGCGCAGGCTGTATTCTTCGCGCCTTTCGTTTTGCACACTTTCGTGTCGCGGCGAGTGCCCTTGAGGGTGTGGCTACTCGCGCCGGCGGTTTATATGGGCGCAATGGTCCCCGCATGGCTGATCGGTTGGCCGGCTTGGGATCTGGCGACCAAGTACATCCGCCAAGCTCAATGGCAGCCGGACTTTGGCCATTTCATCAGTAACGGTGCGAGCTGGTGGACCATCTATGGATGGCTCAGCCCTTCGCTGGCCCTTCAGACCTTTTGGATCGGATTCGTCCTCGCTCTTTCCGCTGTACTTCTTTCGCTGATTCTCGTGCCGCCGTTGGGACGCCGCCATTTGGTAGCGGCTGCGGTGATCAGCGCTGCAGGAGTTCCGTTCCTGCTGCCGGGCATGCACGAGAGGTTCTTCCTTCTCGCGGACGTTCTCGCGTTCATATACGCGCTCGCATATCCCAGCCGTCGCGCCATCGTAGCCGCAATGGCAATGCAGCTTGCGTCGGCAATTCCGGTCTTTGTCTGGGCGTTTGAACTTCAGCCCCTGGAGCTTGCCGCACCGCCATTGGCCTTCATCGCGATTCTCTTGTTCGTTAGAGAATTCCTTGTCGGTGAAGCGATCGAGTTCTCTAGGGCCAGTCGACCTCCTGTTCGGTAACCGGACTTTTCACAACACTTACCAGGCTGTCTTGCGAATGGCCGTCGGAACCACGCGGGCGGCCATGGTTTACAGGTGTAAGCACTCACTGACTAAGCAGGTCGGGGGACCGAACTCAAGGATCCGCTAGTGGTGGTTTCAGCGATCAGTCAAAGGTTCAACGTTAAGGCCGCCGCGGTTCGCGCTCAGCTCGAATCTCGGCTCGGTCAAATCATGCTTGCCTGGCTGTTCATTGCTGGTCTCGCCTGTGCTGCACGTGTCGCCCTCAGCCCCCTAAGAGAGCCGTTGGGGGTGGAAATCTTCGTGCCTTACCTGCTCCTGATTTGTGCGCCTGTGGCATCGATCAGCCTCGCCTTGCGCTGGTTCCGAGACGGTGATCGCCAGCCGCAGCCACGCTTTCGCCTATCCAATCTTGGCAATTGGCGGACTATCGACCGCGAGGACGCCCGTCGTCACCATCTCTATGGCGCGGGCGGAGTTATGGTCTCGCTTCTGATTGGAATGCTGGTCAACGTACCGTTCCGGGCAATCGAATATCTCGGCGCGATGCCCGCCATTTCCGGTAACGTCCCACCATGGCTTTACATCCTGCACACGATGATGACGCTCGACGTCGTGCTGATGACCAGCCTCTATGCGATTGCCTTCGTCGCGGCTCTGCGCCAGGTGCCGCTCTTTCCGCGCCTTCTTGTGGCTATCTGGAGCCTCGACCTTGCGATGCAGCTGATGACGGCGGAGCTCGTTGCCGGAACTCCCGGTCTGCCGCCGGCGGTTGCCGGTGCGCTGCACGACCTCCTCGACGGCAACGTGAAGAAGGTCCTGATCAGCGTTGCTCTTTGGCTGCCGTACCTGCTTCTCTCGCGGCGCGTGAACCTGACCTACCGGAGTCGCGTCCCAGCCTGAGCCTCGAGTCGCATTCGATTCGGATAAAAGTCGGGAAAACATGGTTAATTCGTTACGGTGGCGGGGGAAAAATTGCTCTTCCGACCCCTCACTTTGTTCAAATTCGAGACAGAGCCTTTTCGATCAACCCATGAACGCTGCCACCGAAAAGCATAAAGGAATCAGCGACTTAATTTCCCACGTTTCGGCATCGGTGGTTAACTGAAATTAAATTCCCGTCCTTGACAAGAAGTTAACCCGAGCGCAGCCCTTGTGTCAGCCGAGCGGCCTTGGGGGGCAGTTCGACGGTACCGAGTGGGGATCCGATAGTATCTGGATCTGAGGGTGCCGCCGTATGGGCGAGAGCCACTTTCCTCAAGCGCAAAGGCGCGTGCCCCGCCTAGCGCGGGTACAAACCGAGGGAAGGAAAAGAACATGTCGAATTTCATCAAGATGATTAAGGACGAGTCGGGCGCTTCCGCGGCCGAATATGCGCTCATTCTCGCCATTGTCGGCACTGGCATCGCCATTGCCGCGCTCATTCTGGGCGGCGCAATCGGCAACGCGATGAACAGCGCGTCGAACTGCATCAACAGCCCGAACAGCACGAGCTGCTAAAATCGTGAGGCGGTCGTCCTTTATGGGACGACCGCCTACTATCTTCCTGATTCCAAAGGTGGCACTATCCATCAGTACCTAAAAGGCGGGGGCGCCAAATGAGACGGCAGACGGTGATCGCACTGGCAGTGGCGGTCGTTTTGGGGCTTCTCGCGGTCTATCTCGCGAACTCTTATATCGGCAGAAGCGATCAGCTGGTCCAGCAAGCCCAGCAGGGCACGACCAAGGTCGCTGTCGCCGCGGTCCCGCTGGATTACGGGATCGACATCACGCCGGACAAGGTGAAGTTCGTCGACTATCCGACGTCCAGCATTCCCGCCGGCGCCTTTCGGATTTCAACCAGCTCGCGCCTTCGGGCAAGCGGCGGGTCGTGCTGCGTCCCATGGCCATCAATGAGCCGATCCTCGCGACGAAGCTGGCCGGCGAGGGACTCGGCGCCTCCATCTCCTATCTTCTGCCGGACGGCATGCGTGCCGCGGCGGTTCGCATCAATGACGTTTCCGGCGTCGCGGGCTTCGTCCAGCCCATGGACACTGTCGACGTGCTCATCACGCGTTCGATGCCGGGCGCCAATGCGAACCAGGTGACCGACGTGCTGCTGCAGGCGGTGAAGGTCATCGCGATCGACCAGAATGCGCAGGGCGCGGACGGCAAGCCCGTGCTCGCCAGGACTGCGACGCTGGAGGTCAATCCGATCGATGCGCAGAAGCTCGCGCTTGCGCAGAACGTCGGTTCGCTCAGCCTCGTGCTCCGCAAACCCGGCGAAGACCAGGATCTCGGACAGGTGGCCACGGTCAGCATGAATGACCTGCGTTATTCCTACTACGGCGGCGCCCGCGCGGTGCCCGCGGCAGCGACTGCTCCGCGCGTGACGGTTGCGAACGCTCCGCGCCGGATCGTTCGCCGCCCGGCTCCCGCGCCTGTCGTGCGGCGGCCTGCCACCAACAATGTCGAAGTGGTCCGGGGCACCACGGGCAGCAATTACGAAGTGGGGGGTTATGGGTCGTGATCTTTTGGGGAGGGTCGCGCTCGCCGCGGTAGCCCTCGCGGTCGCCAACGTCGCTTCACCGGCGGCTGCGCAGAGCTCAATCAGCGTCGCGGAAGGCGTGCACGCCGGCGAAGTCGTCGTGCCCATCAACAAGAGCCAGGTGATCCGGTCCGACCGGCCGTACGCCAAGGCGCTGATCGGCAGTCCCGAGGTTGCGGACGTCCTGCCGCTGACGGACAGCTCGCTGTACATTCTCGGCAAGAAGATGGGGACGACGAGCCTCACGCTTTACGACCGCGGCAACATGCTGATCGCCGTCGTGGACGTGATCGTGGGCCCAGACGTCATCACCCTCCGGCGCCAGCTTTCTGAGCTCATGCCTGTCGAAGGGATCGGCGCCCGTATCTCCAACGATTCCATCGTGCTCGAGGGCATCGTTCCTGATGCGGTAGCGGCGGACCGCGCGGTCCAGATCGCCGAGACCTATGCCCCCGGCAAGGTCGTGAACATGCTTTCGATCGGATCTTCGCAGCAGGTCATGCTCGAGGTCCGCTTCTCCGAGATCAAGCGCTCGGCGCTGAAGCAGTTCGGGCTTAGCGGGTTCATCACCGGGGGTGGCGACAACGGCTTCCGCGGCGCGATTGGCGGCGGGGCGAGCCTTACCCCCGGCGGCGTTACCAGCACGACCATTCCGCTTCCAGGCGGCGGGACGACCACCACGACCACGCAGGGCCAGCCCGTGCTTTCGCTGGGCTCGATCATCGACAGCTTCGGCATCCTGACGCGTACGTTCAACATCCTCGGCCTCGAGGTCGACGCGACGCTGGACGCGCTGGAGCGCAAGGGACTGGTCAACACGCTCGCCGAGCCGACCCTGGTCGCGCTTTCCGGTGAGACGGCCAGCTTCCTGGCAGGCGGCGAATTTCCTGTGCCGGTGGCCCAGGACTCTGGCAGCGGGAGCGGCGGCACCACGACCGCGCTAACCGTTGAGTGGAAGCCGTTCGGCGTCAGCCTCGCCTTCACGCCCACGGTGCTCGCCGACGGCGTCATCAACCTCGTCGTCGCGCCGGAAGTCAGCTCGATCGACCCGAGCGCCTCCATCGTCGTCAACAATCTGACCATCCCTGGCCTGCAAACTCGCCGCGCCAAGACGACCGTCGAATTGAGGGACGGGGAAAGCTTCGCGCTCGCCGGTCTTCTCAGGAAGGATTTCCAGGACACTGTCCGGCAGTTCCCGATCCTCGGCTCGCTGCCGATCATCGGCTCGCTATTCCGTTCGACTGGCTTCCAGCGCGAAGAGACCGAGTTGCTGATGATCGTCACGCCGCGCCTGGTTCGCCCGGTGCGCGCCGGCAGCCTCCGGGCGCCCACCGACCGCGTCCAGCAGCCGAACGAAGCGGACTTGTTCCTGCTTGGCCGCACCGACACCGGCGTCGCGCCTATTCAGGAACTGGGGCGTCCGGCTCCGGCTCCGGCCGCTGCGCCTCCGCCGGCCGGTGGCTCCGCAACGAGCAAGCCGACCGGCTTCGAAAAGGAATATGGCCATGTCCTCTAAGCTGCTCATGATCGTGCCGCTGGCGGTTTGCCTCGGTGGTTGTGCCGTCGATCCAATCACAGGTTCCTACGATCCTGGTTTTGGAGAAACGGTCGCATACGCCAAGGCGGTCCAGACCATCGATCCTGATCCGGTTTATGCTGAGGACGGGGCCCAGCCTGGCTCTCAGGGCGACAAGCTTGCCCCTGCAGTGAAGCGCTATCGAACCGACGCGGTGAAGGCCGTCCAGACTGTGGAGACCACCGGCGGCGGCACCGGCGGCGGTGGCGGCCCGCAATAAGGACGTGAGGAAATGCGACGCATCCCGTGGGACCTTCTTCGAAGTGAAAAAGGCAGCGTCGCGCCGACTGTCGCGCTTTCGCTCGTCGCTTTGATCGGGGCTGGCGGGCTCGCGTTCGATTATGCGCGGCTCGCGACGATGGACACGGAACTGCAGAACGCCGCAGATCATGCCGCACTCGCGGGCGCGAGCCAACTCGACAAGAAGGCGGGTGCCTGTGCCCGAGCCAATGCCGCCGTCCAGACGCTCGTCACAAATCGGACGCTTTTCGCGAATGATGCCGGCGGGATGGCGGTTACAATTCCGAGCGAAGCGACGTGTGATGCGACGGGCAGCGTTCGGTTCTACCAGGATAAGCCAAAGACGCAGCCCGCTACGAGCGACGCCAACGCGAAGTTCGTCGAAGTGTCAGGTAAACGCACGGCAGGCGCGCTATGCGCTTACGCCGATCGTCGGCGCGATACGGTCAGGCGCGATCAGCGCGATTGCATTTGCCGGTATGGGCTCAGCAATTTGCAAAGTACCGCCCCTCATGATGTGCAATCCCAGCCCTGGGACACCGTTCGACCCGAATGCTTGGCGCGGCAAGGGCCTGAAGCTGTTCATGGGTGGCGGAAATAGCTGGGCGGCCGGCGCCTTCGGCTGGCTGGATGTCGGCGCGGTGAACAACGGGACACCCGATCAGAACATCGCGGTCGGGATGGACAATCCGAACACCAATTGCGTCGCTGATGCCAACACGCAAGTCGATACGGGTGTCTCGTCGTCCGTGCTTGATGCACTGAACACCCGGTTCGACATGTATCAGAATGGGTGGGGACGAAACACTTGTTATCCTCACGCGAGCTGCAATCCTGCCTGGAACACGACGAAGGATGTGGTCCGGAACACTGCCGCAAGCGCGACCGCCTGCGGATACTTGAGCAACAGCGAGTGGTATCTGCCCCCTACGGACGATCAATATATCGCTTCGAATACGGCGGGCGACAATTCCCAGATCGTCCACATGGGCTATCCCATGGATATCTGCCATTACCCGGCCGGTGGAAGCTGCGGGACGGCGAACCAGCGCTTCGGCAATGGCACCTGGCGCGCCGATCTCTACTTCAAGACCAACCACCCGACCCTCAGCAACGCAACCGGTTCGAACTGGACCACCGTGACCGGGCTTTCATCGACGGCCTCCCGCTTCGACATGTACCGCTGGGAGCAGGGTGTCGCCGGCGTGGGCACTCCCAACGGTGATCAGCGGCCAAGCGTGACGAATGCTGGCGGCACGCAATATGGCTCGCCAACGTGCAAGCCGCCGGGCCTGCCGGCTGGCCTCACGCAACCCGACCGACGCGTTATCGCTGCAGCGGTGGTCGACAATTGCTCCTCGATCACCGGTGGCTCAACCGCGGTCAACGTGGGCGCCTGGGCCGAAGTGTTCCTGGTCCAGCCGTCTGTCCAGCGTGGAACTGGGCCTAGCCAAGTGACCTCCAACAATGAGATTTACGTGGAGATCATCGGCCGCGCGAATCCGACCGGAAGCGGTACCACCGCGCAAATTGTCACGCGCGACGTGCCTTATCTGATCGAGTAGCCGCGATGCTGATCCGCCTTCCTCATCTCGCGACGAACAAGCGCGGCGCCGCTGCGGCCGAGATGGCGATAGTCTTGCCGTTGCTTGTCACGCTGTTGTTCGGTTCATTCGAAGTCGGCAAGTACTTCCTTGACGCTCATCGCGTGCAGCAGGCGGTTCGCGACGGAGCGCGGTTCGCTGGCCGGCAGGGCTTCGTCGATATGCCATGCGGCGGGACCGCGACTGCTGACCCCCAGATCAAGAACCTCGTGCGGACGGGCACAACCGCGAGCGGCGGTACACCGCGTCTCACCTACTGGACAAATCCGGCCACGATTACGGTCACGATTACGTGCGTTTCTACCGGAACCTATTCCGCAGCCGGCATCTATACCATCGTGGCCGGCGGTGCTCGCCGGGTGACCGTAAATGCAACGGTTCCGTACGACAGTCTGCTCGGAATTCGACTGACCGGCGCCAATATTAATGCGCGCAGTGAATCCGCGGTGATGGGCATATGAAGGGTGTTGCGCGCCAGTTGATGCGAGATGCCAGAGCGGCGTCGGCTGCAGAGTTTGCGATGGTGCTCCCGCTGCTTCTTCTGTTCATCTTCGGGCTGATCGACGTGGGGCGCCTGATGTGGACATGGAATCGCGCGGAAAAGGCAACTCAGATGGGCGCTCGCTTCGCCGTCGTCACAGACATGGTACCCGCCACGCTCGCCACCCAGAACTTCGCACTCTCGAACGGTGTTCCCGGCGGATCGCCCGTTCCCACCAGCGCTTTCTCAACCACCACCTGTGACAATGTGGGCTGCACGAATGGCTGGGGATACGACGTGGCTGCGTTCAATGCTGTTGTTGGCCGGATGCGCCTCATGATGCCTACGATCACTGCGGCGAATGTCGTGATCGACTATGAGAATGTCGGTCTTGGCTATGCCGGTGATCCGAACGGCCCTGACGTTGCCCCTCTCGTCACTGTCCGACTTCGGAACATGACCTTTCGGCCCATTTCGCTTTTCGTCTTCAATGGTACCTTCAACCTACCTGATTTTCGTACGGCGCTAACTCTCGAGGATGGCGCAGGAACGGTCTCGAATTGAGGTGAGCAGGTGAGCGTGATCAACCCTAACGAAACTGCGACCGCCTGGAAGGCGCACACGCGAGAAACTGCGGTGCAGCTCTATCTCAGCGGTGCCGACGGGGACGCGGCGGCATTGGTCGGAGCGCGCGTCGCTGGCTTTCCAATCAGCCTCAACGTCGCTCCGCTGACCGATTTGATCGATCCGGAAGACTTGGCCGGCAGCGCGGCGGCAGTTGTGCAGGTCGATCCGGCTGAGCCGAAGTCGCTAATGCGCTTCGAAAAACTCGCATCGTCTACGAGAACGCCGCTGATCGCGGCCGCGTACGAGCCGCCGCTGGCGCTGGTCCGCCAGCTCGTGCGGGCCGGGGCGCACGACGTGGTCCCGCTCCCTCTGGATATCGCCGATCTGGAAACGTCACTTCTGCCGATCAGGGATCAGATCCAGCGCAACGCGTCGTCCGCGAACTCGGCGAACGGTAAGATGGTCTGCGCCATCAAGAGCGTCGGGGGTATCGGCGCAACCGCGCTGCTCACGCAGCTCGCGATCCGCGCCGCCGAGAACGAGGAACGTGTCGGTCGCGAGGTCTGCCTCCTGGATCTCGACCTGCAGTTCGGAAATGCCGCCTTCCAGCTTGGACTCCGGCCGCAACTCACTTTCTTCGATCTGGTCGAGGCGGGGGGACGCATCGACGGAGAATTGCTGCGCGCAACGACGGTGCAGCATCCCAGCGGTCTCAAGGTGATCGCCGCGCCGGCCTCGCTGATGCCTCTCGATGCCGTTACCAGCGAGCAGATCATCGAGATCGTGGACATCGCCAAACGCGAGTTCGGAACCGTGTTCGTGGACTTGCCTTCGAGCTGGACGAACTGGTCGCTGTCCCTGCTGGCTCAGGCCGACCTTGTCCTGCTCGTGACGGAACTGAGCATCGGCGGGCTTCATCGTGCCCGGCGACAGGTCGATCTGCTTAGGGAGCAGGAGCTTGCCTCCGTGGACCTGCGCGTAGTCGTCAACCGGTTCGAAAAGGGGCTGATGAGAACGGTCAAGCCAGGCGACGTCCAGAAGGCGCTGGGCCGCGACATCGCATACACGATCGCGAACGATCCCGCGGTGATGCACCCCGCAATCGAGCAGGGCGTCCCGATTTCCGCGATCAAGCGAAAGAGTTCGGTCGGCCGGGACATCGACCTGTTGGAAGCAGGCATCGTGGGTGCCCTGGGCCGGGAGCGCTAAGACATGTGGCAAGTACGCAAGCGTGCGGGCAGTGCGGCCGAGGCCGAAATCAAGACAGCCGAAGAGCTTCGCATTGTCACGGTCGGCGACGCGGGAGCGTTCGCCAACCGGAACGCGCACACCGATCTCAAGGTCGAGCTTCACCAGCGGTTACTGGACGTCATCAATCTTCAGGCACTCGACAAGATGTCCCGCCAGCAGATCGAGGCGGAAGTCGGAGATATCGTCTACGAAGAGCTGTCGAAGCAGAACCAGGCGCTTAACAACCAGGAGCGCAAGGCTCTCGTAAGTGACGTTCTCGATGAGCTGCTGGGCCTCGGGCCGATCGAGCCCCTCCTGAAGGACCCTACGATTACCGATATTTTGATCAACGGACATTCACAGGTGTTCGTCGAGCGCTACGGCGTCCTCGAACCAACGAACGTCCGGTTCAAGGACGAGCGGCACCTGCTGCGGATCATTCAGAAGATCGTGTCGGCAGTCGGTCGGCGCATCGACAAATCCGCACCGCTGGTGGATGCACGTCTTGCCGATGGCAGCCGCGTCAACGCGATCATTGCTCCTCTGGCGATCGATGGCGCATCCATGTCGATCCGCAAGTTCGCGCGCGTTCCGATCGGCATGGATCGCCTCATTGAGATCGGGAGCGTTCCGGCGCAGGTCGCCGAGGTTCTCAAGGCGGTTGTGAAGGCGCGTCGCAATGTCTTGATTTCGGGCGGCACCGGCTCCGGTAAGACGACCATGCTCAATGCGATGTCGGCATTCGTCGACAATCGCGAACGGATCGTGACGATCGAGGACTCCGCCGAGCTCCAGCTCCAACAGGAGCACGTCGTCCGGCTGGAAACGCGGCCGCGAAACATTGAGGGTAAAGGCGAGATTGGCCAGCGCGACCTGGTCAAGAACTCCCTGCGTATGCGCCCGGATCGCATCATCGTTGGCGAGGTGCGCGCCGGTGAAGCCTTCGACATGCTCCAGGCTATGAACACTGGTCACGACGGTTCGATGACGACGGTCCACGCGAATACGGCGCGTGACGCCTTGTCCCGCGTCGAGCAGATGATCGGTATGAGCGGGATAGACATTCCGCCGCGCGCGGCCCGGGCCCAAATCGCGTCGGCCATTAACGTCGTCATCCAGGTGGGCAGATTGTCGGACGGCCGCCGCAAGCTGCTGAGCCTGTCCGAGCTCACCGGGATGGAAGGCGAGGTCGTGACGATGCAGGAGATCTTCCGTTTCCGACAGACCGGCGTGGGGGCGGACGGACAGGTTCTCGGTAAGTTCGAGGCCACTGGCATCCGCCCGAAATTCATCGAGCAGGTGATGGCGCACGGCGTCACCTTGTCGGCGGATTTGTTCCGTCCAGATGCGAAGCTAGAGGGATGAATGAGGCCTGGCTGAAAGCCCTGATCCTTGGCTGCACCTTCGGTGCGGTCCTTCTGCTGGTCGAGGTCCTGGTCGGCTATGCTGCCAACAGCCGAACGACGGGCAAGGCAATCAATCTTCGCCTGAGGATGATCTCGGAAGGTCGTGACCGGGAGCAGACCATGAGCCTGCTTCGGCGCCGCGAAAGCGCGCTCCCAAGCGGGTTGCCGCCGCTCCTCTTGCATCTGGGCCAGAAGTTCGAGCGGATGCTGATCGCTGCCCAGTTGACCATTCCGACCGGCCGGCTGATGCTGATCATTCTACTGGCTCCAGTCGCCATCTTCTTTGCCATCGTGCTGCTGATGGCTGCAGCCGGAGCGGGTATCGCATTCGGCCGCCTGCTGATGGTCGGTACGTTTGCGGTCGTCATTGGCGCATTCCTGCCCATAATGTTTCTGCAATTCAAAGCGAACCGCACGCGCAAGAAGATGCAGGATCAATTCCCCGTGGCGCTGGATGTTTTCGTTCGCGGTCTTCGTGCCGGGCACCCGATCGCCGCTGCGCTCGACCTTCTCACCGTCGAAATGCCCGACCCGATCGGCAGCCAGTTCGGCGTGGTTGTAGACGAAGTCACTTACGGCGCGGAGCTGCGCGACGCTCTTCAGGCGATGGCCGACCGCTGGGACCTGGACGACATGCGCATGTTCGTTGTGTCCCTCTCCGTGCAGAGCGAGACTGGCGGAAACCTTGCCGAGATCCTCGACAATCTTTCGACGGTGATCCGCGAGCGTCATTCCATGCTTTTGAAGGTACGCGCGCTCTCCAGCGAAGGGCGCATGACGGCGATCATGTTGACCGTGCTCCCGCTGTTCGCGTTCGCCTTTCTCTTTTTGTTCAACCCGGAATTCTATCTCGACGTTGCGGACGATCCGGCGTTCCTGCCAGGCTTCATCACGCTGATCGTGATGTACGTCATCGGCTTCATCAGCATCCGCAAGATGGTCGACCTGAAGGTGTAGCGAATGACGGAGTTGTTCATCGATTATCCGCTGCTGCGCGTGGGAATTCTCCTTGGGCTCTTCGCACTCGTTGCCGCTGGCGCCTATTTTGCCACTGCGGCAGTCGCAGCGCGGCAAGCATCGCGCAGCCGCCTCGTCGAAGCCGATCTCGGCGGCCATCAGGTCATCGGAGCCTCGCTTCGTTCGGAGCAGGCTGAGGGCGCGTGGCTGAAGTTGGTCAACGGGATCGAGAAGGCCGGCCTTTCGCTCGTCGATACGCGTGACGATTCCCTTCGCAAGAAGCTGGTCGCCGCCGGCTATACGGCAACCTACGCGCCTCGGCTGTACACGCTGATCAGGCTGGTCCTGGTCATCGGCCTGCCGCTGTCGCTCTTTGCGCTGATGTGGTCGACTGGCTCTACGCCGAGCATCCTAAAGGTCTATGCGGCTGTCGTCATCTCGGCATTGGCGGGCCTGTATGTGCCCGCGGTGTTCATCGCGGCGAAGGCCGATCGCCGGCAGCAGGAGATCATCAACGGCTTCCCCGACGCGCTCGACCTCATGCTCGTTTGCGTCGAGGCCGGCCTCGGCATGGATTCCGCCTTTGCACGCGTCGGCATGGAAATGACGGCGTCGCATCCAAGACTTGCCGAGCAGTTCGGCGCGGTCGTACTCGAACTGCGTGCCGGGCGGAGCCACGAGGATGCGCTGCGTCGAATGGCCGACCGGGCCGGCGCGGAAGAGATCAGGGCATTCGCGACGCTATTGATCCAGTCGTCGAAGCTGGGTTCGTCGATTGCACAGACGTTGAGGGTTTATGCGGCGGAGATGCGCGAGCACCGAAGAATGCGTGCGGAGGAGAAAGCGCATCGGCTCCCGGTGCTGCTCTCGATCCCTCTTGTCGGATGCATGCTTCCGGTGATGATCGGCGTGCTGATGCTGCCGGCCATGATAAGAGTGATTCGAACGATGATGCCGGCAATGGGCGGAGGTTGAGATGAAGCGGGGGGGCAAATTCCTGGTTTCGACGACCGCGTTGGCGGTGGCTGCTTGCGGCGGACAGCAGGGCAAGCTTGAGATTCGCTCGACGCCGAAGCCGCTTGCGGAAATCAAACGCGCAGTTCCCGAGCGCATCGCTGAGGCGCGGGGACAATTGGCGCTGAATAATGTTGCCCTCGCGCTGACAAGCTTTCGGATCGCTGCTCGCGAGGATCCGGACAGCATCGATGCCCTGGCAGGCATCGCTGACTGCTACGACCGGATGGGCCGCTTCGATCTTTCCCGCCGCTATTACGAGAGCGCGCTCGCGATGGCTCCCGCCGACACGCAGCTGCTGACCGCCTTCGCTGCATCGCTCCAGCTTCAGGGCAAGTCGGCCGAGGCGCTCAGCGTGCGCGAGGAGATCTCGGTTCGCCTGGCGGCTTCAGCCGCCCTGAAAAGGGCCAGCATGGCGGAATTCGAAGGCGGTGCGCCGCGGGTTCAGGTCGCCGCTGCCGAGGCCAAGCCGGCAGCACCCGTGAAGGCTTCGCCGCCGCCGCAGGAACCGGTTGCCGTGCCCGAAGCAAGCGTCGCTCCTGCTCCGCCGCCGAAATCGGAGACGGCACCCGAGCCGCTGCCCAAGTCCGAGGTTCGTGTCCCGGCTGCCCAGCCGCAGGCTGCGCGCGCGCCGCTCGGTCCGTCGGTGACGATCAAGCTTCCGCCTGTGCGGCGTGTGCAGCAGGATCCGGCGCCGGTCGTTCCGGCAGCCATGCCCGAGCGGACGTCATGGGCGGCAGTTGAGCCAGGCGTCGCCAGCGCACCGCTCACTGCGCCGCAGCCGGTGCCGGTGAACATTCCGTCGGAGTTCGCAAGCGTCGCATTGCTTCGTCCCATCGAGGAGCGCATTCCCGAACCGTCGATCGCCGAGGAGCGCGGACCGCGCACCGAGCGCATGTCGACCGGCGAAATCGCGCTAATCACGGTGTCCAAGCCCGAATGGCGCTCGACGACGGTGGCCTCGTCCGAACGAAGCACGAAGGTTCGCTTCGTGCCGCTGCGGCAGGCCGCGCTTGGCCCGGTGAAGGTCCGTCTCCTCAACGCGGCGCGTGTCGACAAGCTCGCGGCGCGGACGAGGACCTGGCTCGGCTCCCGTGGCTGGCGCGGTCTGGCGATCGGCAACGCGCCGGCGACGCGCAAGCGCAGTGTGATCCTCTATCCGGCGGCGCAACGCGAAATGGCCCAGAGGCTGTCGGCACAGTTCGGCTTCCCACTGTCGCGCCGCGCATCAGGCTCGCATGTGATCGTGCTTCTCGGCGCTGATGCGGCCCGCATGCGGCCTCTTCAGCCGCGACGCGCATGATCGACCTGTTGCTTGCAGCGGCACTGGCCGGCTCGAAGCCCGCGCCGGTCGACCAGCCTCCGGTGCAGCCGTTGAGTGAAGCGGCACACGCCCTTCAGGCGGGGCGCCTGGATCAAGCGCGCCTGATGATTGGAAATGCAGTCAAGGCGGGCGCGAGAGGCCCGGAGGTGGATCGGCTTCTTGCTGACCTGGCTTACGCATCGGGCGACCATGCGGGAGCTCTGCCGCGCTATCTCCAGCTGCTCGTCGGCAACCCGAGCGATGGCGTGCTGTACGAGCGCGCCGGCCTCTCGGCCATGAAGGTCCGGGACGTGGCCCAAGCGGAGAAGCTACTGGAGCGCGCAACGGCCTTCCCGACGGCCACCTGGCGGGCTTGGAATGCGCGCGGGATAGCCGCCGATTACCGGGCCGACTGGGCAGTCGCCGACGAATCCTACGCGCGAGCGCTCGCGCTTGCTTCGGACCGACCGGAAGTCGTGAACAATCTCGGCTGGTCCTTGCTTGCCCGCGGCCGTTGGGCCGACGCTTTGGCGAATTTCGAGCGCGCCGCAACGATGGATCCTAAGTCGGTCCGTATCGCCGCAAATCTGGAGCTCGCCCGCGCGGCGATGAGCGAGGATCTGCCGCAGCGCCGTCCCGGCGAAAGCGAAGCCGACTGGGCCGCACGATTGAACGACGCAGGGGTTATCGCGAAGGTCCAGGGCAACAATCGCAAGGCCGTGGCGGCTTTTACGCGCGCGATCGAGGCACGTAGCCGATATTATGCGCGCGCGGCCAACAATCTGGCGACGGCTCAGCCCAGGTGAATCTCGCAGCTGACGCGCCGCAGTGGCTGGCGCTGATCGCCGCAGTTTTGCTTCTGGCTGCGGCCGCGGAAGATGCGGTGCGGCTCAGGATCTCCAACCTGATCGTTCTTCTGGTCCTCGTCGGCGCGATTGTCGCTGCGGTCGTGGCAGGGCCCGAACTGGCTATCTGGAAGAACTTGGTCGTTTTCCTGGTGCTGCTGGCCGTCGGCACGCCGATGTTCGCGGCCGGAAAGCTGGGCGGGGGCGACGTCAAGCTGCTCGCGGCGGTCGGCCTCTGGTTCGACTTCGTGGGAGCGCTGTGGATGATCCTCGCTGTCGCTCTCGCGGGCGGGCTTCTCGCGCTTGTGGTGCTGATCCTCCGCTCCTTTGGGTGGAGCGAAGAAATACGCCGCCGGGTCGTGTTGCTTCGACCCGGCGGCGGTATTCCTTACGGTGTCGCCATTGCCGCCGGAGCACTCATAACGATGGCGCTCCAGCGGGTCTGACAAGTGGGCTCGGGCGCCCGCGAAATCGGCGATTCAGTTTGCTATTGGGAGCGCTGAAGAACCTTGGTTTATGGAAGTCCCGCAAAATGAACGTGTTCGTATTGTGCACCGGCCGTTGCGGCTCAACCAGCTTCATTCGGGCTGCCGCCCACATCAGCAATTACACCTCGGAACACGAGTCGAGAGTGACGCTGATCGGCGATGCGCGTCTCGACTATCCCGCGAACCACATCGAAGCTGATAATCGGCTTACGTGGATGCTGGGACGGTTGGATGAGAGATACGGGTGTAATGCCTTCTATGTTCACCTCACCCGAGATGCTGACGCTACAGCGCGAAGTTTCGACAAGCGTTGGAAGCTGAGGCACGGCATTATCTCAGCCTATCGCGACGGGATACTCTCAGGCGCAGACGGGGAGCGCATGGCACTCTGCGCAGACTATGTGGCAACGGCGAATGCAAACATTCGCGCGTTCCTAAAAGATAAACCTCTAAGGATGGATTTTGCGGTCGAGACTGCGCTGCAGTATTGGCCTGTCTTCTGGGCGAGAATCGACGCGAAGGGCGATCTGACGGCATCGTTGAAAGAGTGGTCCGTCAGGCACAATGCAACGGCTGATCAACCATCTCCGTTCCGTCGCGGAGTGCGAGCGGTTAAGCGCTTCGTTCCCAGCTAATAGGCGGACCTGTCGCTGTCTGCGGCTCCCAACCTTCGACGATGGGGCGATCGGCTCGCGAACAGATCCGCGAGTGCATGTAGGTCGATCCCATACCTCTGTTCGAACGCGAGCTCGCCGACCCGGTGCTGCTCGATGTGGTGATCACGGCAGAGGCTGATTGACCAGCGATCCGATGGCTTCAGCGCGACACCCCCATCGGTATTGCAGCGGACATGGGCACACTCGATCGGGCGCCGGAGGCACCCCGGAACACAGCAGTGATGGCGGCGCACCCACGCACGATGAGCGGGGCACTCGCGGCCGTTCGGCTCGCGGGCCCTTTCTCGCTCAAGCCGGTTCGGGAGCTGTAGCCGAGGCATCTTCGGGTTTCTTTCGTGGGCGCGATCGAGCCGGATTGCTCGAGCGCCGCGTCTTGCGTTTGGCGCACCCTTCGCCATCTGGTCGTTCCGCGGCTGCCTCGCGCTTTCGGACTCGTCTTGCGGGGCTCGAAGTGAGTGGCTCCGCGCGCACAGCCTCGCTGTCGCAATTGGCGCATTGCTCGCCATCTGCACTGCCTGGAGAACTGGCGCATCGTTCGCCATTCAGTTCCGCAGTTCGCTTGGCGAAGGCTGCGCCAATTTGAGCATAGAGGTCCGGCTTCTCGCGGCTGATCGCGGTGAGCAACGGCCGCTGCCGCTGACGCAGCCGCTCGACAGCCTCGGTGGTCGCGCAACTCTCGACGATGTCGACGATTGCGCTGGTCCACTCGGCCCAGCCTTCGATCGGCTCGCGCTGGTGGGAGAGATCGCGCTTCAGCCGGTGGGACGAGGCATCGGCTTCCTCGACCTGTGCCACGGGGACGCAGAAGGCCTGGAGCATGGCATGCTTGTAGGCCGAGGACATGGCCTTGGCCGTCGCCTTGTCGGACGCGTCCAGCGCCTCGCCGAAGGCCTCCACGGTGTGGGCCGACCCGTCGGCGCTGCTGACGAGGTCAAACGCGACTTTCAGCGTCACGCCAACCAGCAGAAGATCGCCCTCGCCAACCCGGTCGGTGGAGTGACGCTCGAGGACCCGCGGAAGCACGCACAGCTTGTGTTTCGCAAGGAGAGGGGACAGCCGATTGAGCACATCGTCGATCGAGCGATAGCGGTAATCGTCCCGCTCGTTGCGGTGCCGCTTGGGAATGCCTCCGCCCGACAGCTCGGCCGCGACGGCGGTGATCGGCCTTGTAGACCTGCGGCGCGCTCATTTTGCCTCGCGAATGGTGATCGCGCCGGCCTTGCTGCGCTTGGCCTCGATGCCATGCCCGAAGGCACGGCTGACATCGTCGTCGAGCAGCTCCTTGAGCATCTTGCAGGCTGTCGCGTGCGTCTTGGCCGCCTGGTTGGTCTCGAGCCAGTCGGCGGCGGCCGAGGCCCAGGAATTGTTACCCTCGAAACTGAGCTCGCGGGTTGCGACCGGGCGCGGGGCAGGGGGCGCGTCCACGGCAACCGGGGGCTCGCCGCTCAGCACCGCGTTCCAGAACGCCTTCTCGGCCGTCAAGAGGTCAAGCTGGTAGAGCCAGTCGGCGGCAACCTCAAACATCTCGTACCTGGCATTGCCGAAGATGACGGAGAGCACCGCCCCATCGGCTTTACTGACGGCCATGTTGTGCTGCAGCTGGGGCATGTAGCGCTCGAGCGCATCCTCGGGCTTGACGAAGCTGTTGGTGTGCTTGGCCTCGAAGACTGCGCCGCTCCCCGCGACCACGCCATCGAGAGTGCACTTGCGCCAGTGGTACGTGCTGCAGGTCCGCTCGGCGCCGGACTCGACCACTTGGTTTCCGCTGAGCCTCTCGTACCACTGCCGGTTGAACTCCTCGGTCCAGCAGCCGAGCACCACTGACAGCCTGCCGCTCAGGTCCTCGGGTTCAACCTCCGCGCGTTTCTCCTGCCACAGGCGGAGTACCCGCTCGTCGTCACCGGAGAGGATGATGTTGGCGTCGCTGCCGCCGATCCCGCGGTTCCGTGCGTCGAGCCGCTCGGCGCTGAGGCGGAGTCCTTGGAGGCGTGGCCAACTGAATGCAAGATGACGGATGCCCGATGGGATCTGCGTCGTTAGCGGCAGCCGAGGACGGGAAGTGGAGAAGGTCAGACAAGAGCACCTCCATCGGGCTTGGGCGTGATCGCATGCTCCTCGTCTTGGACGATCGGAAGGTCTTTTTCAGTACCCGCGCCGATGTTCACTGATCGTCCGCCACGGATCGGTCTTTGTTCTTGTATGCGCAAATTCTGACCCATGGTCTGCGCAAGTAGACCGAGCACAAAGAGGCCTCGCGCGGTACGTTCTAACCTTTCTCGATCAGCGCGCGAGCACTTGCCATAACCCATCAGAACACAATCGATCTCGCGCGCGACGAACTTCGTGCATGCTGTGATCAAATGTAGAACTGCATGGAAGAGCGCTAGATTACTTATCTTTGTCGCTGGATTATCCATTGGCAAAGAATGCATGCTCAATGCGTCATCAATAGGTCGCCAGAGGGATTTACATCGCATTTGATCAGGAGCACTTGGCGTGAATCATGAAACAGGACCTGCCAAGCTACATCGCCAATGACGCCGCTCCGCTGTTCCCCGACCTGTCAGCAATGAGCGACGAGGAGTTCAACAACTACGAGTCGCCACCCGAACGCCTCGCCTTCTATCGGCTGCACACCGAGGAAGGGCTCCGGGCGTTCGTCTATGACGTCTACTGGATCGGCTATCCCGGGCTCTTCATCGCCGCCAACCACGTGTGGAAGCTGCTCATTTCCCCACGCGCCTATCACTGCACGCTGATGGGCCAGATGTCGGGTGCCGGTGGCTCGGGCAAGCGGGCGCTCGTCAACACGCTCAAGCAGTTCATCGGCGAAGGGCTCGCCATCGAGCATCCAAAACCGAAGCTCGCCGAGTTGGAAAGCCTCGAGGCGTGGCACAACGGCTGGATGGAGGCGATGAAGGCCGAAGAACGCGAGCTCCAGCTGCTCATCGATAAATATGTCGCCATCCTCAATGGCGAGCCGATTAAGCAGGGTGAGGATCGCTCATCCGTGCTGCGCGGGCCCTGGAAGCTTTCGGAGCAAAGCTCGTGACGAGCCCGTCTGTCCTCGCCACGGAGGCGGCCAGTCAATCCGAGCGGCAAAGTACTCGCAGCCTCAAGCCCAGACGCACTTATCGCAGTCTTCCCGCTGCACTAGCGCGAGTAGGGCTAGGACGGATCTTCAAAGTACGAGAAGTCCATTGCCTGTCGACGCGCTGGGCGATGGAAACCGGAATCTGGCCGAGCCTTCGTCCTATTGTCGTCGACGATGGGCTGTCCGTCCTCGACATAGAAGTTGGCAAAGGCCGTAAAGCGGTCCTCCACATCCGCGGCTCTGTACCACTCGGCGCGGATCACCCGCGCGTGTTGCACGCTCGCGACGCGCTCTTCGCGCCAACGAAGCTCTTCTTCGAGTTGATCAAGCTCATCGCGCAAGGCTTGATAGCGCGATTGGCGCCACCAGTGTGGTCGACCATTCCCGATCAGCGCCTCAAGCTCGGTCTTCCGCTCCCACTTGAGCGTCTCCTGGTCGACCAGCTGCCGCCTCAGATGAAGACGCAAGCATCGCCAGCAGGCCCACTCCCCCGTGTACCACAGACTGTCCCGGCGTTGCCGGCATGCGGGACAGATGAGCGCGAGGCGGCGTTGGAATGCCTGGTTCGGCGAGGGCGTGACCTTGGCGGCCAATCGCCCCGTCCACTCCGGAATGTAGTCGGCGCTCAGCCTGCACTCGAACCAGACCTGCTGGTCGTCGAAACGGGATAGAAAGCCAGCGCCGACGTCTCGGCGGAATTGGTCGGTAAAGAGGCACACCGTTCGATCCGTTCGCCAGGCTTTACCGGCTTGGAGAATGTCGAAGCGGAAGTAGCCCTCCCGATATCGCGGCCGCCTGAGCACCATATTTTTTTATAGATATCAATCGAAGCTCACACACAAAACCTATTTTCTCGGGCAAACTCGGCCAGAACGGGGTCAAAAGCGGTTGGTCATCCCGCACTTGTGGCTGGTGCCTGATCGATTCCGCTTTTGCCGCTTGGGCGTATCATCGGGCTATCCGCCGGTAGCCTCTTCGATCCATCGACCTACGTTTTGCTCCAGCGTATCGAGCGGAACCGGTCCCGACTTCAGCACAACGTCATGAAAGGCGCGGATGTCAAAGCGGTTTCCAAGTGCGGTTTCAGAGCGGGCCCGCAATTCTTCGATCTTGAGCTTGCCCACGGTGTACGCCGTTGCCTGTCCCGGATAGACCACGTAGCGCTCGACCTGGCTCTGGATATCTCCTTCCGTCACCGGCGTGTTGGTTTTGAACCATGCGACAGCCTGCTCCCGGCTCCAGCGCTTGTGGTGGATGCCGGTATCCACGACCAGACGTCCGGCGCGCAGAATTTCCATGCTCAACCGGCCGAGATCCGAATAGGGATCGGAATAGAAACCCATGTCCTTGCCAAGCCGCTCGGCATAGAGGCCCCAGCCCTCGGTGTAGACATTGTAGGCGCCAAAGCGCCGGAACGCCGGAAGATCACCCAGCGACACTTGGAGGGCCCGCTGCAGGTGATGACCCGGCAAGCCCTCATGATAAAACAACGCCTCGACCTCGTTCTTCGACATCGCCTTCAGGTCATAGAGGTTGACGTAGTAGGTGCCTGGGCGCGAGCCATCCGGAGCGGGCAGCTGGTAGAAAGCCTTGCCCGCGGACTTCTCGCGGAAAGGCTCGACCTCCTTGACGATCATCGGGTCTTTCGGAAGCGTTGCGAAATAGCGCGGCAGCACCCGTTCCATCGCCACCTTTCGGGCCTGGACATCGGCCAGGTACGCAGCGCGGGTCGGGTGGAAGAACTTCGGGTCAGTACGTGCGTGCTCGAAGAATTCCTGCAAGCTGCCGCTGAATGCGACGTTTCGCATGATGACGCGCATCTCGGCCTGGATGCGTGCGACTTCCTTTAATCCGAGCGCGTGAATCTGATCTGGACTGAGGTTGGTCGTTGTGTGGTAGCGTAGCCGCTCTACGTAATATTCTTTTCCGTTGGGCAGGCGCCAAACGCCATCGTCACCGCCCGCCCGGGCTTGATGCAGGTGCATGAGCGCAATCAGCCGTCTGTATCCGGGACCGACGTCGGTCAGCAGTGCTTTTCGTCCCGATTCGATAATGCGCGCCTTCGCCTCATTCGAGATAGTCAGCGCGAAGACTTTCTTCTTGAGGTCGGCAAACAAGGTCGAAATCCGGACCTTGGTCGAACGGGGCTCCGGTGATGAGGTTCTGCGCATCCTGGATCACGTAAGGGTAGACCCAGCGCGGAGGTTGCACGCCGTTCGCGGCGCGCAGGCCAGCTTCCGCCATCAGCTGGTCGAACACCGTATCGAGGCTGGCAAGTCGACTGACATAGGCTTCGGCTGAAGCAATGTCGGTGACGCGATGAAGGTTGATGAGGATGGCCGGAAACTGCGACTGTCCCCCGTTCATCTGGTCGAACAGATAGGCGCTGCGCCGATGGGAAAAGGCGCTCGCGCTCCGGGCGGCGACATTCTCAAATAGGTCGTAGGTTAACTGGTCCGCCTCCGAGAGGTTCTTCCGGTCGAAGCGCGCTCGCAATGCGGCGAGAGTCGCCTGATCAAGTGCTTGCCTGCGCTGAGCTGCTTGATCGCTGAAATCGCCCCAACGGCCGTAATCCTCATCGACAATCCCGCGGACGGTCTTCGAGATCGGAGAGAGCGCCAGTTGAGCCTCATCGTACCTTTCGAAGAACGCGGTGAGCTCAGAACTTCGCTGAGGACTGGCCTGCGCCGCGGGAGCCCTAGGGGCAGCTTGAGAAGCGGCCGAAAAGCTGGCGAGCGCAGTCGCCAAGCCGGCAACGAACCTAAGCGTTAACATGGGCCCCCGATTGATTATTGGCTTGGCGCTAAGGTTCTGCACTTGGTGGCAAATGTCTGCAATGGTCCGACGCCCGTATCGTCGGATCGAGTATCCGCTTTACCCATTGCGCACGTTAGACCGGCGGCAGAATCTCACCCAGCTTAAAGCGAGCAAGGGCGGTCGTGAAATGGCATTCGAACGTACGCCTCCGCTGCCGGGTGTCGGTGACCGAGCCCCACACAATGATGCGGTCGGCGCGGCGCTGCTCAACATCAACGATGAACACAGAGCCATACGCTCCGGCCCGCTGCGTGCATGCCTGGATCGCCGCGGGCTCAAGGTGGGCATTGCTCGGACCCAGTGGCCCGCGGATATGCGGGACCAGTTCTGCCGCGGCCAACGCCGCCTGAACGGCGCAGCCACTAAGTGTGGGAATCGCGAACGCAATCAGCGGTAAAAGATTTTTCCGTGTCATCCCCGAGGCTTAGCCAACTCACCGCCTCTTGAGAAGCGTTCCTCAAAAACTAGTTGGAGTGGGTCGGAAGTGTTCAAATGCCCCGATGCCTGCCCGTTAGCGTTGCTAGACGATCCGAGGCGGAACACCGGGGCTGACGCCCACTCTGGTTTTGGGGGCCAAAAAGAGCGCCGCTCGCGGTCCGACCGAATAGCTGTAATCAGCCTTTTCTAATCGCGACAGCGTCTTTGCATTTGACGACGCATCGGCGAATTTGTCCG
>CAWAQT010000006.1:0-9844 GCA_963784245.1 uncultured Alphaproteobacteria bacterium
CGAGATTGTTCACGACTTCCGGCCGGTCCGAGGCAAGTGCGAGCGCTCGCGCGTAGGATTCGTCGGCGACCGCCCAGTCGGCCCGGTAATCGGCGGCAATTCCGCGCGCATTCCAGGCCCGCCATGTAGCCGTCGGGAAGGCCGTTGCGCGCTCCAGTAGCTTCTCCGCTTGGGCGACGTCCCGGACCTTCATGGCCGAGAGGCCGGCGCGCTCGTACAGCACGCCATCGCTCGTGTTGCCGACGAGCAGCTGGAGATAGCGCGGCAGAGCTCCCGCATGGTCGCCCGATGCGTAAGCCAGGTCAGCAAGAAGCCGATCCACCTCCGGGCCTCTCGCGCCCGCCTTGACTGCATTTCCAATCATCAGGCGCGCTTGATCCAGGCGCCCCGCCTGAAGGGCGTGTGCCGCTTCACTCAACGGCTGCACCGGAGGCTGGTCGACCGGCGCGGGCTTCGAGCCGGCCAGTGCCGCTGCAAGCAACAGGTCGATCATGCGCGTCGCGGCTGAAGAGGCCGCATGCGGGCCGCATCAGCGCCGAGAAGCACGACCACATGCGAGCCTGATGCGCGGCGCGACAGTGGGAAGCCGAACTGTGCCGACAGCCTCTGAGCCATTTCGCGTTGCGCCGCCGGATAGAGGATCACACTGCGCTTGCGCGTCGCCGGCGCGTTGCCGATCGCCAGACCGCGCCAGCCACGGGAGCCGAGCCAGGTCCTCGTCCGCGCCGCGAGCTTGTCGACACGCGCCGCGTTGAGGAGACGGACCTTCACCGGGCCAAGCGCGGCCTGCCGCAGCGGCACGAAGCGAACCTTCGTGCTTCGTTCAGACGAGGCCACCGTCGTCGAGCGCCATTCGGGCTTGGACACCGTAATTAGCGCGATTTCGCCGGTCGACATGCGCTCGGTGCGCGGTCCGCGCTCCTCGGCGATCGACGGTTCGGGAATGCGCTCCTCGATGGGACGAAGCAATGCGACGCTTGCGAACTCCGACGGAATGTTCACCGGCACCGGCTGCGGCGCAGTGAGCGGTGCGCTGGCGACGCCTGGCTCAACTGCCGCCCATGACGTCCGCGCGGGCATGGCTGCCGGAACGACCGGCGCCGGATCCTGCTGCACACGCCGCACAGGCGGAAGCTTGATCGTCACCGACGGACCGAGCGGCGCGGGCGCAGCCTGCGGCTGGGCAGCCGCGACACGAACCTCGGACTTGGGCAGCGGCTCGGGTGCCGTCTCCGATTTCGGCGGCGGAGCAGGAGCGACGCTTGCTTCGGGCACGGCAACCGGTTCCTGCGGCGGCGGCGAAGCCTTCACGGGTGCTGCCGGCTTGGCCTCGGCAGCGGCGACCTGAACCCGCGGCGCACCGCCTTCGAATTCCGCCATGCTGGCCCTTTCGAGGGCGGCTGAAGCCGCCAGGCGAACCGAGATCTCCTCGCGCACGCTGAGCGCCTCGGCCGACTTGCCCTGAAGCTGGAGCGATGCAGCGAAGGCGGTCAGCAACTGCGTGTCGGCGGGAGCCAGCGCGAGCGCGCTCTCGTAATAGCGGCGGGAAAGATCGAAGCGGCCCATCCGGTCGTAGCAGTCAGCGATGCCTGCCAGGGCATCGATGCTGTTCGGATCCTCGCGAGCAGCGATCCGAAAGCTTGTCAGCGCAAGGGCAACATTATTCAGCGCCAATTGTCCCCGCGCCTCAGCGATGCGCTCCGGAACTGCGCGTTTGATCTCCGCGAGCGGCTTCGGCGTCGAGCGGATCTCAAGCTTGCCCTGCTGTCCGCCGCAAGCAGCCACCGCCAACGCGGTCGTGGAAACCAGGAATTTGCCCCCCCGCTTCATCTCAACCTCCGCCCATTGCCGGCATCATCGTCCGAATCACTCTTATCATGGCCGGCAGCATCAGCACGCCGATCATCACCGGAAGCATGCATCCGACAAGAGGGATCGAGAGCAGCACCGGGAGCCGATGCGCTTTCTCCTCCGCACGCATTCTTCGGTGCTCGCGCATCTCCGCCGCATAAACCCTCAGCGTCTGCGCAATCGACGAACCCAGCTTCGACGATTGGATCAATAGCGTCGCGAATGCCCTGATCTCTTCCGCGCCGGCCCGATCCGCCATTCGACGCAGCGCGTCCTCGTGGCTCCGCCCGGCACGCAGTTCGAGCACGACCGCGCCGAACTGCTCGGCAAGTCTTGGATGCGAGGCCGTCATTTCCATGCCGACGCGTGCAAAAGCGGAATCCATCCCCAAGCCAGCCTCGACGCAAACGAGCATGAGGTCGAGCGCGTCCGGGAAGCCATTGATGATCTCGCGCTGCCGACGATCGGCCTTTGCAGCGATAAACACGGCCGGAAGGTACAGACCCGCGAGTGCAGAGATGACGACGGCGGCATAGACCTTGAGGATGCTTGGCGTGGAGCCAGTCGACCACATCAGTAAGAAGAGCGAAACCGGGAGGCCTATCACCAGGACAAGCCTTATCAGCGTGTAAAGGCGCGGTGCGTAGGTGGCAGTATATCCCGCAGCGACGAGCTTCTTCCGCAGAGAGTCATCGCGAGTATCGACGAGCGAAAGGCCGGCTTTCTCGATGCCGTTGACCAACTTCAGCCACGCGCCCTCAGCCTGCTCCGAACGAAGCGAGGCTCCGACGACCTGATGACCGCCGAGATCGGCTTCAACGAGGCGGCTGCGCGATGCTTGCCGCGCTGCGACTGCCGCAGTGGCAAAATAGGCGCCAGCGGCAACGAGCGCGAAGAGTCCGAGGAGAATTCCCACGCGCAGCAGCGGATAATCGATGAACAACTCCGTCATTCGCTACACCTTCAGGTCGACCATCTTGCGGATGCTGATGAAGCCGATGACGTACATCACGATCAGCGTGATGAAGCCCGGCAGGAACGCCGGATCGTCCGCAACGTCGAGATAGAATTCGGGGTTGAACAGAAACAGGAAGGCGAACGCGAAGAGCGGAAGCACGGTCAACATGATCGCCGTCATGCGCCCTTCGCTGGAGAGCGCGCGCACCTTCAAAAGCATGGAATGACGCTCGCGGATCACCGTCGAAAGATTGTCGAGGATCTCGGCAAGGTTTCCGCCAGTCTCGCTCTGCACGGAGAGGGACACAACGAACATGCGCATGTCGTCCAGGTCCCAGCGTTCAGCCATCGCCTGAAGAGCATCGCGCAGCTCCGCGCCGTAGGTGACTTCGTCCACGACCACGCCGAACTGGCTTCCGATCGGGTCGGGCATCTCGACAGTGAGAAGGTCGAGCGCAGCGGCGATCGGGTGCCCGGCACGAAGACCGCGAACGAAAACATCCAGCGCCACGGGGAATTGATCCTGCATCTTCTTGCGCGTGCGGTTCGCTTTGAACTGCAGGAACATTATCGGCAGGAATGCGCCAATGACGACCGCGAACGTACCGACCATCAGCAGGCGGCCGAATGCGATACCCGCTCCGGCTGCAGCCATCAGCAGCACGATGGCGAAGAAGATGGCGACTGGAGCCAGTAGAATGATCAGCATCAGCCGGCCGGTCGGAATGGTTACCTGGGCAGCGATCAGCATCCGCTCGAACTTCTGGCCCAGATGCAAGAGGAGCGGCGGCAAGTTGCTCGGAAGCGCACTTTCCCGGCGCCGAAGCAGGCTCATGGTCTGCTCCCGGTCCCGGCCTTCGGAGATCATCCGCAGGCGAAGGTTGATCGCCTTCCCAGTGGATCGGCTGTTGGCAAAATAGCCGACGAGGACCTCGACCAGCAGAAGGACCGCACCGAAGGTGCAGCCAAGGATCAGAGCTTTCAGCCAGGCCTCATTCATCCCTCGAGCTTCGCATCTGGACGGAACAGGTCGGCCGACAGGGTAACGCCGTGCGCCATCACCTGCTCGATGAATTTCGGACGGATGCCGGTGGCCTCGAACTTGCCGAGAACCTGTCCGTCCGCCCCAACCCCGGTCTGCCGGAAACGGAAGATCTCCTGCATCGTCACGACCTCGCCTTCCATCCCGGTGAGCTCGGACAGGCTCAGCAGCTTGCGGCGACCGTCCGACAATCGGCCGACCTGGATGACGACGTTAATGGCCGACGCAATCTGGGCCCGGGCCGCGCGCGGCGGAATGTCTATCCCGCTCATACCGATCATTTGCTCGACGCGGGACAAGGCGTCGCGCGCCGTATTCGCGTGGACCGTCGTCATCGATCCGTCGTGACCGGTGTTCATAGCCTGGAGCATGTCGAAGGCTTCACCGGCGCGCACCTCGCCGACGATGATGCGATCCGGGCGCATACGCAGGGAGTTCTTGACCAAGTCACGCTGGCCAATCTCGCCTTTGCCCTCGATGTTTCGCGGCCGCGTTTCCAGCCGGACGACGTGCTCTTGCTGGAGTTGAAGCTCGGCGGAATCCTCGATCGTCACGATACGCTCGCGATTGTCGACGAATGCCGACATCGCGTTCAGCATGGTCGTCTTGCCGGAGCCGGTGCCGCCCGAAATCAGGACATTGCGGCGCGCCTTCACGACCGCCTTGAGAACCTCCGCGACCTGCGCCGGGACGCTCCCGATCTCGATGAGGCGATCCATGCCGATCGGAACGCGCGCGAACTTGCGGATCGACATGGATGCGCCGTCGATCGCCAGAGGAGCAATGATCGCGTTGACGCGGCTGCCATCGGCAAGGCGTGCGTCAACCAGCGGGGCGGATTCGTCGATGCGCCGACCGACTGCCGACACGATCTTCTGGATGATCCGCAGCAAGTGGCGCTCGTCCTTAAAGCGGACGTTTGTTGGTTCGAGGACGCCGTAGCGCTCGACGAACACCTGTGAATGTCCGTTGATCAAAATATCGGTGATCGTCGGGTCCTTCAGGAGCGGCTCGATCGGCCCGAGGCCCAGCAGCTCATCGAGAACGTCGCTTACGAGAGCCTTGCGCTCCTGGTTGTTAAGCGCCTGGTTCTGCTTCGACAGCTCTTCGTAGACGATATCTCCGACTTCCGCCTCGATCTGCTGGCGGGACATCTTGTCGAGTGCCTGAAGATTGATGACGTCCAGCAGCCGCTGGTGAAGCTCGACCTTGAGATCGGTGTGCGCGTTCCGGTTGGCGAACGCTCCGGCGTCGCCGACCGTGACAATGCGAAGCTCTTCGGCCGTCTTGATCTCGGCCTCGAGCCGCATTGCCCCCACGCTTGCGTACTTGCCACATGTCTTAGCGCTCCCGGCCCAAGGCACCCATGATGCCCGACTCCAAAAGGTCGATGTCCCGGCCGACCGCACTTTTGCGCTTGATCGCGGATATGGGGACGCCCTGCTCGATCGCGGGGTGCATCACCGCGGGATCGTTCGCGATCGTGTATGCAATGTCGCGGCCCAGCGCCTTCTGGACGTCGCCCGGTTTGACTGTTCGCATCAGGCCCTTTTCGAACCGGTTTACCACGACACGCAGGTCCACGGAGGCAAGATCCTGCTCCCGAAGCAGATCGACTTGGCGCCGGGCACGATGAAGCCCGCCGATGCTCAGTTCCGTCACGAGCAGGACGAGGTCCGCCTGCGCCAGCAGGGACAGCGACCAGTTCGTCCAGCTCGCGGGCAAGATCCACGAACACGGTCCCGAATTCGCGTTTGGCGATGTCCACGATCTCGATGATCTGCTCGCTGGTAACGGCATCGAGAGGCATCAGCGAGGCCGGCGCGGCAATCACCTTCAGACCGCTGGGATGCTGCACCGTCGTTGCGCGCAGCAATTCTCCGTCGATGCGTCCCCCCGCCTCGACCAGGTCGAAGAAGGTGAGTTGCGGCCGGAGTCCAAGCTGGAAGGCGGCATTTCCGAACTGCAGGTCGAGATCAAGGAGGCAGACCTCGCGACCGACACGTTCCTCGTTCTCGGCGGCGCGGATCGCGAGCTGCGTGAGCAGCGCGGTTGCGCCGATGCCCCCAACGCTCTTGATGGCGCAGACCATCTTGCCGTTCGCCGAGTTCGCGGACGACGCGTTGCGATGGATCTGATCCCTGATCGGCAAAAGCGACGTTTCGAGATCGGCGATATCGAGAGGGAGCGGGACCACGTCGTGCGCCCCGGCCCGCACGAGCTGCCGGACCAGCGCCAGCGGGGGGTCGTACGCGGCCGCGATCAGCGGCGTTCTCGTAGACGATGCGAGTTTTTCGAAGCGCATTAGCGACTTCGGCTCGGCCGGATCGACCTGCACAACTGCCGCCGCGCTGCCGGCCAAGTCTTCCGGATCGATCAAATCGGTCACCGGAGCGACGTTGAGGCTGATCGGAAAGCCAGCGACGCGCGCTCCGACCAATGCCGCCGCGTCCCCGTCGGCACCGCTGAGATAGAGCTGCACCGCAGTCTCTCGCGTGTGCGCCTTCCAGGCGGTCGCAGTTTCGTTAGGGTTGATCACGCTCACCTGCTCACCTCAATTCGAGACAGTTCCTGCGCCATCCTCGAGAGTTAGCGCCGTACGAAAATCAGGTAGGTTGAAGGTACCATTGAAAACGAAAAGCGAAATCGGCCGAAAGGTCATGTTCCGAAGTCGGACAGTCACGAGAGGGGCAACGTCAGGGCCGTTCGGATCACCGGCATAGCCAAGACCGACATTCTCATAGTCGATCACGACATTCGCGGCAGTGATCGTCGGCATCATAAGCCGCATCCGGCCAACAACAGCGTTGAAGGCAGCTGCGTCGTATCCCCAGCCGTTCGTGCAGCCCACATTATCGCAGGTGGTGGTTGAGAAAGCGCTGGTGGGAACGGGCGATCCGCCAGGGATGCCGTTCGAGAGTGCGAAGTTCTGGGTAGCTAGCGTGGCGGGCACCATGTCGGTAACGACGGCGAAGCGGGCACCCATCTGGGTTGCCTTCTCCGCACGGTTCCACGTCCACATCAGACGCCCGACGTCGATGGTTCCGAAGATGAAAAGTAGAAGCAGCGGGAGCACCATTGCGAACTCTGCCGCTGAGGCCGCTCTGGCATCTCGCATCAACTGGCGCGCAACACCCTTCATATGCCCATCACCGCGGATTCACTGCGCGCATTAATATTGGCGCCGGTCAGTCGAATTCCGAGCAGGCTGTCGTACGGAACCATTGCATTTACAGTTACCCGGCGAGCACCGCCGGACACAATGGTATAGATGCCAGCTGCGGAATAGGTTCCGGTAGAGACGCACGTAATCGTGACCGTAATCGTGGCCGGATTTGTCCAGTAGGTGAGACGCGGCGTACCTCCGCTCGCGGTTGTGCCCGTCCGCACGAGATTCTTGATCTGCGGGTCAGCAGTCGCGGTCCCGCCGCAAGGCATATCGACGAAGCCCTGTCGGCCAGCGAACCGCGCTCCGTCGCGAACCGCCTGCTGCACCCGATGAGCATCGAGGAAATACTTGCCGACCTCGAATGAGCCGAACATCAGCGTGACCAGCAACGGCAGGATTATTGCCATCTCGGCCGCAGCGGCGCCGCGCTTGTTCGTCGCGAGATGATGAAGGCGGATCAGCATCGCGGCTACTCGATCAGATACGGCACATCGCGCGTGACGATTTGCGCGGTAGTACCGCTTCCGGTCGGATTCGCGCGGCCGATGATCTCCACGTAAATCTCGTTGGCAGAGGTCACCTGACTTGGGCCGCTCCCACGCGCGACGGATGGCTGCACGAGGAAGACTTCGGCCCAGGCGCCAACGTTGACCGCGGTCGAGCCACCGCTGATCGACGAACAATTGTCTACCACTGCGGCAGCCACAATGCGTCGATCGGGCTGCGTGAGGACCAGCCGGCAGGCCCGGAGGCTTGCATATTGGCGAGCCATATTGCGTACCGCCCGCATTCGTCACGCTCGGCCGCTGATCGCCGTTCGGAGTTCCCACGCCGGCGACACCCTGCTCCCAGCGGTACATGTCAAACCGGGAGGCCGTCGATGAAAGTCCGGTCGCGGTGGTCCAGTTCGAACCCGTAGCGTTGCTGAGAGTCGGGTGGTTGGTCTTGAAGTAAAGATCGGCGCGCCACGTGCCGTTGCCGAAGCGCTGGTTCGCCGTCCCGCAGCTTCCACCGGCGGGGTAATGGCAGATATCCATGGGATAGCCCATGTGGACGATGTTGAGAATCGTCGCCCGCTGTATTCGAAGCGATATATTGCTCGTCCGTAGGCGGTAGATACCACTCGTTGTTGCTCAAATAGCCGCAAGCGGATGCGCTGGCGGCAGTGTTCCGGACAACATCCTTCGTCGTATTCCAGGCGGGACTGCAACTCGCATGGGGTAAGCATGTGTTACGCCCCCATCCGTTCTGATACATGTCGAACCGGGTGTTCAGCGCATCTAGCACCGACGCCGAGACACCCGTGTCGACCTGCGTGCTGGCATCGGCGACGCAATTCGTGGGCGGATTATCCATCCCGACGGCGATATTTTGATCCGGCGACCCATTGTTCACGGCCCCGACATCCAGCCAGCCGAAGGCACCGGCCGCCCCAGCCGTTTCCGCCGCCCATGAAGAGTTTGAGCCCCTTCCCCCGCCAGGCGTTCGGGTCGAACGGTGTCCCCGGGCTCGGATTGCACATCATGAGGGGCGGTACTTTGCAGATTGCAGAGCCCATACCGGCAAATGCAATCGCGCTGATCGCGCCTGACCGGATTGCGCCGACGATCGGCGTAAGCGCATAGCGCGCCTGCCGTGCATTTACCTGCACCTCGACGAACTTCGCTTCGCGTCGAAGGTCGTCGCGGGGCGTCTTTGCCTTAGTCCTGGTAAAACCGAACGCTGCCTGTCGCATCGCACGTCGGCTTCGCTTGGAATGGTGACTGCCATGCCGCTGGCGTTCCCATCATTCGCAAAAAGCGTCCGATTGGTGACGAGCGTCTGGATGGCGGCATTAGCTCGTGCGCACGCACCAGTCTTCTTATCGAGCTGGCTCGCGCCCGCGAGTGCCGCATGATCAGCCGCGTTTTGCAGTTCCGTATCCATCGTGGCGAGGCGCGCATAATCGAACGCAAGCCCGCCAACTCCGATCAAAGCGACGAGCGAAAGCGCGACAGTCGGCGCGACGCTGCCTTTTTCACTTCGAAGAAGGTCCCACGGGATGCGTCGCATTTCCTCACGTCCTTATTGCGGGCCGCCACCGCCGCCGGTGCCGCCGCCGGTGGTCTGCACAGTCTGGACGGCCTTCACCGCGTCGGTTCGATAGCGCTTCACTGCAGGGGCAAGCTTGTCGCCCTGAGACCCAGGCTGGGCCCCGTCCTCGGCATAAACCGGATCAGGATCGATCGTCTGGACCGCCTTCGCGTATGCGACCGTTTCTCCAAAACCAGGATCGTAGGAACCGGTGATGGGATCGACGGCACAGCCAGCAAGGCAAACCGCCAGCGGCACGATCATGAGCAGCTTAGAGGACATGGCCATATTCCTTTTCGAAGCCGGTCGGCTTGCTCGTTGCGGAGCCACCGGCCGGCGGAGGCGCAGCGAGCCGGAGCCGGAGCCGGACGCCCCATTTCCTGAACAGGCGCGACGCCGGTGTCGGTGCGGCCAAGCAGGAAGAGGTCCGCTTCGTTCGGCTGCTGGACGCGGTCGGTGGGACCCCGGAGGCTGCCGGCACGCACCGGGCGAACCAGGCGCGGCGTAACGATCATCAGCAACTCGGTCTCTTCGCGCTGGAAGCCCGTCGAACGGAATAGCGAGCCGATGATCGGCAGCGAGCCGAGGATCGGGAACTGCCGGACCGTGTCCTGGAAGTCCTTCCTGAGAAGGCCGGCGAGCGCGAAGCTTTCCCCGTCCCTCAATTCGACGGTCGTCTTGGCGCGGCGAGTTTGCAGGCCAGGGATCGTCAAATTGTTGACGACGATCGAGGCGCTCGGGTCGATCGAGCT
>CAWAQT010000007.1:0-6143 GCA_963784245.1 uncultured Alphaproteobacteria bacterium
GCTCCCACGCGCGACGGATGGTTGCACCAGGAAGACTTCGGCCCAGGCGCCGACGTTGACCGCGGTCGAGCCACCGCTGATCGACGAACAATTGTCTACCACTGCGGCAGCCACAATGCGTCGGTCGGGTTGCGTGAGGCCAGCCGGCAGGCCCGGAGGCTTGCATATTGGCGAGCCGTATTGCGTGCCGCCCGCATTCGTCACGCTCGGTCGCTGATCGCCGTTCGGGGTTCCCACGCCGGCGACACCCTGCTCCCAGCGGTACATGTCAAACCGGGAGGCCGTCGATGAAAGTCCGGTGGCGGTGGTCCAGTTCGAACCCGTAGCGTTGCTGAGAGTCGGGTGGTTGGTCTTGAAGTAAAGATCGGCGCGCCACGTGCCGTTTCCGAAGCGCTGGTTCGCCGTCCCGCAGCTTCCACCGGCGGGGTAATGGCAGATATCCATGGGGTAGCCCATGTGGACGATGTTGGAATCGTCGCCCGCTGTATTCGAAGCGATATATTGCTCGTCCGTAGGCGGTAGATACCACTCGTTGTTGCTCAAATAGCCGCAAGCGGATGCGCTGGCGGCAGTGTTCCGAACAACATCCTTCGTCGTATTCCAGGCGGGACTGCAACTCGCATGGGGTAAGCATGTGTTACGCCCCCATCCGTTCTGATACATGTCGAACCGCGTGTTCAGCGCATCTAGCACCGACGCCGAGACACCCGTGTCGACCTGCGTGCTGGCATCGGCGACGCAATTCGTGGGCGGATTATCCATCCCGACGGCGATATTCTGATCCGGCGACCCATTGTTCACGGCCCCGACATCCAGCCATCCGAAGGCACCGGCGCCCCAGCTGTTTCCGCCGCCCATGAAGAGTTTGAGCCCCTTCCCCCGCCAGGCGTTCGGGTCGAACGGGGTCCCCGGGCTCGGATTGCACATCATCAGGGGCGGTACTTTGCAGATAGCAGAGCCCATACCGGCAAATGCAATCGCGCTGATCGCCCCTGACCGGATTGCGCCGACGACTGGCGTAAGCGCATAGCGCGCCTGCCGTGCGTCTACCTGCACCTCGACGAACTTCGCGTTCGGCGTCGCTGGTGGCGCCGGCGTCCTTCGCTAAGTTCTGGTAGAACCGAACGCTGCCTGTCGCATCACAAGCCGGTTCGCTTGGAATGGTGACTGCGATCCCGCTGGCGTTCCCATCATTCGCAAGAAGCGTCCGATTGGTTACGAGCGTCTGGATGGCTGCATTAGCTCGTGCACACGCATTCGTCTTTTTATCGAGCTGACTCGCGCCCGCGAGTGCCGCATGATCAGCCGCGTTTTGCAGTTCCGTATCCATCGTGGCGAGGCGCGCATAATCGAACGCAAGCCCGCCAACTCCGATCAAAGCGACGAGCGAAAGCGCTACAGTCGGCGCGACGCTGCCTTTTTCACTTCGAAGAAGGTCCCACGGGATGCGTCGCATTTCCTCACGTCCTTATTGCGGGCCGCCACCGCCGCCGGTGCTGCTGGTGCTGGTCTGGACAGTCTGGACAGCCTTTACCGCGTCGGTCCGGTATCGCTTCACCGCGGGGGCGAGCTTGTCGCCTTGCGACCCCGGCTGGGCGCCATCCTCGGCGTAGACCGGATCCGGGTCGATCGTCTGAACCGCCTTTGCATAAGCGACCGATTCACCCAGACCGGGATCGTATGAACCGGTGACCGGATCGACGGCACAGCCGGAAAGGCCAACAGCCAGCGGCACGATCATGAGCAGCTTAGAGGACATGGCCATATTCCTTTTCGAAGCCGGTCGGCTTGTTCGCGGCGGAGCCACCGCGGCGGCGGCGAGGGAGCAGGAGCCGGCGCCGGAGCCGGACGCCCCATTTCCTGAACAGGCGCGACGCCGGTGTCGGTGCGGCCAAGCAGGAAGAGGTCCGCTTCGTTCGGCTGCTGGACGCGATCGGTCGGCCCCCGGAGGCCGCCGGCCCGCACCGGGCGAACCAGGCGCGGCGTGACGATCATCAGCAGCTCGGTCTCTTCGCGCTGGAAGCCCGTCGAACGGAACAGCGTGCCGATGATCGGCAGCGAGCCGAGGATCGGGAACTGCCGGACCGTGTCCTGGAAGTCCTTCCGGAGAAGGCCGGCGAGCGCGAAGCTTTCCCCGTCCCTCAATTCGACGGTCGTCTTGGCGCGGCGAGTTTGCAGGCCGGGGATCGTCAAATTGTTGACGACGATCGAGGCGCTCGGGTCGATCGAGCTGACTTCCGGCGCGACGACGAGATTGATGACGCCGTCGGCAAGCACTGTCGGCGTGAAGGCCAGGCTCACGCCGAACGGCTTCCACTCGACGGTGAGCGCGGTTGAGCCGCCGCTGCCACCGGTCCCGCTCCCCGAGTCCTGAGCCACCGGGACAGGAAATTCGCCGCCTGCGAGGAAGCTCGCCGTCTCGCCGGAAAGCGCGACCAGGGTCGGCTCGGCGAGCGTGTTGACGAGGCCCTTGCGCTCCAGCGCATCGAGCGTCGCGTCGACCTCGAGCCCGAGGATGTTGAACGTACGCGTCAGGATGCCGAAGCTGTCGATGATCGAGCCAAGCGAAAGCGTTGGCTGCCCCTGTGCAGTCGTCTGCGTTATGCCGCCGTTACCGGGTCGGTAACGGTAGTGGTCGTCACGCCGCCCGGCGTTAGGCTGGCGCCGCCGCCGATCGCGCCTTGGAAGTTGTTGTCGCCGCCTCCGGTGATGAACCCGCTAAGCCCGAACTGCTTCAGCGCCGAGCGCTTGATCTCGGAGAAGCGGACCTCGAGCATGACCTGCTGCGAAGATCCGATCGAAAGCATGTTCACGACCTTGCCGGGGGCATAGGTCTCGGCGATCTGGACCGCGCGGTCCGCCGCGACCGCGTCGGGCACGATTCCCTCGAGCACGATGGAATCGTTGGAGATTCGAGCGCCGATGCCTTCGACAGGCATGAGCTCCGAAAGCTGCCTCCGAAGCGTGATGACATCCGGGCCCACGACCACGTCCACGACGGCGATCAGCATGTTGCTGCGGTCGTAGAGGGTGAGGCTCGTCGTCCCCATCTTCTTACCGAGAATGTACAGCGAGCTGTCCGTCAGCGGCAGGACGTCCGCAACCTCGGGACTGCCGATCAGCGCCTTGGCGTAAGGCCGGTCGGACCGGATCACCTGGCTCTTGTTGATGGGCACGACGACTTCGCCGGCGTGGACGCCTTCGGCAACGCTGATCGAGCTCTGCGCAGCCGCCGGTGAAGCGACGTTGGCGACCGCGAGGGCTACCGCGGCGAGCGCGACCCTCCCCAAAAGATCACGACCCATAACCCCCCACTTCGTAATTGCTGCCCGTGGTGCCCCGGACCACTTCGACATTGTTGGTGGCAGGCCGCCGCACGACGGGCGCGGGGGCCGGGCGACGAACGATCCTGCGCGGAGCGTTCGCAACCGTCACACGCGGAGGAGCATTTGCCGCCGCCGCGGGCAGCGCACGGGCGCCGCCATAATAGGTATAGCGCAGGTCATTCATGCTGACCGTTGCGACGCGACCGAGATCCTGGTCTTCGCCGGGCTTCCGCAGCACGAGGCTGAGCGAACCGACGTTCTGCGCGAGCGCGAGCTTCTGCGCGTCGATCGGGTTGACCTCCAGCGTCGCAGTCCTGGCGAGAACGGGCTTGCCGTCCGCGCCCTGCGCGTTCTGGTCGATCGCGATGACCTTCACCGCCTGAAGCAGCACGTCGGTCGACTTGAGCGTTGGTGTTGGCGCCGGGCATCTGTCGCGTGATCAGCACGTCGACCGTGTCCATCGGCTGGACGAAGCCGGCGACGCCGGAAACGTCATTGATGCGAACCGCGGCGGCACGCATGCCGTCCGGCAGCAGATAGGAGATGGAGGGGCCAAGGCCCTCGCCTGCCAGCTTCGTCGCGAGGATCGGCTCATTGATGGCCATCGGACGCAGGACGACGCGCCGCTTGCCCGCGGGCGCGAGCTGGTTGAAATCCGAAAAGGCGCCGGCAGGAATGCTGGACGTCGGATAGTCGACGAACTTCACCTTGTCCGGCGTGATGTCGATCCCGTAATCCAGCGGGACCGCGGCGACAGCGACCTTGGTGGTGCCCTGCTGGGCTTGCTGGACCAGCTGATCGCTTCTGCCGATATAAGAGTTCGCGAGATAGACCGCGAGGAGCCCCAAAACGACCGCCACTGCCAGTGCGATCACCGTCTGCCGTCTCATTTGGCGCCCCCGCCTATTTGGTACTGGTGGATAGTGCCACCTTTGGAATCAGGAAGATAGTGGGGCGGCCGCCCAGTACAGGACGACCGCACCCCGCCCGATTAGCAGTTCACGCTGTTCGGAGCTGTTGATGCAGTTCGCAGCGCTGTTCATCGAATTGCCGATGGCGCCGCCAAGCAGCAGCGCCGCAATGGCGATGCCGGTGCCGACAATGGCGAGGATGAGCGCATATTCGGCCGCGGAAGCGCCCGACTCGTCTTTGATCATCTTGATGAAATTCGACATATTCTTTTCCTTCCCTCGGTTTGTACCCGCGCTAGGCGGGGCACGCGCCTTTGCGCTTGAGGAAAGTGGCTCTCGCCAATACGGCGGCACCTTGATCCGTTAAACAACTCAGGATCCCCACTCGGCACCGTCGAACTGCCCCCCAAGGCCGCTCGGCTGACACAAGGGCTGCGCTCGGGTTAACTTCTTGTCAAGGACAGGAATTTAATTTCAGTTAACCACCGATGCCGAAACGTGGAAAATTAAGTCGCTGATTTCTTTAGACTTTTCGGTGGAGGTGTCCATGGATTGATCGAAAAGGCTCTGTCTCGAATCTGAACAGAGTGAGGGGTCGGAACAGCAATTTTTCCCCCGCCACCGTAACGAATTAACCATGTTTTCCCGACTTTTACCCGAATCAGATGCGACTCGGGGCTCAGGCTGGGACACGACTCCGGTAGGTCAGGTTCACGCGCCGCGAGAGAAGCAGGTACGGCAGCCACAGAGCAACGCTGATCAGGACCTTCTTCACGTTGCCGTCGAGGAGGTCGTGCAGCGCACCGGCAACCGCCGGCGGCAGACCGGGAGTTCCGGCTACGAGCTCCGCCGTCATCAGCTGCATCGCAAGGTCGAGGCCCCAGATGGCCACCAGAAGGCGCGGAAAGAGCGGCACGTGGCGCAGAGCCGCGACGAAGGCGATTGCATAGAGACTGGTCATCACCACGACGTCCAGCGTCATCATCATGTGCAGTACGGACAGCCAGGCGGGAAGCTCACCCGAGACCGCGGGCATCGCGCCGAGATATTCGATCGCCCGGAACGGTACGTTGACCAGCATCCCAACCAGAAGCGAGACCATGACTCCGCCCGCGCCGTACAAGCTGTGGCGGCGTGCTTCGGATCGATCGACATTTCGCCATTTGCCAACCCGCGACATGCGGAATTGCGGCTGAGCCTGATTGTCGCCGTCGGCGAACCAGCGCAGCGCAAGGCCGATCGATACGACGGGCGCGCAAACCAGCAGTAGATAGGGGGCGAGGATATGCAGGCCGAGCGGCTCCTTGAGAGGGCTCAGGGCCACGCGCGCGGCACAGGCCAGGCCGGCGAGAAACAGCCAGGCAAACAGGATGCGATCGAGCCGGCTTTCGAGGCTCAATAGAACGGAGGCAGCCTTCGCCTGAAAGCGACCGCCGATGCGCTGACTTACTCCAACCAGGCTCACTTATTCGTCCCTCAACACCGTAGTGCCGAGGTCCCCTTCTAGCCCAGCACGACTTATCGACTGGTAAAGTCAGAACGGCCCAGAGTGTTCCGAGCAAAACCAAGCTTGTGTCACCAGCTGTTGCTGATGCTAATTCATCCGCGGTCAGGTGGGGGGCATCCGATTTCCAATTCCGGAACTGTGAAATCGCTGAACTGGACCTGTGCTGCGGTTCTCGCCGCAATCCTCGCCGGTAGCCTCGCGTAAGAACTTCTGACAAGGTGCGGTCACCGGCTCGACGGGGGGTGGTGACGGTGAATTTCAGTCCGGCTGTCGAACAGCAATCAGAAGCTCGAGCCAGCGGAGCCTGGGCGGCCGCCCTTCTGCTCTGCGCCATTGCGGTGCATTCAGTCCCGTTCATCACGTACGAGCCCGGCGATCTCGTGGTGTACGTCAGCCACT
>CAWAQT010000008.1:0-472500 GCA_963784245.1 uncultured Alphaproteobacteria bacterium
TTCCACCCATTCCTGCCATTAGCGTAGTGGCAGCTCTCGAACCCAATGCGGAGATTGGCCATTAGGTTGGTCGATTGGCGCTTGGTCGAAAAACTCGACCTGCATCTTGATTGATCCAAGGGGCTCGACCCAGTGAGGCTCGTCAGGTTTTACGAGGCCAGGCTTGTCCGCGGTCAGGACAGAAACGCAGTCCGATTTGACCAGCCTGACCTGGCCCTCCAGAACGCGGATGATGCCCCACACACCGGACTTGGTGCGATGCTCTCGTCTCAGCCCGGCGGGCAGCGTGCGTTCGTCGAAAACAGGAGTGACACGATAAGGCTGCGTCACGCTGCCTCCTTCATTCCGCCTTGATGATACGGCGACGGGGCGATCTTGGCGGTCTCTACGTGAAGTCCGCCGAGCTCATCCGCGAAGCCGTGATTTACATCGCGGTGGTGAGCCTCGTCCGCTCGAACGATCAGCACTACATCGCGCAGGGTCGCTCCCTCGGGAAGACCCCAATATCGCTTGGCAATCTCGGGCGCGGGCACGTTCTTGCTGCGCCCTTCGTCGATCTCCCTTAGATAGAGCGTGTAGCTCAGCACCGCCTCTTCCTCGAAGTATCCGACCACACGATGCGCGGTCTTGGCTGAGATCAGGTAGAGGGCGAAGAACGCGAGATAGAAGGCCCACTGGGCGCCCAGGATCACAAGGCGTTCGAACAGTGTCGGTCTCGCCACCTCGATGAAGGTCATCAAGTGCATCCGCTCGTTCTCGGCCTCGTCCATGAGGGTCCGGATCCAGCCCTTGTCGTCGCACATGCGGCGGAGGCACCTCAGATGGTTGATAGTTGCCCCGACCATTCCGGGAACGGCGGCAACGGTTTCCAACACAACGGCGCGGTGACCATAGCGCTTGGCGAAGAACGTATCCGCGCAGAACCGCAGGGTCTTGGTGAAGCCATAGGCGATCCGATCGGAAATCCCTTTGGGTGAGTGATGAACGCTGACGTCAACGATGGGAGCAAACACGACTACTCTCCTGTCAGGCGGCTGCGCCGCGCGGTTGAAGATTGAAGAACATTCCGAGTTGAAGGCTCTCGGCAATGCGCTCGGCCTTGGCCGTCACTGCGGCCGCGCCCTCTTCATCGAGAACTTCGGACGCGGTTTCCCGCCACAGCCCAAGCCAGCGGTCGAACATGGCCGGCTCGATCACCGACTTGTGCTTCATGTGGGCGACCATGGGTTGGCCTTTGTAACGACCGGTCGTCAGCATCACCGACGACCAGAATGCGCTCAGCTTTTCGAGATGCGCCGGCCAGTCGGCGATTGCGCCATTGAACACTGGCCCTAGGAGGTCGTCCTGCCGCACTTTGGCGTAGAAGCGATCTACCAGCTCGGCGAGCTGCTGCTCAGTCATCTCGCAATGTCCTGTCAGATCACGAGGTTGATGATGCCGATCGCAAGGATCGCGCATGCGAGCAGCAGCGGCACGATCAGCATTTGCACGAGAGCTCCGCCTCCGGAGATCCGTCCAGTCGCCGTGTCGATGCCCTGTTCCAGAAACACCGTCAGACTCGGCCGGCGGCTGCCGTCATTTTCAAGACGAAGGAAGATCAGCGGAACGGCGAAGAACATTCCAACGAAGAACGTGCCGATCAGGATCACGAACCCAGCTGGACCCCCGTGCCCGAACGCGAGTGCAAAGGCGCCCATCAGGGCCACGTAGACGGCGACCATCATGCCGCCCGTAGCAGCAGGCATGTCTGGCGCGGCGGTCTCACCTTTACCTCGGCCTGGATGCCAAGTTCGGCGGCCCGATCCGGCCACAGCTCCGCCAGATCCACGATCTCGAACGCCTCGGTGTTATGAAGCTCCTGGTGCCGCATGTCCGCTGATCCTCCCCGACTAGTAAATCATGTACGCGAGACGCATCTATTCAGCTCGAATAAAACATGCAAGAGACATACATGTTTAGCGAACGTGTTTTTGAACGGCTGCTGCGATGAGGCTGAAGAGCTACACTGATTATGCTCTACGTGTGCTGATGCATCTGGCTGCGCGGCCCGATCGCCTGGCCTCGATCGGCGAGATCGCCCGCACGCATCGCATTTCGCACAACCACCTGATGAAGGTCGTCCACGATCTTCGCAAAGAGGGTTTTGTGGATGCGGTGCGCGGTCGAACCGGCGGCATTCGGCTAGGGCGACCGGCCGCCTCAATCAGTGTTGGTGAGGTGGTTCGCCACACCGAGGCCGGATTCGACTTGGTTGATTGCGGATCCTGCTTCATTGCGCCGGCCTGCGCTCTCACTGGCGCGCTTCACGAAGCACGAAGCGCCTTCATGGCGGTGCTTGACGGCTACTCGCTCGAAGACCTGGTCGAAGAGCGCAAGTCCGGACTCAGGGAACTGCTCGCTTCCTACAGTGTCGGACCTAAGGCAGTGGCCGCTGCGCGATGACAATTGGGTAAGCTGCGAATGTCTGCTTTCGACCCATTCCTGCCATTAGCGTAGGGTCTGCTTTCGACCCAAAGCGGACATAAGGTCTGCGAGGCGCAAGGCCAAAGGTCGGGTCTCTTGCCGATGTGAGCGAGAGCGCTGGCGCGGCACAGTTCGTTCACTTGGAGATATGAAGTGCTGCGAGCCCGCGCGGTGATGGTTAGCAATTATGATGAGGTTGCCCGCTTTGTCGGGCTAAATCCGCTTGAGATGATTGGGGGAGCCGGGCTCACGCCGCGTGACTTGCACAATCCGGAGAATTGGCTGCCCGCGGCCAAGGTCATCTCGCTGATTGACCAGTCGGCAACGCGCTCAGCCCGCGATGATTTTGGAATCCTGCTTGGCAAATGCCGAACATTCACCAGCTTGGGGCCGCTCTCGCTTTTGCTCAAGCACGAGGCAACGATCGGCAAAATCCTGTCTGCCGTTGTCGAGTACAGCTACCTGCTGAACGACCTGCTGCATGTGAGCATCAAAGATGATGGGGCAAGTGCGACCATCGAATGGAATTTGGTCCCCGGCCTGCGCAGTGGTCATGCCGCTAACCTCCTCGCTGCGATCGCCTACCGGGCAATCTCCGAAGCGCTCGAATTTAGCTGGGATCCCGATTGCATTCACTTTCGGCATGCGAGGCCGGAGCACGTCTGGACGTTCAAACGGTTCTTCCGCTGTGCTCTTGAGTTTGACAGCCATTTCGATGGCATGTCGTGCACGTCAGCCGCTCTCGCCACCCGCAACCCATTCGCCGACGCTGACCTCGCTCGATATGCGCGGCGATTGCTGAGCCTGTTGCCAGGCGCGGGAGAAGCAAACGCTACGAACAAGACACTAAGTGCCATCTTGCTGATGCTCGACGATGGCGAGGTCTCGATAACCCGAGCAGCGGAGTGCCTTGGGATCACCGTCCGCAGCTTGCAGCGCCGACTGGAGGCCGAAGGAACATCGTTCAAGCAAATACTGAACGAGACTCGAAAAGAACTGGCCATTCGACATCTCGCAAACTCCTCCGCTTCCCTTACCAGCGTCGCTACCCTGCTTGGATATTCAAGCGTGGCCGCGTTTAGCCGCTGGTTTGCAGACGAGTTCGCAATGAGCGCCACAACATACCGACGGAGAAAACGCGGTGAGAGGCAAACACACGTCGGCCTCAAGCTAGTCTCCGGTTTTTAAGGGATTGGCCGCTTTCTACCCAAATGCTGACATTAGCGGAGTGTCTGCTTTCGACCCATTCCTGACATTCAGCGAGCCTCTGCTTTCGACCTTTGCGGACAGTTCCAAGTGCCGTTGCTCTTCTAAGCTGAGCCGGGCGCCAACAGGTCTAGTCGGCCCCCTGCACCTTTTGACCGAGGCCTATTAGTTCACTCACCGTCACCATTCGGTAGCCGCGTTGCTTCAAACCCTCCAGAATGAGCGGCAAGGCCTCACGTTCGGTCTGTCTTGAACATCATCGGGTAGATAGAGTAATCGAGCCGGGGCGGATCTGGTCCAGCACTTTCGCAGCATAGACCTTTGGGTCGCGATCGGGTGGATCGCCCGAGTCCCACATGATCATCCTCTTGCCGCTGCGCTCCACTGCAAGCGGAAGGCCGATCAGCTTCTTGCCGTATGGAGGACGGAAAAGCTTTGGCTCCGGTGCCCCAGCCGATCGCAGCTGCGCGTCGGTGCTGCGGATCTCGCGCTCGTAGAACCTCGAGGAGTGAAGGACCATTCGTCTATGGTGGAAGCTATGATTGGCGACCTCGTGACCCGCGGCTGCGATCTTCCGGATCAAGGCAGGCCTTTCTCGTGATTCATAACCAATCAGAAAAAAAGTGCCTTTCGCATTGTGACGCTGGAGCACGGGAAGCACCGCCTCGACACCTTGCCTCGTCGGGCCGTCATCGAAGGTGAGTGCTACGAGCTTCTGGTCTGTTTCTACCCGGCAGACGACGTCCGCGGTCAAAGTAAAGCAGGGCGCCTTGCTGATCTCGTTGATTAGGAAGGAACACAGGAGGAAGAGGAGAAGGCCGGAGCCGCCCACAAGCAAGGCGCGTCGCATAGAAAAGTGCTCCCCGTTTTTGCCAAGCAATTTTCCCGATCAGCGATAAGCTCGCAAGCCGTTGAGGTCCGTTTTTCGACCCAAAGCGGACATTAGCAGCGGCCTTCAAGAACCGTACACCGGCGTCATCGCCCTGACAGAGCGAACATCAGCAAAAATCCCGTCGCCGCTGCCATCGCAGCAGATTGCTGGTATTGCGTCTTTGCGGATCTGGGCAGCAGATCCGTGACAGCCAGATAAAACATGCCACCGGCTCCAATCGCCAGCAGGGTACCCATCACGCCATCGGCTATATCGCGCAAGACTAGCCAACCGACGGTCGCTGAGGAGAACAGGGCCAACCCAATCAGCCCGGTCCAGGCGAATATCTGCCGGGAGTCGCCATCAGGTCGTTCTGCCCTGATAATCTCGGCGATGCTGATTCCCTCGACGAGATTGTCCAGGACAATTGCCGCCCCGATCATAACACCCAAGGTTGGATCGGCGGCCAGACCGACACCGATGCTCAGGCCCTCGATCAACTCCTCGATGGCCGTACCGCCAGCAAGCAGCGTAACTTGGGAACCACGGGCTTTCTGGAGTCGATGCAGACGGGATAACTTATGCCATTCATCGGAGCCTTCACCCGCCATGAAGCCACGATTGACGTAGAGGTCAAAGACATAGACGATCATGAATCCGGCAACAAAACCGCCAACGGTGACGGGCTTGCCGGCAGTGGCAACGGACTCAGGCAACATTTCGAAGGCGAAGGTGCCCAACAACACGCCGCCGGCCAGACCTGCAGCGATAGAAAGGAAAAGCGTCCCCGTCCTAAACCGTGATCCGAACCAACCCCCCAGCGGCGAGGCCAAAGCCGCGCTGCCTGCTATCAGAAGAAAGGCAACGTCGCTGTCTATCCGACGCTCCTTTGCGCATCATGGCACGCTTGTCCTCAGTTTACAGGAGCAGCACCTAGCTTCGCCATGATGTCCGCTTTCGACCCATTTCGGACACTAGCGGGTTGTCCGCTTTCGACCCTTTCCGGCCACAACCTACCCCAAGCGGACAGCCATGGTTGCCCTGTGGTGGCGCATCAAACAGGCGATCGGCAGCATGACGGTGTGAGTTTTGGCATCGACCTTTCCAACGCCGGACTTTCTACGTCGACGACGATCATCCGACCCAAGAAATTCCGTGCGATCTTTTACTTGGCGCTTTTGTTAAACGCTGAGTAAATGACCCGAACGTCGGGAGAAGCGCCGAATGACGGACGTTTTCGTCTCTTACGGGCGATCGAGTGAGCCGGAGGCGATAAAGATCGCCAGCGCCCTGCGTTCGACGGGGTACAAAGTTTGGCGCGACGACGAAATTCCGGCGAACCGCGCGTACAGCGAGGTAATCGACGAACAGCTAATGACGGCGAAAGCTGTCATAGTCGTTTGGTCGGCGGAGGCAGCCAAGTCGCACTGGGTTCGGGCCGAGGCCGACCGAGCTCGCGAAGCCGGCACACTGATCCAAGTCACGGTCGACGGAACGCTGCCACCGCTTCCCTTTAATCAGATCCAGTGCGGTGATCTGGCCGGCTGGAGCGGCGACGTCGGCTCGGATGCTTGGAAGAAGCTCGAAAGCGCGGTCGCGGCGCTGGTCGGGGAACGCGATGCTGTCGCGGTCGAAAAGGGCCAAAAGGAGCGAAGGTTTTCGATTTGCGTCCTCCCGTTCATCAACATGAGCGGGGATCCAGAACAGGAATATTTTAGCGACGGCATCACCGAAGACATCATAACCGATCTGTCGCAAATTTCCGCTTTGTCCGTGGTAGCTCGCAATACGTCGTTTGCATTCAAAAGCAGCGCCCAACACGTGACGAAAATTGCCCGCGAACTCAACGTCACGCATGTCCTTGAGGGCAGCGTCCGCAAGGCGGGGAGTAGAGTCCGCATTAATGCCCAATTGATTGACGGCGTTGTCGGCGATCATATCTGGGCTCAGCGGTACGACCGCGACCTCACCGACATCTTCGCCATTCAGGACGAAATCTCCAAGGCAATCGTCGCCGCGCTCAAGCTTAGGCTTCTGCCCGAGGAAAAGAAGGCGCTTGAACATCGTGGCACTTCGAGCGCCGAGGCCTACAATCTCTATCTGATGGCACGCGAGCTCTGGGTCAGTGGCAGCTTCGGCGATATTCGGCGTGATGAAACGATTGTGCGTATTTGTGAGCAGGCAACGGCGCTCGACCCAAATTATGCGAAGGCATGGGCATTGATTGCCCTGGCGCAAACGGAACTGCGCTTCTGGCACGAGAAACCCGAGGATGCGCTTTCGACCGCCGAGCGAGCATTAGCGATAGATCCGAATGTGCCGGAGGCGCATTGTGTCCGCGCGCGCTATCTCAGTGAACAAGAGCAGTTCGAGGAAGCCAACGATCAGATCGCCATCGCCCTGCGCCTCGATCCGGACTCATGGGAAGTCAACCGCGAGGCCGCAAGACTGATCTTTCGGCAGGGGAGAGTCCAGGACGCAATTCCTTTTTTCCAAAGAGCGGTCGAGCTGATGGAAACGGATTACAACAACGCAAATATGCTTTTGTGCTGTTACGCGGGTCTCGGCGACAAGGCCGGAGAAGAACGGGCCGCCCGAACTGCATTGGAACGCGTTGAGAGCGTCATTGCAAAGGAACCGACAAATGGATCGGCGCTTGCTGTGGGTGCCACTGCGCTTGCGGCGCTCGGGCAATCTGATCGAGCCAGCGAGTGGATTCAGCGCGCGTTGCTCGTAGCGCCTGATAATCTCACAATGCGATACAATTTGGGCTGCCTCTATTCGGCGCATCTTGGCGACGCTGATGCCGCGGTGAACGTCCTAGCACCGTTTTTCGACAAGATTCGGAGTCTCTCGCATCTCAGCCATTCAGACGTGGACCCGGACCTAGATTTGCTGAGGGACGATCCACGTTTCCAGAAGATGGTCGCCGATGCCAAGGCGAGGTTGGTAGATGCTCCGGAACTGATTTCGACAATGTAATTCGAGCGCGCCTGGCTGACCAATGAATTGTATTGTCAGATCGTTGTAGCGACCTCTGCGGGTGTCCGCTTTCCACCCAAAGCGGACGATTCAGTCGTCACTGTACTAAACAAGCTGTCCTGCCACGGCGGCGAAGAGCAATTCCGGCGCTGGCGAAGCCGAGAATTAACATGGCCCAAGTCGACGGTTCGGGCACCGGAGCCTGCACAATCTCATAACCGGCGACTGAGAAGTCGGGGTTGACATTAATGGCTGAAAAACCGGCCTGGCTAAAGTCGCCCAAGAGAAGATCTTCGATCGTATCATAGCTTATAGCATAGAGCTCCGTGAGGCCGTTTATGTCGACGTCGGTTTCAAACAGAAGGTGGTATGATCCATCGAAGGCAAGGCCATGCACTGAGTAGTCGGGATTGACGTTAATTGCGGAATAGCCGGCGCTGTCGGGATTCCAGGACGTTAAGTCGTCCAGTGTTAGAAAACTGGCTAGGAACAATTCCGTCAGGCCGTTCACGTCCGCATCGGTCTCGAAAAGGACGCGGTAGATGCCGTCGTAAGTGAACCCGACAACGGAATAGTCCGGGTTTACATTGACCGCCACATAGCCGGTAGGTTGGACGATGGCTCCCGAGAAAAGCTCTGGAAGCCCAGCGTGGCTTGCAAGATACAACTCTGTCAGGGTGTTCCTATCGACGTCTGCTTCATAGAGCAGGCGATAGGAACCGTCATAAGCGAGGTCGGCAACGGAAAAGTCCGGGGCGACATTGATCGCGGAAAAACCTGCTTCGCTAAAGCTACCCGTCAGTACATCGGCGTGGGTGTAAAACTGGGAAACGTAGAGCTCAGTCAGGCCGTTTATGTCGACGTCCGTCTCATACAAAACGATCTCGGTGCCTTGCGCTACGCTCGAAAAACTCAGCATGACTGCTGCGAGCAGAGGAACGGCCTTACGCATGGTACGGTCCCTTCGGTTCAACGCTCGCAACCTGTCGGTCAATGGACGGCGGCGGGCCCGGACGGGGACGTAGGCTCATCGGAGAGGGCGTCCCAGCTATCCTTAGTTAAGCAAGCGCCTTGGCTTAACACTTGGCACCTCGGATTCATGACCGGGGCAGGAGTTTCTCAACCGCTACTGGACCGATCTACCATTCCGGATTTCTTAGAAAACCGTCTGCTTTCGACCCAAAGCAGGCATTGGCCTAACGTCTGCTTTCGACCCAAAGCTGACATTTGACTTCAGCGTGGCTCCGGGCTGGCACTCTGCGTTTCGGTCGGACAGAGGGGTTTACCGGTCTGCGGATCGACAGCGCTGCTGATTGGCGCACCTGTGTTCGGGTCAGTTGCGGTTCCGACGGCCTCCGCCACGCAGCGATCTGCGGACATTGCAGGAAGGCTTGTCCGGGGGTTGGACGAAGTCGGGTCTGGCGCATCGGTCGGTGCGGCTGACTGTCGCGCTGCTTCGCTGCCAGCCGCAGGTGCAACGGATTCCACAGGGCGCCGGCGATTGCGCGCACGCTGCGCTCAATATGCTGAGGGCAAGCCCAAAAGTTGTTGTTTTCATAGCGAAACTCCATCGAGACCACATTCGCAAACCGGTGAAATTCGCGAACGATCCACGTTCCTCCGTGTTTCTCCGGATACCAACGGGTCGGGATGTGAGCGGCTTGCGGCAAGCTGAAGCGAGGCGTTATTGGCGTCGGTTTTCCACCCATGGCGGACATTAGCCTAGTGGCAGCTTTCGACCCAAAGCGGACATTGCTGACCGGCGATTATCATGTGGCTATGAGTGATCAAGGAAGCTGTCACTGCGGCAACGTAAGGATCGAGCTGCCGAGCAAGCCGAGTGGGTTGCAGACTGTGACTGCTCCCTCTGTCGCCGGACTGCATGGCGTGTGGCCGATTTCCCGCCGGACCAGGTGCGCATTTCAGGTGAGACGACAGCCTATGTCTGGGGCGATCGATGTGATCGGCATTCACCACTGCCCGGTCTGCGGCTGTGGCACACACTGGCAAACTCTTGGCGAAGATTTCGGAAAGATGGGCATCAATGCACGCTTGCTCGACGATTTCGATGAAAGCGCCGTCGAGGTCCGGAAGTTCGACAATGCGGGGTAACCACGCGCTGCGCTAGCGTCCGCTTTCGACCCATCTCGGACATTCTGGTTTATCGTTTGATTTCAGTTTGGCGCACCGTCGAAACAACTAGGCAGATCGGCGGCAATCGGCACGTTCCCGTTAAGGAGACTTGGACGTACAGGGCCGACTCTGCGGACTAGATCCGCGCATCGCAGGAGAACTCACATGGGTTCGCTGTTTCGAAGGAATGCCTCGGTCGAACGTTTCGAAGCTTTCTCCATATTGTCAGCGTCATGCCGGCACTTGGCTCAGACCTGCGTCACCAACGGTGCCTGCGAAATGCTCCAAAATCTCGCGGACAACCTGGAGCGCCAAGCCGCCGACCCTGATGGTGCCAGCATTCAAGCGTTGGTTGATTTAAGCGTGAGCAACCGAAAGCCAGCTTTCGGCTGCCTGCGTCTAGACCGCGCTGCTCAGCAGCCAGTTGCGTACGGCTGCTGAGCCATCCTTGCCTTCGATCAGTCCCAACAAAAGATGAAGGCCTTCAGTCCAACATCCGAGGCCGGAGTCCGCGTTGATGTGGCCGGCATCGCCGCAATCGATCAAATGGCTGGCCCACGACCGGGCCATGCGTTCCGAACTTTCGAAGTCAGCGTACGGATCAGTTTCGACTGGCTGCGAGCACTGAAGGAAAAGGCAGTGCCTTGTCAGGTACCGGCCGGAAGTCGCGCAACACCTGAGGGCAATCCAGCTGGTCAACGTCAGGCGGCCGACAAGCAGAGCGCCCGCGACCTTTCGCACCAGCAAGGACGATCTCGCCCACCAGACGGCTGCCAGACAGCCCAGGCTATGTCCAACGATCACTGCCTGCTGCGGCACTAGGCGTACTGCCTCCTCCAGGCTCCTGATCCACCCATGAAGCGTAGGTGAGTTCCAATCGTCAAACGCGACGCGAGAAAAGCCAAACAGGTTTTGCCAATGGCTCTGCCAGTGCAATGCTGGCGAGTCATGCAGGCCGGGCAGAAGGAGAATGTTGTTGCGAAATGCGACTGTCGTCGTCGCGGGCTGGTTCGATTGTATGCGTTCCTGATAAACCATCGATCTCTCCAAGACAGAAGAGCCTCCGATGGTTCGGTCGGCCAGCGGACGTCAGTAGAAGCGAGCCTTCTCGGTTCGTTCGAGTTGCACGATCTTGCCTTCGTGGACGGTGATCAGCAGCGAGCCGTAGGACAGACCGGAAAGCTGAGCCTCGATGGTCCGCATGGCGTCGGCTGTGAAACCTTTGGCTGAGAAAGGTCCGGTCCGCCGAATGTCTGCGCCACCACCGTTCATGAATTTCGCTTCCTTCGAGATGGGGGCAGGCTGCGTGCTCTCAACCTGCCCCCATGTCGCGCGTAAGAAACGCGACACGAGATTACTAATCTCTAGTCAGTCACTAGACAACTTCGGATTTGGCGTTTCGTCGCTTCCTCGCTGAAGTTCGTCGCAACGTCCGACTGCTTTTTGAAATTTCCACTCGTGCCAACGGCTGAAGGATAATGTCCGCTTTCCACCCATTCCTGCCATTGGCGCAGTGGCAGCTTTCCACCCAAAGCAGACATTAGCAAGTCCGACCGGGAGACTGGTTTCGACGAGCTGGACCACGACCGTCGCGAGGAGAGCATCGCGTTCGCAGTCGCGCTCGACCGCAAGCGGAAGCAGGAGCGGAAGCGGGTCCGACCGTTACTCCGACAGAGCTTCCATCGACGCTAGGTCCTGCGCCAACCAAGCGGGAAGGTAGGTCGACAGCATCGGGTTCGGACCCGCCGATCGTAAGGGCTTTCCGTGATTTCGAATCCGCGTCCGGAGATGCAGAGCAGAGCGACGGACCAGAGGAATCGCGTTCCGCTCCCCCCGAGCGCGTTGTCCCGGTCCGCGAAGCTCGCGGAGCAGCGGCCCACCCGCTTCGCAATTGGCTCCGTGGGAAGGGACGACCCGCATCTCTCCCGATGGTGCGGGTCGTTTCCCGTTAAGCGAAGCGGAGGTCGATGCGCGGACCTTACAAAAGGCGCCACCTGATACTCTCTCCGCGTCGGGGGTTCATGAAAAACATTATCGCAGCGTGCATTCGTCTTGATCGTCGCGGCGTTCCTGCTCGGTGGCCGATACCATTTCATCTGTCTGCTTGCGGACACTAGTTGCTTTGTTTTCAGCGACTTAACGCCACGACGGGTCGTCTCATCCTAGATAAGGGTTACGTGCGGAAAAACCCGGGTTTGCGCAGCGGACTGCCCATCCCAAGTCGTGATCTGCGTTAGGCTCGGGTTTGTGAGTGAGAGCCGCTGTCATCCCTAAAAGGAGAACTCACCCATGCCGAAGTTCGAGTTGGGTTTTGCGTTCCGCGGCTCAACTGCACCCGAGGTGAAACAGGTCGTTGAAGCAAGCTCGATGCGAGCGGCCATGCTCAACATCATCGACCAATATGGTGGCGACGATGTTGTTCTTGTCACCCATGCTCATCCTTTCCAAGTCCCGGAGGCGTCACAGCCGTGTTGCGAATGCGGCCTTGCGTCATCCGGCGGAGCAACCTCGTTCATGCTCTCCCACGAGTGAGAGGTTAAAGGCGAATGGCCTCATGTTCGCTTTCCTCCCATTGCGGACATTAGGTTGTCATCAGCTGTCGAGACCTAGCGAGCTAGAGTGCGAGCGCAGATCGACCGCCCCCCCTCGTCCGCTAACATTGTCCGGGTTTCCCCGGGCTTTCGGATCAGCGACGAGACCTTTGAGAAATCATAGCAATTTCAGATGTTTGGAGAATAATTGTATGACCACCGCAGTTTGGGAATACTATCAAGATCGTGAGCTGACGGAGCGAGCCGCCGCTGAGCGTGCATCTAGCGGTCGATCCCGTTCAGTGCACCTAAGGCTGGCTGAAAGGTATGCGGCTCACGTGCGGAACGGGAGCCTGCCGCAACTCTCTCTGCCTTTTTGAAGGTTCCTCACTGCGCCTTCCGAACTGCAAATGTCCGCTTTCCACCCATTGCGGACATTAAGCCGAGCGTGCACGGGCTTTCGAGCCGTTGGAGATCTAGCTGGCGAACAAGCGGTAACCGACGGCGGGTTCGTTGAGGATGATTTTCGGATTGGTCGGATCGCGCTCGATCTTCTGCCGCAGGCGCGGACCGCGACCCGCAGATATTCGGTCTGGTTTTCCTGCGCCGGACCCCAGGCGGTGCGCAGCAGATGGGCGTGGGTGAGCACCCGGCCCGGATGCTTGGCGAGCTCGGCGAGCACCGCATATTCCTTCGGGGTCAGATGGACCGCCATCGCCGTCGCGGGAAACCGAGCGCCGGAACAGGTCGATGGTGACGTCGCCGGCCTGCAGCGGCTCCTGATCGGCCTCCGGGCCGAGGTCCGATGAGGTTGGACAGATAGCGTTCGAGCTTGGCGGCCTCCGAGCCGATGGCGGAGACGAGCGCCTTGTCGCCCGACGCCGCTGCGCCGCAGCTCGCGGACGGCTTCTGCCGATGGCGTCAAGCGACGGCTGCAGATCCTGCCCGATCGTCGACAGCAGGACCGAGCGGATCCGGTCGCGTTCGCGGACGCGGGTGAACTCGCGCGCCTCGCCTTCGAGCCGCCCGCGCTCCAGCGCAAGCGCGACCTGGTCGAGCAGATTGTCGAGCAGCTGCGAACTGGTCTTCGCGGACGGCCGGAGCGCCGTCGTCGCGGGCAATCGCCATGGCGGCGAGGATCGTGCTGCCCGAGCGGACCGGGTGAAACTGCCATTCGGTCGGGACTGCCCGGTCGAGTCCGCGGCCGGCTGCGATCGCCCAGCTGTCGAGCGTCAGCGCCGCCGCCGCGATATCGTTCGGGCCGAGCTGCATCGGCGCCGGCGCGCTGGCGAGGATGCGCGGTTCGCGTCCGTCCGCGATCAGCACGGCGTTGCAATCGAAGATCTCGCGCCAGCTCGCGGACGCTGACGTCGGCGATTTCCTGCTCGCTGGTGCAGCCAAGCAGGCGTCGCGCGAGGCCGGCGATGGTCGCGTTGCGTGCCGCATGCGCGTCGGCAATTCGCGCCTGCCGGCGGATCGAGGCGGCGAGCTGGCTGGTCGACCACCGCGACCGCGAACAGGATCGAGGACCGTCACGACGTCGTTGGGATCGTCGATGCGGAAGGTGAGGTGCGGGGCGGTGAAGAAGAAATTGTAGGCCAGCGCGGAGACCAGCGCCGCGAGCAGCGCCGGGCCGAGTCCGGCAAGCACCGCTGCGCCGAGAACGGCCGGAAGGTAGAGCAGGTCGACTGCCGAATTGCCCCAGCGCGGCGCCACGACGAGGCCGACCAGCGTCGAGGCCGCGACCATGAGCAGGGCCATCGGCGTAGCCGCGGAGCCTGCGCGGCGGCGGACGGATCGTTGGCGGAGGGATTGGCCATGAACGCCAGGTGCGCCTTCGCGCCGATTTCGTCGAGATGCGCGCGGCCGTTTCGCGCCGTTTCTTTACGCCGGCCAAACGGAATCCACATGGAATCTTTACGGCCCCGGACCGCACATCGCGGCCATGGCTACAACTCGCACAACCCGGCGCCGCGACCGTCCGCGCGCCGGCGGACACCCAGAAGCACTCGCTGCCGGCGCTGATGCTCGGCGCGATCGGCGTCGTCTACGGCGACATCGGCACCTCGCCGCTCTACGCGATGAAGGAGAGCTTCATCGGCCCGCATCCGCTGGCGGTCGACCGGCTGCACATCTTCGGCGTGCTCAGCCTGATCTTCTGGTCGCTGATGCTGGTCGTGACGGTCAAATATGTGCTTCGTCGCGATGCGCGCCGACAACAAGGGCGAAGGCGGCTCGTTCGCCTTGCTCGCGCTGATCTCGCGCAACCTCGGCGAGAAGAGATGGACGGCCGGCCTGGTCATGCTCGGCGTGCTCGCGGCCGCGCTTTTCTACGGCGACGCGATGATCACGCCGGCGATCTCGGTGCTGTCGGCGGTCGAGGGGCTGACCATCGTCAAGTCGAGCCTCGAGCCGCTGGTCGATCCCGATCGCGATCGTCATCCTGATCGGCCTGTTCCTGGTCCAGTCGCGCGGGACGGCGCGGGTCGGCGCGCATGTTCGGACCGATCGTGCTCGTCTATTTCGCCGCGCTGGCGGCGCTCGGCGTGACCAACATCGTCGCAGCACCCCGAGATCCTCGGCGATCGCTCAGCCCGCACTGGGCGGTCGCAGTTCTTCCTCTACGATCCGAAGCTCGCCTTCCTCGCGATGGGCTCGGTGTTCCTCGCGGTCACCGGCGCCGAGACGCTCTACGCCGACATGGGCCATTTCGGGCGCAAGGCGATCGGCATTTCCTGGCTGACGCTCGTCTATCCCGTGCCTGATGCTCAACTACATGGGCCAGGGCGCGCTGCTGCTCGGCAATCCGGCGGCGGTCGAGAACCCGTTCTACCTGATGGCGCCGGAATGGGCGCGGCTGCCGCTGGTGTTCATCGCCACCGCGGCGACGATCATCGCCAGCCAGGCGGTGATCTCCGGCGCCTTCTCGGTCACCCACCAGGCGGTCCAGCTCGGCTTCCTGCCGCGGCTTCGGACCGCAGCACACCAGCGCCAGGGCGGCGGGGCAGATCTATATTCCGGCGGTCAACTGGGACGCTGCTGGTCATGGTCGTCCTGCTGGTCCTCGGCTTCGGCAAATCGACCCGGCTCGCCTCGGCCTATGGCATCTCGGTCAGCGGGACGATGATCATCACCACCATGATGCTCGCGGTGCTGATCTTCCAGGTGTGGAAGTGGAACCGCGTGCTCGCGACGCTGACGATCGGGCTGTTCCTCGCTGGTCGACGGCATCTTCTTCGCCTCGAACATCACCAAGATCGCCGACGGCGGCTGGTTCCCGCTGCTCGTGGCGGCGGTGATCTTCACCGTCCTGACGACCTGGGCGACCGGCCGGGCGCTGATGCGGCAGCGGCTCGAGGAGGACGCGCTGCCGCTCGACGTCTTCATCAAGTCGGCGGCGTCGGTGCACCGGGTGCGCGGGACCGCGGTGTTCCTGTCGACCTCGGCCGGACGCGGTCCCGTCCGCCCTGCTGCACAATCTGAAGCACAACCAGGTGCTGCACGAGCGGGTGCTGATCCTGAACGTGAAGGTCGAGGAAGTGCCGCACGTACCGCCGGCCGAGCGGCTGGAGGTCCACGAGTGCCGGCAAGGGCTTCTATCGCGTCATCCTGCACTACGGCTTCATGGACGAGGTCGACGTGCCGGCGCGACCTCGCGCGGATCGAGGCGTGCGGCGGCGGCTTCAACATGATGAGCACCAGCTTCTTCCTCGGCCGCCAGAAGCTGATCGCGACGAAGGAGCAGCCGGGCATGGCGCTGTGGCGCGAGCGGCTGTTCGCCTGGATGATGAAGAGCTCCGAAAGCGCGATGGAGTTCTTCAAGCTGCCGACCAACCGCGTCATCGAGCTGGGCAGCCAGCTGCGGATATGAGGTTACAAGATCAAGTGAGCCCGCTAGGCTGCGTCGTCTTTCTGCTTATTGCTCTCGCCGTCTTCCTCATCACAGCGTGGCTGCCAACGGTCTTGCGTATCCTTTGAGACGAGCGGCTGAGATGATCTTGGGCCTAAAGTCCGCTTTCCACCCATTGCCGACATTAGCGTAGTGTCTGCTTTCGACCATTGCGGACGTTAGGCTGAAGAGGATTTCGATCCGCAATTCTGCGTATTTGATACGTGTGATAGAAAGCAGAATAGACTGGGTGTCGCAGTGGGAGGCAAGAATGCCGGAGCTGTTGGACGCTGCTGCTCTCTTCGAAGAACATGCATTCGAGAACGCGCTGCCGATTCCCGACGTGATCGATACCGCGCGTCGTTCTAACATCACCATCCAGGTCCGGCAGTTCGACCAGTTCCTCGGCCTTTATGACGACGGCGGAAATCCGCTCGACACGACGGTTTGGGGATACATGGCCGGCAACTTGGGCGGATATCCGGGTCCGACGATCGTCGCCTACCGGGACCAGCCCGTGACGATCCGCTGGCAGAACCAGCTACCCGTAAGCGGCCACCTTCTCCCGATCGACACGACAGTCCACCTCGCCCATCCGACGAGTCGTCCGCTGGAGGCCGGGTTCGTTCCAATCGTGACCCACCTGCACGGAGGCCACAATCTCTCAGCGTTTGATGGGACGCCGGACCAGTGGTTCACGCAGAACCGGAGTGGCCCGGGTGGCACGGGACCGCGCGAGACCGGGGCAGACTTCGTCAGCTCCACGACGCGGTACATGAACGACCAGCAGTCGGCGACCCTCTGGTACCACGACCATGCGCTCGGCATTACTCGGCTGAACGTCTATGCCGGACTGGCGGGTTTCTACGTGCTGCAGGACCCCGAACGTCTTTCACTGCAGCAGCAAGGCGTGCTTCCGGGCGGCGCGTACGACATCGGCATGGCAATCCAGGACCGCGCCTTCACCGCCGACGGGCAGCTCTACTATCCAGCGTACAAAGACGATCCCCTGCCCGGAACGGACGAAACCGTCGGCGACATGGTGCCGCAGGCATTCTACGATCATTTCGGAGAGGGCGCGCCATCCATCGTCCCGGAGTTTTTCGGCGACACGATCCTCGTCAACGGAATGGCTTGGCCCCACCTCGATGTCGCCGCCGGAAGTCATGAGTTCCGGATTCTCAACGGATCGGACTCTCGCTTCTACGTCCTCACCGCCAGCGATGCGAATGTTGCCATCTATCTCGTCGGAACCGACACCGGCCTGCTTCCGCATGCCCTCACCATCAGTGACGGCGACGGCGTTCAGGAAGAAGGCGAATTCATCCTCCTGGCGCCGGGAGACCGCGTCGAGCTCATCTTCGACTTCAGCAATCTCAGCGCCGGCGACACGGTACGGCTTCTGAACTCCGGCCCGCTTTTCGAACCGTTCAAGGGCGTTACGGCGGACGGTCTTCTCATGGGTGGTGCGGAAGCTGCCACGCCAGACGACCCGGTCGGCAACATCATGCAGTTCACCGTGACGGGCTCGGTCACGCCATTCCATGCCCAATTGTTCCAGGGCGATTCGCCGGTCCCGCTCTCGTCGAGCTTCGTGAACATCGCCAGGGATGTGGACGCCAACGGCATTGCCGACGCCGCCACGAACGTCCGTAACCTCGGCCTTTTCGAAGCCTTCGAGCAGTTCGGACGGGTGACGCCGATGCTCGGCAAGGCGGAGGCCGGGACAGTTACCTCTGACGATGAGGATGTCGCCGCCGACTTCGGGCCATTGTCCTACGATGCGCCGACAACCGAGCGGCCACTCCTCGGATCGACTGAGCAGTGGAACATCTTCAACTTCACGGCAGATACGCATCCCGTGCACCTTCACCTGGTCCAGTACCAGGTCGTCGAGAAGCATGAGATCTTCTTCCAGGACGAGGACGAGGATGGAACACCAGACGACACGACCGGCGACGGGCTGATCAGCTACGGCGTCGGGTCAACGCCCGACTATTCGATCGCGGATATCTGGATCGGCGACCTGATCTCGCTTCGCCCGGAAGAAACAGGTTGGCAGGACACCGTCTCCGTTGACCCGGGCACCATGATGTCGATCGTCGCGATGTTCGACCTGCCGGGTGAATACGTTTGGCACTGTCATATCCTTTCCCACGAGGACAATGAAATGATGCGGCCATTCTTCGTTGGCACACCCGTTGAGCAGCTATCGTCGCCGTTGCGGGCAAATCTTGAGGATTGGCTTCCGGCCAAACACGGCGACTACTTCATGTGAAGTTTTGAGCGGACGATAAATGTCCACTTTCCACCCAAAGCTGGCATTGGTCACAGGTCCTTCACGCAACTCTTGCACCGGCTCGGTTTCACCCGCCACCAGTTCGTTCGGCGCCATTCGAGATCGTTCGCTCCGTTGCGAACAAATCGGTTCCCGCAATGCGGGCATTTGAGCGTCCCGATGCCGAACGCAAGCGCCGGTAGTCCCGTCAGCATGACAACAATCGCCGCGCTAGGAAAGGTCACGGATGCTACCATCAAGACCGGAACCGCCACGGCGGAGGCTCCGCTGATAAGGGAAAAACGGCGGCGGAACGCAGCGACCTTGGTCAACTTCAAGATGCCGAAGCTGGCTGCGCTGAGGGGGCAGACGGAGCCGGAGGAGTTGGAGGGGTCGGAGGGGTTGGTGGTGTTGGAGGTGCGAAACAAGAGCCTCCGGGGACGCAAGCTGGGGCTGCGGGAGCGGCAGGGGCCGCTGGAGCCGCTGGATTGGCAGCAGCCGCAGCAATTGCCGGCGTCGCAGGAGGAGCCGGAGGGAGGCTCTGTAAAGTCCCCGGTGGCGAAAACCAGAAATCGACCCCCGCCGCGACGGTCAGAACTACTAACGCCGCTACGGCGATCTTCGTCTTGTTCATTACTCTGTTCCCTCCGAGGATTGCAGCACCCGATACGACCGCTCGGAGCGCGAGCGCGACCACGCTAATGTCGCTCTCGAAACGGTGTTTGTATTCGGTGACACTGTTTCATCAATTCACGTCACGGCGGCGCCGAGACGGTAATGTCCGTTTTCCACCCCGTCCGGACACAAGCGGCTAATGTCTGCTTTCGACCCAAAGCTGCCGGAAGCGCGAGAGTTAGCTTTCGACGCTAATTGGACAGTGTTGGGCCGACAGAGTTAGAGCCAGACTTCGACCCAACGTTGGCATTGGCTCACCACGCTCTTCTGAGGAGTATGTGGAGGGCAAGAAACCTGGAGGAGGTCTCATGGGCCGCAAATATATCGATTGCCGTGAGTTAGGCAGCAAGTCCCAATGCACCGTCGCGATTTCGGCTGACAGCGACGATGAACTCGTTGAGGCCGCCGCGCACCATGCTGTTCAGAAGCACGGCCGCCAGGACAACCCACAACTCCGTGGGACTTTGAGAGAATTCATAAGATCAGGCATGCCGCCGGAGTAAGTTTCTTGCCTGCCGACAGCTCTCGACCTCGATCTGCCGAAAGCGCCAGAGTCAGTTTTCGACCCATTCCTGCCGCTAGCGGCGGCCTGGGGCAGCTTGGGTCTCATTGCAGGCGCCGCCCGTCGTTCGCGATCTCCGTTCGGCGCTTTCTTGCCACAACTAGTCAGGTCGCTTCGACTGCCCCGTTTCAGCCGATCTTGCCTACAAGTACGGGCGCGACTCGCGGACTGGATCCGCACATCGCAGGAGAACTCACATGGGTTCGCTGTTTCGGAAGAACGCCTCGATTGAACGTTTCGAAGCCTTGTCTCTATTGTCAGGCGCGTGCCGGCATTTAGCTCAAACCTGCGTTACGGCTGGAGGGCAACTGTCGGCTTCCGGCGCCTAAGTAGCGCTAGCCAGCAGCCAGTTGAGGCCAAACTGCGAATTAGAAATTCGACCCGGCCGGAGCAGAGAAACTTATCTCGACGGACGGCGCGCTGCGCACGGCTTCACCGTGATAGACGGCTTCAATGTTATTGCCCTCGGGGTCGAGCAGGAAGGCCGCGTAATATCCGGGGTGGTAGTTTGGTCGTTCGCCCGGCACACCATTGTCCCGGCCGCCGGCCGCTAGCCCAGCCTTGTAAAAGGCATCCACGGTCTCGCGGTCCTTGGCCTGGAAGGCGAGGTGATGACGCCCCGTGATTACGCCTGCGGCCTCCGGTCCATCCGGCGTGGAAACGAACAGCTCGTCATACCAAAAATGGCTATCGGTGCTTCCGCCGAGCGGAATGTTCAGGACACCAAAAGTGGCCTCGTAAAAGCGGCGGCTGGCTTCAAGGTCCGCTACGACCAGCTGGATATGGTCAACGAGGCGACCGCGGTGCAGTTGCTGTGAGGCCATGATTGCTCTCCCGTACGGCAAATACGCAGTGCAAGGCGGTCGGTTCAAACAGCGGTTAGAGTGATGGCGAGTGGCAGATTGTCCTGCCGGACCTGTTTGCTATCCAAACGTCTGCGTTCGACCCATTCCTGCCGCGTGGGCGAGTGACGGTTTTCGACCCATTCCTGCCACTAGTTCACTAGCGTCTGCTTTCGACCCAAAGCAGACATAAGAACCTCAACCAGATCTGGCGCATGTGCAGCCCGAGGAAACGGAACCGGAGCCGGAAGCCTCTTCGCAACTGCTAGGTCCCGGACGAAGATGGCTGCGTGTGGGCGTGCTCGCCTCTGACTGCGATGTCTGGTGTCAGAACCTACGTCCGCCACCGACCCGATGTGCAACACTTGGTGATGAGGATAAGATTGCTGCTCCTCATCGAATTGAGAGGAATTGCGAAATGCTCAATAAGCTCGTTCTTGGGGGACTTGCTCTGTCGGCATCGCTAGCGCCTATCAGTCCGGCTGCAGCTGCTGTCATTACTTCGGATTACATATTCACAGCAGATACTGGAGATTGGGGGCTTGGTAGCTACAGCGGCTCGTTTAGCCTCGCGTTGGACGACGTAAAGCTGGAATACACTCTAACCGCGCTCGACTTCAGCAACGGGACCGTCGACTTCGACCTTTCGAACTCAGGGTTGGATGATGCCTTCGGATCGACAATCTTCATCGGGGGCAACGTCAGTGGGGTAAACGCCGTCGTTCACTTGACCGATGATTTCTACCTCAACATTTTGAACATCGATCAACTAGACGCGGTTTTCTTCGCGGTCGCTCAGTCCGGTGTTCCGAGCATTGGCGAGGACTTCACCCAGGCGTTCGGGGGCACGTTGGTCATCACGCGAGTTGATGTGCCGGAGCCAGCTACTTGGACGATGCTTCTGATCGGCTTTGCCGCGGCTGGATTTGCATTGCGGAGTTCACGCAAGGTCCACTTGCGCAGACTGTCAGCTTAGCCAAGCGATATAGCGGCCGTCCCGACGTCGTGCGCCTCGCAGAGCAGCGCCGGACATTGGCGCCTAGCGTCCGATTCCACCCATTCCAGACATTAGCGTAGCGTCTGCTCCCCACCCATTGCGGATATTAAGCGTCCATGGAAGGATGCGCCGCTAGGGGGACGCCATCACCGGCTTCGAATTCGTCTTTCCACTGTTCGGCCTTCTCGTCGGCCTTTCTTTCGCTGAAATGCTGTCCGGCCTTGCTCGTTCGCTCAAGAACAAGCGCGAGGTGCGAGTTGGCTGGCTGACGCCGCTGCTCGGCTCGCTCATCCTCATCAACCTCACCATGTTCTGGCAGGGCGCGTGGGAACTGCGCGATGTTGCAGCGCCGACCAGCCTGTCGCTGCTCCTGATCCTTGGCATCGGCGGTGGCTATTTCCTCGCTTCGTCGATGATCTTCCCAACACCAGGCGCCGAGGTTCACGATCTGGATGAGCATTTCATGGAAAATCGCAGAGTCGCCATCGTGGCGATCGCGGCCTGCAACCTCTTGTACCTTGGACTGGTCGGAATCGAGGCCGCCGGACGACTGCGCTTCTGGTGGTGGACTGGCAATGCCCTGTTCCTGGCGCTGCTGATGCTGACAGCCTTCGCCGCGAACCGGCGCATCATTCTTGCCGTTTTCGTGATCTTGATTGCCGCGCACGCCGCTCTGCTGATCTTTGGCTGAACGACGCTAGAGCTACGCTCCCAATGATCGGGATCGTCCACCTCTCCTCTGGCGGACATTTACTCGATGGTGACGTTGATGGCTTTGTCCGCTTTCCACCCATCGCGGACATTACTTCAGCTAACGCTCCACACGTCTCTTGACCATAGTTAGATGATTAGCTAAACGTCATATCATGAGTCAGGTCTTCAAAGCCCTCTCCGATCCAACTCGCCGGCGCGTGCTACAACTCCTGCGCAAGGGGCCGATTAGCGCGGGCGAACTCAGCGACCAGTTCGACGTTTCGAAGCCGACGATGTCGGCGCACTTCGCCGTGCTGAAGGAGGCCGACCTGGTGCACGCTGAGAAGGCCGGCAAGTCCGTGATCTACCACCTGAAGCTCTCGGTGCTCGAAGAGGCGCTGCTGGGCTTTGTCGATTCATTCGGGCTCGGCGCAGAAGCGCCGGAGCCCAGGAAGGAAACCGCCCGATGAAAAAGGAAACGAAGGAAATCGTCCTCGGACTCGCATGGGGCGGCGGGATTATCGCTCTAGCGCTGCTCGCGACCCTCGCGCGCAAGCTCGGCTACATCGATGCCGACACGGTAACGAGGCTGGTCATCGGTATGAACGGCATCATGATCGCCTGGTATGGCAACCGCATGCCCAAGGCGTTCGCACCGAGCGCCACGGCGGGTCATGTCACGCGGGTTGCAGGCTGGTCACTGGCGCTCAGCGGGCTCCTCTATGCCGGACTGTGGGCGTTCGCCCCAATTCCGGTGGCGGTGGCGGGCGGGTGCGCCGCGATTGCGGCAGGGATCGCGGTTACGGTCGGCTATTGCCTCTCGCTCCGGGGCAAGGCGAAAGCCGTCTGATCAGCGGGCTCCCACTGCTGTCCGCTTTCGACCCATTCCGACATTAGTGTCCGCTTTCGACCCAAAGGCGGACATTGGGCTCTAGAACATTCTCGGCGGTGCCTTGCCGGCCGTGCGCTGAGCAGAATCTCTGCGTGATGCAGATGGAGTGTTGCGTGAACCAGGTTTCAGCGATCGATTGGCTTGCGCGCAGCTGTCCCACACTGAACAGAGCTTCGATCGCGCTTTCACTTGGGTTGATAATCAGCTGCAGTCCAGGGCCGTCGGAGAGCCCAACCTCAGCGAGCCGGAGCAGGGCGTCCACGACCTACCAAGAACTCAGGACGCGAAACGTATACTCGCCCAAAGTCGCGACAGACCCATATGTGATCGAGGAGCAGCGACGCGTAGCGCAGGCGCTAAGGCTGAGCTGCGAGGAGTTCAAAACTCATTGCAAGGAAGCCGAGCAGGCACAGCGATTCATCGCCGCGGCGGAGGCACGAAGATAGGCGCGCTTGGCCGACAATGTCCGCTTTCCACCCAAAGCGGACATTCAGGTCGGCGACGCTTGGCTATTGCAGCCGCACGCACTTTCCACTTAGGTTTGCCGCCTGGTAGACAATGGTTGGGTGCACGTGACGCTATGGCGAAGACGACCCTGCCTGGAGCAACCTCACAGCCCCTTTCGTCGATCTCCGACGCGGATGCCGCACGCTTTTTGTTGCGAGCCCAGTTCAGCGCACCGGCAGCGGACATCGCGGCCGTTCGGACCATCGGCTATCCCGCTTGGCTCCAAGCGAGGTTCGAGGAGCCGCGCGGTCAGAAGGGTGTCGACTGGCTGACTGCACGTGGCCACAACGCAATCACCAAAGAAGCCCGGTATTTCTGGCCGCAAGCGGGCGACCACATGATCTGGAACCAGCTGCTCGCGCAACCGGACCAATTCAGGCAACGGGCAGCCTTCGCTCTGTCGCAATTCTTTGTCGTTTCGCTGAACCCGATCGATGGATTCTGGCCGCCCTACATCATGGCGGCCTGGTGGGACGTTTTGTGCGACGGCGCCTTCGGCAACTTCGGGGCCCTGCTGGAGCGCGTGTCGCTGAACGCCGGCATGGGCATGTATCTCAACACGAAAGGCAATCTCAAAGAGGATCCGGCGACCGGGCGTCAGCCTGACGAGAATTATGCACGCGAGGTCATGCAGCTGTTTTCGATCGGGCTTTATGAGCTGAACCCGGACGGGTCATTGAGGCTCGACGCCGCCGGCAAGCCCATCGAAACCTACACACAGAGCGACGTCACTAACCTAGCGCGCGTCTTCACGGGCTATGACCACGACTTTTCACGGGCGAAGAAGACCACTGTGTCCTGGCAGAATTACCCCGTCGTCGGCCCCGAGTTTGCCATCGATCCGATGAAGCTGGATGCGGCCAAGCACTCCACGCTCGAGGTAAACTTCCTCGGCACGCATATCCCCGCGAATACGCCCGGCGACGAAGCTCTGCGGATCGCGCTCAATCGCCTTTTCGAGCATCCCAACGTCGGTCCGTTCTTCGGACGGCAAATGATCCAGCGGCTGGTGACCAGCAATCCCAGCCCGGCCTATGTCCGGCGCGTAGCCGATGCATTCAAAGACAATGGATCAGGCGTGCGAGGAGACCTGAGGGCGGTCTGGACGGCGGTTCTGACCGACCCGGAAGCCCTGGCTCCGCCAGACCCATCAAACAAATTGGCCGGCAAGCTGCGCGAGCCCGTGGCAAGGTTCGTCGGATGGGCGCGAACGGTGGGCATGAAGTCCGAAACCGGAGAATTCGAGCTCTACGACACGTCGCGGAGCGACGAGGGTCTGGGGCAAAGCCCACTGCGCTCACCGTCCGTCTTCAATTTCTTTCGACCAGGCTATGTCCCGCCGCACACGGCCATCGCCAAGGCGGAATTGACGACGCCGGAATTCCAGATTCAGAACGAGACGAGCACGGCTGGCTACATTAACTTCCTGCAATGGGCGATCCGCTGGGGCTACAAGGACCTGAAGCCGACGTACGAGACGCTGCTTCCCATCGCGCACAACGTTTCCGACGTGGTGAAATTCCTAAACTTGCACCTGTCCGGCAATCAGCTTTCCGCGCCCACCTGCCGGCTGATAGAGGCTGCGCTCGCCAGCAAGGCCATTACCGCCGACAGTCCGCGCGACGCCAAGCTCGACATGCTCGCAAGCGCGTCCCTGCTCGTCCTCAGTGCTCCCGAATATCTGGTGCAGAAATGACCGTCCATCATCACCTCTCCGGTCTCTCGCCGGCTGCTTCTGAAGCGCGCGTCCCAGCTCGGCTTCATGGGAGCTGCTGCGCCGCTTGCGATGAACCTGGCGAGCGCGGCGGAGGCAGCGGCACTGGAGAGCGGCGGCGATTATCGCGCCTTGGTCTGCGTCTTCCTCTACGGCGGCAATGACCACGCCAGTACTCTGGTGCCGTACGACGGCCGGAATCACGCACGCTACGCGGCCATTCGCTCGCAGGTCGCCTTCCGGCGCAAGGACCTTGCGGCGACTGCGCTCACTCCTCGTGCTCCGCAAACGCTGACCGACGATCTCCAATATGCGTTCGCGCCCTACTGCCCCCGACTCAAAGTGCTCTTCGACGGGGGAAAGCTGGCAGTGCAGCTAAACGTGGGGCCACTGGTCACGCCGCTCACCCTAGAACAGTACAAGAGTTCGAACCGCGCGCTTTATCCGCTGCCGCCGAAGCTCTTCTCCCACAACGACCAGCAGTCGGTGTGGCAGGCCCTCGGCAGCGAGGGCTCGACGATCGGCTGGGGAGGTCGGCTGGGCGACCTTGCCGTTGCCGGCAATGAGCATTCACTTCTGACCTGCATCTCGGCCGCCGGCAACGCGGTGTTCGTCTCCGGTGAGAATGCGCTGCAGTACCAGATCAGCCCGTCAGGCGCGATCCGGGTGAAGGCCATTCAGGAGGTGCAGTACGGCTCGCCCGCCATTTCCGAAGCGCTTCACCAATTGATCACCAGGCCCAGCGAGAATGCGATCGAGAATGAGTTGGCGATCCTGGCGCGACGGTCGATCGCGATGGAAGGCGTCGTCAACACTGCGCTCGACAAGGTTCAGCTCAAGACCAATTTCGATCAGGTGCCGGGTGATAATTCACTCGCCGACCAACTCAAGATCGTTGCGCGACTGATCGGCGCCCGGCGAGAGCTAGGCAGCCGCCGACAGGTCTTCTTCGTTTCGCTCGACGGGTTCGATCATCACAACGATTTGTCGGTCAAGCACGCCGAACTGATGGCAAAAGTGGATGAGGCGATCGCCGCGTTTTACATGGCGACGGTCGAGCTGGGTGTCGCCAAGCAAGTCACCGCCTTCACGGCGTCGGATTTCGGCCGCACGCTCGTCAACAACGCCGATGGATCGGACCACGGCTGGGGCAGCCACCACTTTGTGATCGGCGGCGCCGTCAAAGGCGGACGATATTACGGAACGGCACCCCATGTATCGGTCGATAGCGACGATCAGGTGGGTCAGGGCCGACTGCTGCCGAGTACAGCAGTCGACGAATACGCCGGCGCCTTAGCGCGCTGGTTCGGAGTTCCGGAGAAAGAGCTCGCAACGGTCTTGCCAAACATCGGAAACTTCGCGTCGGGTACGGTCGGCTTCATTTAGGAGCGGCCGGCATCTCTTAATCACGTTTCGACCCATTCTGACACTAGCTTAGTGTCCGCTTTCGACCCATTGCGGACATTCAGGCGCAGGCCGTTGCTTGCCAGATGAGTGTAAGGTTTTATTGACACGTCTTCACCCCTGTGTCATGTTTTGTTGACACAATGGAGGTGGAGATGACGCTTGCACGTAAATTGGCCGGTTGGGTGATATTCTTTGCGGGCGCTGGCCTCAGCAGTTCGATTTTTGTTTCTCGGTGCTAACTCCCATTGGGGATTCATCCTCGGTGCCGTGGTCATGCTCGGCCTCCTCGGTCTTGCCTTCGCCGATTGGCGTCTGATGGACGAAGTTTCGCGCGAAGCACACAAATCTGGAGCGATTTGGGAGTGGCGATCGGCATTGCCGTTTGGGCGATCACAATGAGTGGGCTGATGGTAAGCCTCGGTCCCGATTATGGAGTGTCTGTTTCAGGGCACCGGGGATCTCTTGCGATCTTTGTCGCTGGGGGATTAGTGGCAATGGTCGCGCAGGCAGTTTGCTCCGGTGTGGGGCTGGCCGGCTGGTGGATTTTGAGACGGTGAGCGCGGGCCAGTGAAGAACCGGGTTCGCGAGCTACGTAACGAGCGCGGCTGGAGCCAATTGCTGCTCGGCGAGAAGGTCGGTGTATCGCGTCAGGCGATCAATGCCATTGAGAATGGCAAATATGATCCAAGTCTGACGCTCGCCTTCGGGTTTGCGATGCTGTTCGAGCAACGGATCGAAGAGATTTTCGGCCCGCCAGAAACGAGACCCTTAGCCCGTCCTGAGTAGCCTTCGCCACTGTCGACCTTCCACCCAAAGCAGACATTCGGTGCACTGTTTGTTACGAGTGTCGCATCATCGGCAATCACTGCCCGCAAGCGTCGATGACTGAGAGTTCGCTTCTCCCGCTTGCTCCGCAGGAGCGACATGATGGACCTCTTCATCCACGCGTTCGGTGCGCTTGCCGTCTTAGCAATCGGCGAGAATCCAGGACCGACTGCCTTACAGCCGCACCTGCAACCGCATCACGTTGCGTGCACTCCTGTGAATGGCCACGAGGGCCAGCCCGGATGCTGGGAACTAGGCAACATCCCAATCTCCGCGGCCGTCGGAACGCCTCTTTTCTGGCATGTGTACGAGTTTCCAACCGTGGCAGAAGCTCAGCAGGCGCGTGACGACCGCAGCCAGGTTATCAATGCATACGGCAGAGTGTGGCTAGAAGCCGTGGCGGACAAGAAATGGAAGGCTCGAGGGGGGCGTCATGTCGCAACGGTAGGTCCGATGTACAGGATGTCATCGCTCCCTCAGACAGCTTCATTCATGGAGGCGACGTTCACTCCGGGGATGCGAAGCAGAGTTCACACCCATGCGGGTCCTGAGGCGTGGGTGGTTCTGGAAGGTGAGCAGTGCCTTGAAACAACCGAAGGCACGATCCGCGTCCAAGCGGGCGAAAGTATGATGGTTCGCGGGAGGCATCCCGATGGCCCTCTATGGTACAGGAAAAGGCATCAGGCGGGCCCTGGTTCTCATCATTCATCCCACCGGCCAGTCGCTCGGCACGACCTACGACGGATGGCACCCTACAGAATCGTGCCTGCGATCTCCCGGCAAAACGCCCTGAATTAACTGCAGTGCCTAGTGTCTGCTTTCCACCCATTGCAGACATTGACCTCATAATTCAAAAACGGCTGGGCGAACCTGACTTTACGTTTCGGCCCCTGCGCCACTCAACTGTCCTTGATGGCGTATCCGATCGGCTTGAATCGGCCTCCGTTGCTGGCGTAGGCGGAGCAGGCTGTCAGTCCGATCACCAAGCTCATCTCCGCCCGTAAACGGATATGGTCGCCCGCCTTGCTCAAAGGCGGATCCACACGGATCTTCCCGTCCGCGGCAACGGGGACGTTCATGAAAAGGTTGAACGCGCACGGGATCATGTCCGGTTCAACACCGTAGGGCGCCAGCTCCTCCGCAAGGTTGCCGAAGCAGCCGCGGTGGACGGGCCGGTCCGGATAAAAATGGCGGAAAGTCGCCTCGCTGCACGGCGTCAGAAGAAAATCGTGCCGGCCGACCGTGTCCTCCACGATAGTCAGCATCCTGTTCGAGCGGTTGGAAAAAAGAGCGTGACCGGTCGTCAGTTGAATCGTCTCCGCATAATCGAACGTCCGGCCGTTCGAAACGACCTCCCGAACGTCATCGGCATTGTAAGCAAGCAGGTCCGCAACTTGGACGCCCTCAACGTCCGTGACGGTCAGCACTTGTCCTTGCTCGAGCCGGAACGCGGTCCCGCTGCGCGGAGGGATGGTCGCGTCAATCATCCGCTGCGCCTTTGCGTCCGACGAACGGGCAGGCCCAGACGCCGGGAACCTCCCGGCCGCTGTACTGGCGAGCCTCGCTGCTTTCGCCATGGCGGCTGAGCATCGGGTTAATCGAGCCCGCAAGCCTTTCGTCCCGGTCCAGAATGGCCTGGCGCAGGCCTTCATAGCGTCCGCTACTGCGCAATTCTTCGAACTGGTCGTGCAGGTTGAAGACCATCGCCGGCCGCGCAAAGCGCCGTGCGGGGCGGCTCGCCCTCGGATGAAGGCCGACGACGAAGAAAGCCTGGCCGCCGAAGCTCAGCGAGAAATGCGGGTCTTCGGGATTGTCGCTGACCCGGCGGTCGGGCGTAATTCCGCGCCATTCGTCTTTGTCGGTCATCGACTGCAGCCGCTCCCAGAGGAAGCTCTCGAACTTCTCCTCGCTGAGGTCGCACGGACCTTCGAACACGAAGGCCAGGCTGCGGAATAGGCCGGGCTCCCTGGAATAGGCCTCCGCCCACTCGCGGGCGATGTCGTGCATCCTGACGTCGTCCCAGGCGCTGGCGATGGACCGGCACGAAACGACCTTCAGCGTTCCACGGCCAAGCGCCGATTTCGCGCCAACGCACGGAAACATGTGCGATTTCACGAAGTCCGAAAACTCCTCCTCGATAGATTGCTGATTTTCGTAGGCCCAGTTGAACATGAGTGTCTGAACCGGCGGCGATCCCAACAGTTGCAAACCTGGACCTAAGGCCTATCGGCGGCTGCTCACAGTCATTCTAAGTCCGCATTCGACCAATTGCGGACACGATTGATTGGTTCTGTTATCAATTCAAACTTGAAAATCGCTGGAGCAGCCGGACTAAGCAGTGAATGGGCCAAGAGGCAGGTTTCGAGAATTCGCGCTAGGGGTTATGGGAATTGCTCCGTGAGTATCGCTGCAGGCAGCCTTCTATTTCTGGGCACCATTCTGGGAATGGAAGTTGTAGCCTATGCTGCGCACCGCTGGGTGATGCATGGCGTTGGGCTGGTTCCTTCACGCGAGCCATCACTGCCACCGGGACGGTCGGTTCGAACTCAACGATCTGTACGCGCTGATCTTCGCAATGCCGTCGATTCTCCTGCTGTTCGGCGGGGTGAATCTCGGCTGGGGAAGCTGGGCAATCTGGGTCGGAGCCGGCATCGCCTCCTACGGAGCAATTTACTTCGGCTTTCACGACGTCATCGTCCATCAGCGCGTCGGCACATCGCTATGTCGCCCGCTCAACGTACATGAAGCGTATTATTCAGGCGCACCGGCTGCACCACGCTACCAGCGGCAAGCATGGCGCAGTGAGCTTCGGCTTTCTGTGGGCGCCACCGGCGGACGCGCTGAAGCGCAAGCTCGCCACGAGCGAACATGCAGCCATCCGCGAGCCCCGCCGCTGAGCCATGCTAACGGCGCTTTTTGTTTCTGTTGTGGCGATGACCGCAATCGTCGCCGGCCGGTATCTTGCAGTAAGCGGCGCTTTCGCCTGGCTCACGAACCGTCGCCTGCCCGGCCTTTACGGGAACCGTCGCGAGCAGATACGCAGAGAAATCGGCTGGTCGCTGGCAAGCGCTATCATCTACGCCGCACCCGCCGGAGTGCTCGCGTGGGGCTGGCAGACGCAGAGGCTGGACCAAGATCTACTCGGACACTTGCGGATTATCCAATGTGGTGGCTGCCCGCGTCCGTGCTGGTCTATCTGCTGCTGCACGATAGCTGGTTCTACTGGACGCACCGGCTCATGCACCGGCCGAGCTTCTACAAGAAGATGCACGCGGTGCATCACGCAAGCCGCGATCCGACCGCATGGGCCGCGATGAGCTTCCATCCGTGGGAGTCGATCACCGGAGCGATACTGGTGCCGGCGCTCGTGCTGCTGATTCCCATCCATTACGGCGCGCTACTGGTCGTCCTCCTCATCATGACCGTCATGGGCGTGACCAATCACATGGGCTGGGAGCTTTTCCCAAAATGGCTTGTCCAGGGACCCGCGGGGCGCTGGCTCATCACCGCCAGCCACCACCAGCGGCACCACGAAAAGCACCTGTGCAATTTCGGTCTCTACTTCCGCTTTTGGGATCGCCTGTGCGGCACCGACCGCGGGCTGGGAGACTTCAGCGACGTCCGGCGACAACCGCTTCGGCAAAGCTAGGCACGACGTAGGCCAGCTTTTGCATCTTCCCCACGGTCACGCGTTCGTCCCAGGCCGCGCGACCGAGACGGCCGACACGGCGACCGATGGCGCCGTAAATGCGTAAGGCCGAAAGGACTGCGAGGCGCGAGCGGAACGGCAGCTTGTCGACGCCACGCCGCGCGCTTTCCTCATAGACGCTCGACGCTGTCGACCAGTCTCTTCGCGATAGCCGTCAGGGCCGCCTCGTTCTCCGGAGCGAACAAGGTCTCCCGGCTCGTGCCGAATTCCTGGAGCCAGGTCTCGGGCAAATAACAGCGGCCGGCTTCCCAATCCTCGCGGACGTCCCGCGCGATATTGGACAGCTGAAACGCAATGCCGAGATCGGCGGCTCGCTCCAGCGTCTCCTCGTCCTCGGCAGGCACGCCCATCAGGATCGCCATCATGCAGCCGACCGCGCCCGCGACATAATAACAGTAGAGCGCAAGGTCCTCTTCCGTTTCGGGCTGCCATCCCGCCTCGTCGAGCGCGAAACCGCTCAGGTGATCTTCGAGGAAGCGCCCGGGGATCGGGCATTCCGAAAGAAGCGAGCGAGAGCGCCTGGAATGGCAGTTCCGGCGAAGGCTCGCCCGCGATCGCGCGATGGGTCTTCCCGCGTAGCACGGCGACATTGCCCCGCACGCCATGACCAAACCCGTATGTCTGGCCGTCGCACACGTCGTCGCAATGCCGGCACCAGCAATAGAGCAGCCACGCCCGCTCGCGTGTCGTGCGGTCGAACAGGCGGCTGGCCGCGCGGAAGGACTTCGACCCCTTCTCGATCGCCTCATGAGCGCCGGCGACAATCTCTTCCCGGGTCATGCGGCAAGATCCTCGATCATGAGTCCAGCAGTCGCCTTGGCGCTGCCGACGACGCCCGGGATGCCGGCGCCGGGATGAGTTCCCGCCCCGACGAAATAGAGGTTCCGGACGACATCGTCGCGATTATGGACCCGGAAGTAGGCGCTCTGCGTAAGCACGGGCTCAAGGCTGAACGCGGAGCCAAGGTGCGAATTCAGCTCCGCCTCGAAATCGGCCGGGCCGAAGTGAAAGACCATCCCCAGCCGCTCACCCAGGCCCGGCATGACCCGCTGTTCAATGATCTCCAGCATTCGCTTGGCATAGCGCGGACCTTCAACATCCCAATCCAGGGTCGTGCGTCCGAGGTGCGGGACCGGAGCCAGCGCATAGAATGTGGACGCGGCCCGCTGGAGCCATCGACGGATCCGTCGCGGTCGGGTGGTGGAGGTAGATCGAGGGATCGTGCGGCAGTTCCGACCCACGGTAGATTTCCTTGAGGAGCTCGCCGTAGCGAGGACCGAACAGGATGCTGTGGTGCGGGACGTCCGGCCAGGCGCCTTCGGCAGAGAAATGCACCACGAACAGGGACGGCGAGAAACGCTTGCGCTTGAGCTTCTTCGAAGCGCGGGGCGCCGACGCGTGGCCGAGCATGTCATAGGTCCGGACCACATCGGCGTTCGACGCGACTGCATCGAAATCTCCGGACCACCCGCTTTCGGTCCGAACGGAGCTTGCACGGTCCCCTTTCGTCGTGATCATGGCGACTGGATCGCCCAGCCGGACCGTCCCGCCAAGCCGCTCGAAGTGCCGCACCATGCCGGAGACGAGCTTGTTCGTTCCGCCCAGCGCGAACCACACCCCGCCGTCGCGCTCGAGCTTGTGGATCAGCGCATAGATGGCGCTGGTCGTCATCGGGTTGCCGCCGACCAGCAGTGAGTGGAAGGACAGGGCCTGCCGCAGCTTCTCATTGCGGACAAATCGCGAGACGACGGAATAGACGGATCGCCAGGCCTGGTACCGAGCCAGTTGCGGCGCTGCGCGGAGCATGGACTTGAAGTCGAGAAAGGGAACGGCGCCGAGCTTCTCATACCCCTCGGCGTAGACGCCCGCCGAGTAGCGCAGGAACCGGCGGTAGCCCTCGACGTCCGCAGGCTCGAGCGCGTGGATCTGGCGCGCCAGCTGCTCGTCGTCATTGAGGTAGTCGAACGTGCTGCCGTCCGGCCAGGACAGGCGGTAGAATGGCGAGACCGGAACCAGGTCGACATCCCGCGCCATGTCCGCGCCGGTGAGCTCCCATAATTCCCGAAGACAGGCCGGATCGGTGATGACGGTAGGACCGGCATCGAAGATGTGGCCGTCCTTCTCCCAATAATAGGCTCGGCCGCCGGGCTTGTCCCGCGCCTCGATGATCGTGGTGTCGATGCCTGCCGACTGGAGCCGGATGGCAAGGGCCAGTCCCCCGAATCCGGAGCCGATCACGGCTGCCGTGCGCTTCATGCCGCACCCTTTCGAAGCGCGGACAAGGCGCGGCCAATCGGTACCGGAGGCTTGCCGCTGAGAACCCGCAAGCTTGTCGAGATTGGTGAGTTGCGCGGCGTAGAAGCGCGAAATGACGGCGGGCGAAAGCCGGTAGAAATGCTCCAGCACCCGGTACGATTGATCGGGCTCCGCCGCATGGAACAGCATTCGGTTCAGCAACCGGAAGAAGGCTCTTTCGCGCCAGAGCTTGCCGGGCGCGATCGTGGAAGAGGGCCAGGAGCGGCTCGGTCCGAAGATCGGACTGTTCGGCCAGAAGCGATGCATTCGCCACCGCATCCGGAAGCGAATAGCTGGTCGTCGGATGGAAGAAGCCGCCGCGGACCCCGATCTGCGGCACGCACGCGTCCTTCCAGAAGATGTCGACGCTCCCGCCAAGAACGACAGGGAGGACCCCGCTCTCCTCCTCCACCAGGCTCGGCGAGCCACCGTCGGTCTTCATCGCCAAGGCTTCGACGCGCGCCCGCAGGATTTCCTGGTCGAGGATCGGCGTCGGCGAATAATACGTGTCCTCGATCAGCAGTTCGGTGGCGCTGACGGGCAGCCGATAGGCAAAGCGATAGCCGTCGATCTGCTCGACCGTCGCGTCCATGATGACTGGGAGCGACACTCCGTGCGGGCGCGGGTAACGATAGTATCGCCCCACGAACTTCTGCCAGCCGAGATCCAGGCCGTGCATCGTGGCCGGGCCCCGCGCGTCGATCACCGCGGAAGCTTCGAGCGTTTCACCCCCTTCCAGGGTCACCGAACCCGGACCGACCGACGTGATCCGCGCATTGAGCCGGTACTGGTCGGGCCGCAGCGTACGCCGCAAAACCTCATCGAGATCGCGAGATCGGATGCTGTTGTAGCCGATCGCGATGGTCCGGCTTCGTTGGGGAAATTCGACCTGGTGCTTCGGCCAGTGACTCGATGCGAGACCCTCCAGCAACCAGCGGTTCTGGGTCGCTACATCCGTATCGAAGAAGGACCAGGTGTGATTGCCGCCGAAGCTTGCACCTTGCTCCAGCAGCAGTAGCTCCACCTCCGGACGTCGCCGGACAAGCGCCAAGGCAGCGAGTGAACCCGCCAGCCCGCCGCCTACGATAATGATCCGACTCATAGAGCTGCCGGCTTGGCGATATCGCGCAGCTGTTGGTAAGCAGGCGGTCGATGCGAGGACTTTCCGCCACCCTTCTTGCCATTCCGCTGTTGTCCGCAGCCGCTCCGATCGGCCGCCGTCGAAGTGGATCTGACCGGGCTTCGAAACCATCGCGGAACGGTCCACGCCTGCCTCACGCGCAATCCCAAGCACTTTCCGGATTGCAAGGGAGACCCGGCGGCGCTGAAACAATCGATTCAAGCCGACGGCAGCCGCGTCAACTTCCGGGACGTGCCGCCCGGCCGTTACGCGCTTTCCGTTTTCCACGATGAGAATTCCAATCAAAAGCTGGATACTTTCCTGGGAATTCCGCGTGAAGGGTTCGGCTTCTCGAGGAACCCGGTTATACGGGTCGGGCCGCCAAGTTTTGACAAGGTAAGCATCGAATTGGCGCCGGGCTTGGCTCGCACGAGCGTGCGCATGCAATACCTCCTTTAGCCCATATAGATTCGCTTTTCTCTCAAACTTACTCTGCACATTGGGGGATTGTGCAGTTCGGAAGGCGATGCTCGACTTGCGTTCAATCGACGGCTCACAGCCCTCAAGCGAGCCGCTCATGCTGGCCGACCGGCCGGAGATTCGCGTCATCCTCGCCGCTCCGCGTGGTTTTTGCGCAGGCGTCAGGAGAGCGATCGACGCCGTCCGGGATGCGCTGTCGAGCCATGGCGCGCCCGTCTACGTGCGCCGAGCGATCGTCCACAATCTGGAAGTCGTGCGGACGCTTGAGGCCGAAGGCGCAATCTTCGTCGAAGAGCTGGACGAGGTTCCTGCCGGATCGATCGTCCTATTCTCGGCGCATGGCGTGTCACCGGCCATCGCGGCAGATGCCAAGCGCCGCGGCCTCCGGACTTACGATGCCGTCTGCCCACTCGTCGCGAAGGTTCACCGCGAGGTAGAGCGTCACCAACGCGGCGGCCGTCAGCTCGTCCTCATCGGGCATAAGGGGCATCCGGAAATCGAGGGCACGTTGGGCCACGTCACCTCGGTGAGCGCTCATGTCGTCAAAAGCGTCGAGGAAGTCGAAGACCTTCCCCTGAGGCGAGATCAGCCTACCGCTTACGCCGTACAGACCACTTATTCCGTCGACGACGCCCAAGCGATCGTGGAGGCGCTGCGGGCTCGCTTCTCCGATCTTGCCGAACCGGTCTCCAGCGACATCTGCTACGCCACGACCAACCGGCAGGCGGCGGTTCGCGAACTGGCGATGCGGAGCGACGCAATCATCGTTGCCGGAGAGCGGTTTTCGTCCAACGCCTGCCGGCTTGCCGAGGTCGCCGAAGTGCATTGCGGTGCAGTCCAGCTCGTCGCAGGTCCGGACGAGATAAACTGGTCAGCATTGCCGAAGTCTGGGTCGATAGGGATTACGGCGGCCGCGTCGACCCCCGAAACCAGCGTCCAGGCTATCCTTTCCGCCCTCGGCGTTCGTTACCGTATCAAGGTCGAGGAGGCAGGGTCCGAGCCCGAAGCCACGGTCTTCAAGAGACTGGCGATCGCATGAGCACGGTGGATTTCGCACCGGATTTGGTTCGAATCGATCGGCCGCTTGCTCGAATCGCCGCGGACATCGACGCATTGTTCGAACGGGTGCTGGTAGTTCCGTCGGATGCAAGCGCGAGGCTGGTCGAGGCGATGCGATATGCCGCGATAGGCGGAGGCAAGCGCCTTCGCCCGCTGCTTGGCATGCGCCTCCGCCGATTTGTTCGCTGTGCCACGGTCGATGTCGCTCCGCGCCGGGCTCGCCGTCGAGTGCATCCATGCCCATTCGCTGATCCACGACGATCTGCCCTGCATGGACGACGACGACCTTCGGCGTGGGAAGCCGACGGTTCACGTCGCCTACGACGAGGCGACGGCGGTGCTTGCCGGAGACTCGTTGCTGGCCCTCGCCTTCGAAATTCTCTGCGATCCGCAGACGCATCCCAGTGCCGAGGTGCGCGCGGAATTGACGAAGGAACTGGCACATGCTGCCGGGGCTTTCGGAATGGCCGGCGGCCAGATGCTCGACCTTCTACCTATCCAGGGCCCGGTCGACATCGACAAGATTGCCAGGCTGCAGCGCCTGAAGACCGGCGCGATCATCGGTTGGGCCGTCGAATCCGGTGCGATCCTGGGACGGGCGGGTCAGGACGCGAGGACCAGCCTGCGCGGCTACGCTCAAAATTTGGGGTTGGCGTTTCAAATCGCCGACGACCTGCTCGATGTTTCGGGCGACCCGTCCGCTGTTGGGAAGCGCCTGCGCAAGGACGAGGACCAAGGAAAAGAGACGTTCGTGACATTGCTCGGCGAAGAACGAGCGCGGCGGCAGGCGGAGATGATCGTCGATCAAGCCGTCGAGCATTTGCGTGACTTCGGTCATTCCGCCGCTTTGCTTGCGGCGATCGCCCGTTTCGCGATCAATCGCGACCGTTAGGAGCGATTTCGGCCTCGACGGCGATACGGATAGCATCGGCAGTCGTCTTCACGCCCAATGCATCAAGCAGTCGCGAGCGGTGCATCTTCACGGTCTTCTCATCGATTCCCAGTAAGCCTCCAATCTGCTTATTGCGATAACCAACCGCTAACAGCTCCAGCGTCTGCCGCAGCCGAGGCGTGAGCGTAGCGACCAATTCGCGTGCGCGTGTTCGCCGCAGGCCGTTTCCCTCGACACTGGCTCCGACGTCCATCTGCGTTCCGATGAACAGAGCAACCGCACCGTCCTGACCACAGATGGGCGCGAGCATCACGGCATTGCGGAAAGGCGTTCCGTCCTTCCGATAATTGGTGATCTCGACAATCGCCGGCTTGCCGTCGAGGATGGCCCTACGGAGCACGGACTGCGCCTCCGGCTCGGTTCCCGGACCGGCAAGGAACCGGCAGTTTTGTCCAAGGACCTCGTCAAGTGGATACCCGGTCAAGGCGACGAATGCGTCATTCGCCTCGACAATTGGATTGTCCGGCGAACTATTGTCAGTCACGATGGTAGCGATCGGCGTCCGGTGAATGGACCTCCTGATCGCTTCTGACGCCTTCTCTACCATCGAGTGTTCCTGTGAGGAGTAAGAGCGCGTTGGATCATCATTGAAATCGACGACGCAGTAGTGCGTTCCGGTCAGCCGGCAAATGTACTTGCCCCTTGTCCACCAGAGACATTGGAAATCTCCAAGAGCCCGACCGCAGAAGGTAATGTTAGACTGCGGACCCATTCGGGACATTAGTCAATTACCGGCGTGCAAGGCGCTCAACGCGGGTACGGTACAAAGCACTAGTCGCCAAAAAGCTCGGGTTTTGAGATCCTTAGTGAGCGTCCTCTTGGCCTCGTTCGTTGTCCAATCGATTGAGGAAGCGACCGTCTCTGGTCTGAGGTTCGCGCGGTGGTCGGCTCGGCAACTGGCCGATCTTCTCAACTCCATGACGGAGGCATCGATGACTCTTGCACGCAAACTCATGGCCTCGGTAGCCTTCGCGGCTGCCGCGGTCTCCGCGCCTGCGAACGCGCAACAGACCGTAACCGGTGGAACGACGGACGTGACGCTGACGGCGGCGCCGGCGCTCACTGAACTTGGTTTGACAGCAGCCCCGACTGGCTCCGCGACCGTCACCGTCTGACCCCGGCGGCATTCCCACTTTCACGTTCCCGATCACCGGGGGAAGCACCGACGCCTCCGGCGATGCTCTTTTCTTCCACGACGGCTCCGGCATCCTCTTCACCGCTGGTGACAACTCTCTTGGCATCGGGAGCTTCGTAATCGATACCGCGGCGCTCTTGGTCACGGGCGACGTTACTGCCAATGGTTCTGAACTCGGCTCGGTAGGCCTGTTCACCATTGGATCTGGGACGTCGCTGTTGCTGACGGCTGACGCGGCCGGTGCCTTCACCTCGATCTTCGGCGCGCCGGACCTGACCGGAGTCAACGTTGGGTTCGCGCAGGTGAGCGCTCAAACGGCGGCCGTTCCCGAACCGGGCACATGGATGATGATGCTCGCCGGGTTCGGAGCAGCGGGGATGGCGCTTCGCCGGTCACGCAGGAAAGTTCTGGCCACCGCTTAGCTAGTTGATCTGCTCCGGGTCGACACAATGGCCCGGAGCCAATCTTCGTTTTGAGATCGTCGCCCCTGAGATTGAGGCAAATGTCGGGTCTCGACTTCAACCATGGGCCCCGGAAGTAGGCTCGAGGCAGGCGAACTCAAGACAAGTTGCAACAACCAAGGGAACGTCGCGCCCTTTCGCCGGGTTGAACGGAAAAGAGGAGAGCGAGGATGCGCAAGACCGTACTGGCCGGTGCCGCTTTCGGGGCAACGATGCTCGGTGCGGCCGTCATCTATTACTTCCGCGAAAAGGCAACTCCGGGGCCTGACTATCGCGTGCTGTCGAGCGACGGCGACTTCGAGGTTCGCGCCTACCCAGCAATCATTGTCGCCGAGACCGTGGTGCGCGGGCCGCGCAAGCTGGCACTAAAGCAGGGTTTCGAAACTCTCGCCGACTACATTTTCGCCAAATCGCGGGGCGGCGAAGCGCTGCCAATGACGGTCCCCGTGCTGCAGGATGGCGGCGACCCGATGGGCAGCGACCCGCCGGTCTTTGACGATATGGTGGAAGGCGGTTGGCGAATGCGGTTTGTTATGCCGGAGGGGAGAACGCACGAGAACCTGCCTCCGCCGCCGCAAGCGATCGAGCTGGTTGAAATTCCCGCGCGCCGAGTTGGAGCGGTGAGGTTCGCCGGTACCGCGGACGATCACCGCCTGGCCGAACATGAGGACGGGCTGCGGGGCTGGCTGGCTCGGCGGGAAGAACGAACAGAGGCGGAAGCCGAATATGCCTTCTACAATTCGCCCATGATACCACCGCTTCTCAGACGCAACGAGGTGCTGATCCCGCTGTCCTGAATGCGCTCGCCGGCTCGCGGAGGCTACTGGGCGAAGGATATCAAGTCGCGTCGGCCGGATCTTACGAAGGACACCTTCCTAGCATCTTTCCCGTTCAACGGCGGTCCGGTTAGAGCTCGCGTGACAGAGGCCTGGTTGCGATTGGCCTCTGAGCCTGGAGTGTCTGCTTTCGACCCATTGCGGACATGAGGCACAATCCATAGGCGCGGCTGCATGGAACAACCCGTAGAGCCGCCTTTCCAGATTAGCTTCGCACGGTCGGAGCAAGAGCTTGGCGCTGTTCGGGATCTCTTTGCCGCCTACGCTGAATCCCTGCCGGTGGACCTAGGCTATCAAGATTTTGAGTCCGAGGTCAGCGACTTGCCGGGGAAGTATGCGCCACCGCAAGGCGAGCTCCTGGTCGCGTGGGACACAGCTGACCGAGCCGTTGCGTGTATTGGACTACGCCGTCTCGACGGCGCCAGATCATGTGAGATGAAAAGGCTCTACGTGCTGCCCGAGGCGCGGTCGTTCGGTCTCGGCAAGGCCCTGACAGATGCTGTGATCGAAGCAGCCAAAGCCCGAGGCTATTCCTCACTTCGCCTTGACACGCTTCCGACGAGGATCCGGGCGGCGAACCTCTACGAGCGGATGGGTTTTCGTCGTATCGATCCGTACTACAGCCCTACGCCACCCGGCACCATTTTCATGGAGCTGGACCTGACCCGCTAGCGTCAGCTTTCTACCCATTGCGGACATGGGGTGGCCCGCTCCGAGGGACTCGAACCCCCAACCTTCGGGTTCGAAGCCCGACGCTCTATCCGTTGAGCTAGGAGCGGTTTGTGTGAATTGCCTTGTCATCACGCCAGGCGAGCGGCCGCTCTACGGTCCAGCGCCCTTCAGAGGCGCGTTCGATCGGCAGGCCGCAACCTTCGCAGAGCGCGTGAAAGCCATCTGCACGCTCGATGATCGAGGCGAGCAAGGGGCGGTGAACGCCAATGAAGCAACGAAGGCTCATGCGCCCAGACATAATGCTCGAAGCTCGGACTGCTAGCGCCAATGGCGGGGCCCCTGACTAAGATCGGGCAGTGTGGCTTGCGAGCAGCAGCGCGCGGCCCGCACAATTTGGATCCCGCCTCATTGAGCCTGCGTAATGCTGGCAACCCGCTCTGCCACGGCGGGTTTAGCCCTCACCGTCTTCCCGCTTTCACCCCCGCTCCGGGAAGACTGAAGAAAGTTGGCGGCCCGGGTACCTCCCCCTGTCCCCGGGCCGCCGTACATCAGCCGGAGCGTGCGATGCCCCGATACTTCTTCAACGTGCATGGCGAGACCTTCGCCAATCCGGACCTGGTCGGTCGCGACTTGTCGGACGACGACGCTGCGCGAGCCGAGGCACACGAGCTCGCAAAAGAAGTCGTGGTCGCCGAGTTGACCGGTGGTCTGCTGGAGAAGACGTGGGTTGAGGTCGTGGACGAGGATCAACGCCCGATCCTTTTGTTGCCGATTGACGAGGCGCCGGCAGGGCCCAGCAGGCTCGCATGAATAACGAGGTGGGTTCAGGCGGCTCTAACGAAGATCGGAGCCTGACCTCTCCAAATTGACGGGCTCGATCCGAAGCGACCGCGTCGACGTCGCTGGACGGGGGCGAACCTTCATCTACGGCCCGAATTTCTTGCTCTGACTGCGGAACGGCGATTCTCGCTAACTCACTCGGATTAAAGTAGGCGTTCGCACAGGATGTGCGGTCCAGGATAATCCTTAATTGGGCGCCATAAGACAAAAAGTGAGGCCGCGAGGTGGACGACAATGACAACAACGAGGACGTGGAGCGATTGGTCGCTACACCGGGTCTTGCGGACGCACTGGAAAGCGACCGGTTCAAGCAATTTTTGGATCATGTTCCCGTCGCAATCGCCGTGGCGGAACTCGGGCCTTACGAGACGATCACATACTGCAACTTCGAGTTTGAACGGCTGACGGGTCTGCCGGCGGCGGAGATCCACGGAAATAGCTGGACAGCGCTGCCCGGCGTAGCCTCCGCGCCCGGTGACGAAACTGCCTTGGGGGATGCTGTCCAGAGTGACGAAGAATATCTGGGTACCTTCACCCTTAAACACGCCAACCAAACAAATGTCGTTGATGCGTGGTCAAACACGATCGAGAGCGACGACGGAATACCCATGTTCCGCTTGGTTGCATTGGCCAGTGCGCGCCGGCCCACGCGCGATGATCGGTCCCAACACTTCTCTCAAGACAAGGATGTATTGCTCCGGGAGCTCCAGCATCGTGTGAAGAACAATCTTCAGATGATTACGGCGTTGATCCGCATGGAAGCACGCAATGTGGTTGATGGAGAGACCGGCGCGAGGTTTGATCGTTTAGCGGGGAGGATCAGTTCTCTGGCGATCCTCTATGACCTGCTGTCCGCAGACGGCGTCGGCGAAGGCATCGACCTCGGAGTTTATCTAAGCCAAGTGGCCTCGTCGGTGATGCAGGCTCATGCGATCGAGGGAATCCGCCTGAATTTGAAAGTGGATACGTGGCCAGTGTCCATCAACGTCGCCATGCCGACCGGCCTTGTCGTAAACGAACTCATGACGAACGCATTGAAGCATGCATTTGTTGGACGCGATGGCGGAACGATCACCGTATCGAGTCTCGTCGACGAAACAGGTTGCCGGGTCGTCGTTGCCGATGATGGCGTCGGTCTTCCAGAAGACGTGAAGTGGCCCGAAACCGGTAAACTTGGCGCGGTAATTGCTCACTCCCTGAAACAGAATGCCAAGGCTGAACTCGAAGTTCGCTCTAATCCGAACGAGGGAGTACGCGTCAGCATCTTTTTCGCGCGGGCGGCCGCGGAACCAGAACCGGCCTAACCCGGGGCGACGCGATCTTTAGCCTAAAGACGAGCTAGGTCTGCCTCGGGGTCGCCGGAACCCGGCTCTAATCGCTGTGTTGTCTAACCGACACAAGATGGGGGTGGAGATGTCGGACGATCCTTTGGACGGCATGCGGGAACGCATTGGAAAGTGCCGCCGCCTCGCGAGACAAATCCTCGACGTGAAAGCCGCGGAAGCTCTCCTCGAAATGGCGGAAGACATAGAGCGCGACCTGAAGAAGCTTGAAGCAGAGCGACTAGCGCGCGCAAATCCGGCCGATGCCAACCCGGTCGCCAAAGAAACGGGGCCGGATATCATTATCTGGCCCGAGTGTGACCGCTGAGGACGCCGAATGTCTGTTTTCGACCCACTGCAGACATTAGCGAGGCAGCCGCATACCGCGCTGTTTGGCGGAGGCGCTTAGATGTCATGGGAACTCGGGCTGCAAGTGATTCAGACGATCGCAGTGGTTGTGGGCGTCGCATTTGGCCTTGTTCAGCTTCGGCAACTTCGTGAACAAAGGGAGGCACAGGCAGGAATCGAATTGCTGCATCCACTTCAGGCACCAGAGAGTGCCGAAGCGCTCCTGCTCCTCCATGGCCTGCCTGATAATCTCACGGGGGAGGAGCTCAGAAAGAGGCTCGGACCGGACTTTGGAGCGGTGCTCGGCGTAATTGGTCTATTTGAAAGCCTCGGTCCACTCGTTGCTCGCGGGCATGTGCCTATTGAGATGTACGAAGACTTCTACCGCGGAGTGACAGTGCTCTGTTGGCGCAAGCTGAGGAGGTACATTGAAGAACAGCGCAGTTCGGGTTGGCCCAACCTGTTCGAGTGGCTCCAGTGGCTCGCGGAGCGGATGCAGGAACGTGCACCATCTCATGATGACGTGCCCGCCTTCGACCGTTTCAAGGACTGGCGGAAGAGCGAAGATTATGAACGGCTTTGTGCAGCGAGGTCGAACCTAAAGTAGCGGCCGCGATCGGAGTTGTGAGCTATCTTCGATTTCGACCCGAACCGGACAGTAGCCACTTAACAGGCCCTAAGCAGGCTCGAGCGCTTGTCCATTCCGGGCTGCGTGTTCCGCTTCCTGCCGACGGCGCCATGAGGCTGGCGGTTCTCCATACTCGCGCTTGAATGCGCGATTGAACGCCGCCTCGGAGTTGAAGCCCACGGCGTATGCGATGTTCGCGCTGTTGGCCTTGCCGTCGCGAAGCATGTTGGCGGCCGTCCGCATCCGCCATTTCGCGCAATAGCGCATCGGCGGTTCACCCAGGAGTTCAACGAAGCGGTCCCTGAGGACAGTCCGAGACAACCCGGCCGCGCCGGCGAGCTCGTCAATGTCGAGATATCACGACCCGTTTTTCGCCGGTATCGGCAGTTGACCTGATCTCGGAGTGTCGAGAATTGTCTCGAAATTTACGTACAGGTGCTCGCGTCATGTCAGCTGTTGTTATTCTGCGGTCATAGGCGCTTCAGGTCGGTCGCCTATCATCCGCATTAGCGAGGTGAGCTAATGGCACTTCTGACCTATTGCGGACACTACGGATTGTTGATCCGCTCCAGCACCGTTTGCCTGATTTGGTGACGCGCGCCATCACTGCGAGGATCAACCGTTCCGAAGAGCTGACCCGCCTTAGCTCACGAGCTTACGCGAGGCCGTAGACGACGCCAGCAAATCCCGGGAATACGTCCGCTGATCTCAAATATCCGGTGACGCGGGTTCTTCCTGATGCCAGGCGGCAACACCCCCTTGAAAGCTTCCGTCGCCGGGGTGTCGGTGAAAGACCGGAGAGGTTCGATCGAACTATTTCGCGAAGCAATTGCGCTAACGATCGGCGCCCTGCTGCCGATCATAAATCCCTTCAGCACAGCTCCACTCTTCATTGCCCTGACTGGGGGAATGGACCGTAACAAGCGTAACCGACAAGCGCTCCTGGCCTGCGCGTATGCGTTCGGAATTCTGATCGTCTTCCTCCTGCTCGGCTCGGCGATCATCGAATTCTTCCGTATCTCCATTCCAGGACTTCGGACTGCCGGAGGCTTGATCATGTCAGCCATCGGCTTTCGGATGTTGTTCCCGACGACTTCCGCGCCTCCAACTGCTTCGACGCATGCCGAGCAGGACTTGGACATTGCCTTCACACCCTTGGCCATGCCGAGCCTTGCAGGTCCCGGATCGATTTCCGTTGTCCTGACCGCCGCTCCCCAAATCAATCGTATCCATCCTGACGACCGCGGCCTCGTCTACGTGGGCGTCATGCTTGGGATGGTGTTGACCCTCATCTTTTGCTTTCTGGTGCTTCGCGCATCGAGCTCAATGGTCCGGTTTCTCGGTCAAAGCGGCATCGATGCGATGACCAGAATCTTCGGCTTCCTTCTGATCTGCATTGGAATGCAGTTCCTGCTCACCGGGATTGGCGACTTCTTTAACATCCGCCCGGTCTGAGCCGTCGGCTTTTCAGTGGCCAAAAATCGGCCAACCGCCGAGATCGTCTGCTGGAACGAGGCGAGTTACCCGATTAGCCGCCGTGCACACTTGGGCCCTCTGGGCGAGCCCCATGGGGTTAGTACCGATACAGGTCTGGGTGAGGGTCCCTACGGTAGCTGATGACTCTACGTAGTGGGAGTGCGACCTACCGATGGACCCGGAATTGCGAGTAATGCTGGTGGTGCCCAACCCCATCGAGCGCGCAGGTCTCCGGTCAATCATCGACCAAGAGCTGGACGCGCGGGTCGTGGCTCAATCTGCAACCGGTTTAAGCGCCTTGTCTCTCGCCCATTCGACCTACCCCGACATCGCAGTCCTCGATCACACACTTTCCGACACACCTGCACTCAGCCTGGCGCACCTGTTGGCGTTCAAGTGTCCAACCGTTCAAATCCTGCTCTATACAACTTGCTGCGACAGAAGCTGGATCCTGACGGCCTTGCGCGAAGGCGTACGCGCGTTCGTAGTGAAGTCTGAGGTCGAGCGGCACCTTGCGCCTGCGATCCGGGCGTTGGCGGATCATCGGCCATACTGGGAAGGGGCCGTCGACGACGAGATCCTCGACCAACTCGTGGCCCAGGCGCCGCCGCCTGCGCCGAAGGAGCTGACCAGTCGCGAAACGCAGGTTCTGCAGCTCGTCGCTCAAGGTCGCACAGCGAAGCAGATGGCGCGGATCCTCCATCTATCCCCTCGAACGGTCGAGTCCCATCGAGCAAATCTGCGGCGCAAGCTGGGCTTTCGCAATCATGCCGACCTATTTAGATATGCGGAACGGCACGGGCTGCCATGAGGCCCCGGTCTCCAGCCACGCCGCGTGAGTACTCATCCCGCTTCCCGCACGCGCACTGAGAGTTGATCGGGGTACGTGCCTCCTGAAGACGCCTCTAAGAATAGCGATGGCTGTTTCGCCATGTCTGGCTTGATAGCCGTGATCATCGCGGTGCTGCTCTTTATCGGTATTACCGCCGACCCAACAACCAATGACGCGGAAAAGATACCGACGATGCCGGGAGCGACGCTTTGAGACAAACCTACCCATAGAGGGCTCAGCCCAACGCTGGATAATCGTCTGATGGCATTGATCGGTATCTACAGTTCGAAGGGAGGTGTCGGGAAGACCACGCTCGCCGTGAATCTCGCTTGGGCGAGCGCGAGTATCTCACGGCGCCGCACTCTTTTGTGGGACCTCGATCCCCAAGGTGGGGCATCGTACATCCTTAAGCAGCAACCGGCAGGTGGCGACCTGTGCGACCGGATCATTGGCAAGCAGGGTCTGCTGTCGATGGTAAGGCGGAGCGGCTATGACAAGATGGATGTCCTGGCTTCCGATCCGTCATTGCAACATCTCGAGCGTCACTTTCATGATCTCGGAAAGCGACGACGGCTCGCTAAAGCGGCGGACGAACTGTCACCAAACTACGACAGGATAATTGTTGATTGTCCCCCTGGGCTCACCGAGACTTCTGATCAGATCCTGCGAGCGATGGACCTCGTACTCGTGCCGGTCATACCGGCAGCACTTTCTCGTCGAGCGCTCGATGTGATCAATGACCATCTTCAGGCGAAGAAAGGCCCGCGCGTAAGGCTAATGCCGGTTTTTTCGATGGTTGATCGCCGTCGGCAACTTCACTTGCGTGAATTGGAGGCGCATCCCGACTGGCCGGTTATTCCGATGGCAAGCGCCTACGAGCGCGTGAGCGAAGAACGAGCCCCAATCGGTGAGCTCATGCCCCGGTACGCAATGTCTGTGGAAGTTACTGCGCTTCTCTGGCGAAAGATCGAACGAGCGCTCGCGACCGCCTGACTCGAGGAAGACGCAAAACTGCGAGCATTCGATTACTGCGTCAGCTGGGCTTTGGGAGTGACCACACGCACTACTATGCGCTGCGCCCACGTTCCTGCGGTCACCGCCCCGACAGAGTGAACATCAGCAGGAATCCCATTGCCGCTGCGAGCGCCGCAGACTGCTGGATCGGATCTTCCGCAGATCTGGGCAGTAGATCCGTAACAGCCAGATAAAACATGCCACCGGCTCCGGCTGCCAACAGGCCGCCCATCACGCCACCGGCTATATCGCGCAAGAGTAGCCAACCGACGGTCGCTGAGGGAACAGGGCTAACCCAATCAGGCCGGTCCAGGCGAATATCTGCGCGACGCCATCAGGTCGTTCTATCCTAATGATTTCGGCGATGCTCATTCCTTCGACCAGGTTATCCAGGATGATTGCCGCCCCAATCGTAACGCCCAGAGCGGGATCGACGGCAAGGCCGACGCCGATGCTCAGTCCTTCGATCAGCTCCTCGACGGCCGTACCGCCAGCAAGCAGCGTAACCTGGGAGCCCCGGGTTTTTTGGAGTCGATGGAGACGGGATAGTTTATGCCACTCATCGGAGCCTTCACCCGCCATGAAGCCACGATTGAGGTAGAGGTCGACGACATACACGATCATGAACCCGGGACGAAACCGCCGACGGTGGCAAGCATCCCGGCGGCGGCAACAGACTCGAGGTAACATTTCGAACGCAAACGTGCCCAACAACACGCCGCCCGCGAGACCAGTGGCGATGGACAAGAAAAGCGTCCCCGCCCGAACCTGGACCCGACCCAGCCTCCCACCGGCGAGGCCAAGGCCGCGCTCCCTGCAATCAGTAGAAAGGGAATGTGGTTGGCTATCCGGCGGTCCCTTTCGCATCACGGCAAGGCTATGCGTTTACAGAAGCAAAGCTTAGATCCGCCAATATGCTTTCCCCAATTCGGACGCCAGCTGACCGGGTCCGCTTTCCACCCATTCCGGACATCGTTGCAGCAACCGGCAAAATGTTGTCGTGTTTGGTGAAATATTAAATCCGAAGGCCTGTATATGAGGCCTCGCTCGGGGGCGGAGGGTCACGGTTTCGATCATTCGGGGGGATGAGCGAGTATGCGTCGGGAGGGCGGAGCGTTGCCTCTTTTGGTTCCGCCCTCTCTCCGCTTCCGCTTTCCCACGCGTTCCCGACACCGGCTAGCGCAAGGGGAGTGTTGCCTCGCAACTCCAGAAGGCAGCCGAGCGTTTATTGAACGATAGCATCCGTCTCGACTGGCCGGTGCGGCATTCCGCAGGTCTAGTCGGGCCCATCTTCGAAGTGTCGTTGGCAGCGAGAGCCGGGACTTGCCGGCGCCGGAGGAAGATTTGTGTCTTATGCACGCCGAAAACCGATAGGCGCCAGTCGGACCTTCGCCATTGCGATTGTCGCGCTGACCCACGCGTCGCTCGGTTACGCGCTCGTCTCCGGCCTGGCTTACACGGTAATCCAAAAAGCACCCGACGGCCTGAAGACGTTCAACGTCGAGGAAGTGCAGCCACCGCCGCCGGAGCAGCGCGCTACACCCCGGAAGGTACCAGAAAGTCAGCCGCGGGTTGTAGCGCCGCCGCCACTTGTTCGGACCGACGCGGATCCGTCCGCCGTCAGGCTCGAGGCGCTACCGTCAGTGGTCACGCCCGCGGCTGCGCCCGCGCCGCCTGCGCCGGCCTATCCGGTACAATCCTCGCCATCGCCACCGGCGATTGAACAGGTTCCGCCGCGCAGCGCGACAGGCGATCTTCAGAGATTATTCCGGGCAGCAGACTATCCCCTCGCCGCCCTTGCACGCAAAGAACAAGGCTCGGTGACCGTCCGGCTGACGGTCGGCGTCATGGGTCGTGTAGGCGCCTGCGACGTCACCTCCTCGAGCGGTTCACGCGCGCTCGACAATGCGAGCTGCCAGATTCTGCAAAGCCGCGCCTCGTTCACTCCGGCTCGCGACAGCAGCGGCAATCTGACCACCGATACGGTAAGTCAGGAAATCCGTTGGGTACTTGGCTAAAGGCGCATGATCGATCGTAATGTCCGCTTTTCCCCGCAAAGCATGTGGCGTAAGCGCATAAGAGCGCCGGGCGGCCGTTGGACGAGCATTCGCGGAGCTTCTCGACAGTGTTCCGGACACTAGCGCCTTAGGTCTGCTTTCGACCCATTCCAGACGTTAGGATGGTGTCTGATTCCGAGCCATTGCGGAGAGTGGGAAGACAATCCCGTTAGCGCCTGAGAACCGGCTGGGGATGGAGCCAAGGGAATTCAATGGCCCCCGTTTCCGGGGGCCATCTTAGCGGGGCTGGGGACAGCGCTATTTCGAAAGCACGATGGCGATGCCGGCAGCGGCAATCGTTGACGATCCAGTCGACGCGATCTCATTGGCCCGCTGGACGGCCCGTGCCATCTGTGGCCGCGCCTGGTTCCACGCGGAGGTGCGGCACTCGCGACTGGCAATTCCTGTCTTGAAATTGCCGTCATATCCGCCGGTGGCCTCTGTACACAGGCTGCCAATAGCGCCGCCGACGCGGCGGCTGAGGGTCAGTTGTCCGGGTTCCGACGCCAGGTTGAGATCCAGGTAGCTGATGTGACGAGCGACGATGTCTACTTTTGCGGTGACCACTACCGGCCTCGCCTTTCCGGATGCCGGTGGAGCAAGGGCTGTCACGCCTCCAACTGCAATTGCGACTGCGACGCCGGCCGAAACGAACTTGTAGTATTCCATGACTATTCCTTTCCCGCTCTCAATTCGCGGGACAGATGTCATGTCTCAGGGCGCATGGCGTTCAATTTTCGTTAATTATGGAGCCGCACTTCGTTGGAGCCCGACTACCTTCGTTGAAGTCGCCCGATGCTTCGACAACTCGGGTCGGAGGCTTTCCAGCAAGGAGGCGACGTGAGCTTTCGCAACCCGCTCAAGGGTGCCGTCGTTGAGCTGCGCGGTCCAATGTGAGTCGGCATGGATCAAGCGCTCGATGAAATCCTTGCGAACGAGGATTGATCGGTGCAGCCGAATGAAGCTCTCCGTCTCGAGGCAGTCGACCAGAGCACACATCGTTGAGTGAACCATCCAACTTTGTCCGGCCGAATGGACGCGCATATAATCTCCCTCGGCAATGACCTTGTCGATTTTTGAGCAATCGATGCGCACCATCCCATCCTCGCACGGCGCCCAAATCGATCCCTTGTCTCTTGCACGAACGAGTTGCTTGCAGACGAAGTTGGCTTCGTATCGATCAATGAGCCTGGCAACTACATCGGCGCAGAGACTGAGCTGCGAGGTGTACCCCTCCATGTCCGGAATGGTTGCCTCGACCATGAAGTCGAAGGTGCCGCTCAGTTCAACCGCACGGACAACGGAAGGACACTTCGTGACGGCGTCTTTGAATGCAGCGATCTCGACTGGCGCCGCTCGCCGATCAAAAACGACGCAGATTATCACTTGGATATCATCTGATCTCGTTTGGGGGCGTGCGGTCAAAGGTCACTCCAGCCGAATGCCGCGTAAAAGACAAGCTTGCTTGCCTAAAACGGGTCAGTCCGATGCGCGACACACCGAAGCGCCAATGAATAACACATCGCCAAATAGCAATCGGGAACTACCCTAATTACACGGGAATGGCTGGTTTTTACTGATTTATGTTGCCTTAATCGGCAGGCTATCGACAAAATGACTTGCGAGGCGTGGCGTCGGTCCGCTCATGACCTGCGCCGCCTCACGACTTGCCTTCGGCACTCATCAGTACAATCCACGGCCGACACCCATGGCCGTTTGATCAAGGCACGAGAGAGCGGGCGGCGCTAGTTGCCGCCCCCGAGCGGAGTTGCTGGCATGATCGACATCCGTTTGCGAGACGTGCAAGTACTCTGGGATTACCGAGGCCAAGAGCCAGATGCGCCCTCACTCTTAGTCATGGGCCATCCTGACGAGAGCGGTAAGGACCAGTACGGCAATCAAGACGACCCGGATTACCATTCAGCATGGGGCACACGCAGGGTGGACCTTGTCGGCCTGAGCGACGAGAGTGGACGTCGAAGCTCTTTGAAGCCCTTAGGTCTGCTTTCGACCCAAAGCTGACATTTGACTTCAGCGTGGCTCCGGGCTGGCACTCTGCGTTTCGGTCGGACAGAGGGGTTTACCGGTCTGCGGATCGACAGCGCTGCTTGCTGGCGCACCTGTCTTCGGGTCAGTTGCGGTTCCGACGGCTTCCGCCACGCAGCGATCTGCGGACATTGCAGGAAGGCTTGTCCGGGGGTTGGACGAAGTCGGGTCTGGCGCATCGGTCGGTGCGGCTGACTGTCGCCCTGCTTCGCTGCCAGCCGCAGGTGCAACGGATTCCACAGGGGCCGGCGGCGATTGCGCGCACGCCGCGCTCAATATGCTGAGGGAAAGCCCAAAAGTTGTTGTTTTCATAGCGAAAACTCCATCGAGACCACATTCGCAAACCGGTCAAATTCGCGAACGATCCACGTTCCTCCGTGTTTCTCCGGATACCGACGGGTCGGGATGTGAGCGGCTTGCGGCAGGCTGAAGCGGGGGCGTTCTTGGCGTCAGCTTCCACCCATTCGGACATCAGCGTCGTGTCTGCTTTCGACCCAAAGCGGACATTAGGCGATTCACCGGCCACAATCTCAGTGGGTCCGCAGGAGGTCGATTTCCCGGAATCACTGGGCCAAAGCGCTTCCGCAAGGAAACGCCCGAAACGTCCCGCCCGGCACTTTGGGTGGTGCTTGGGAAGGGCGCCCCGGCCGGCCCCGCCGACCGCTAAGCCGTTGATCTATACTAGATTTTCCGAGACGCTACCGCTGCCTTCGTAATGATGGGGTCAGGTGTTCGAGTCACCTAAGCGGCACCACCCCCTCCACAGGCAAAAGTGGACGGGCCGCTCCGCATTGGAAAGCCAAAACGTGCTTCTCCAGGTCAGCGACACCGGCCCAGGCATAGAACCTGGGCAGAGCGAGCATATTTTCGATGCCTTTTACACGACCAAGGCGACTGGGACCGGTCTAGGCCTGTCACTCTGCCGCAGCATTGTTGAAGATCACGGAGGTGCCCTCTGGGCCTCCCAAGCCGAACCGCATGGCGCGACCTTCCACCTTCGCCTGCCGCGCAGCGGTGCTGTCCCAGTCTCCCTTGAAGGGACAGGCGAGCTTCTCGCAAACCTTGAGACTTCACTAAGACTACTCCGCCAAACGAAGTCCGAAGGTCTCACGGATGCGGTCTCCGAGTTGCAGCATGTCCTGGATGAGGTTCGCGGCTCGCTGACGCCAACGAAGCTATAGGCCAGTCTTAGGGATGTCCGCTCTTCACCCATTGCGGACATCAGGCCATTGCCAGATGATGGCGCGATGACCACTCACATTCGCGTGTCGGTATTTACGCGTCCGCAATTGTGACTCTACTTGGCCAGCAAGGCTAGATGGATCTGGCCCCTGCCTATGTGCGGATTTGGCGCGCGGGCCTTCGATTTGCAGCGGTGGTAGTCGCCTTATGCTCGGCAATCGTCGTTGGATTTGCAGGTTACGCAATCGGCATGCTGCCTGTTTTGCAGCCGTGGCACACCGAAATACTGACCGAAGAATTTTCCGCGCAGCGGAATGGGGACCTAGACTTCGACGGCTACCTCGAGCTGGAGGACAGGCTGTTCGCTGAGATGCGCGCCAGAGCGGCAAGCTGGGATACCCGGAACGAAGCTTACATCTACAGCCGGTTCAACCCGGCAAGTCGCGTGAGCCGCCTGGTTCAAGGCGGGCCACACAACCGCTCATTCCGCCTGCTGCAGCCTAACGCCATTGGCCATGCATTGCTCATCCATGGTTTGACCGACTCTCCCTACTCAATGAAGGCGCTGGCGGAGTCCCTGCACGCGAAGGGTTTCGAGGTGACGGTCTTGCGCATCCCCGGGCACGGCACCCTTCCCTCCATGATGACCCAAATGGCCGTTCGCGACTGGACCGCCGCCGTGCGCATTGCTGCCCGGCACGTCGCTTCACGCACGTCGCATAACCAACTGTTCTACGTCGGCGGCTATTCGACGGGTGGGACATTGGCCCTACAATATACGCTCGACGCGCTGGCGGATCAGTCGCTTCGGAAACCCGATCGCGTTTTGCTCATTTCGCCAGCCATTGAAATAACCCGCCTAGCCAACGTAGCGAGCTTGCTAGAAATTTTTAGCGTTATACCGGCCCCGCGGCTACAAAAAGCTCGATGGCAGGAGATTGCGGCCGAATACGATCCGTATAAATTCAACTCCTTCCCGATCAACGCGACGCGGCAGGTCAATCGGGCGACCAAAACCTTGCAGTACGAGCTCGAACAGGCCGCAGAATCCGGTCGGATCGGCAAGATGCCCCCGGTCATCGCTTGGCAGTCGGTGGTTGACGCGACGGTCGGGCCGAATGGCGTCGCAGATCATCTCTATTTGCGGTTGCATGGCCCCCAGCACTTGCTTGTACTGTTCGATGTCAATCGGCGCGATGCCCTCGGCAGCGTTCAGCGGCCCGCCGCCGGCGCCTTGATAGACCGGCTAACGAAAAATGCCCGTGGCTACACGCTGGATGTCATTACCAATACGAGTAACAAGAGCCCCCGCGTCGCCGTACGCCGCCTCACCCCGGATAACGCGCTGACCGTTCGGGAGACCGGACTTGAATGGCCAGAGACCCTGGTTTCAGTGGGCCACGTCGCATTGCCCTTCCCCCCGGATGACCCGGCCTACGGGCTGAATCCCGGAAGCGGCCGGGACGGGCTCCCGAGCATTGGCACCTGGCTGTTTCGCGGCGAAAACGGTGCGGTAACCGTGAACCTGGGCTCGCTTACCCGCCCGCGCAGCAACCCGTTCTGGACCCTGATCGACAAGGAAGTGGGTGCTGCGGTCCATACCGATAGGATCGAGAGTGAACTTGAGCGACGGCCGGGCAAAAACCGAAAGAGCAATTGACCGACTGCTTGGGGCCTCGCCGGTTGCCGTGCCTTCGCGCAGTGCGGGGGAATCGCATTTTCCGGGCCCGTTTCATTCGTTTTGACTAGGCGCAGCGAAAGTCCGCTTTCCACCCATTGGCGGAGTGTCCGCTTTCGCCCATCCCTGCTGCTAGCGAGAGTTTGTTCCGAACATTGCGGACATTCGGCGTACGGCACTTGCCGGTGAACGGATGCACTAGTCGAGAGGCTGGTGAGCCGATACGCTCAGCAGCAAAATTTTCTAACTAGGGAAGTAGGCTAGTGGGTCAGTCTGAGCGCAATCAAAACACCCGCACCGAGGCTTTTTCCCTGACGGTCGACCAATACGGACGGCTCTGGCTCCACTCGAAGCTGGAGGGGATCGAGGTAGCAATCGATCTTGCGGAGAAGGAAGAAGCTTTCCAGATCATGGCCGCTGTAATGGAAGAGCAGAAGTTTGATTACCGGCCGACCGAACCAGAACATGACGGACAAGCGGATAATGACGACGAGCTACGTCGTTGATGGTTTCACCGATGCGCGTCGCCCAACGTCGGCTTTCCACCTATTCCGGACACTAGCGTCGTGTCTGCTTTCGACCCATTGCGACCTTAGGGAGATGTCATCCCCCCACATTGGATCGACGGGCCTCATCTCGAAGGTTGAAGCGGTGAACGGGTCGGCAGATTACGCCGCCAACGCTCGCTGCTCGCGCCAGGCAGCCGTTCGCCGGTCATAATCATCGGCGAGAGCACCGAGAGCTGCGACCGCGTCTCCAACGAACGCTGGCCCATGCATCAATGCGAGCGTGTGCGGCACGAGTGGAGCGAGGCCCCGGATGGTTGCGCTCATTTCCGGGTGGAGGCTTGAAAATCCGAACAGGTCCTCGGCCGCCGAGGCTGGATCGACGATGTCGCTATCGGTCACTGCATCCGTTTGGCCCGTCTGAGTGAACAGGTCTCCGCACAGCAGCGTACGCGAGGTCTCTTCGAAAAGAAGACCAGCATCCCAGCCATGGGGCGTGTGCGGCGTGTCGATGTAGCGGACGCGCTTGCCACCGAGATCGATGACTTCTCCGTCAACAAGCACGCGCGGGGGACGATCGGCGATGTCATTCAGGCTCACATCGCAACCGATTGCGCCGTGCGCCACCTGAGCGAGCGGAGCGGCCGCAAGCCACTGGTTCATCGCGCCGCACTCATCGGCCTCAAAATGGCCAAAGCTGATCCAGCGGAGCCGCTCGGGCGCAATCACACGTTCGACCGCCTCGTAAACAGCCGGGAACAGCCGTCGATGACCGGTGTGAAACAGGAGCGGCTCTTCGGCGCGGATCAGGAACTGGTTGAAGGCGAAGCCCGCGGGAGGTGCGACTTCCGGAACGAAGGTCGAAATGCGGAAGATGCCGTCAGCGATCTCGTCGACGCGCGTTGTCATGAAAGTCCTCCTTTTGATCGTGAGCGGGGCCACAACTCGCTATTGACTGCACGAGCATGTGCATCTAACTTGTGCGCATGTCAAGTTCTAGTGCACAGAAGCGTGTAACGAAAAGACGCGACTATCGTCTCGGAAGACGGGCAGAGAAGCAGGAAGAAACCAGGCGACGGATCGTGGAAGCGGCCCTCGATCTTCATTCGACCGTGGGTCCGGCCCTTACAACGGTGTCGCAGATCTCCGAGCGCGCCGGCGTGCAGAGGCACACCTATTACGCTCATTTTCCTGACGAGCGTGACCTGTTCCTGGCCTGTTCCGGACTTGCGTTCGAAAGGGACCCGCTCCCGGACCCTGAATCTCTTCGAACAGTCCCTGAGGGTCGGGACCGTGTGCGGCAAGGGCTGGAGCAGTTCTACGGCTGGTACGATCGAAACGCTCAGCTGGCGGCGTGCGTACTTCGCGATGCGGAAAACCATGCCCTCACCAGCGAGGTTGTGGAGCTGCGCATGGCGCCCGTTTTCCATAAAGCGGCTGAGGTGCTGGGCGCTGGGCTTCAGGAGCGCGCCTGTGCTGTTCTCGGCGTTGCACTGGAGTTCGCCTGCTGGCGAAATCTGCGTCAGTCGCTGTCCCCGAACGAAGCGGCGGCGCTGATGAGCGATGCGGTTGTCAAAGTTTGATCGGTACGTGCTGGATTGCGCCGCACTACGAAGTGTAGCGACGGGCGATCGCCTGCCGTGCATGGTTGTTACGAGAGTGAAGTGATTGTGGTACGCAATCCTACCGCGCCCAGTGACCACCGGCCCGAACGCGGCTGAGAGACCAACACGTGCTCCCGCCCATCGAAGGAGCAGATCGTGGCCTCAACAATCGCTAGCCCTGACCTCGTTCAACCAGTTATCGTCGAAGTTCCCGTCAGTGGCGCGCCGCCGCCTGCGCTTCATCGCGGTGAATGCGACTTGCCGTTTGTATCGTATCAAGAGGGCGTCACGTTCCAGCTCCTCCAGGTCGACATCAAAGCAGGCTTTTTCGTGGTTCGGGTGCGCGGCGAGCCGGGCAGGTCGATCCAGCGGCACAAGCATACCGGCGAGATCTTTGCCTTCACCTCGGCAGGGTCGTGGAAGTACCTTGAATATCCCGAGGTCAATACGGCCGGATCATATCTCTACGAGCCGGCTGGATCGGTTCATACGCTGCACTTCCCTGAGACAAATACAGAAGTGACCGACGTTTCGTTTGTGCTTCACGGAGCCAACCTCAACCTTGATCGCGACGGAAATGTTGAGTCGGTGCTCGATGCGAGCGCAGCGCTCGCAGTCTATCGCGCCGCTTGTCGCGATGCTGGTTTGCCGCACCCCAACGTTATCGGTGCATGAGGCATCCGCTTTCCACCCGTAAGCCTGCCATTGGCGTAGTGTCTGCTTTCGACCCGTTCCAGACGATTGCAGCAAGTCTCTTCCGACCCAAGAAGACATCCTCAGCGGTCACTTGCAGGCCGTGCGCCGACCAGGCAATCTTGCAGTATGCAGATGGGTGTCGTGTGAACTAGGTCTCGGCGATCGTCTGGCTAAAGGGGAAGTGTCCCGTACTGAAGAGAGCCTCGATCGCGCTTTCAATTGGATTGATCATCAGCTGCAGTTCCGGGCCGCCAGAGAGCTCAACATCAGCGAGCCGGAACAGCGCGTCCACGACCTACCAAGAACTCAGGACGAGAAACGTCTATTCGCCGAAGGTCGCGACGGACCCTTATGTAATCGATGAGCAGCGGCGCGTAGCTCAGGCGCTAAGACTGAGCTGCGAGCAGTTCAAAACTCATTGCAAGGAAGCCAAGCAGGCACAGCAATTCATCGCCGAGGCGGAGGCACGAAAATAGGCGCACCTCTGTGCCGACAGGTCCGCTTCCACCCATTGCAGCGCACTACCCTGCCAAGATCGTCGCGGCTGTTTCCTCGATAGTTCCGGCGACGAGGATCGCCTCGCTTCCGATAATGCCGACCTTGGTTTGGCCGTTCTCGTGAGAGCGCAGCCACGCGACGTTTTGAACAATCACAAGATAATCACCGCCGCGCGACTTGAACGAAACGAACTTCATGAATCAATCTCCCTCGGGTTGCCCGCTTAGGGCGATCAACTCTGTGTCCGGTTAACGGGGCATCCGCTCGAAGGCCGCGACGAGCCCCCACAGACAAGGATAGTCTCAGCGCAGAAGTCCCGCCGCGCGGAGTGCCTGCTCGATCGTACTGGTGATCGCGTCCGGCATTTCGGCGGGACGGTGCTCGTCAAGCTCAGGCGAGGTATCCAAAGCCGTGCGCCTGTTTACTCCGCCCGTCGCCATTCCCCAGAACCGAAGAATTTGCCGCGTGGAAGAGATGCCCGCTTCGAGCATGTGGGGTCCGACCACCTCGCCAGTATGGGGCTCCCTCGTGCTGAGCGGGGTACCATGCCCGAGACCTCGCACCTGGTATTCTTCGATCACCTCACGTCCGGCGCCATCGCACCACACATAATGCTGGTGACCGTGGACCACATCGGCCTTGCAGGGGGTTCGCCGCGCTCCGTGCAGTTCCCGCCACTGGTCCACAACCGCGCGCGCATTCTTTCCGTCAACGGTCGTGTCGTTGGTGCCATGCCAGACCGAAAGCGAGGGCCACGGACCGGAGTAGTTCGACGCTGAACGCGCAAGCTCCCCGAGCCTCTTAGCCTCAGGAATATCGTGCCCGCGCATACGTTCGAGCGCCTGAGGCACGTTCTTTGCTGTCCCGAACGGAAGGCCCGCAACGATCGCTCCGCCGGCGAACATCTCCGGGTACGTCGCGAGCATCACGGCCGCCATCGCACCGCCCGCCGAAAGTCCCGTGACGAACACCCGTGAGGGGTCCGTGCCCTGAACGTCCTGAACGGCCTTCACCATCTGAGCGATCGAGAGCGCTTCGCCCCGGTCCCGCCGCGCGTCACCGGGCGAGAACCAGTTGAAGCAGAGGTTCGGGTTGTTGGCCCGCTTCTGCTCCGGAAGAAGCAGGACGAAGCCGTGATCATCTGCCGCCCTTATCCAGCCGGCTCCTTCAGCATAGGTTTCCGCGGTCTGCGTGCAGCCATGCAGCACGACCACGAGAGGCGGTCGCTCTGTCGCCGACGAGGGGACGTAAATCTTGGCGCCAAGCACACCTGGGTTCGTGCCAAACTCCACGAAGGGCCGCAGCCGCGACCTACTCGTGCCCTTGAGTTTTTTCTGAACTAAGTCCGCGGACGCCAGTTGTCCTTGCAGTCGTGCAAATGGTTTGATGATTCTTGCTCCTAGATCCAGCAGTGATGCGGATATGGAAATCATTGCTGCAGCGCACAACTGCATTTGTTGCACTGCAGCAATTGGTTTTCAGAACCTCGGAACGGCTAAGGCACGATCGGTACTAGCAACTAGCGGCTCAATGGCTCGTTGAAGGGCCCGTGAGAAGCCAAGCAGACTTCTTTCGAAAGCGGGCGATGGAGATGCGCGAGCTTGGCAACCGCGCGCCTATCGCGACGGTGCAGTCCAAGTTCGAGGAGATCGCCGCCGAGTACGACACGCTTGCCGTCAGTCGGAGAAGGAAGCGGCTCGTCGCGAAACCTAACATCGGCACCAAGCGCGACATGCATGTAACGCCCTACCCTGAGCAAATTGCAGTGCTCGCAGGAATCGCCACGACCCGTTCATACGCGGGGTGCGATTACACATCATCACCTGAGCATGACGAGCGCCCTGTGACAGAGAGACTCTCCCGTGCTCTCGCTCGCAGCCTGCAAGGTGATTCATGGAAAAAGCATATTGGCTGAGCCGCACGAGAGCCTCCCTGAAGTCGGCGAAAGCCGCAACCAGTTCCCGAGCTCGGCTGATTCACTACGATCTTGCCGGCCGCTACAGTTTGAATGCCGTCTCAGAGGCAACTCAGTTAACTGACGTTGCCAGCACCTCAGAATGAGGCCGGCGGTCGCTTCTGACGGCTTTGAGGACCGAACCAACCTGGAACGAGCCGACATCCTGAACATCTGTGGACAAGTTCTAGCTGCTGACTGGGATCTTCACCGCGTTAGCAATCCTTTAGAAACGGACTATCCCGGAAGGCTCAACCTTCCTCGCCTCGTTGAGCGATGAGTAGGTTTTCGAATTTTCCGTTTCGAGACATGGAGATCACGTGGTCAACGCCGACAACCGTGATGGCCAGCGTTCCATGTTCTGTGATCGTGATGAAGCCCTTCTCCTTGAGGTACCATTTGTGAAAGTCGAAATGCTCGTCTGAGCACTGCAACATCTCTTGCAGGTAGAAGCCAACTACACCGGGGTCCTGTGCATTTTCTCTCCTGGCCTTGTAGAGGTACGTGAGGATCTTGGTATGATCGTCTGCATCGTTCAGTGCTGACGTTTGATCTGCCCAAGCGCCGCCCGTAAATGGGATCCGGTCCTCTGTGACGTACGAGGCATAGAGCTCATCGTACTGAGCCCGTGCCTCAGAGTTCCTGAGCACCTTATACGCCTCCACCACCTCTTTGAACTTTGTGGTGTCAGCAACTCCCGAGTGGTCCGGGTGATGCAGCTTCGCGAGATCGTGATAGGCTGACTCAAGCGTCCTTCGATCACAATTCGGGTCTACCTGCAGAGTTTTATAGTAATCAATGAACCGGTCACTGGCAGTCGTCATCGCAATTGCCCCTCGCAAGCGGCGCAGTCCTGCTCCTGATCGCCTCCCAGGTACCCACGGAGCGGCTTTCGTCTCACCTCAGTCTGACGGCGAAGGCGGCCCGGACCTTGGGGAGCCGAGCCGCCGCTTGACCCGAGGAAGGTCTTGCAGCCTTTCTAGGCACACGCTGAAAAGGCGGTCACTTACCCAAAGTTAGGTAGACGGTTTGTGAAAAAGGTCCTGTCGCATTCTGAGACAAGGGCGCATCCATGATCGCTTTTCTCGGGCCATGCGCCGTCGTCGGTAACGGGATGGCTGAACGCGCGTAGGGTACGTCACGCGCATCGTTGACTTCGGGCTGACGGTCCAACATCATTCAGAACTGAGATGGCGCGGGGGATGCGCAGATGAAGGTATATCGCATTGATAAGTTGGCCAGACCGCGCGGTCTGGTCCTCAAGCGGAAGCACGTCCTCGCGGCCTCGGATAAGGAGGCGGTGCAACGCGCGGCTGACAGCCAGGATTGTCCAATCTGTGATGTCGTGCGCGACGACGGCAAGAACGTGGGATCAATCGTCTAGAGACCGGCCGCTTGAAGCAGGTCGACGAAGCGCAATCCGGTCCGGTTGTTCCATCTCCAGTGTCCGCTTTCGACCCAAAAGCAGACATTCGGCTCTAGTGCCCGCTTTCGGCCCATTGTAATCATTTGGAAGATCTCCACGGGAAAATGACATCCGCTCCGCGCTGAAGGCCTTGGCATTATTCATCGTCGCCGTTGTGGCGAGTGCCGCAGCAAGCCGGCTCGCGGGCTTCCGTACGGCCGCCCCGGTCAACGACGGACCCCTTAGCGTCGAAGCTGCGGTGCTGGTCGTGAATGGCCTGTCGACGGCCGCACTTCTCGCCATCGTTGCTTTCTCACGGGTGCGTGGGATCGCGCTTGTGCTTGTGCTGTTTGTTGCGCTGTTCGGGATCCAAACCGCAATGATGCAAATCGAAACGGTAGCGTTCAACGCGAGCGTTGAAATGCCGTTGGCGGACGTATTGCGACTGCTGGTCTCGGCAGCCATCGCGGCTGCAATCATCAGCGCAACCGCCGCGCTCCTCTTCCATCCCCCGGCCGAAGGTCCCGCTGCCGCTCCACCAATGCTCGGCTGGCGAATCGCCGCGGCGGCGCTGCTATATGTGATTGCCTATTTTGCGGCCGGCCAGTTCATTGCCTGGCAGTTCGAGGCGGTGCGGGCCTATTACGCCGCTACAGAGTTGCCAAGCTTCGGAATCCTAGTTCCGCTGCAGCTGTTTCGCGGCGTCTTGTGGGCGCTCATTGCTCTCTTCATCGTGCAGCGGCTGCGCGGGTCACTAATCGTTCGAATGGCGCTGATGGCGGCCATCTTCGCCGTGTTGACGGCATCGCAGCTACTCTATCCCAACCCGTATATGCCATGGGGGGTACGGCTTGGACACTTGATGGAGATCGGGACATCGGAAGCGGTTTGGGGTGCTCTCGCCGCGTGGATTCTCGCACCTCGCACCACTCGTGATTGGCTTCGGCCCGAGAAGAGATGCAGATGGAGTGTCGCGTGAACCAGGTCTCAGCGATCGATTGGCTTGCGGGCAGCTGTCCCGTACTGCAGAGAGCCTCGATCGCGCTGTCACTTGGAATGATCCTCAGCTGCAGCCCCGGGGCGCCGGAAAGTCCGACCTCCGCGAGCCCGAACAGCGCGTCCACGACCTACCAAGAACTCAGGACGCGAAACGTTTACTCGCCCGAGGTCGCCACAGACCCTTATGTCATCGAGGAGCAGCGCCGCGTAGCGCAGGCGCTAAGGCTGAGCTGCGAGCATTTCAAAACTCATTGCAAGGAAGCCGAGCAGGCACAGCGATTCATCACCGCGGCGGAGGCACAAAGATAGGCGCGTCTGGCCGAGAATTTCCGCTTTCCACCCATTTCGGCCATTAGAGCGCTAGTTGTTCCCGCTTTCGACAATCCGGACGCAAGTGAGGATTTGGGCTTCGTATCGACTGCCGCTCAGGCGACGACGTTGGCGCCGCCGTCGATGTAGATTGTCCCGCCGGTGATCCGCCGTCCGTAATCCGACGCGAGATAGGCGCATGCGGATCCGACGTCGGCGATATCGACCAGCTCGTGCAGGGGCGCCCTCTCAACGGCGTCGTTCAGCATGCGGGAGAAATCCTTAAGGCCGGTTGCGGCGCGGGTCTTCAGCGGGCCCGGCGAAATGGCGTGGACGCGCACGTCCTGCTCCCCGAGCTCGAAGGCGAGGTAGCGGCAGGCGGCCTCCAGCGCCGCCTTCACTGGCCCCATCACGTTGTAGTTCGGGACGACCCGCACCGCGCCCAGATAGCTCATTGCAAACATGGTGCCGCCCCCTGTCATGAGCGGTGCCGCGAGCTTGGCCATTCGAACGAACGAGTGGCAGGACACGTCCATGGCACGAGCGAAGCCTGCGGCGGAACAATCGAGCAGCCCCCCTTGCAGATCCTCCCTCGGCGCGAAGGCGATGGAATGAATGAGACTGTCGAGCCTGCCCCAGCGGTTTGAAATTTCCTCGAACACGGCCTCAAGCTCGCCGGGATTCTCAACGTTGAGCGGAAGCATGATCTCAGCCCCGAGTGAATCGCCGAGAGGCTCGACATGCGGACGGGCCTTGTCGTTGAGCCATGTTACAGCCAGATCGGCGCCTGCGGCTCGGAAGGCTTCGGCACAGCCATAGGCAATGGACTGGTCGTTGGCGATGCCGACGATCAGCGACTTGTGCCCGGCGAGGATCGGCCGAATCTCGCTCATGTGTTGGCAATCAGCCTGAACCTGTCCCGGATGCTGAAACAGACCTCGGTCGGGCCCTCAAGAACCGGCATGAACATCCTCCTTGCCGGGAGCCGGAGCTGGTTTGACGTCGAAAAGCTTTTCGATCTTCGCCAGGTGCTTCTTCCCCATCTCGGACAGACTGCCCTGAACCGCGACGAAGCGCTGAACAGCCCGGAGCGTACGGGCGCGCTCTTCGCGATCGCGCGGGAGCAACTTTGGAATGGAGCTGACCGCGCGCTGCTCGTCCAGGCGCAGCAGCAATACCTGATCGCGCAGGGTGTCTTTGAGTTGCGCCATTGTACGCGGCCGGCCGGGCGGCTGGGCGTCGTGCAGCTGCTTTAGAATCGCATAGCTGCGCTCGTCGGTACCTCCTTCCGCCTTGCGGACAAAGGCGATGGCCCGAAGTGCGGCTTCGATCGCGCCGCCTTCCTCGAACCGACTTTCCATCTCTTCGCGGCGCTTGGCCTTGGCCTCCTCGCGAAGAGCCTCGCGTTCCAGCTTGTGCTGGTCGATCGGGCCTTTCGGGTTGAGCCCTACGAGCGCCTGGAGCAGAGGCGATCCGTAGGTGAGATGGAATGCCTGCTCCATCCAGGCGTCGCGGGCGGCCCCGAGCGCGCCAAGGTAGGACCCAATCGCCGCCGCCACCGCTTTTTCGCCGGCGAGGAAGATATTGTCCTCGCCAACCGGGTGGCGGTCTTCGCGGGCCCGCTTCGCCGCCTGTTCAATCCCGCGCATTGCGCGGTTCTCGTCCGAAAAGAAGCCGAACCGGGCTCGGCTCGGATGCATCGTCCTCAGCCAGTCAGCAGAGGCGGGGGGCGTGAGTGCCTTCACCGTCGGACTGGCGAATGTTTGGTAAAGCTGGCGGTTGATGGCGGAGAGCCGGTCGACAGCTGCAAACTTGCGGTCGTCGTCGGCGCTGTTGCCGCCAAGCGCACGAATGTCTTCCAGTGTGCGCGGCACGAGCCGAAGCAGGTAGCAGCCCTGGATCAGTTCGCGGTTGGCGGCACGGTCCTCGACTTCCTCGATGACCGCCTCGTAGAGACCCGGCGGCATGAGGTCGATCATGTCCATCGCGCTGGCGAATTCGTCATATTCCTTATTGGCGATCTTGCCGGACACGAAGATCCCAAGGTGGCCGATGTCCGCATGCACCGAGTAGACGATGGTTTGGCCATTGGCGACGAGGTCCTCGTCGGTCGGATAAACGTCCGTGATCCAACCTAGCGCCTGTTGCGGAGGAGTGACATTGTCGCCCCAAGAGCAAAAGACCACGATCGGCGACTGGATGTTGCGCAAGTCGATCTGCATGCCGTCCGAGCTCCTCAGTTCACCGCTCGACAGCTTGTTGCCTATGAACAAGTTATCGACGATCCACTGGATCTCACCGGCATTCATCAGCACAGGGCTTCCCCACCAAGTCTCGAAATCCAGGAAGCGCTGCGCCTCCGTGTCGACCTTCGAATATACGTTGTAAGGTTTCTGGAAATAGGTGTTCGGCAGGTTCTGCGATTCAAAATTGGCGACCAGGTTGGCACCGTCGAAAATGCCTCCACCGAGGTCGTTGCAGAAGCTGGTCAGCCAGCTGCCGCCGAGCAGTCCACCGAGGTAACGCATCGGGTTCTTGCCATGGACGCCAGCCCAATATGACAAGGGCGAGCCGGCGAGCAGCAGCGGCCCTGCAATCTCCGGATGGGTGGCCGCCATGATCGCCGTTTGCCAGCCGGCCTGGCAGTTCGCGATCACCACCGGCTTGCCGGAGCCGGGGTGACGGCGAGCCACCTCGCCGATGAACTCGGCTTCCGCGTTCCAGACATCCTCGATCGTCTGGCCCTCAACTGGCTCCGGAAGGAAACCGATGAAATAGCAGGGGTGACCGTCCTCCAGAGCGATCCCGATCTCGCTCTCCTTCTTCATGCCGCCGATGCCGGGGCCATGGCCGGCGCGCGGGTCAACTACGACGAAAGGACGCTTTGCGGGATCGGTCGGAATCCCGTCCAAAGGCAGGACTTTGACTAGGCCGTAATTGACCGGCCTTGCCAGCTTCCGCCCATCCAGGATCACTTCCACATCGAATTGCAGGACGTGCGGGGCCTCCTTCGCTTCTTCCTCGCGGAACTTGTTCCCGCGCTGGCGGAGGACGTCGAGGAACAAGATGGAGCGCTGCCACGCGTCATGGAAATATTCGCGGGCGGGGCCGAAGGTTTGGGGGTCAGTCATCTGGGAAATGGCCTTGGAAGTGGGCTTCCCATCTAGCTGACGATCTTGCCCGGCGAATACGCATATGCCCTGAGCCGCGCTGCCAAATGTCCGCTTTCCACCCATAGCGGACGTCGGCGACATGGCTGGGACCGGTACCGTCAAGGATCAAAACACGATCATCGCCCGGGGCTGTCTTCTTGGAAACATCGGATGCAAATCACAGACTTGGACGCGAGTTCGTGCAACTCGCCGGGAGGTAGACCCTTACTTTCGATGGGGTGCGCCCGAGGCTCTTGGGCCGACCGACCGGAAGCGCCTCGGAAGGTCCGCCAATCGTCTAACCAAAGGTGGATCGTACCGAATCGCGATACTTGCGCCCGACAGGCAGACGAAGACCGTCGTCTAGCTCCAACACCGGGGCTGAAAAGCGGCCGCGCAGTACCGCACGTACCTTGTCTTTCCGTACGATCGTAGATCGGTGGATTCGAAGGAATGCCTGCTCACCAACCGCTTTCTCAATCTCGCCGAGCAATCCGTTCACGAGATGCGTCTGCCCGTTCATGTGCACCCGCACATAATCGCGCTCCGCCTGCATCCAACGAATGTCCGCCAGAGCCAGACGGCGCTTCTCGCTCCCAATCTGAACCCACAGGCCGGGACCGGAAATCGAGAGAGCCCGGCTTTCCATCTCGGCGAGACGCGACTGGAGAAACGCGAGCTTCTCTCCAACGCGCCTTGCCTTGAGGTCACGCTGCGCCTGTTCGATTGCCTTGCCCAGGCGATCACCGCGAACCGGTTTGACCACGAAGTCGGTCGCGCGCAGCTCGAACGCCTTCACGGCATGATCCTGGAACGCGGTGATGAAGATGATTGCCGGTGGAGAGTCCTGCGGGAGGGCCTTGAGCACCGCAAATCCATCCACGACGGGCATCTCAATGTCGAGCAGAAGCACGTCGGGGCGGAGGAGCTCAACCAGCTTCAGCGCCTCGCGTCCGCCGTCAGCCTCACCGACAATGTCGACGTCCTTGCGAGTCGCCAATAGCTGGACGAGCCGTCGCCGCGCGAGCGGCTCGTCATCCACTATCAATGCACGCATACTTGGCTTCCGGCTTTCGACCCGCTGACGTTTATCGGTCAGTGGCGGACGCCTGTCGAGTAGGCTTGGCTATTCCGGGGGCACGTGGTGGGGTAGCGCTCCGTCATATCGCGCGAAGGGGATCTGAACATCAAGCCGCGGCATTCCGAGACCGTCTCAACGGGCCGCCTGGAGCGGGGCGCTGGCGTGCTCCTCGTCATTTTCTGGGCGGTGCACCTCGGCATCATGCTGGTACGCGCAGAGCTCAACGATGAAGCGGGCGAAGTCGGCTTTGTCGCCAGCTTTTTGCGACGATCCAGCTTTGCGCTGTTCGGGGCATTCCTCGGCTACGTGCTTTACCGCTGCCTGCGCACCCTACGAAGTCGCGAGTTCAAGCAGCAAACGACATTCGGTGCTGCGCTAGCACTCGGCGCAGCCTGCATCCAGGCGGTGGGCAATGCCATTGTGTTCGACGTGGGGAGCAAAGGCTTCCTGGCCGACTTCCTCTACTCGCTTATGTACTGGTTCTGGTTCTATTTCTGTTGGACCACGGCCTATCTCGCATTTTCCTACAGCATCAGGGTTCAGGAGCAGGAGCGGCATGCAGCCGAGCTGGCGGTGAAGGCGCAGGAGGCGCAGGTCCGAGCGCTTCGCTACCAGATCAATCCGCATTTCCTTTTCAACACGCTCAACGCAATCGCCGCTTTGGTCCGCGACGCCCCTGCCAAGGCGGAGGAGATGGTCGTGCAGCTCTCCGACTTCTTCCGGCGCAGCCTTGCCATCAATCCGATGGAGGATCTGACGCTGTCCGAAGAGGTGGACCTGCAGCGGCTCTATCTGGACATCGAGCGCACGCGCTTTCCGGATCGGCTGCGCTTGGACGTGGCACTCGATGGCGGCAGCGCGGAGGCGACGGTGCCGGCACTGCTCCTGCAGCCGCTCGTCGAGAATGCGGTGAAGCACGGCGTTGCGAGGTCGGAGGGGCCAACCTGCATCCGCATCCGTGCCCGCCTGGATGGTCCTGTCCTGGAGATCGTGGTCGAGAATGATGCCAACGGCGCACGCCCCGGCTCCAAAGGCGAGAAGGTGGGCCTGCGCAACGTCCAGGACCGGCTGCGCACGCGCTTCGGCGACGACGCGAGCCTCGCCACCACCGAGATTGCCGAAGGCGGATTCCGCAACACGCTGCGGATGCCGATCCGCCACTGACACTCGTCGTCCGAAACGGGCGTTCATCGATCTGAGCACCGCTCCCGCCGCCGCCGCCGCCAAGTCTCGCGGCAACGGAGGGAACGATGAAGAAGACAATTTTGGTAGGCACCGGCATTGCGCTGTTGCTTGCGTACCCCACGGCCGCGACTGCCCAGCGCGCCGATGAGAATGCGGTCAAGGCCGCCGACGACGCGTTCGGCACCAGCGTCGGCAACGAGAAGATCGGTCTGTACAGCGCCAGCGACGTGCGCGGCTTCAGTCCCGTCAACGCCGGAAATATCCGCATCGAGGGACTGTCCGTGACGGAACACGGCGGATTCACAAACCGCATTGTGAGCGGTTCGACTATCCGGGTGGGCCTAACTGCGCAAGGCTATCCCTTTCCGGCCCCCACCGGCATCGCTGATTATTCGCTGAGGAGTTCGGGCAACGACGCGATCTTCAGCCCCGTCATTTATCTCGGCCCATACGGAACCGCGCAAGTGGACGTCGACGCTCAGCTCCCGATCATCCGCGATCGTCTCAGTCTCGCGGCCGGTTTGGGCTACCGATACGAGGAGAACTTCCCCGGAGAGGATGGTCGCACGCTGACGGGCGGCGGAGTTCTTCGGTGGCGGCCGAGCGGCTCAATCGAGATCAAATCCTTTTACGGGCGCACGAGCGTCAAGGACGACCTCGACATTCCGTCGATCTTCACTCCCGGGCCCTATCTGCCTCCGAGAATAGAGCGCCGTAATTTCGGCCTCGATTACACCGGTACGGATGTCGAAAGACAGTATTACGGAGGATTGGGATCCGCTCAGCTCTCCGACAATTGGCAAGTTCGGGCCGGGCTCTTCCGCTGGGAGAGCGACGTGAAGATTAGCATGACGGAGCTTTTCCGAAACGTGCAGCGCGATGGGTCGGGACAGCGTCAGCTCGTCGCGACGAGGGACCAGAGAGCAGAATCCACGTCAGGTGAGTTACGTTCGTCGTACTCACTGACGGAAGGGGCGCGGCGGCACACCATTCATCTCGCTGCTCGCGGCCGAATTACGGAGCGGGCCTATGGCGGCGCGAACGTGCGCAACCTGGGCACGGCCGTGATCGGTACGCCGACCGACGTTGCAAGACCCGACTTCGATTTCGGGCCGCTGACAAACGACAAGGTCCGTCAATTTACCGGCGGGATCGGCTACGAGCTGCGGTGGCCCCAGGTCGCCGAACTCAACATCGGGGTCCAGAAAAGCCACTATGAGAAGAATACGCAAATCCCCGCGGGGCCCACGCTTACAACCAAGGACCGCCCGTGGCTGTTCAACGGCACGCTGGCTGTGCACCTGACCAACAAGTTGGTCGCGTATGCAGGCTATACCAAAGGCCTGGAGGAAAGCGGCGTCGCCCCGACAAATGCGGTAAACCGGAATTCGGCCCCGCCCGCTCTTCGAACAAATCAGCGTGACGCTGGGCTTCGCTACGCGATTCTGCCGCGCCTGAACCTCGTCGCCGGGGTCTTTGACGTGCGCAAACCGTACTTTAATCTGGATCAGGAGCTGGTTTATCGGAACCTTGGGATGGTGCGGCATCGAGGCGTGGAACTGTCGCTCGCGGGCCAGCCGGTCGAAGGGTTGAGCGTCGTTGCCGGCGCCGTTTTCCTGAATGCCGAAGTCTCTGGCGAGGCCGTGGAACTTGGCAACATTGGCCGCAAACCTGTTGGGACGACCAGCAGAATAGTCCGCGTCAATTTCGACTATCGCCTGCCTTTTTTCGATGCCCTTTCGGTGGACCTCGGGATCACCAACCAGGCGGCACAGGTGGCGAGCGCCCTTGGTTATGCGGAACTCGGGGGACGGCAGCTGAGAACCGAGCCGCAGACGCTCGTCGACGTGGGTGCCCGCTATCGATTCAAAGCAGGCCCAGCGCCGGTCACGCTCCGAGCCCAGATCACTAATGCCTTCGATGTCTATCGATGGAAGGTGGGTGGCAACTCATCATTCCGTTTCATCGACGAGCGCCGTTTCCTGCTCAGTCTGGCTGCGGATTTCTGAACCGCCTGGGGGCCGCGGCGGACCATAACTGACGCGACCCGCCACCGACCGTGGCGCGCGGTCCAGGTGAAGCGGAGCTCAGCCGTCGGTCACTGACGAGAGCGGTCCGCTAGGGGTGAAAGCGACATCAGATCCGCAGCGATCCTTCGTGTGCCGTCCGGAACGTAAGGACGTCCGCTTCCAACCCGGACACTGGCAGCGTAGGGTCCGCTTTCGACCCATGCGGACCCTTGGACTGAAGCTGAGTTCAAGGACCTGCGGATCCGGCGGGTCAGCTACCGCTTCCGCGCCGAATAGACGTCAGGATTCCTCCCGATAACGACTGCATCAGGTTGATGCGACATGTCGGTCATGCGCATCCTGATACCGACGATCGTCTTCACGCTAAGCATCGCGCTGATGCCGGCCAGCGCTTTGGCGCAGCAGGTCGACCTCGGCAATGGCAGCGTTCTGGACACGGTCCAAACCTTGAAGCCCGGCGAATATGTTTGGGCGCCGCAACTCAGCGGCGCGGGCCCTGTGCTGGTCGTCGTAAACCTTGAGACGCAGCGACTGATCGTGTTCCGCAATGGCGTGCCAATCGCGGCCTCTACGGTGTCGAGTGGAAAGACCGGGCATGAAACCCCGACTGGCGTATTCACGATCCTGCAGAAGAATGCGGACCATTATTCCAAGACGTACGGTAACGCGCCAATGCCCAACATGCAGCGACTCACCTGGAAGGGCATCGCGCTGCACGCGGGAAAGCTGCCGGGATATCCAGCGTCGCATGGCTGCGTGCGGCTGCCTCTTCCTTTTTCCAAGCTTTTGTTTCAGGCGACGGATCTTGGGATGACGGTGGTGATCACCAGCATCCCCGCAGTACCAGGTGAGTCGGATGGTCCGGCCTTGCTTCAGGAACACCCAACCGCCCCGCAGGAAACGCCTCTGAGCCGCGCGGCTTACAAATGGAGTCCGCCGCCTGCCGGACCAGATGACCTGGTTTCGATCGTTGTCAGCACCATCGACCAGCGCGCCATCGTTTTTCAGGGCGGCAAGGAAATTGGTTCGGCGCCTGTTCGTGCGAGCGGTGGTGCAAGCGGTGCGACAGCCTACGTCCTCAAGTCGTGGGACCAGCGCGGAAAGCATTGGTTGAAGCTGCAATTCTCGGGCGGCGGACAGTCTATGGAAGTGGGACCCGACGAGCTCAAGCGTTTCGAAGCTCCAGCGGGGTTCCGGTCGGCGGTTGCAGCCGCGGTCAGGCCTGGCAGCGTCGTGATAGTTACTTCCGAGCCGCTGCGCGCGGGAAGCCCAGGCAAGGGACAGGCCGTCTTCGAGCCTGAAGAGTCGGAATAATAGACCGGATATCACCGACTGCCTGCTCACAGGCGCGCCGCTGAGCGCAGCCAACCTCTGCTTTCCGCGCATCCCGGACAGCCTACCGTCAGGTTTCGACCCATTGCGGATGTTAGGACAGCCTGCCAGTCTCATCATCTGCGATGCGTAGGGACGGCAAGTGACGATCGCCCCTGGGCGAAGCGCGGAGTTTCGCACAGGCGGGACTCTTGGAGCCGCTTTGGTGTGGCTCGGGACCTTCTGTTGGAAGCATGCGCGCGTCGTAATCCTGACCTGGCTTCTGGCGGCCCTGATCGCCGGCTTCTTCGCTGGCAATCTGACCGAGCGATTGCTGAGCGGCGCCGGCGACATCCAGAAAAGTGTATCGTTGCGGGTCGACGAATCCCTGCGCTCGGACTTTGGGCGGGGTGACGGCCAGTCGCTGATCCTGGTCTTCCGCTCGGCGAGCCTCGAAAGGAAGCCGTCGGAGCTTGGGGACCTGCTTGGCGAGATGAAGCGCCGGCTGGCGGAACGGCCGTCCGTTTCATCAGTGACAAGTGAGGGCGATATTGAAGACGATCGCCTGTTGCCAAAGCCGCAAACCGGCCATCTGATCATTATCGACCTCAAGACACGGGATCTCCTGGCAGCAGAGCAGGAGGTTCCGAAGCTTCGCACGGCAGTGGCCCCCGTGTTCGAGGCGGCAAAGGCGCGCCATGGCGATCTCGATTGGGCGATCACCGGCCGGGCAGCGCTGACCTACGACCTCAACAAGTTCGATGCCGAAGATACTGCCCGCGCCGAAATCCGTGCACTGCCGCTGACTCTGGTTATCCTGATCCTTGCGTTCGGATCGATCGTCTCGGCCATGCTGCCGCTCCTTCTCGCTTTTGCCGGTCGGACCATTGCCCTGGGATTCGTCTTCCTGCTCGCGGGCTCGGTCGATGTTTCGAATATGGTACAAAGCGTCGTGACCATGCTGTCGATTGCGCTCGGCATCGATTACAGTCTCTTCCTCATCCATCGCTACCGCCGCGAACTGGAGCGGATCGGCGCGGAAAATCCGACGGTCTGCGGAGTCACTCGCGAGCAGCAGGCGATGCGCGTCGCCATGGCACAGTCGGGATCGGCTGTTTTTTACAGCGCGGTGACTGTTGCGATCGGCATAGGCTCGCTGCTGGCCACGCCTCTCATGACGACCCGGTCCATCGGCCTGGGTGGTCTTCTTGCGGTCCTGGTCACGTTGACCGCGTCGCTGACGCTGGTGCCGGCATTTCTCAGGCTGTTACGGCCGCATGTGCTGGAGTGGCCACGTGTTCTTTCTCGGCGGAAGAGCGCCGACAGGTCGCGGAAGCTGTGGGGGCAATGGGCCAGGATTATAGAGACCAAACCCGTTCTGGCGATTGTTACAAGTCTGGCAATGCTCCTGGCGATGGCCACACCCGCTTTGCAGACCCGCATAGGCTTTCCCGAAAGCGAGTTCCTTCCTTCTGGGATCGAATTTTCGCGGGGCATGAACATGCTCGGCGAGATGCAACTCAAAGGGCTTGTGTCGCCGATCGTGGTCGTGGTGAGCGACACTGAAAACTTACGAGCGCTCACTCCTGAGAGGACGCCGCTTTTAGCCGAATTTGTATCGCGCCTTGAGCAGGATCCTCGCGTCCGGTTCGTTCAGGGGCCGGTCCGTTCGGCATCGACCGGGCGGGATGGTACGCTCGAGGAAGCCGTGGGCGGGGCTCTGGCGAGGGCCGCCTTCGTAAGCGACGACCGCGGCTCTTTGCTGTTCCTGCTCATCCCGTCAGACAACTCGACGCTGGACGATTTGAGGGCGCTCTCCGAGAGGATCCCCGGCTGGCTGGACGCAGAGAACCTTTCCGTGGAGGTCGGAGGACAAGCGCAATACTACAACGACTTCGAGACCGCTGTGAGCGCCTCCTATCCGCTCACGATCGGCCTCGTGCTCGTCATGTCGGCAATGGCGCTGTTGCTAGTCTTCCGAGCGCCGCTCGCATCCGCCAAGGCCATCGTCCTGAACCTGCTATCCGTTGCCGCCGGATACGGAGTCGTCGTATTGGTCTTCCAGCTTGGCCATGGATCGGAACTGTTCGGGGTGCTTGCGCCGACCACAGTCGTTCCGATATTCGTGCCATTGCTCATTTTCTGCATCGTGTTCGGGCTAAGCATGGACTACGAAATATTCCTGCTCAGCCGCATTCGGGCGATCTTCGACCAGACCGGCGACAACGCACGGAGCATCAGGGAAGGGCTGGCCGATACCGGGTCGGTGATCACCAGCGCTGCCTTGATCATGGTGGCGGTGTTTGGCGCGTTCGCTTTTGCGCGGGATGTCGTCGTGCAGATGATTGGTCTTGGCCTTGCCGTTGCCGTTTTCGTGGACGCGACGTTGATCCGGTCGGTTCTTGGGCCTGCGCTCATGCAAGTTGCGGGGCGATGGAACTGGTGGCCGGGCCAGCTGCCGAGTGTACGATGATGCCGCCGAGCCACAGAGTGATCGGCTTGCTCCTCGTTGTCGTGTGCGCTTGCCGGCGCCAGCTGGTTTAGGTCCACTTCGACCCTTTCCGGACATTAGCGTAATGTCTGTTTTCGCGAGTTACGCAGCGCAGAGTGCCTCACGAAAGTCGTGGTCCTCCAGCGCTCTCCCGGCTCCCATTGCAACGCAAAGCAATGGCTTTTCCGCAACCTGGACCGGAAGACCGGTCTCATCAGCGAGCACCCGGTCGATATTCCGGAGAAGCGCGCCTCCACCCGTGAGGGTAATTCCGCAGTCGATCATGTCAGATGCAATCTCGGGTTGTGCCTGTTCGAGCGAACTGCAAACGATCTCGACGATGTGAGACAAAGGCTCCCGCAGGGCTTCGATGATATCGGCCTGGCTGAGCGAAAGTTCGCATGGAACGCCCCTCGTCACGTCCTGACCCCGGATGCAACCAATGATGTGAGTGCCCTCGCTCGTCGCAAGAGCCGATCCTATCTCTATCTTGATGCGCTCGGCCGTGCCCTCGCCGATAATCACATTATGTTTTCTGCGAACAAAGGCGGCGATCGCCTCGTCCATCTTGTCGCCGCCAACCCGGGCCGAGGTGCCGTAATTCAGGCTTCCAAGCGAGATGATCCCGACCTCAGTCGTCCCACCCCCGATGTCGACGACCATCGATCCGACCGCATCCTTCACCGGTAGCCCTGCGCCGATTGCAGCGGCCATCGGCTCCTCGATCAACCAGACTTCTCGCCCGCCCGCATTCAGCGCGGCGGCACGGATCGCGCGTCGCTCGACAGTGGTGGCGCTCGTGGGAACGCAGATGACGATTTCAGGCCCGCGGGACAGCAGGGAATGAGAACCGACACCCGCCTTGTAGATGAAATGCTTGATCATCTCCTCGGCGATCTCGAGGTCGTTGATCACGCCGTCAGTGAGCGGCCGGAAGGTCTGGATGTTGTCCGGCGTCTTTCCGACAATGATCTTGGCGTCGGAGCCTATTGCCCTGACCCGTCGGACCCCATTCGCGGTCTCGATGGCAACAACGGACGGCTCGTCGACCACGATCCCCTCCCCAGAGGCGTAGACAAGGGTATTGGCGGTCCCGAGATCCATTGCGATGGCCCGGGACCGAGACCCGAAATGTCCGAAATCCATCGCGCGACTCCTTGATAGGACGGAGGACGCGTGCCGGTTCCCATGGAGGTCGCTACCGTCACATCAGGGAAATGTCTGATTCTGCGACAAAATCCGGCGAAGGCCCGGGTACATAGGTTGAAACGTTGGGATATTCCGCCGAGCCGCCCCCAAGGACCTAACCAGTGCCGCCTTCCCATTGCACTCAGTCGCCGCGTGCCTGCCCTGACTCCCACCTATCATCTAGCGCGTCGTCGTCGGCAGAGCTCATTGTGCCACCCGAGCTAAGCACGCTCGTTCTTGCTCAACCGACAACCCCATCAGTGATCCTGAACCAAGTAATTACGACAGAGCGGCCCGCCAGCCATGCAGATGGCCCTGCACCAACGTGGCCGAGTGAACTCGTGTCCGAAATGGGTGAAAGCGGAAATTCAAGGAGTCGGTGCGGAGAGCCCGCCTATTTTCTGATCGGCGTAATCTTCGACCCTTCCAGGCCCAAGCCGGCCATCAGTCCCTTTTGGCCGAAGGGGAAGGCGTACACGTCCTTCGCAATTGTCGTGGAAGTCGTGCTCATGGCCTTGCCCTTGTCGATCACCACCACGCTCGGACCGGAGCCAATCGCCCAGCCCTCACTCCTTTTTAGATAGGTGAGTGCTTTGTCGTTCATCAGAAAAAGGGCGTAGCTGAAGGACTGTCCACCGGCTTGCAGACCAAAGGAGGCGGCTCCGATCTTGTAATACGCCGTTGGCTTGCCGCGAACGAAAAGGACGCCTTCGCCGCCCTGCCCGCCGATCATGAAACCGGCCTTTACGATCTTGGGGAATACGAGGATTGCACGAGCGTCTCGACCATATCTGCGTGCTCGGTCCGACTGTGCATAGAGTTGGTCGAGCGCCGCCTTGCCATTCGCGTTCAATTCTGCGGCGGTTGCGGCGGCAGCGGTCCCTGAAAGAGGGCCGAAGGTGCTGGCCAATATGAGGCTCAGCGCCAGAAGCCAATGTCGAACCTTGTTCATTTCCCGCCAGCTTTCAAAGATGTGACAGTCAGCAAATTTGGCTGACGAAGCCAGCTTGAGCCATCAGCAAATCAACTGAGCCAGGCACGCCGCGCCAATGTCAGCAATGGGTGGGCCCACTTTTGTTGCCTGTGGGCACCACCTCTAGCCAAGGGTCCCCCCCTTGTTTGTATAGCGGCACGGCCTACTCAGCGGTCTCCGGCTTGACGAACTTGAGGGTCATGCGGTCGCTCTCGCCGATCGCCAGATAGCGCTCGCGATCCTGCTCCTTCAGCGCGAGCGAAGGCGGAAGCGTCCACACGCCGTCGGGCCAGTCCGCCGTATCTTGGGGATTAGCGTTGATCTCCGATGACGCCGCAAGCTTGAAACCGGCCGCCTCCGCGAGCCGGCGTACGGTCGATGTCTTGATGTAGCCGCTGCTTTTTTCGCGTTCGGCGCTGGCGGTTTCAGGCAGGCGGTGATCCACGACGCCGAGGATGCCGCCCGGCTTGAGCATGGCGTAGATCTGCCGGAAAGCCTCGGCACTATAGTCCTGCTTGTCTTCCCGGCGGTAACCCATTTTCCAGTTGTGGACGTTCCGGAAGGTGAGGACGACATCGGCCGTGCCGTCCGGCACGCGCGGAGCGTCTGCCTGGAAGGCGGGGAAGTCGACCACGGGGATGTTTCCGTACAACTCCGCATTGGCCGTCTTGAGCTTGTCGATCCCCGACCGGCCCCAATCCGGAGCCGCAGCATAGAGCTTCCCTCCTCCCGCAGCGAGATAGGGAGCCAGGATCTCCGTATACCATCCGCCGCCCGGCCAGAGTTCGACGACCGTATCGCCTGCGTCCACCTCGAAAAACGCAAGCGTCTGGGCCGGGTGCCGGTAGCGGTCGCGTGCGACGTTGGAAGGTGTCCGACCCGGATGGGCCAGGGCCGACTGCAGCTGCGCGGTCCGATCCGCGGCTGCTACGGGGGCGGGTTGATTCGGCTGCGCAGGGGCCGTCGGCTGTGCGGCTCCGATCAATAGCGCAGCGGTCGTTGCGAAGATGAGCGTGTGTCGGCGGTTCATCCGTGCCTCCTCGATTACGGCCTCAGTTCATGGCCGAGACGCACGACGGCCGCAAGCGGATGCCTAGGCGAACAGCGTGGTGAGCCAGTAGAAAAGGGCGGCGATAGAAGCGGACGCAGGGATCGTGATGACCCATGCGGTCATCACATTGCCGGCGACCTGCCAACGCACCGCCGATGCGCGACGCGCGGCACCTGCGCCGATGATGCAGCCGGTAATCGTATGGGTTGTCGACACCGGAATGCCGAACCAGGAGGCCGTGAAAAGCATGACGGAGCCCCCCGCCGAGGCGCTGAAACCCTGATGCTGGTCGAGCTTGGTGATCCGCGTGCCCATCGTCTCGATGATCTTCCATCCACCCGACAAAGTGCCGAGCCCGATCGCGACATAGCAGGCCAGCGCTACCCAGTGCGGAACGTGGAACTCGCCCTGCATATAGCCCGTCGAGTAGAGCAGCACAGCGATGATCCCCATTGTCTTCTGCGCATCGTTGAGCCCGTGCCCGAGCGAGTAGAGGGCCGAAGAAAAGAGATGCAGCACGCGGAACGTCCGGTCCGCTCCGGCCGCTGTGGCCCTAACGCCGAGCCAGCTGGTCACCAGCATGATCAGCATGGCCAGCATCATGCCGAGTGTGGGCGACAAGACGATCGCGACCAGCGTCTTGTTCAGCCCGCTCCACTGGACGCCGGTCAGGCCGGCGTGCGCCACTCCGGCCCCGACCAGCCCGCCGACTAGTGCATGGCTGGAGGAGGAGGGAATGCCCTTCAGCCACGTGACCACGTTCCAGAACATCGCACCGATCAAAGCTCCGAAGACGACCGCGGGCGTGACCAGGTCCTTGTCGATAATCCCCTTCCCGATGGTGTCGGCGACGCGGTGCAGTTCAGGCACTGCCAGTGCGAGGAAGTAGGCCGCGAAGTTGAAGAAGGCCGCGAACGCAACAGCGGTCACCGGCTTCAGCAATCGCGTCGCCACGACGGTTGCGATGGCGTTCGCCGCATCGTGCAGCCCGTTCAGAAAGTCGAACGCGAGCGCGATGAGGATCAGGCCCACCAGGAGCGGAAAGGCGAGCTCGTGCATGCTTTTCCGCCTATGCGTGGTCGATCACGATGCCGTCGATCTGGTTTGCAACGTCTTCGAAGGCGTCGGTCACCCGCTCCAGGTGGCGCAGGATCTCACGCGTTACCGCGAACTGCAGCGCGTCTTTCCGGGCAAACTCGCGAAACGCGGTCTTGAGGCCTGCCGCGTGAATGTCGTCGGCACGACCCTCCAGCCGTACCAGCCGCTCCGTCAATCGGTGCAGCTCGGCGCTGTTCTTGCTTACGTTGCGAAGCAGCGGAATCGCCTCGTTCGTTACCTTTGAGGCTTCGACGATAATCGCGACGATGTCCTTCATCTCCCGCTGAAGATTTTGCACCTCGTACAGGTCGATGGCGCGCGCCGCAGCGAGCATTTCGTCGATTGCGTCGTCCATCGCGCCGATAAGCGAGGTGATCGCGCCACGGTCGAACGGCGTCAGGAACGTCCGCCGTACGGTGGTCAGAACGTCACGTATCACGTCGTCGGCGACATGCTCGCGATCCTGGATCGTCTTGAGGCACTTCTCGGTCGAGCCATGGTCCGTCGCCAGCTGGTTCAGGGCGTCGGCCGCCGCGACGAGCATGGCAGCGTGCGCTTCGAACATGCCGAAGAAGTCGCCCCGCTCGGGCAACAACCGCTGGAACCAGGCGAACATCCGAGACCTCTTGCTAACTAACGCTCGGCCGAGCGGTCATGGCCGGTTAGCCGGTCGGTTCGATTATGACAATCGCGTTACAGTAAAGGTGCTTCGGGGCGCGAAAGGCGAGGCGTGCGCGGGCCCGTGCCCGCCGGAGGAGGGTCGGCTGCTAGTTCAGGACCTGCAATTCCAGGTTCCGAAATTCCACCGGATGTCCCTCGCTCTGTAAGTAGATGTAACCACGGTCGAGCTTCAGTTCGCCCCCGGCTGCGTCGATGAGTGGGCGAGCTTCCGGGTCACCCGGATCATATTGCGCGCCGCTGTAGCTGATCACAGGCCTGCCATCGACGATGTGCGTGAATTTGCCCCCTCGGTCTACCTGGACCTCGACCTTCGTCCAGCGGCCGTTCGGAACGATCGGACTCTTCGAGTTCAGACAGTGTGTGGTCTCGAGAGCGCCGTTCATCATCACGTGCGTTCCCGGCGTGCAAAGGTTCGCAGTGGGAGCGGCCTCGCTCCGGTCGGCGCCAAGTAGCTGCACTTCGATCGACACGGGGAAGTATTGATCCTTGCCCATCGTCGATGGCGGTTGCCCATGCAGCATCACCCCGCTGTTGCTCTGCTGCCAGGGCTCGACGTCTCCCAAAGGCTTGCCGGTCACCCGGTATTCAAAGCGCAGCCGATAGGCCGAATAGGGCACTCGGTAGGCGAGATGCCCGAAGCGCTTTCGAAATCCGTCGCCATACCTTTCATACGAGACCCGAATGACGCCATCCTCCGCGCGGAAGGTGCTGAACGGATCCTCGCCAAATTGATGACCGCTGATCTTCGGGGTCCAGCCGTCCAGCGACTTGCCGTCGAAGAGGGATACCCACTGCGGCTCTTGCGCCGGGGAGTGGGCGCAAGCTGCCGTGAGGCAGGCCAGGATGGCAGCGCACTGCCAGGCTGATCGAGTCACAGTTCGCGGATCCAGATGTTCCGGAAACTGATCGGCGCACTGGGATCGCCGTGATCCTGCAGCTTGATCGGCGAAGGCCCATGCGCACGATACTTCGGCGGGCCCTGCCACGCCGTCTCGCCACGGATTTCGACATCGTTCTGGACGAGGATGCCGTTGTGGAGGGCCGTCAGTCGCGCGGCTGTCTTCAGGGAGCCGTCCGAATTGAACGTCGGCGCTGTCCACACGACGTCATAGACCTGCCACTCCCCGGGCGGACGCATGGCATTGGCGAGCGGGACATACTGCTTGTAGACGCTGGCGGCCTGGCCGTTGACGTACGTCTTGTTGCGATAGCTATCGAGGATCTGCAGTTCGTAGCCCTCATCGCCCCCGCCGGTCGATGCAAGGAACAGGCCGCTGTTACCGCGCGCCTGACCCTCGCCGGTGATCCCGACCGGAATGCGCCACTCGATGTGCAGCTGATAGCTACCGAAGCTTCGCCTGGTCTGGATATTGCCGGTGCCCTTTTTCACCGTCATCTCGCCATTGGCGAACGTCCAGCCAGCCGGCTTACCGTCCATCGCGGCCCATTGGTCGAGACCGGTCGCGGGTCCCAGAAGGACCAACGCATCTGATGGCGGACCTGCGGCGACAACTGGGCCCGGAGTGACGATCGGTGGCTCCGGCGTCCACTGTTCGGTGTCTTCCGGCCGAAGCGATTGAGCGGCTGCGATCAGGAGCAAGGAAATGATCATCGGGGTCACTGGCCCATGTCCAGCACGAAGATCGGCCCTAGATCGATCGTCTGTTTCGCATTTGCGAGGTGGATGCTGACCCCTAGGGAGCCCGCAGCATAATCCTTGTCGGCCGTGCCCTTGATCTGATGCAGCTTCCACTCCGGCCCGATCTGGACCGCCTCGTTGAAGATCGAGGGATAAGGCGGCGAAGAGACCTGCACGCCGGTGAACGGCAGCGTCGAGGTGGCCGCACCACCCTCGCCCTTTTCCAACCGCGCCCAGAAGGCGAGCACGAGCTTGTCGCCGGCCTTCACCGGCTTTTGGATCGGACTGCTGGCAAAGGCGTCCCAATTGTTCTTGCCCTTGGCCGCAACCTGGATCCGCAATGCCTTCCCGCCCTGAACATTCGCGTCGTTGCGCAGCGAGGACTTGGCGCCGACGACCTGAGGCGCCGATGGGTCGTTGATGATCTTGCTGGCGATATCGTCGCCCTGAAGCGCGGACGCGGGTGCGGCGACGGCGAGGCAAAGGACGGCGAGCAAAAGCTTCGATCTCATATTCGTTTCTCCCCAAACGAATTGACGATGGTCAGGCGGGCGCAGCGGCCCCCATGAATGCCGCAGCAATCGCCTCGCGCAAGAGCTTCGGGCGGAATTGGCTGTCGTAAGGCGTGCCGCGCTTGAGCGTCTTGTCTTTGCGCGGATCGAAATCGGTCAGCCAGCTGTATCGATCGACCATCCCCCAAGCCATTATGTCGCGCAGCTGCGGGTAGCTGAGCATCACGTCGAGATAGGCCTTTGCGTAATCGGCGACCATTCGATCCCGCTCCAGCGAGTCGGTCGGCGCCATTCTGTCGTTCACGTCGAATTCGGTGATCTCGAGCTTATAGCCCATGCCGACGACCTCATCGAGGAAGCGCCGCCAGGGTCCCTCGGACTCGCGTACGATTTCCGCTACGGTCAGCGGCTTCAGCAACCGGATGTGCGACTGGATTCCGAGTGCGTCCACCGGGGTGCCGCGCTTCCGGAAACCTTCGAGCAACTTGAGCACGCCGCGCATGTGCGTCTCGTCCTCGCCGTTGCGCTCCCAACTCATGTAATCGTTGTAGACGAGCTGCGCGTGCGGAGCCTCGGCTCGGGCGGTGTGGAACATCACGTCCAGAGTCGCCTCGTGACCGAGCGCCTTCGTCACGACCGTATCGCGGATCAGTCCCGTTTCCGGCTGCACCGCCTCGTTGACGACGTCGTACGAATAGATGCGGGTGCCGTACCGGCGGCACACCGTCTGAACATGCTCCCGCAACATCGCTTCCGCTTTCGCCGCGGGCTGTGGCCCGAAGTCATGGGCGACCAGCCATTTCGGATACCACTTCTCCGGCAGCCAGAAGAGCGTGTGCCCGCGCAGCAGGAAGCCCTTGCGTGAGGCGTAATCGGCGATGGCGTCGACCTGCCGGAAGTCGAACTGGCCCGGCCCCGGGCGGGTCCACTGCCACTTCAGCTCGTTCTCGGGAACGAGGAGCGAGCATTCCCTTTCGAGGATTGCTGCATAGGCCGGGTTGGCGAAGCTGCCGCGGTCGGCGCCCGGGCGACCCCAGCCAACGGCAGAACCGAAGCGCCGGCCGCTTCGCTTGGCAAGCTGATCGAGCGGGGGCGTTGCCGGGACGACCGGCTGCGGAGTCACGCACCCCGAGAGACCCGCAGCCAGTCCCGCAGCGAGCGCGCCCCGCCGGGTGAAGTACGTCCCGTCATTGACAAATACGCCATTGCTCACATCCGCACTTGATTTAGCCTGATAGCGCTAACAGTCTGGCGTCGACCACTCAACGCGAATGTGGAAACCGTTCTGAAAACCCTGCTGCTTCGAGCCATTACGATCCTTGCCACGCTTGCCGCGTGCGTGGGAGCGAGCGCCGCTCACGCGGAGGACGGCTATGATCTCTGGCTCCGGTATCCGCCCCTGAGTTCGACGGCTCCAGACGAGGTACCTGGGGAACGCACTGGCAATTGTTTCCGGTGCGGAGACGCCGACTCTTGCGGCGGCGCGCGGCGAGTTGCAGCGCGGACTTGGCGGGCTTCTGGACAGGCCTGTCGGTACGGCGGGGCAAGTGTTGGATGGCGCAGTCGTCATGGGAACTCCGGCTTCGTCCCCGATCATTGCGGGCTTGCGGTTGCCGCTCAAAAAGCTCGGTCCCGAAGGGTTCATGATCCGGAGCGCGTCGTTCGGCGGTAAAAGATTCACGGCGATTGCCGCGTACCGCGACGTCGGCGTTTTGTACGGAGTCTTCGCGTTTCTGCGGCGGATGCAGACCGGACAGGCGATCGACAATCTGGACGTTGTCGAAATACCTACATCGCCGCTCCGCATGCTCAACCATTGGGACAATCTCGATCGATCGGTCGAGCGCGGATATGCGGGTGCTTCGCTGTGGGATTGGCACAAGCTGCCGCAGTGGCGGCGACCCGCGCTACACGGACTATGCGCGCGCCAACGCATCGGTCGGGATCAACGCGACCGTCCTCACCAACGTCAATGCGAACGCGCAGGTTCTCACCCCGCAATATATTGAAAAGGTCGCGGCCCTTGCGGACACGTTCCGTCCGTGGGGAATCCGCGTGTTATCTGACCGCCCGGTTCAGCGCACCCATGGAGATCGGCGGACTGAAGACCGCCGATCCAACCGATCCGGCAGTGCGCGCCTGGTGGCGCGGCAAAGCCGCCGAGATCTACGGACAAGATCCCCGATTTCGGCGGCTTCCTGGTGAAGGCCAATTCGGAGGGACAGCCCGGTCCGCAGGACTATCGCCGGACGCACGCACGACGGCGCCAACATGCTCGCCGATGCGCTGGCTCCGCATGGCGGCACCGTCATTTGGCGCGCCTTCGTCTACACAGCCAAGCCCGGCGAGGATCGGGCCAAGCAGGCTTTTGCGGAGTTCCAGCCACTCGACGGCAAGTTCCGCCCGAACGTCATGCTGCAGGTGAAGAACGGACCGATCGACTTCCAGCCGCGCGAGCCGTTCCATCCCTTATTCGGAGCGATGACCCGAAACGCCCGTCGTGCTGGAGGCGCAGATCACCAAGGAATATCTCGGGTTCGCGACGCACCTCGCCTATCTGGGGCCGATGTGGGAGGAGGTGCTCGACGCCGACACATGCAGGCCGAGGCTGCGGTGCGCCGGTCGCTCAAGCACGATCGCCGCCATGGCTGGCGTTTCGAACATCGGCACCGATCGCAACTGGACCGGTTCGCACTTCGATCAGGCGAACTGGTACGCGTTCGGCCGCCTTGCCTGGGACAATCGGCTTAGCGCCCGGGATATCGCCGGCGAATGGGCGCGAATGACGTGGGGCAATGACGCGACGCTCGTCGAACCCATCGTCAGTATGATGATGCAGTCGCGCGAGGCGGTCGTGAATTACATGACGCCGCTTGGGCTTCATCATCTGATGGCGACGGGACACCATTATGGTCCCGGTCCTTGGGTGAACGATCTTCCGCGCGAGGATTGGAACCCGACCTATTTTCATCGCGCGGATGCGGCAGGAATCGGCTTCGACCGCACGAAATCCGGCAGCAACGCCGTTGCGCAATATTCGCCGGAAATTGCTGCATGCTTTGCTGCACGGGACTGCGTGCCCGACGAACTCCTATTGTGGTTTCATCGTGTCGGCTGGGACGAGCGAATGCGCAGCGGACGAACGCTCTGGAACGAGATGCTCGCACGCTATGAACTCGGTGTGAGCCAGGTGCGCGAAATGCGCAGAACGTGGCGATCACTAGAGGGCAGCATCGACAGCGAAAGGTTCGCAGAGGTCGACGCCTTTCTCGACATACAGGAGCACGAAGCCAAGTGGTGGCGCGACGCCTCGATCGCCTATTTTCAAAGCGTGTCGGGCAGGCCGTTGCCGGAGGGCGTACAGCCACCTGAGCACAGCCTCGCCCATTACAAGTCGCTTCACTTCACCAACGTGCCGGGCAGCCCGGAATAGTCGAACAGCAACAGGGGAATTGAGTGAGGATTGCCACGTTAGCGGCCGCATGTTCGGCAATGTTGAGCGTCGCCGCAGCGGCTGCTGAAAGCGCCTCGCCAATCCGGCTAAACCAGGTCGGACTGCTTCCCGGCGCGACGCCAGCGTGCGATGCTTTCCGATCCCTCGAAGGCGCCTCTCGAATGGCAGCTCCTCGACGCAGGAAACAGAGTCGTTGCCACGGGTCGAACGCAAGTCTTCGGCGCAGATCGTTTTTCCGGTGAGCACGTCCACCAAATCGAATTCACTCAAACCGCGGCGGGCGATTATCGCCTGCGGGTCGGAGAGCGGACCAGTCGCGCTTTCCGAGTGTCGCCCGACACCTATGCAAAGTTACCGTATGACGCGCTGGCGTTCTTCTATCATCAGCGCGCCGGCACGCCGATCGAAGCCCGCTTCGTCGGTGAGCGTTGGGCGCGCCCGGCGGGACATCCTCGCGAACTTGTGACTTGCGTTTCCGGTGTTGATGGCAACGGCAATCGCTGGCCGGGATGCGACTATTCACTCGATGTGACGGGCGGATGGTACGACGCGGGCGATCACGGGAAATATGTCGTCAACGGCGGCATATCGCTGTGGACGCTGCTCAACCTCCACGAAGTGCAGCAGCTGCGCCGATCGGGGCTGTTTGCCGACAAGACCGCACAAATCCCGGAGGCAGGAAATGGTGTCTCCGATTTGCTCGACGAGGCGCGTTACGAGCTTGAGTTCTTCCTGAAAATGCAGGCGCCGGAAGGCACTCGACAGCGCCTGCCGATCGGCGAGAAGCGCAATCGTGCAGGCCTGACGTTCACCGAAATCGATACGTCCGGGAATGGTCCATCACAAGGTCGGTGACGAACGTTGGACCGGGTTACCGATGCGGCCGGACAAGGATCCGGAAAAACGCCTGCTCTTTCCGCCGAGCACAAGCGCAACGCTGAACTTCGCCGCGACGACGGCGCAATGCGCGCGCATCTGGCGCCAGATCGATCCGGCTTTTGCTGCGACTTGCCTGTCGGCAGCCAAGCGCGCCTGGGCCGCTGCAGTGCGCAATCCGGAAGTGTATGCCATCGCCGACTTCACCGGCAGCGGCGGGTACGGCGATCGGGACGTCAGCGACGAATTCTACTGGGCCGCTGCGGAGTTGTTCGTAACGACCGGAGAGCCGGAGTATCGGCGCGCGGCGACCGCCTCGCCGCATTTCACCTCACCGATCCAGGAGGCACCCGGCTGGCCTTCGACGGCGACCTTGGGCACGATCGCACTCGCTCTTCACCCGGAGGCGATCGGCAAGACCGAAGCGGACAGATTGCGTGCACAGGTCGCGAGCGCGGCAAGCCGCTACGTCGAAGGATCCGGGCAGACCGGGTATCATTTGCCGTACACAGGCCGGTGGGGCTGGGGATCGACCGCCGTCTTGCTCAACCGAGCAATGCTGATCGCGCTCGCGCACGACTGGACCGGCGACGCGAAATATCGGGACGGCGTCGTGGACGTGATGGATTTCATCCTGGGACGCAATCCGCTCGATGTGTCCTTCGTCAGCGGATACGGGGCGCGGCCGATGCAACACCCGCATCACCGCTTCTGGGCCCATTCGATGGACCCGAGCTATCCGCCTCCGCCGCCGGGAGTGATTTCCGGCGGGCCGAACGAAAACACCTCACAGGACGATGTGGCGAAGACTCTCCAAGGCAAATGCGCGCCACAGACGTGCTGGGCCGACGACATCCGCGCGTACAGCCTCAACGAAGTGGCCATCAATTGGAACGCGCCGCTGGTGTGGGTCAGCGCGTGGCTCGCCAACTCGTCGAAGGATGCGCGAGCGGAACGCGGACGATGAAAGCAGTGCGAATTTCCACGCTCATATCGGCCTGCCTCGCGACGGCGGCCTGCGCGACTGTTCAGCAGCCGGAAGCGGCACCGGCGATAGCGATCACGATCGACGATCTGCCGGTTCATGGTCCGTATCCGCGCGGCGAGAGCGCATTGACCGCGACGAGGGACATCCTCGCTGCGCTCGAGGCCGAACAGGTTGAGGCCTATGGCTTCTTGAATGCCCGCTGGACCGAGCAGGATTCGTCGACGACCGAGCCGCTGGCTGCGTGGGTTGCCGCCGGCCAGCCGCTCGCGAACCACGGTTTCGGGCACCGGCACCTCAGCGAGATGAGCGCGGCCGAGTTCGAGCAGGAACTTGTGAAGAACGAGCCGCTGCTCAAGGAACTCTCGGGCGGCAAGGACTGGAAGTGGTTCCGCTACCCATTCCTCGATGAAGGCGGAGCGGACACAGACAAGCGCAACGCGTCTCGGGCGGTCCTTGCGCGGCACGGCTACAAGATTGCCGCCGTCACGATGGACTTCAGCGACTGGGCCTGGACCGCGCCATATGCCCGTTGCAAGGACGCGGGCGACGAGGCTGCGGTCGCGCGTCTTGAGCAGCTTTATCTGCAGGCGGCGCGCGAAAGCATTCCCTATTATCGAGAACTATCCAAAGCGACCTACGGCCGCGACATTCCCTACGTCTTGCTGCTGCACGTCAGCGCTTTCGAAGGTCGGATGATGCCGCGCCTGCTCAAATTATATCGCGACGAGGGGTTCAGGTTCGTGACCCTGGCGCAGGCGCAAGCCGACCCTGCATATCTGGATCAGATTGATCCAAGCCGGCCGGCGGAGCCGCAGGGACTGGAGGACAAGGCGCGCAGTCGTGGACCAGTGCCCTCAAGGACCGACTACAAGCCGATCCTTGAGGCGATGTGCAAAGCCTAGCGCGCGGCCACCGTCAGCTTCGCGCTCTTGAGATCGACGGAATTCGGACCTGCCGAGATGGTGAACGTGCCCGGTTCGACAACGCGTTTCATATCCATGTTCCACAGCGACAGGTCGTCCGGCTTGAGCTCGAACGTGACCGTGCGCCGCTCGCCCGGTTGCACGGTCACGCGCTGAAACCGCTTCAGCTCGAGCAGCGGCCGGGTAACCGAAGCCTCGTCGTCGCGAACGTAAAGTTGAACGACTTCGTCGCCCGCGCGCCGGCCCGTGTTCACAACGTCGACACTGACCTGAACATTGTCGCCGACACGTACGGCATTGCGCGCGAAGCGCGGCGCCGACACGTCGAACGTGGTGTAGCTCAGACCGTACCCGAACGGATAAAGCGGTGCAGTCGAGTCGAATAGATAGCCACGCCGGGACGTGGGCTTGCGGTTGTAGTAGACCGGCAGCTGACCGACCGACCGCGCGAACGAAACGGGCAGCTTTCCGCCCGGATTGACTGTTCCGAACAAGACGTCGGCCACCGCGTTCCCGGTCTCCTGTCCGAGATACCAGCCTTCGATCAACGCAGGCGCGTTCGCGGCAAGATAGTTGACCGAGAGAGGGCGGCCGTTGAGCAGGATGACGACCGTCGGCTTGCCCAGTGCGAAGATCGCGCGGGCGAGTTCTTCCTGCTGACCGACCATGTCGAGCGACGCGCGGTCGCCAAGGTGATTGTCGGCCCAAGCCTCGCGGCTGAGCTGCTCGTTTTCGCCGAGCACCATGACCACGACATCGGATCGGCGCGCCGTCTCGACTGCTTCTGCGATGAGCTTTCGGTTCACATCGGCAGGAACCAGCTTGACCTCGTCGCACGACCAGCAGCGCGTTTCGGTCAGGCGGACCCCCTCGGCGTAATCGACCTCGAACCGACCCTGCGCAGCAGTCTGCAGACCTTCGAGCACGCTGACGACGTGCCGCGGCTCGTCGCTGTAGCCACCGATGGGCGTATTCCGCGCATGCGTTCCGACGACCGCCAGGCGACGGATATTCGCAGGATTCAGTGGCAGCACGCCCTTGTCGTTCTTGAGCAGCACGACAGCCTTCTGCGCAGCCTCGCGAGCGAGCGCGACAGCGTCCGGCGTGGCAGTCTTCGCTTCGGCGGTAGCAGCGTCCGCGTAAGGATTCTCGAACAGCCCCGATTCGAACTTCATGCGGAGCACGCGCCGGACCGCCTCGTCGACCGCAGCCTGCGCAATGCGGCCGGACCGCACCAGTTCCGGCAGGTGGATGAAGCCCTGCGGGTCGGGCGTCTCGGAATCGACACCCGCCTTGATCGCACGCTCGGCGGCATCTTTCACATCGGCGTACATCTTGTGCCGGGTCACGAGCTCGTTGACGGCGAAATAGTCGCTGACAACCGCGCCCTTGAAACCCCATTCCTTGCGCAGCACGTCGTTCAGCAGCCACGAGTTTGCGTGCGACGGAACGCCGTCGATTTCATTGTACGAGGCCATTACGGAACGGACCGGCAACTCCTTCACCGCGCGTTCGAACGGCGGAAAGAAAACTTCGCGAAGCTCGCGTTCGCCGACATGCGCCGGCCCGACGTTCGTTCCGTTCTCCGGCTGTCCGTGCCCGGTCATGTGCTTGAGCGTGACCATGATCTTGTCGGATGGCAGCGGAAGCTTCGTGCCCTGGAAACCACGGATCGCCGCCAGGCCCATCTCGCTGACGAGATACGGATCTTCGCCATACGTTTCCTCGATGCGCCCCCAGCGCGGATCGCGGGCGACGTCGACGACCGGCGCGAGGGCCAGCGTGGCTCCGCGTGCTCGCATCTCACGCGCCGCAACGGAGAATACGCGTTCCAGCAGAGCCGGGTCCCAGCTGCTGGCCAGCGCGATCGACTGTGGGAAGCTCGTCGCCCCCCGCGCAACATAACCGTGCAGCGCTTCCTCGTGCATGAGGATAGGAATGCCGAGCCGCGTACGCTCAACCGCCCAACGCTGCGCCGCGTTCACATATTCGGCGGTGTCGCGAGCGTCGCGGTTAACGGTTCCGGCCGAAGCGCCGGCGGCACCGGCATTCGTCTGCGTCACACCTCGTTTGTCCGACGGCCGTGCGAACTGGCCGATGCCATCAGGAAAATTCTGCGATGCCTCTTCCGGAGAGAAGACTCCCGCATCGGTCTGCACCTTCGCCTTTTGCTCCCAGAGAGTGATCAGCTGCGCGGCCTTCTCCTCCAGGGTCATGCGCTTCAGCAGATCTTCGACGCGTGCTTCCACCGGCTTGGACGGATCCTTGTACAGTGGAGCGGCCGTTGACCGGGTCGACGAGACCGTCTGCGCCGCCACGGCGGCTCCGCATACTCCCACCAGTGCCGCCACGCCGATCGCCGCGAGGACGTGCATGCCCCCTGCCTTGCGCCTGCCCATCTTTCTCTCCCCAGAGATGCAATGCTAAATTGATAGCGCTACCATAAGGAGCGCAACCGGCGTTGCAATGGGGTCGGTGCACACCTAGACCGATGAGCGAATGGCGACGATGAACAGGTCCAGCCGACGTAGTCGGGGTACAGTGACGATCGAGGACGTCGCGCGCTCTGCCGGCGTATCGGCGATGACCGTGTCGCGGGTCATCAACAAGGAAAAGAACGTCCGGGACAAGACCCGGGCGCGCGTTCTCGAGGCTATCGAAAATCTGCGCTACTCGCCCAATCTGGCCGCGCGAAGCCTGGCCGCCGGCGATGCCACCCATATCGGCCTGCTCTATTCCAACCCGAGCGACGCCTATCTGAGTCAGTTCCTGGTCGGTGCGCTCGACGGGGCGCGCAAGGCCGGTTGCCACTTGGTGATCGAAGCCTGCGAGGGGGAAGACGATGCCGCGCAGGTTCAGGCCGCCCGACACATCGCGGCTGCCGACGTGGAGGGCGTCATCCTTCCTCCTCCACTATCGGAATCCCTACCGATTCTGACGGAGCTGGCGAGCGCGGACACGGCCGTCGTGACCGTCGCGATGGGGAAGCTCTACGAAAATTCGCTCAACGTTCGGATCGATGACTTCGCCGCGGCGGCGGAGGTCACGAATTACCTGATCGGGCTCGGCCACCGCCGCATCGCGCACATCAAGGGGCATCCGCAGCAGATCGCCAGCGCCGAGCGCGAGCGCGGCTTCCTCTCGGCGGTACGCGCAGCTGGTCTCGGCGCCCAGGATATCGCCGTCGAGCAAGGTTATTTCACATTCCGCTCAGGTCTGGAGGCGGCTGAAAAGCTGCTCGGTATGAAGAGGCGTCCAACGGCGATCTTCGCCGCCAACGACGACATGGCCGCCGCCGTCGTGAGCGTTGCCCATCGACGGGGGCTCGACGTGCCCAGGGATCTGAGCGTGGTGGGTTTCGACGATACGTCGCCTGCGACGACCGTCTGGCCGGAGCTGACGACGATCCGGCAGCCGGTCGCGGCAATGGCAACGTCCGCGTTGGACCTCCTGCTTTCGGATCTCCGCAGCCGGCGGAACGGACTCCCGCCCGTGCCCGCAGAGATGGTCCTTGAGCACGAACTCATCATTCGCGAGTCCTCGGGGCCCGCACCTTCGGACAAAGTGAAATGACGGAGCTTGCAATTCGCTGAGAGCCAGCGAGAAGTTAACGCTAACATCACGAGGCCGTTTCGTTTGATTCGGCACCATGCAGGGAGAGGGTATGGTTGAGGCGAGTCCACAGCGCGCCAACATGGGTTACATCGGCGCGATCGTCGCAGTGGCGACCATCGGAGGTTTTCTTTTCGGCTACGACAGCGGTGCCGTAAACGGCACGCAGGAGGGATTGAGGAGAGCTTTCGGCCTCGGCGACGCCGGCCTCGGCTTCACCGTGGGTTCTTTGCTGATCGGTTGCTTCATCGGCGCCTTTTTCGCCGGCCGCCTTGCCGACGTCATGGGTCGGCGGAACACCATGATGGTCGCGGCGGTCCTCTTCTTGGTCGGCGCCCTGGTCCAGGGCTTCGCGGACTCGCAGACGATCTTCGTGATAGCCCGTCTCGTCGGCGGTATGGCGGTCGGTGCGGCGAGCGTGCTGTCGCCAGCCTACATTTCCGAAGTGGCTCCCGCGAGCATTCGCGGACGGCTCACAACCGTTCAACAGATCATGATCATCACCGGCCTCACCGCCGCGTTCGTGGTGAATTACTTCCTTGCGGCCAGCGCCGGTGAATTCGACGGCCGGCTTCTGGCTCGGAATTGAAGCATGGCGCTGGATGTACCTGATGCAGGCTTTGCCGGCGGCAGTCTTCCTGATCGCCCTTCTGCTGATCCCAGAGAGCCCGCGATACCTCGTCTCGAAGCGGCGGGACGAAAAGGCGCTGGAGGTGCTCACAAGCCTCTACGGCTCCAATGTCGCGGCTACGAAACTGAACGAGATCCGCGCAACCTTTGCCGAGGATCATCGTCCGCGGCTTAGCGACATCAAGGGATCGGGCTTGTTCGGGATCCGCCCCATCGTCTGGGTCGGCATCATGCTTGCCGTCTTCCAGCAGCTCGTCGGCATCAACGTCATTTTCTATTACGGGGCAACGCTCTGGCAGCTCGCCGGTTTTACCGAAGACCAGTCGCTGCAGATCAACATTGTATCCGGCGCTCTCTCGATCGCGGCCTGCTTCCTGACGATTGCAGTCATCGACAAGATCGGCCGGAAACCGCTGCTGCTCATCGGTTCGGCGGGAATGGCCGTGACCTTGTTCACGATGGTCTATGCGTTTGCCAACGGCACGCTCGATGCGGAGGGGAATCTGCAGCTGTCTTCCACTCTCGGGACGGTCGCTCTGGTCGCGGCGAACCTCTACGTCATCTTCTTCAACTTCAGTTGGGGTCCGGTGATGTGGGTCATGCTGGGCGAGATGTTCCCCAACCAGATCCGAGGTTCGGCGCTTGCAGTCGCAGGGTTTTGCGCAATGGTTCTCCAATTACCTGATCGCGCAAAGCTTCCCGATCATGGCGGCCTGGAGCCTGACGGGAAGCTACGTCTTCTACGGCGTCTGTGCTGTGATCAGCTTCTTCCTCGTGCAGAAATACGTGCGCGAGACGAAGGGCAAAGAGCTCGAGGAAATGCAGGGCTAAGACGTCAGGGCGCGGTCCGACAAGGGCCGCGCCAATCGTCAACGGAAAGTACAAATGACCCGCACGCCCGCACGTCCGTTCCGATCGCGCGAGTGGTTCGATGCACCGGGCCGCAGCGACATGACCGCGCTCTATTTGGAGCGCTACATGAACTACGGCCTGACGCCGGTAGAACTGCGCTGCGGGAAGCCGATCATCGGCATTTCGCAGTCGGGTTCGGATCTGACCCCGTGCAATCGTATCCACATCGAGCTGGTGGAGCGGGTGAAAGCGGGCATTCGCGATGCGGGCGGAATTCCGATGGAATTCCCGATGCACCCGATCTTCGAGAATTGCCGCCGGCCGACCGCCGCGCTCGACCGCAACCTTGCCTATCTTGGTCTGGTCGAGACCCTGAACGGCTATCCGATCGATGCGGTCGTGCTGACCACCGGGTGCGACAAGACGACGCCTGCCTCCATCATGGCCGCCAGCACGGTCGACATTCCGGCAATCACCTTGTCCGGTGGCCCGATGCTCGACGGCTGGCACGAGGGCGAGCTCGTCGGGTCGGGCACCGTCATCTGGCGGTCACGCCGCCTTCTCGGTGCGGGCAAGATCGACGAGGCGGAGTTCCTTAAACGCGCAGCGAACTCGGCGCCCTCGGCGGGCCACTGCAACACGATGGGGACGGCCTCGACCATGAACGCGGTGTCCGAAGCGCTGGGCATGTCGTTGCCCGGCAATGCCGCGATCCCGGCGCCGTACCAGGAGCGCGGGCAGATGGCCTACGAGACCGGCCGCCGGATCGTCGACATGGCCTACGAGGATCTCCGGCCCTCGAAGATCCTGACGCGCGAATCCTTCCTCAACGCCATCCGACTGGTTACCGCAATCGGCGGCTCAACCAATGCGCAGCCGCATATCGCCGGAATGGCGCGGCATGCGGGCGTCGAGCTGCTCCCGTCCGACTGGATGGACTTCGGATACGACATTCCGCTGCTCGCGAACGTCCAACCCGCCGGGCAGTATCTTAGCGAGCGTTTCCACCGCGCGGGTGGGGTGCCGGCGGTTCTTTGGGAATTGCTCCAGGCTGGAAAGCTGGACGGCGCAGCGCTTACCGTTACGGGACGTACACAAGCCGAAAACCTGCAGGGACGGGAGGCGTCCGACCGCGACGTCATTCTTCCCTACTCGCAGCCCCTGAAGGAGCATGCCGGCTTCTTCGTCCTGCATGGTAATCTGTTCGACTTCGCGATCATGAAAACGAGCGTGATCTCGGAAGAATTCCGCAATCGCTACCTTTGTCGTCCGGGGAACGAGGACGTTTTCGAAGCGCGGGCAATCGTGTTCGACGGCTCCGATGATTACCACCAACGCATCAACGATCCCGCGCTTGAAATCGACGAGAATTGCATACTCGTGATCCGTGGCTCGGGACCGATCGGCTGGCCGGGATCGGCGGAAGTCGTGAACATGCAGCCGCCGGACGTTCTGCTCAAACGCGGCATCACGAACCTGCCGACGCTGGGCGACGGGCGGCAGTCGGGAACCTCGGACAGTCCGTCGATCCTCAATGCGTCGCCGGAAAGTGCGGCGGGGGGCGGATTATCGTGGCTGCGCACCGGCGACATGATCCGCATCGACCTGAAGACGGGCCGCTGCGACGCTCTGGTTGAAAACGACGAGATCGCCCGACGCCGAGGCGAAGCTCCCCCGCCCATCCCCGAGAGCAACACGCCCTGGGAGGAGCTTTACCGGGAAAAGACAGGGCAAATGAAGGACGGCGCAGTTCTTGAGTTCGCCGTGAAATATCGTGGGACGTCCGACCGCACGCCGCGTCACAATCACTAGGAGCAGATGCTTGAGCACAGCCGCAGCGGACGCGTCGAACAAGCCTAAGGGTCAGAGTTCAAGGCTGGTCATCGCCGCCTCGTCGCTGGGCACCGTGTTCGAGTGGTATGATTTCTATCTCTACGGACTGCTCGCGACGATCCTCTCGGCCCAATTCTTCTCCGGCGTGAACGAGACGACCGGCTTCATTCTCGCGCTCGCGGCCTTCGCAGCGGGCTTCGCCGTTCGGCCGCTCGGCGCGATCGTGTTCGGACGCATCGGCGACCTGGTCGGCCGCAAGAACACCTTCCTGGTCACCATGGCGATCATGGGCCTGTCGACGTTCCTGGTCGGCCTGCTGCCAAGCTACGCAAGCGTCGGCGTCGCCGCGCCCGTGCTGCTCGTCACGTTGCGCCTGCTGCAAGGACTGGCGCTCGGCGGCGAATACGGCGGAGCCGCGACTTACGTTGCCGAACATGCACCCGAGCATCGGCGCGGGCTTCACACCAGCTTTATCCAGACCACCGCAACATTGGGACTGTTTGCGGCGCTGCTTGTGGTCATCGCCACGCGCACACTGCTCGGCGAAGAGGCGTTTGCTGCATGGGGTTGGCGGTTGCCCTTCCTCATCTCGATCCTCCTGCTTGGCGTATCGATGTGGATCCGGCTGCAGCTCGAAGAGAGCCCCGTGTTCCGCCAGATGAAGGAGGAAGGCACGACTTCGAAAGCGCCATTGACCGAGGCCTTCGGGACTTGGTCGAATGCGAAGCTCGTGCTGATCGCCTTGTTCGGCGCCGTCGCCGGTCAGGCCGTCGTCTGGTACACTGGCCAATTCTACGCACTCTTCTTCCTTGAGAAGATCCTGCGCGTCGACGGAGCGACCGCGAACATCATGATCGCCATCGCGCTCGTGATTGGCACGCCCTTCTTCCTTTTCTTTGGCTGGCTGTCGGATCGTATCGGTCGCAAGAAGATCATCCTCGCCGGCTGCCTGATCGCCGCCGTGACCTATTTCCCATTGTTCAACGCGCTGTCGAAAGCGGCCAATCCGGCGCTGTACGCCGCGCAGGCAAGCGCGCCGGTCACGGTCATCGCCGATCCCGCGGACTGCTCCGTTCAATTCGATCCAATCGGCAAGAACAAGTTCGACAGCAAATCCTGCGACATCGCCAAGGCGTTCCTCGCCAAGGCCGGTGTCAGCTATGCGGAAGAGGCAGCGCCTGCAGGTCAGGCCGCCCGCCTTCGCGTTGGAAGCGACCTGTTCGACGTTCCCGACCCGCGAGCGATCCAGGGACCGGAACGTGCCGCGGCGATCAAGGCATTCCAGACCGCCGCAGGAGCCGATCTCAAGGCTGTCGGCTATCCCGAGAAAGCCGACCCGGCGCAGATCAACCGGCCCCTGACAATCGCGATCCTGACGTTGCTCGTGATCTATGTGACGATGGTTTACGGGCCGATCGCAGCGATGCTGGTGGAGCTCTTCCCGGCGCGCATCCGCTACACGTCGATGTCGCTGCCCTACCACATCGGCAATGGCTGGTTCGGCGGCTTTCTCCCGACCATCGCGTTCGCGATCGTCGCCTCGACGGGCAACATCTATTCGGGGCTTTGGTACCCCGTGATCGTCGCTCTGGTGACCGTCGTGGTCGGCGCCCTGCTTCTTCCGGAAACGCGCGACCGGCGCATCAGCGATTAGCCGATCGGTATCTCGAAGACCGGCACCGGAAGCATGTCGGTGTCGTAGAGATTGACGATCGGATACTCCGCCCACGCGTGTCGCACGCGGGTCACCGGACGGCCGTCGTCCTTGATCACCACGGTGCTGCCTTGCACCCGGGCATCGCCGTAGCGGCACGTGCCGGAAGCGGCTTCGCACAGTTCCATGCCGAGTGCCTGCGCGCCGCTGAGCGTCTGCAGCGGCTTGTTGAAGCTCACCGTAATCACGCCGGCTGAACGGGACGCGCCAACCGGCATCGGGCTGAGTTTCCCGCCAGGGTCGGAATAGACCAACGACTTCGCCGCCAGTGCCAGCCTGCGCCCGACCTCCTGCTTGTTCGCCGGGTGAATATCGACCCGGTCGCCGAGGTCGATGGCGGAGATCAGCGCGGTCCGCTGATCGCGCTGGACAGCCACGCGCTGCTCATCGATCAGAGCCGCCCAGCCGTTATCGGTCGGCTGCGCCGAGACGGCTCCCCACCCTGCCAATCCGACGATGAAGAAGGGTAGCTTGGGATCGCCGAACTGATTGCGCCAATTGTTCATCCAGGCGGCGAGCCGGGTGTCGTAGCCGGCATGCCCGACATCGGCCTCGCCCTGGTACCAGGCAACGCCGGTGAGCCGCGTCGGACCGAGCGGCGCTACCATCGCGTTGTAGATAGCGGATACGCCCGACGAACTGCCCCAAGGTGCTGCAGGCGGACCACCGATCGAGTCCGGTACCCGCGCGTAGGTCCAACCGTCGCCGAGAGGCTTCGACGTGCCGTCTTTTAGAGAAAGCGCGAACTGGTCAGCCGGCCCCTTGAAACCGCCTGGTCCCCAATAGTTGCGGGCGTAAACGATGATGCGGTTCTCGCCCGGCTTCAGCACTCCGGCCGGGACATTGTAACGCCGCGGATTGACCGGATCGTTGAGTCCACCGACCGCGACACCATTGACGAACGTCTGGTCGGCATCGTCCACGACGCTGAGCGAAAGCGTTGCAGCCTGAGCAGCTTCCGCTGCGGTCAAGGTGACAATCTTCTCCGCCCAGATTGCACCGATGTATTTGACCCATTCCGGACCCCAAGCGTCCCAATAGGCGAACGACGGAATGGGGGCCCAAGTCAGGCTGCCCCGGCTGTTCCACGGTTCACTTCCAACTGCATCGCCGGTCTGCGCACGCCACCACGCACCCCATTCTTCCCCGAACTTGCGGATTGCTGCGGCCGGGTCGGAACGGTTCAGGGCGACTAGGTCGGCATATTGCCCTCCACCGCTCGCCCGTACCGACGCTTCGTTCATCCAGGCGCGAATGGGTGTCCCACCCCATGTGTCGTCGATCGCACCGATCGGCACTTTCTGCGAAGCACGAAGCTCCCGGACCATGAAGTAACAGGCGGCCGAGAAGTGGCTCACGGACTCCGGCGTTGCGACTTGCCAGCTTGGCGTTTTTGCGAAGGTCCGTTGCGGCAGCTCGGCCAGTTGCTGCGGCACTTTCATGAGCCGCAACTGCGCGTCCGCGCCGCCCTGTGCTTCGCCCTCGCCGTTGAGCGCGCGCCGGACCGGATATTCCATGTTGGACTGTCCGGAGCAGAGCCAGACGTCGCCGATCATCACATCGTTCGCGACTGCTTGCCCGCTGGCGCTGCTCGCCGTCAGGACCAGTGGCCCGCCCGGCTGCATCGCCGGCAGGTCGACGCGCCAGTCGCCGCTCTTGTCGGCGGTCGCAACCTTCGTTGATCCGCCCAAGCTAACGGTGACCTTCTCGCGTGGCGCAGCGGTCCCCCAAACGGGTATTGCCTGGCCACGCTGAAGCACTGCATGATCCGAGAACATGGTCGCCAGCTGCGGCGCGGCCTGCGCCGTCGAGCTTACCGTCGCCAGCAATGCGAGAGCGATCGTCCGCATCATCGCCATCCCGCATCCACCCAATATTCGTGGCCCGTGGTCAGCCGCCCGTCGTCCGAGGCGAGAAACAGCACCATCGCGGCGATGTCCTCCGGTACGAGACGGCCCTTGAGGCATTGCGCCTCGACGATCTCCGCCTCCCCCTCGGGTGTGTACCATTGCAGCTGGCGCGGCGTGCGGACGTTGCCCGGGACTACGCAAGTCACGCGGATATTGTCCGGCCCCAAATCGCGGGCGAACGCGCGCGTCATGCCTTCGATCGCCGCCTTGCAGGTCTGGTAAAGAACGAGATCGGGGAGTGCGAGATGCCAGCTGATCGAACCGAGGTTCACGATCACTCCGCCGCCTTTTTCCCGCATCCCCGGGACGACCGCCTGCGAACAGAAGAACAGATGCTTCAGATTCACGTTGAGGCGGTTGTCCCAATAGTCTTCGGTCACCTCATCGATCGAATGCCGGTCATCGTTGGCGGCGTTGTTCACGAGCACGTCGAATGCGCCACCATCCTGAATGAGCTCCGCGATGACCCGCTTCGTGGCGGCGATATCGGTCAGGTCGTTGCAGACGAAGCGTGCTCCGACCGCTTCGGCGTGCGCGCGCGAGTCGTCCTCGCACACGTCGAAGAAGGTGACGTCCGCGCCTTGGCGCGCAAAGCCCTCGACGATCCCTGCTCCGATGCCAGACCCTCCCCCGGTCACCAGCACCCTTTTGCCGCGCAGGCTTGGATAAACGGCGCGACCCTTCTCTCCCTCGGACAATGAATTCAGCCCCCTGTGTAGACGGTCTTCGTTTGCGTGTAGAATTCGATGGCGGCGAAGCCCTGCTCCCGCGCGCCGTAGCTGCTCTTGCGAGTGCCGCCGAAAGGCACGTGATAGTCGACGCCCGCCGTCGGCAGATTGACCATCACCATCCCGGCTCTGATGCGCTTGCGGAAGTCGCGGGCGTGCTTGAGCGAGTTGGTCACGATGCCGGCCGACAAGCCGAATTGGCCGCGGTTCGCGATCTCCAGCGCCTCCTCGTAACCGGTTACACGCACCGTGCTTGCAACCGGTCCGAAGACTTCCTCGCAGTTGATCCGCTGGTCGGGCGCGGTGTCGGAAATGACCGTGGGCGCCATGTAATGGCCGCGCTTGTCGAGCTTCAGCGCCTCGCCGCCGGTCAAAACCTTGCCGCCCTCGCCGCGGGCGATTTCGACATAATTGAGGTTTTGCTCCAGCTGTGACTGGCTGACTGCAGGTCCGATCTGCGTGTTCGGATCGAGCGCGTCGCCGACCCGCAGCGACCTTGCCCGCTCGGCGAGCGCCTCGACGAAGCGATCGTGAATGCCTTCGGTGACGATGATGCGCGACGAAGCCGTGCAGCGCTGGCCCGTGCCAAAGAAGGCTCCGTCGATCGCACAGGTCACCGCGCGTTCCAGATCGGCGTCGTCCAGAACGACTAGCGGGTTCTTGCCGCCCATCTCCAGCTGGACCCGAGCCTGCCGCTTGATCGCGCCCTGGGCGACGAGAGCGCCTACCCCCTGCGACCCGGTGAAGGAGATGCCGTCCACGTCGGGATGATCGACGATCGCGCTTCCGATGCCACCCTCGCCGATGACGAGGTTGAACACCCCCGGCGGCGCACCCGCTTCATGAATGATCGCCGCCAGCGCGTGCGCGATAGCCGGGGTCGGGGTCGCCGGCTTCATCACGACGGTGTTGCCGAACGCCAGCGCCGGCGCCGCTTTCCACGCCGGAATCGCGATCGGAAAATTCCACGGCGTGATCATGCCGTAGACTCCCACTGCTTCGCGATAGGTCGCGACGTCCAGGCCGGGCCTTGTCGAGTCCAGAGTCTGGCCATGGCGGCGTATGGCTTCGCCTGCAAAATATTTGAGGATGCGAGCCGCGCGCATGACTTCGCCCGTACCTTCGGCGAGCGTCTTGCCTTCCTCACGCGACAGCAGTTCGCCGAGTTCCTTGGCGCGCTGCATGACGATGTTGCTGGCGCGATCGAGGACGTCCGAGCGAACTTCCGGCGATGCCTCCGACCAGGCAGGGAATGCGGCCCGCGCGGCCTTCACGGCGCGATCCACATCCTCTGGCTTCGCCTTCGGATACCGCGCGACGACGTCGTCGAGATTGGACGGGTTGATGCTCTCGCCCGTGGGATCGGCCGCAACCGCCTCCCCACCGATGAAGTGCGTGAGAGTGCTCGCCATTATGCTGTTTTCTCCAATAAGCCGCGCGACGCGAGATTCTGCATCAACGCGCGAACTCCGAATTCCCACGGCTTCGCGTCTTTCGAGGTCGTCACGCGATTCACCAAGGACCCGAGCCTCGGCGCGGAAATGCGCACGACATCGCCCATTTTGTGTGTGAACCCGCGGCCCGGCTCGTCCCGATCGTCGGTCGGAGCGAACAAGGTGCCAAGGAACAGCGCGAAACCGTCCGGATAATGATGCTCGCTCAGCGCTTGGCGGACGAGCTCTTCGGGATCCCGGCTGATCTCGCTCATCAGGCTGCGGCCGCTCAGGACGAAGCCGTCCTCGCCTTCGATCTCCAGCTCGATGACCGCGCCTCTGACGTCGTCCATCGTGAACTTGTCGTCGAACAGCCGAATGAACGGGCCGATCGCGCAGGAGGCATTATTGTCCTTGGCCTTGCTGAGCAGCAGCGCGCTGCGCCCTTCGAAGTCGCGCAGGTTCACGTCGTTGCCGAGCGTCGCGCCGCGCACGTGGCCGTGGCTGTTCACCGCGAGCACGACTTCCGGTTCCGGATTGTTCCAGCTGGAATCCGAACGGACGCCGATGTCCGCGCCCCATCCGACGCTGGCCAGCGGCGCCGTCTTCGTGAAGATCTCCGCGTCGGGCCCGATCGCGACTTCGAGATATTGGGACCACAGGCCCGCCTCGATCAGCGTCTCCTTCAGGCGTGCAGCGCCGTCGCTTCCCGGCACAAGCGACCGGATTGCCCCGCCGATTGCCGCTTCGACCTTGTCGCGGATCTCGGCCGCAGCCGAATAATCGCCCCGGGCTTGTTCCTCGATCACCCGTTCGATGGCCGAGATGGCAAAGGTGACGCCGGCCGCCTTGATGACCTGGAGGTCAAAGGGAGCCAGAAAGGTCGTCGGCGGCAAGTCGTTCAATTGTTCGAGCGGAAAGAGCAATGTTCCGCGAACCGCCGACCAATCGTCGACTTCGAGCAAATGTGAAATGGTCGGCGCGTGACGCGAAACGTCTTCGACCTGCCCGCGTCGGATCAAGACGGGCGTCGGCCCGTCATCAAGCAGCAGTCGTCCCGCCAGCAGCGCTTCGCCGGCATCGACCGGCAGCATCGCCTCCGAAAAGGAGAGACTCACTTGCAAATTCTCTGAAGCACGGCAGTTATGGTAGCGCTACCAATAGCAGGCGTAAAGCGTCTCTGATCGCTCATCGCAGTGTCAGCGCGGCGGCAAGAGAAAGCGCAGCGGAATGTCAACGCGCGATGCCCAGCTAATCTCGTTGTGGGCCTGTCCGGGAAAGTTGCGGCTGATCCAGTTTACGCCCTGCCGATACCCGCGACGCGCGACCACGGCGTCGACTCGTTTCTGGTAGCGCGCGTACGTGGCGTCGAGCGTCTCGCTGCCATGGTCGAAGTAAAGCTTGTGCGACTTCGGGCTAGGAAGGGCTGGCGCCAAATATCTTTCGAAGGCCGACGAGACGGCCTCATATTCCTGGTCCGTAATCGATTGGCCTTCCTGCGACGGAAGGAACAGCGGCCAATGGGTCGAGACCATGCCGGCACCGCCGAAGATCTGAGGATATTCGTCGATCGCGTAGAGGGAGATAAGAGCACCCATCGACGAGCCCATGATCGCTGTATCCGCGCGATCCGTCTTCACCCTGAACTCGCGATCGATGCGCGGCTTCAGCTCGTGAACGATAAAGCTGAGGTAGCCGTCCGACAGCGGGTTGCCGCCGTAAAGTCCGCGAACACGATCCATGTAATGCGTCGGCAAGTGCGCGAATGCCTTGGCTGGAACATATTCCTGCAGCCGCTTAGGCGTGTTCCAGATACCCACGACGATCGTCGGTCTGACCTGCTTTTCACGGATCAGCCGGTCGAGCACCTCGTCGACCTTCCACTCCATCCCGCCATAGCCGTTCTCGGGATCGAACAGGTTCTGACCATCGTGCATGTAGAGCACCGCGTGCCGCGGCCCCTCCGGCGAATAGCTGCTTGGCAGCCACACCTGCACGCGCCGCGCGTCGGCATATTTCGATTGAACGATGCCGAGATCGATCAACGTTCCGGCGCCGACCTTTGCCGCAGCAGGCGCTGCAAAAAGCAGCGCGAGCAGGACGGCAAGGAGTCGGAACATCAGCGGATTGGCACGAAACGGACCGCAGCGCCGCCCCCGGGCGCGAGGCGCATGGCCAGCCGGTCGGCGGACGTCACGTTGCGCTGCTCGATAACGATCGACCGCGGGTTCGTGCGGTAGTCGGCATCGTCGCCATCGCGATAGATTTCCGCGCGATACCGCCGGCCCGTCGGCAAGAAATCGAGCGCGACGTCGAAGCGCCGTTCCTGTTCGTCGCCGACCGCCCCGACAAACCATTGGTCGGTCCCGCGTGCCTTGCGCGCGAACACGGCCAAGTCGCCGACCTCACCCGCCAGCATCCGCGTATCGTCCCAGTCGACCGCGACGTCCTTGATGAACTTGAACGTGCGGGGGCTAGCCTCGTAATTCTCGATGAGGTCAGGCGCCATCTGGATAGGCGAGTAGATTACGACGTAGAGCGCCAGCTGCTTGGCGAGCGTCGACAGGATCTGCGTGTTGTTCTTGCCCGTCAGGCTCAGCACGCCCGGCGTGAAGTCCATCGGGCCGGAGATCATCCGGGTGAACACGAGATTCGCCTCATGCTCCGGCGGGTTCTTGGGCTCGCCCCAAGCGTTATACTCCATGCCGCGCTGACCCTCCCGAGACACCCAATTCGGATAGGTGCGGCGTAGGCCGGTGTCCTTCACCGGCTCGTGCGGGTTGATGGCGATTTGCCGCTTGGCCGCTTCCGTCACGACCTTCAAATGGTGGTTCACCGCCGTCTGGCCCTCGTGCCATTCGAAGCGGATCTTTCCGTCCGGTCCTTCGGCCTGGACGCCGCCGGCGTCAGCGACATAGCCGGACTTCACCGCCGGAATGCCGAGCCTCTGGTAGAGGTCGAGCGCTGGGCCAAGCTGCCGTTCGTAGACGGCGATGTTGCCGCCCGTCTCATGGTGCCCGATGATGCGAAACGCCCTTCGAACGCGCGTAACGCGCGACTTCGGCGATATCGAAGTCGGGATAGGCCTCGGTGAAGCTGAAGTCCCAGCCGTTGCCGAACCACTCGCCATCCCAGCCCTTGTTCCAGCCCTCTACGAGCACGCCCTTGAAGCCGTTCTTCGCGGCGAAATCGATCATCTGCTTGGTGTAGGCGGTCGTCGCGCCATGCTTCGGACCGGAGTTCCAGGTCTTCCGGTCGAGATGCATGTCCCACCAGATGCCGACATATTTCATCGGCTTCACCCAGCTCACGTCGCCGAGCTTGTTCGGCTCGTTGAGGTTGAGGATGATCTGCGCCGATCGGTAAAGCGACGGCGCGTCCGGAGCGATCATGATCACGCGCCAAGGCGTCGCGACCGGCGTGTCGCGCACGACCTTCGGACCGGCTGCCGACGGCGTCAGCGACGCCTTCAAGAGAGTGTCGTGCACACGGCGCAGGTTCATCGCCGAATAATCGACGAGTGCCGCCTCATGAAACGACAGGTGCAGTCCGCTGGCGGTGCGAACGGTCAGCGGCGTCTGCGCGGTGCCGACCTGATCCAGCGCGGTGCGGCGGATCCCATACTCCTCGCGGTTCCACTCGTAGGCTTCGTTCCACCAGGCTTCGCCGCCCTCCGCGACGTTGAACTCGGTCAGTTCGTCCGCGATGTTCGCCCGCGTCAATTTCGCGTGCTTCGGGATTTCGTAGCGGAAGCCGACGCCGTCGTCGTAGACCCGGAACACGAGGGTCATCCGCCTCTTGTCCCCGCTCTTCTCGTCAAGGCTGACGGTCAGCTCATTGTAGCGATTGCGGATGGAGCGATACTCGCCCCACGGCTGCTCCCATGTCTCGTCGAAGCTGCGCGCCGACTGCCCGGCGAGGACGAAGTTGCGCAGCATCTGCGGCGCGTCGGTGAACAGAAATCCGAGGCGGCTTTCCGCGATGACCGGCTTGCCTTCGCGACTGACTGCATAGCCCACGCGGCCTTCCGGATTGAGAAGGACATCGACCTTGATCGTGCCCGACGGCGAGCTCGCCGATGCGACCATCTGCGTCGTCGGCGCGGCCTGCGCGATCGTTTGCGCGGCAGCAGGAACGGTGATGAAGGCAAGGACGAAGGCGGCAAGCAAGCGGTACAGGGTCATGCGATCTCCTCGATAACAGCCGAGTAGGGCCCCAGATCGCCGCCGTCGAGATCACCCGCGCGAAACAGTTCACGGCCGCCGGGAGTGAACGCAGCTGGCGATCCGGACAGGTTGAACGTGCAGCGAAGTTGCTCGCCGTCCGCCGCTCGTTCGAAAACCAGAACCTGGTCATCTGCCCGCACGACCTTCATCGATCCGCCGCGCAGGGACGGATGCGCATTGCGCAGCTTCAGCGCCTCTGACGTGAACCGTAGAAGCGAATCCGCGCTCGAATGCTGCAGGTCGACTGCAAGCGGCCCGTGACTTTCGCCGACCGGAAGCCAGGGCTCCACCTCGGAAAAGCCAAGCTGCGGCGCGCCGGCTTGCCACGGCATCGGCGTTCGCGCGCCGTCCCGGCTGAGCGTCTGCGGCCAGTTCGCGATCGCCTCCGGATCCTGCAGCCGATGAAACGGAACATCGACCTGCGGCAGGCCAAGCTCTTCGCCCTGATAGAGGATGATCGATCCCGCGCAGCGTCGCGAGCAGAAGCATCTTGAGGCGCGCGAAACGATCGCGATCCTCTTCGCTCGACCAGCGTGAAATCGCTCGCGGCGCATCGTGATTCTCAAACGCCCAGCTCGGCCAGCCGGCGGTTTCCGGCCAGTCTTCGGAAACAGCCGCGACCAGCTTCGGCGTCAGCTTCTCGGCGTACAGGAAGTCGAAGCCGTATGCGCTGTTCAGCCGCCGGTCGCCGCCGGTGAATTCCTTCATTTCGGCGAGCGCGTGATCGCCACCCACTTCGGCCAGCGTGAACCGCCCGCCATAGCTGTCGGTGACTTCGCGTAACCGTTCGAGGAATTTCACGATGTCCGGGTGCGACTGGTTGTAGATGTGCTGCTGGAAGTCGAACGGGCGGCGTCCGCTTGCGGTCGTGCGTCGCCGGCGGATTATCCCGCAAGTCGCGGATCGTGCATCGCGAAGTTGATCGCATCGATGCGGAAGCCGTCGACGCCGCGATCGAGCCAGAAACGCGCAACGTTCAGTAGCGCGTCCTGCACCTCGCGATTGTGCACGTTGAGGTCGGGCTGCTCAGGCAGGAAATTGTGCAGATAATATTGTCCACGCCGCGCATCCCACGTCCACGCCGGGCCGCCGAAAACCGACTGCCAATTGCTGGGCGGAGAACCGTCGGGCTTGGCATCGGCCCAGACGTACCAATCCGCTCGCGGATTAACGCTGCTCGAGCGGCTCTCCTGGAACCAGGCGTGCTGGTCCGACGTGTGCGAATACACCTGATCGATGATGACCTTGAGGCTGAGTTCGTGCGCGCGCTGAACGAGCGCATCGAAGTCGGCGATCGATCCGAACACGGGATCGACATCGCAATAGTCGGAAACGTCGTAGCCGAAGTCGCGCATCGGCGACTTGAAGAAGGGCGACAGCCAGATTGCATCCACGCCCAGCCGTGCGACATAGTCTAGGCGGCCGGTGATCCCGGGAAGATCGCCGATCCCGTCGCCGTTGGAATCGGCGAAGCTGCGCGGATAGATTTGGTAGATCGTCGCGCCACGCCACCAGGGCTGCTGTACGTCCACACTGGTTTTCGCATTCACCGCATCAGCGAGCATCGCACACCGCATATCCAAGGGCAGGGAGAGTGACCCGCACACTACCGGGTGCAGAAGCGATCGTGGGACAGGTCCCCGCAAGCGCCGTGAAGCGTTGCGACGCGGTTTCGACGACGACGTTCTGTTCGATCGGCTGTGTCGACGTATTCAACACGACAAGCACCTCGCGGCCGTCGAGGATTCGCGAAAAAGCGAGCAGTCCGGGAGCATCCGATCCCGCACGGAAGACGGTCTTGCCGTGCCGCAGCGCGGGCGTCGCCTTCCGCACCTCCACAAGCTCGCGGATCGTGCGGTAAAGCGGATGGTCGGCGTTGAAGTTCGCTTGCGCAGTCGTCGCGTTCGACCCGATCAGCTTGTTGTCGTTGTAGACGGGGACCTTGCTCGCGAACATGCTCTCGCGCGCATCCTGATCACCGCCGTCGCCGGCAAACCCCTGCTCGTCGCCGTAGTAGATCGTCGGCACTCCTCGTGCTGTCAGCATCAGCACGTGACCGAGGATCACCCGCTCCAGTACCTCTTCGTCGCTGGCGTTCGGAAAGGCAGTCCGGACGTAGAAACCGAAGCGGCCCTGGTCGTGGTTTCCGATGAAAGTCGGCAGGCGCATCGCCGTCGCGTCGCCGCCTTCATACAGCACGTCCTGTGAGAAGAAGTCGCGCCAAACCTCGGTCGGCGCCTTGCCCGCGACCGTTCGCAAGGCTCCCTGCTTGAACGCGAAATCCAGCACGGTCGGTAGACGGTCGCGGCGCGTATGCTTGCGCGAGCAGGCCAGGCTGGAAATCGTCGTTCGCGACTTCCCCGAAGATGTGGAAGTTGGGGATGCCCCTGGCCTTCGCCCGCTCCAGAATTGCCGGCACGAACTGCTGCCAGAACTCCGCATTCACATGCCGGGCCGTGTCGATGCGAAAGCCGTCGACGCCAAAGCGATCGACCCAGGAGGCGTAGATGTCGATCATGCCCTGGACCGCGCGCGGATGCTCCGTGAAGACATCGTCCAGGCCGACGAAGTCGCCCATCTGGCTGGACTCGCCGCGAAACGTGGAGTCCCCGCGATTGTGATAGTAGATCGGATCGTTGAGCCAGGCCGGAACCTTCACGTTCCGTTCGGCCGGCTTCACCTTCACCGTATACGCGTAATTCGGATCGGTCAGCTTCGAAAAGTCGCGGCCGTTGAAGCCCGGATTGATTTCCGTACCGCTCGTGCCTCCGCGCCGCTGGTACGGATAATCGGCAAGACCACGATACGGACAGGCACCCTTCCCCTCGCACTCGGCGAAGTAAATCACGTCCGCCGTGTGGTTGGTGATGATGTCCATGTAGACCTTCATCCCGCGCGCGTGCGCTGCATCGACGAAGGCCTTGAAGTCGGCGTCGGTCCCGAGGTGCGGATCGACCCGCGTAAAATCGGTCACCCAATAGCCGTGATAGCCGGCGCTTTCTTGACCCGGCGGTCCCTGAACAGGCTTGTTCTTGAAGACCGGCGCGAGCCAGACTGCAGTCGCACCCAGGCCCTGAATGTAATCGAGCCGCTTCGTCAGGCCCTTGAGATCACCGCCCTGGAAGAAGCCCTTGTGCGTCGGGTCGAACCCGGTCGCGAGCCGACCGCCCTTGATCCCTCCCTTGTCGTTCGACGGGTCGCCATTCTCGAAACGGTCGGGAAGAAGGAAGTAGATGACCTCGTCCTCGGGTGGGCGATCACGGTAGCTCTGCGCTTCGGCCGATCCGCTCACCAAGCCCGAAATCCCCGCTAGCAGGATACATAGTTTCTTCTTCACGCACTGGCTCCTGCAGGCACTTGTTGATCGGGCATAGGGGCAAAACGAGATAGATAAGATGCGTGCTCAGGCATTCGCCCACTGTCGCGCACGTACGATTGCTCTACGGCGTCGAGGAACAGCTTGAGCTTATCCACGGCCACCTGGTCGGCGATGGGGTGCCATTGGTCGGGAACCACATTCTGCCCAACCATCACCTGTACCCAACCCGGGACGTCGAACAGCTCGTCGCCTTCGCGGAATATACCGCCTGTCGCGCGGAACAGGTCCAGTTTGCGCTTGAGCGTTTCGGGTATCTCGACGTTACGGATTTCATCCCAGAAGGGTTCGCCCGTCCGGCCGTTGGCGTGATAATGGAGGATGATGAAGTCACGGATGCGTGACATCTCGAAGTCCGTCCGCTGGTTATATTCTTCGCGCACAGCGTCGGTGATCTCGCCGCGCGGCAGCAGATCGAGGATTCGGTTTACTGCCGTTTGGATCAAATGAATGCTTGTCGACTCCAGCGGCTCGAGAAAGCCCGACGACAGGCCGACCGCGACCACGTTCCGAACCCATGACCGCCGTCTCTTGCCCGCCTTGAAGCGCAGGACGCGCGGCTCGGCCATCGCCTCGCCATCAAGGTTGCCAAGTAAAGTCGCGGCGGCTTCATCCTCGCTGATGTGACGGGAAGAGAAGACGTAACCATTGCCAATGCGGTGCTGCAGCGGAATGCGCCATTGCCAGCCCCCCTTACGCGCAATGGTGCGCGTGTAGGGTACCAGGGGCTGGATGCTCGCGCAGGGCAGCGGAATGGCGCGGTCGCACGGTAGCCAGTGCGACCAGTCCTCGAAACCGGACTCGAGCTCCTGCTCGATGAGGAGTGCGCGAAACCCCGTGCAGTCGACGAAGAGGTCACCCTCGATTCGGGTGCCGTTGACCAACGTGACTGCGGCAATGTCCCCTCTCGTCGGGTTGCGGTCGACCGCGACGATCCGACCCTCTTCACGCGCGACACCGCGCTCCTCGGCAAAGCCCCGCAGGAAGCGCGCGTAGAGCCCCGCGTCGAAGTGGAACGCGTACGGCATCGGCGGTAGCTGACTATCCGGCGCACGATCGACATGGGCAAAGCGATTGCCACCGGCAACGATCGTATTGAGCACATAATGGCCCAAAGGCTTGGCGATCCCGAGAGCCCGTGCGCGCAGCCAATAGTGATGAAACGGCAGGAGCCCCAACCCGCGCCCCACCAGGCCGAACGCATGCATGTACGACTGGTCGAAGCCGCCCCAGCCTTCGAACGTGATGCCGAGCTTGTACGTACCGCCCGTGGCCTTCACGAACTCGGCTTCGTCGATGCCAAGCGCCGCGTTGAAATTGCGGATGGCGGGAATGGTTGCTTCGCCGACGCCGACCGTTCCGATTTCATCGGACTCGACAAGGGTGACGCTGGTGCCGGGAATAAGAAAGCGGCCCATGGCAGCGGCCGTCATCCAACCGGCGGTTCCGCCTCCAACGATGACGATCCGGCGCTGACCCGTTTCAGTCATGGCGATCTTTCATCGTGCGAGACCCGGCAGCACCGCAGTGCCGCCGGGTCCGCTCAACATCAACCGCGTTCCGGAGCCGGCGGCGGCGGAGGCGGAGGCGGGGGAACCGGGCAAGCCTCGGTCGCCAGAATAACCGATCCGTCCGCGCACGTTTGCGTAGCCGGCGGCGCGGGAGGCGGCGGAGGAGGAGCTACTGCCGGCAGCGGAGCTGGAGCCGGAGTTCTCCCACCGAACTTATACGTTGCACCAAGCATGAAGCGGCGGCCGTACTCCTGATAGTTCAGGATCGAACTCGGTCCGAGCGCGTCATAGGAGACGAACGGCTCGTCGGTCAGGTTCGTACCCTGCAGGAAGAGCGACAGGCCTCCGAGCACCCCATCCGAGTGGAAGTCGTACCCGATCTGAGCGTCGATTATCGTCTCCGGTTTCACCGTTCGGCGCGCGGGAACGCCGTCGAAGGTCTGGAAGTCGCCCAGGTACTTGGAACGATACCGCATCGATCCGCGGATGCTGAAGCCACCGCGCTCGTAGAAAGCCGTCAGATTGCCGACATACTTTGAATAGCCGGGGATGGGGCCGTCCGGAGTGCCCGGTCCGGTCTGGATCTCGGTCTTCGTATAGCTGAAGCCGCCCGTAAGGCCGAAACCCGCCAGCGCCGGCGTGAAGTTTTCGAATGGCAGCGTTCCTGCGAGTTCGACTCCGTACAGCTTGCCGCCCTTCCCGTTCGCCGGCGCCGTGAGGAAACCCACATTGGCGTAAGGATCCACGCCCGGATCGACAGTCGGCGGCGGAAGGTCGGAGAAATCATACTCCTGGATGTCAGTAAAGATGTAGCTCTTCAGCTTCTTGTAGAAGAACTGCGCAGCGACATAACCGCGGTTCCCCCAATATTTCTCGATCGTCGCGTCTAGTGCGTTGGCACGGTAAGGTCGCAGTCGCGGATTGCCACTACTGCCGAAGATGCGGTTCTGCTCTTCGTTGTACCCGTACTCGAACTTGGTCGCCATATCGTCCATGCGCGGGCGCTGGATTTCCCGCGCTGCCGCGATGCGGAGTACGATATCATTATGAAAACGGAAGGCGAGGTTGGCGCTCGGCAAGACGTCCCAGAATTCGTCGCCGTCCGTGGCCGAGACCAAGTCTCCGCCGGAGGCGATTGCATAGCCGTCGCTACTCTGGTCCGTGTGCTGTGCTAGCACACCGATGTTGCCGGTCAGCGTCCCACTGCCGAGCTCCTGGTCCAGGTCGAGCATCGCGAAAACGCCAGTGACTTTTTCGGTAAGCTGGAACGCCTTTGAGAGAACGCCGGGAGCGACGTTCGCCACCTCGTCGAAGAAGCCATCGTCATAAAGCTTGCGCGGATCGTAAGTCAGCATGGGCCCGAGACCGACCCAAGTATCGATCGGATCCAGCAAATACTCCTCCGGAACCGGCGCCTGGAGGGCCGTTCCCGCGATCCGCAGGTAGTACTCGTCCGGAGTGAGATCCTTGTCGCGCTTGACGTAGTTGGCGCCGATGCGCGCGGCTTTCAGGAAGCCGCCGTCGAACTCACGCTCAAGTTCGCCCGCAATCTGCAGGATTTCGTCGTCGATGAATCGGTTGTTGAGATAGCCGTGCTGGCGCCCGCCCGGAGCGCCGCCACCCCAGCCGTTGGGATCGGTGATGAAGATCTGGGTCGGATCCGAATAGTCGATGACGTTGTTCGTGATGAGGATGCGATCGCCGTCAAATTCGAAGTCGACAGTGTCGTTAGCGCCGAGGCCGCCCGGGCCGGTGCCCGCGTTCGTCTGCAGATCGGTTTCGCGACGGTCCGTCTTCGACCAGCCCAGGTCGAACATGGCGTTCCAGCCAGTGCTGCCCTTGTAGGTGAGGTTGCCGCCGAAAGAGTATAGATCCGCGTGACGTTCGGCCGCCTTGTTGTTCACCACCGCCGGGACATTGGTGAATGTACCGCTGGTGACCAGACCATCTTCGACAGTTGCATTGGACAGAGTCGCGCCGCCCCACTGCAGCGGAATTTCGACGCCGCGGCGAACCTGGTCTTCCTTGAACTTCGAATAGAAGCCGTCGAGCGTGGCCGTCAGTTCCGGTGAAAATTCGTACTGAATCGTTCCAGTCAGTCCTAGGCGCTTGAACTGCGTCGACGTGTTGTAGCTCTCCAAGCCGCCTATCACGCCAATACCCGCCAATCCCGCAGCGTCAGTCGGATAACCCCAGGAGCGCTCTTCCTTCGTCTGATAAGGCTCGTCGACGTACGCGACCGAGAAGGCGACGCCCAGGCGGTCGTCCGCGAACTGATCCACATATGTGCCGTTGACGCGGTAGCCGAACTTCTTGCTGTCCGGGTTGAGCTTGCCCATGTCGGCGTAGATGCCCTTGACGCCTACGGCGATGACACGCTGGCCGTGCGCGAGTGGACGGATAGTCCGAATGTCGACGGTCGATGCGAGCCCCTGTCCGATCAGACGCGCGTTGGGCGTCTTGTAGACATCAACGGCGCTGACGATTTCGGACGGATATTGATCATATTCTACGGCGCGCACGTCGTTGGTCGAAGTCTGCAGGCGGCCATTCAGCGTCGTCGTCGTGAAATCCGGACCAAGACCACGGACCGTGATTAGCGAACTCCTGCCCGCGCCGGCGATGCGCTGGGACGTCAAGCCGGGCAGACGCGCGATCGATTCGGAAATGGACGCATCCGGAAGCTTGCCAATGTCTTCAGCCGAAACTGATTCTACGATCTGGTCATTGCGCTTCTTGGTGTTGACTGCGCTTTGCAGGGCGCCACGAAAACCTGTGACGACGATCTCTTCCTCTGTGGCAGCCGCCTCGTCGGCAGGAGCGTTCGTTGTTTCATCGGCAGCAGCGGCCGCTTCAGCCGCGGGATCCGCAGCCTCCGTCTGCGCATAAGCCGGCGACGCCGTGGCGAGGCTCAGGGCGAGCGCGAACGGGCTCGCCGCAGACGCCAAACGCAGGCGCGAAGAAATGCTGATCATCAATGTATCCCCCTGATGCACGGCTTTCCCCGGCCGTGATGAATCCTGTCGGGGCGCTAGGCCCTCTCCCGACTGTGTGGGATATCAGACGTTTCGGCATGCGGAAGCGGGTCGGCGGCTATACATACGTATTCAGCGGGCCTAATTTGTTCTCGGGGAGAAAATGCAGAGGCGACCAACCTCATTCGACATCGCAGCGCTCGCCGGCGTCTCGCAGCCGACGGTCTCGCGCGCGCTGAACAACAACCCGTCGGTCAGTGCCGAAACGCGTGCCCGTGTGATCGCGGCCGCGGAACAGCTCAACTACAAGGTCGACAAGAACGCCTCCGGGCTCCGACGGAGCCGGTCTAGGACGCTCGCGCTCCTGTTCGAGGAAGCCAGCGCCGATGGAGGGCTAATCAATCCATTCTATCTTTCGATGCTCGGCTCGATGGTCCGCAAGTGCGCGGACACCGGCTACGACCTTCTCATTTCCTTCCAGCAACTCTCGTCGGACTGGCACGGGGATTATGCCGAGACGCACAAGGCGGACGGGATCATTCTGCTGGGCTACGGCGATTATTATCAGTCCGAGCCACTTCTCCAGAGGCTGGTCGAGCGGGGGACGCATTTCGTTCGCTGGGGATCGACCCCGGGCGCCACGCTCGGCGCGACGATCGGATCGGACAACGAGCAAGGCGGGTTCGATGCGACCCAGCATCTCCTCGAAAACGGTCGCCGCAAGATCGCCTTCATCGGGATCGCCGATCGCGGATTCCAGGAGTTCCATGATCGCTGGCGCGGCTATTGCCGGGCGTTGCGGGCGGCAGGAATCGAACCCGATCCGCGCCTGCAGGTCGATGCCGACCCCAGCGAGCAGGCAGGTCTCGACGCAATCGCCGAACTGCGGCGCCGGGACGTCGAATTCGACGCCATTTTTGCCGCCTGCGACGTCGCCGGCATCGGCGCGATGCACGCGCTGCAAAGGCTTGGCCGGGCAATCCCGGGTGAAGTCGCGATCGTCGGCTTCGACGACATTCCGGCCGCGAAGCTTGCCAGTCCGCCCCTCAGCACCGTCCGCCAGGACCCCCACGCTGCCGGCGAAACATTGATCGAAGCCGCGGTGGAAGCGGTCGAGCTCGGCAACGCGCGCAGCCAGCTTCTCCCTGTCCAGCTCGTCGTTCGGGAGTCCAGCCGCTCGGCTTGATTGGACGCGTTGTCCCACAGCAATTGTTCTGCCAGCTTGCGCCCGCGAGGGCGGGAGAGAGCGAGCATGCAGCCAGTTGAGAAGCCCCGGCAGAGTTTTGCCGGACTGTGGAATATTTCGTTCGGGTTCTTCGGAATCCAGATCGGCTTCGCGCTGCAGAATGCGAACATGTCGCGTATCTTCCAGTCGCTTGGATCGAGCCTGGACGATTTGCCCGCGCTCTGGGTCGCGGCGCCGCTGACGGGACTGCTCGTCCAGCCGATCATCGGGCACATGTCGGACAAGACTTGGCTTGGCCGCCTGGGACGCCGCCGACCCTATTTCCTGCTCGGCGCGATCCTTGCCGCGCTGTCGCTGTTCCTGATGCCGCTTGCGCCGGTCCTGCTGTTCGCGGCGATGCTGCTCTGGGTCCTCGACGCCAGCCTCAACATTTCGATGGAGCCGTTCCGCGCCTTCGTCGGCGACATGCTGCGCAGGGATCAGCACACTGCCGGCTATGCCGTGCAGACCGCCTTCATCGGTGCTGGCGCGGTACTGGGCTCGCTGATTCCACCGGCGCTGGAACTTGCCGGCGTGTCGAATGTCGCTCCAAGCGGCGGCATTCCCGATACCGTTCGCTACGCCTTCTGGATCGGTGGAGCCGCCCTCTTTGTCGCGGTCCTTTGGACCGTCCTCACCACGAAAGAATATTCGCCCGACGAAATGGCCTCGTTCGGCGAGACGGCCGATCACCCCGATGCGGACTCCACGATCCGTGCGTTGGCCGCGCGAACATTCGGGACGAGCTTCATCTGGATCGCCGCCGGTGCGTTGGTGATCATCGGCGTCGAGGAAATCGGCCTCGAAAAGGAAATGTACCTGCTCGGCGGGCTGCTGATCACCTACGGACTTGCCAGCATCATCGCCATCTCGCTCGCACGGGGCGGAAGCACGACGAACATGCTGGCGCACATCGTTGGCGATTTCGCGGGCATGCCGCCGATCATGAAGCGGCTCGCGTTGGTCCAGTTCTTCAGCTGGTCCGCGCTGTTCATGATGTGGATCTACACGACGCCCGTCGTCGCCCAGTATTTCTACGGTTCGGCCGATCCGGACAGCTCGGGCTATCAGGATGCAGCAAACCGGGTCGGAACATTGTTTGCGGTCTACAATGGCGTGGCGGCAGTTGCGGCGTTGACCCTTCTGCCCTGGCTGAGCAGCCGCATCGGCAAGGCTCGAACGCACATGGCCTGCCTGCTCGTCGGCGCAGTCGCCTTTCTCGAGCTTCTTCTTCATCCGCGATCCGCAGTGGCTGATCCTGACCGAGGTCGGCGTCGGCATCGCCTGGGCATCAATCCTGGCCATGCCCTACGCCATCCTCGCTTCGAGCCTGCCGCAGCGAAAGCTCGGCATCTACATGGGCCTGTTCAACATCTTCATCGTCGTCCCGCAGCTGCTGGTGGCGACGGTAATGGGTTCGATCATGAAGGCCGCCTTCCCCGACCAGCCGATCTGGACGATGGCGTTCGCGGCCGTTGTCCTGGTCCTCGCGGCATTGGCGATGACCCGGGTGAGCGAGGAGACGAAGGCATGAGCGACGAAGACGCCATCGGCGCCGTCATCGACGAGATGTACGCGATGATCTCCGGCCCCGCCGGTCCGCGCGACTGGTCGCGGCAGCGCAACAGCTTCCTGCCCGAAGCGCGGCAGGTGCGGACCTGGGTCGACGAGCAGCAACGCCCCGCGATGAAGATGATGGGCCTCGACGAATATGCCGAGAACACCACGCCCTTCTTCAGCGCCAACCCCTTCTATGAGGTCGAGACGGGTCGGCGCATCGACGTGTTCGGCAACATGGCGCACGTGTGGAGCAATTACGAAGCGCGGACCTCGCCGGACGACGACAGCGTGGAACGCCGCGGGATCAACTCGATCCAGCTCTTCCGCCACCCAGACGAGGGCTGGAAGATCATCTCCATGATCTGGGACAACGAGCGCTGATCAGCCGAAGGTGAAGGCAAATGCCTCCACGCCCGGATCGAGAAACTCGATCCGGAAGGTGCGATCGCGGATTTCGCCCTTCTGCCGGACGAGCTGATACAGCCGCTCATTGGTGATGGTCCCAGTCCCGTCAGGCTTCACATCGACTCCCGCGTCTGCGCCCGGGGCTTTTCCGTCGATCGTGATCCTGAAGCGCGCCGCCTTCGGCGCAGCCAGCACGAGATGCAGATCGCGCGAATGGAAGCGGTAAGAGATCGCTCCGCCAGGCGCGTTCAGTCACCGCGCTCTGGCGACCGACCGTCCAATTCCCTTCGAGCGCCCAGTCGTTGAGCTTCAGCGGCGCTGCCGCATAGGTCTTGGCCGCATCCCTGAGCTGGCCGCCCGGCGACACGAACCGATCCGCACGCCAGTAACCGACATAAGTCTCCGGCGACCTGATGCTCGCGATCGCCGCGGCAGCCTCCGCTCCGCGCGTGGTGCCCTGCGCCATTCGCGCGGTCTTGGGAGCGCGTCCCGCCTCGGCCAGCAATTGGCGAATGACCTTCTCGGATTGTGCGTAACGGCCCTCGCCGAAGTGGTGATAGCGCTGCCGGCCTTGCGCATCGAAGAAGTAGTGCGCCGGCCAGTAATTGTTCTCGAGCGCCGTCCACACCACCAGCTTATTGTCGAGCGCGACGGGGTAGCGGATGTTCAGATCCTTGACAGCCTGACGCACATTGTCGGGATTGCGCTCGAAGGCGAATTCCGGCGCGTGAATGCCGATCACTACCAGTCCGTCGTCGGCATAGGCGTCGTGCCAGGCGCGGACGTAGGGGATCGAGCGGATGCAGTTGATGCAGCTGTAGGTCCAGAAGTCGATAAGGACGACCTTCCCCTTGAGCTGCTCGCGTGTGAGGCCGGCGCTATTGATCCACGGGCCGAGCGCGTCGAGCGAAGGCAGCTGGCCCTCAATCGGCAGCTCGAGCCGTCCGCCTACGCCGACCTTCGCATCGGTGGCCTCCGCCCCGCCAAGACCAAGTTTCTTCGCCAGACTGGTTTCGAGCGACGCCGTTTGCGTGCTCGACAGCTTGGCCAGCACGCTCGTGTCGAGGCCGAGCGCAATTGCCGCCACGCCCGCGATCACCAGGACGCCGAGCACGCGCCGCACCCATTCGGTCGCGTGGAGCGAGCCCTTCATCCGGGCATAGACCTTGCCCCCGACGAGCAGGGCCAGCGCCAGTGAAGTCGCGGCTCCAAGTGCGTAGGCCAGCAGCAAGAGGGTCGTGCCAAGCGTCGCGCCCTGGATCGCGGCAGCGGTGAATATGATCCCGAGGATCGGCCCGGCACATGGCGCCCAGAGCAGTCCGGTCGCGACGCCCAGAACCAGCGAAGACCAGATCGATTCTTCGCTGCGCCTTTCGGAAAGCCTTGAGCCCAGCGCGACCAATGGGCGCGTTGCGCGGTCGGACAAGGCCGGAAAAACGAGCGCCAGCCCAAACAGCGCCAACAATGCCAGCGCAGCCCACCGCCCCGCCTCGTTCGCCTTGACTGCCCAACTCCCGCCGACAGCCGCAAGCGTTGCCACGACTGCGAATGTCAGCGCCATGCCCGCAAGCAAGGGCAAGGCGCCGCGCGCGAAGCTGCGGTCGGCACGAGCGAAAACGAACGGCAGGACCGGCAGGATGCAGGGGCTGACGATCGTCAGCATGCCGCCGAAGAAGGCGAGGAGTGCGATCAGCATGTGATCATGACGGCCGGAAGATCAGGGCAAGTCCGTTCATGCAGTAGCGAAGCCCGGTCGGCTTCGGCCCGTCCTCGAACACGTGACCCAAATGCCCGCCGCAGCGGCGGCACAAGACCTCCGTCCGCTCCATCAGCAGGCTGCGATCTGACTTGGTGACGATCGCATTGGGGAGCGCCCGGTAGAAGCTCGGCCAGCCCGTGCGGCTGTCGAACTTGGTCGTCGAGCTGAAAAGCGGAAGTCCGCATCCCGCGCAGCCGAACAGGCCCTTGCGATGCTCCTTGTTGAGCGGACTCGAATAGGGCCGCTCCGTGCCCGCCTCGCGCAGGATATGATAGCGCTCCGGCCCCAGAACACGCCGCCACTCCGCGGGTGCTTTGGTCAATGGGAAGGCGGACGGCGGCTTTGCCGACCCTGCGCGCGCGAAAAGGATGGCCGAGATCGAGCCTGCGGCGGCAAGGCCAAGGAGTCCGCGTCGGGTGGTGGAGCTATCGGTCATGTGCTGCTTAATACGTGTGGCGCGGAAATAAAGTTACACGGACCATTGGCCGTGACGCCCGCATGCGCTGCGTTAAGCGACTGTAGGCTGAACGCGCCCCACGCACTCACCAAGACCAATCCGCACCGCGCCGTCCCGCTCGCACCAAGCGCGAAGCGTCACCTCGTCGCCGTCTTCAAGAAAGCTGCGCTTCTCGACGCCGGCGAGTTCGATCGGCTGCTTTCCGCCCCGGCTGATCTCTAGGAGCGAGCCCAGCCCCTCATCGTTGTCGGTCGACAGCGTGCCGGTCCCGATCAGATCGCCAGCCTGCAAATTGCATCCGTTGGACGAATGATGCGCAACGATCTGCGCCGCGCTCCAGTACATGGCAGCGTCGGCCCGTCCTCGCGAAAGGACGTGCGGCGCGATGCCTTTCCGGCGCATCGTCTCGGTCGAAAGCGTGACTTCAAGCTGGATATTCCAGGCCACCGAGCTCGCGGTCAGAAGCATCGTCCAGATACGGCAGCGGCACCGGATCCCCTTCCGGCCGAGGCGGCATCGGCGTCCGGAACGGCGCGAGCGCGTCGCCGCTCACGACCCAGGGCGAAATGCTCGTCAGGAAGTTCTTGGCAAGGAACGGTCCGAGCGGCTGATATTCCCAAGCCTGCAGGTCGCGCGCCGACCAGTCGTTGAGCAGGCAAAAACCGGCGATATGGTCGCCCGCTTCGCCGATCGGGATTGGCTGCCCAAGGTCGTTCCCGCGTCCGATCCACATGCCGAGTTCCAGCTCGTAATCGAGACGGCGGCTCGGGCCATATTCGGGTGCCTCCGCTTCGGGCGGCTTGCGCTGCCCGCTGGGGCGTATGACCGGCTCGCCCGAAGCCCGGACCGAGCTTGCCCGCCCGTGATAGCCGATGGGCACATATTTGTAGTTCGGCAGCAGCGGAGCGTCGGGCCGGAACTGCTTCCCGACATTGGTTGCGTGGTGAATTCCGACGTAGAAATCGGTGTAGTCGCCGATCAGGCATGGGACGTGCATCCGCACCTCGCTCTGTCCGATCAGGTACATCTCGACGTCGTCGCGATACCGTTCGTCGCTGAGGATTTCCGAAAGCCGATGGCGCAATGCGCGGTGATCCTCCGGCCCGCGCGACAACCAGGCATTGAGCACCGGCTGCGACAGGTCCGCCCGCCATTCCTCGTCGAGCAGGTCGGAAACCGCCGCGAGGTCGAGGACATAGTCGCCGATCGCAACGCCGGGCCGACGCAAGCCTTTCGCTTCCGAGAAAATGCCGAGCGGCAGGTTCTGCACCGGAAAGTCGCTTCCCGGTTCCGCGCCGCTCACCCAGCTTGTGCGATCCGGATCGTGCGTTTCGTCGATCATTGCCTGCGGCAGCTTCGCCTTGGGGAAACCAGCCCACGCCAGGTCATAGTCGGGTTGCGCGCGATCCATCGCGAACTGGGTCGGGCGATAGGGCCAGCAAGTCTCGACCATGAAGGCGAGCGTATTGTCGATCTTGGCCGGCTTGAGCTCCGCCTCGCTGGCCTTCCTCCAGCTCTCGACGTCGGGACCATGTCCACTCATCAGATTGTGCAGGCTGAGCCCGCCGGGAGCGAAGCCATCGGCCTTCGCGTCATACGCACCGTAGATCAGGCCCATCGCCTCGCTCATCACGTTACGGTGAAACCATGGCGGCCGGAATGTATCCTCGGCCACCATCCATCGCGGCGGGAAAATTACGAAATCCGCATTGGCTCGTCCGGGCACGTTGCTCGGGCTGGTCAGGACGGTGAAGATCGACGGATCGGGATGGTCGAAGCTGATCGACCCCATCGTGTTGAACAGCCGCAGATCGTAGCGCCACGGGGCGTAATTGCCGTGCCATGCAACGACATCGAGCGGCGAATGGTCGAGCGTCGTCGTCCACAGGCTTCCGAGATATTTCTGGACGACTTCCGTCGGCTCGTCGCGATCTTCGAACCAGGCAATTGGCGTCTCGAAATCGCGGGCGTTGGCTAGGCCGTTCGACCCGATCGGCCCAAGCTCCGGCAATCGCAGCGGCAGTCCGTGGTTCTCGGCCACATAGCCGAGCGCCTCGCCGTCGACCTCGACGCGGAACTTCACGCCGCGCGGGATCGAGCGCGACTTGCCCCGGCGAGACGTCGATCCGGCCGAGCTCGGTCGCCAGCCGCAAGGCTCCCGACTGAGGAATGATGAGCAGCTCGCCGTCGGCATTGACGAACACGCGCCGCTCCATCGACTTGCTTGCGCGATACTGATGGATCGCGACGCCCTCGAGATCGGCAGGATCGCGATTGGCGAGCATGGTGACCATGCCGTCTACGAAGTCGGCTCCAGCCGGCAGATCGGACGGCGGATCCCAGCGCAGGCGGTTCGGTGCCAGCGGCTCCTCGACCGTACCCGGAGCGAACAGCTTTGCACCTTCGTACCGAGCGAACGGCCGATGATCGGCGGTCGGACGCAGGCGGTACAGCCAGCTGCGGCGATTTTCGTGGCGAGGGGCGGTGAACGCGGTTCCCGAAAGCTGCTCGGCATACAGACCGAAAGGAGGTCGCTGCGGGCTATTGCGCCCATTCGGAAGCGCGCCCTCGACAGCCTCCGTTTCGAAATGGCCACCGAAGCCGCTCAAGTAGCGGAGATCACTTCCCTGCATCAGGCCGCGTTAGAGCCTGAGGCTCACAAGTTCAAACGGGCGCAGCCCCTGTTGGAACTGCGCCCGCGGCGCGCGGGACTCGCCTACCGCGCGTTTCCAGCAGTGCTTAGTTGACGTTGACGTTGATCTCGTCGGGAACCGTAATCTCGGTTTTGTCCGCACCGAAGCCAAGCTGGTCGCGGAAAAGGAAAAGGAGAACGAGGATGACGATGATCAGCAGCACGACGGCGAGGACACCCCCGCCTCCGCCACCGCCATTCGTCTCGATTACGGTCGTGCGTTCCACTTCATCACGATCGTCCGCCATACTGAACCTCCCTCTCAAACCTGTTTTATTGGCGTAACGAACGACCCATCAGTTCGGCGGTTCCGCCGGGTGGAACCTTTGCGCCGCGCGCGGCTTCCTCGCACATGCGGAGATATTTCATGCAAAGCGCGCTCGTCTTCCCGGCTCTATTACTCGTCGCCGCCTGTAGTGGCGGTCCCACGGAGCAGGAGCAGAACCTCTCGGAACGCGGCGAAGCGCCCGAACAGGTCGCCAACGCCGGCACCGGGAACATCACGCCGGGCACCGCTCCTGCTACGGAGCAGGGCGAACTCGGTGACACAATGCCGGAAGAGCCGACCGGGCCGAGCAGCGATAGAGGCAGCGGTACCGGAGGCGACACCGTCCCGTCACAATAGTATCCGTCTGGCGACACATGGCGGGGCGCAGATGCGCGCCCGTGAGTTCAAGTCCCCCCACGAGATCAGGAGACACCAATGAGCAGCCTCGACCAAGTCCGCGAGCACATGCAGGTCATCGACGCCGAAGGAACGCCACTCGGTAAGGTCGACCGTATCGAAGGCGATCGCATCAAGCTTACCCGCGACAGCAGCGGCGCCGGATCGCACGAAGGTCATCACCATTACATTCCCGCGGGCCTCATCGCGGAGGTTGAAGGCGACAACGTCCGCCTGTCGGCGCGGCTCGATGCGGTGGAGAGTATCTTCCAGACCGAGGAAAACGAGGACTAGCTTCAGCCCTCGTCGGTCAGCGCAAGCTCGCGGCACGGGAAGCGATCGCGAATGTGCCGATTGAAGTGCGACCCCTTCGAGAATGCCGAGCGGAAGGCCTGCACGTCTTCCGCCGGCACTTCCGAGTAGACATACCGCCGCCCGGACACGAACTCGACCGTGAGTTCGCTTCTGTCGGGCACGTACATGAAACGACGTATGACGGTGGAAGGCATGCGGGCATAACGCTTCGACCGTCGACCTTGCTGCATCCGACATGCAGGGGCTAAGCCCGGCGCCACATGTCCCGACCGATCCTATACGACTATTACAGGTCGTCCGCCGCCTACCGCGTCCGCATCGCGTTGAACCTCAAGGGCATCGATTATGAGAGCCGGCCGGTGAACCTGCTCGATAACGAGCAGAAGTCCGACGAGTATCGCGCCCTCAATCCGCAGGGCTTCGTACCGATGCTGGAGATCGACGGGCATCGGCTCGTGCAGAGCCTGGCGATCATCAACTATCTCGACCTGCGTTTCCAGAATCAGCCACTCATTCCGGCGCTTGCCGCCGAGCGCGCGCATGTCGTGGCCATGTCGATGGTCGTTGCCTGCGACATCCACCCGCTCAACAATCTTCGCGTCCTCAAATATCTCGACGGAGCGCTCGGCCTCAGCCAGGAGCAGCGCGATACCTGGTACGCGCACTGGATCGGCGAAGGTCTGCCCGCGCTTGAGGCCATGGCGGCGCCGCAAGCCGGCAAGTTCCTCTTCGGCGATGCGCCGACCGGAGCCGACGTCTGCCTCGTTCCGCAGCTCTACAACGCGCGCCGCTTCCACGTTCCGCTCGACGACTATCCGACATTGCTGCGCGCGGACGAGAATGCGTCTAGGATGGAAGCCTTCGCGGCAGCACATCCGGACCGGCAGGAGCAGGCGAAATGAACCGTGTCGACGCCATCAATCGGGGCATGGGTGAGACCAAGGCGCTGGATTCCATCGAAATCCCGTCGCTCAAGGGCAAGGTAAGCGAGGAGGAGTGGGCGGTCCGCGAGGATCTCGCTGCCGCCTATCGCATGGTTGCCTATTACGGTTGGGACGACCTGATCTTCACACACCTCTCGGCGCGTGTTCCGGGGCCGGATCATCACTTCCTGCTCAATCCCTACCAGCTGATGTTCGAGGAAGTGACCGCATCGTCGCTGGTGAAGGTCGACGTGAACGGCAATCCTGTCGATCTGACCCCGTTCATCACGAATCCTGCCGGTTTCACGATTCATTCGGCGATCCACATGGCCCGAGACGACGCGCACGCCGTCATGCATTTGCACACGCCGGCCGGCCAGGCTGTGTCCGCTCACCAGGAGGGGCTTTTGCCGCTCACGCAGACGGCGATGCTCGTCCGCGCAGACGTCGCGTTCCACGATTATGAGGGCGTTGCGGTCGATCTCAGCGAGCGGGAGCGGCTGGTCGCCGACCTTGGCGCCAAGAACGCGATGATCCTGCGCAATCATGGCACCCTCGCCGTCGGCAAGACCGTCGGCGAGTGCTTCGTGCGCCTCTATTTCCTCGAGCGCGCGTGCCAGGCCCAGATCATGGCGCTTTCAGCGGGCAGCAGCATCAATAACCCGCCGCAGGGCGCGCCGGAGATCACCGCCGAGCAGGGTCAGGTGGGGGTCGCGCTCGCCGCAAACCTGCTTGCGTGGCCCGCGCTCAAGCGGAAGGCATACCGCCTGGACCCAAGCTTCGCGACTTAGTTTCGAACCGCTGCTCGCGGCGAAAAGAATGGTCGGGGAGAGAGGATTCGAACCTCCGGCCCCTGCCTCCCGAAGACAGTGCTCTACCAGGCTGAGCTACTCCCCGACCGGAACCCGCTTGAGGTGCGACTTGCGGTCGCGGCGGGAGCCAAGGCCGCGGCTAGATAGATGGGGGTTCACAGGAAGGCAACCCACGTCCTGAGCCCGCCGCCCGACGCAATCAACGGCCGAGGGCGGCAAGCCAATCCTCGACCCGAACGAACTTCTCGCGCGGACTTCCCGGGCGAGCGCGGCCGACCTCCGTTTCCTCGATCTTGCGCCAGTCGTCATAGTCTGTCGCCATTACCCCGCGCTTAGCCAGAAGACGCTTCAGACCCTCTGCCCCTGCCCGATCGCTCGCACTTCCCGCCGGCATCGCTGCCGCGACCTGCTCCGCCACCTCGTAGCCGTCAGGGCGATTTGTCCCGATGGTGCCGGTTGGACCCCGCCGCGCCCAGCCGACGGCGTAGAGCCGATCGCCGACAACCCCCCGCTCGTTACGAAATTTTCCGCCTCGCTCGTCGTACGGCACGCCTTCGATGGGCGGAGTCGAATAGCCTATGGCGCTTACGATCAGGGAGGCGGGAACTTCGTAGGTCTCGCCGGTGCCGCGAGCGGCGCCATTCTCGTCCAGTTCGGTGCGCTCCACGACAATCCGCTCGGCCCGGCCATCGCCTTCGATCCGCAACGGTTTGGCGAAGAAGTCGAACACCATGCGTTTGTGCTTCCCATCGTCGGGAGCCGTCGCCGCGAATTCGCGAAGGATCGTGATCGACTTGCGGTGCCCTGGTTCCAGCGCATCGTCGGACTCCACCGGCGGGAAGTCGCCCGCTTCGACGACCGGTGCAGCATCTGCAAGGTGGCCGAGTTCGCCGAGTTCCTTGGGCGTCATGGCGATCTGATGGGGTCCGCGCCGGCCGAGGATCGTCACGGTCCGGATCGCCGAAGCGTCGAGTGCATCCAAAGCGTGCCCGACAATGTCCGACCCTTCGAATTCGCTTTGCGTCTTGGACAGGATACGAGCGCAATCGAGCGCCACATTCCCATTGCCGATAACCGCAGCATGCGTGCCTTCTAGCGGCGGATCTAGGTCGGCGAACTCCGGATGTCCATTGTACCAGCCCACGAACTGAGCGGACCCGACCACGCCCGGAAGCTCTTCGCCTGGGATGCCGAGCTTGCGATCGTGCGGCGCACCGATGGCAAGGATCACGGCGTCGTACAACTCAAGCAGTTCCGCGACCGACACGTCCTTGCCGACCGTCACATTGCCGATGAAATCGACGCCTGCGCTGTCCGCGACTTTGTCGTAGCGCTTGCTGACCGCTTTCAGCGACTGGTGGTCCGGGGCGACGCCGAAGCGGATCAGCCCATAAGGAACGGCATAGCGATCGATGATGTCGATCCGAGCCTGCTCGCCATACGCCTTTTCGAGCGCCTCCGCGGTGTAGAAGCCCGCCGGCCCCGATCCGACCACGGCGAAGTGGCGCATTAGCGCTTCTTGCTCCGGTCTTCGAGCAGGAGATCGCTGCCCTTGCGGTTCAGCGCCGCCTCGATCGGCGCGGCGAAAAGCGCGAGCAGGCCGGGTAGCATCACGCGGCAGCGTACCTTTGTTTCCTCCACGTCGATTTGCGCCGCGACCGTCTGGCCCATTGCGGTGATGTCCAGGTTGAGCTGGTCGCCCACCCAGTTCGACTTCACGTCCGCGGCGCCGCCAGGGATGTGGTCGCTGAGCTTGTGCACATTGCCTGCGATCCGCCGTCGGGCTTCTTCCCGGCCCAGCTTGTGCGGCAGGTCGACTTCGATGGGTCGGTCCATTCCTGCGACAGTGCTGTGCCATTCAGCGCTTTGCAAGCCGGACCGGGCGAGTATCATGGTCGCAATGCGTTGGATTTCTAGCTTATTGCTGTTTGCGGCCTGTCCCGCAGCTGCCCAGGTGGCTCCGGTCATGCCTGCTCCCCAGCCGGCAGTGTGGAACCCGGCGGCCCCCTACATCACGATCGGCCAGGACGAGCTTGGCTATCGCAATTGGTACAGCGCGAGCCTTCGGCACGCAGCGGGTGTGAAGGGCTTCAACGACTATCTCGCGCAATACGGCGTCTCTGGGCATCGTTCCGACCTGGCAGCTGCTGCGCACCGCAACGTCATGGCAGCGCTGCGGCGGGGCGCCGTTCGAGGTCCCGCCCCTCGCTGAATGGCCGAACATCGTTCAGACGCTTCGCTACATCCACGATTATGTGATCCCAACGGTTGGTCCGGTCGAACCCGTATCGGCCTACCGCAATCCGCATCTCAACAGCTGCGCCGGCGGTGCTCCCGAAAGCGCGCACAAGCATTATTCGGCCATAGACCTCATACCGCTCCGCCAGACGACGCGCGAGGAATTGATGCGCAGGATGTGCGCCGTCCATGCACGGCGCGGCACGGCATATGATGTCGGCCTAGGCTTCTACGCCTTTATTCGCTTTCACGTGGACACGACCAAGTACCGCCGCTGGGGAGCAGATCCGAATGTTGCCAGTTGTCCGGCAATCGTTCGGCCTGTGGACACACTCACGGTGGCGCTTCCGCCGCAGACCCAGCCGGTGGCGGCAACAACCACGACAACGAGCGCCCCCGTTCCGGCCGTCGACCCGCTGGCGCCTGTGAATGCCGCGCCGCATGCCGTTTACGGGCCGATCCTGACCAGCCCTCCGACGAGCGAAACTCAGCCGCAGCAACGCTGACGAATTGCCCTTGTGTGGTCTTGGAACCACACCATATCCGCCCCAGGACAGAGGGGTTGTTCGATGGACCTTGAGAAACTCACCGATCGTGCGCGTGGCTTCCTCCAGGCGGCCCAGACGATTGCCGTTCGCGAACATCATCAGCGAATTGCGCCTGCACATCTGTTGAAGGCGCTTCTCGACGACGAGGAGGGCATGGCCGCAGGGCTCATCCAGGCCGCCGGCGGCGATCCCAAAGCCGCAAAACTCGAAGCCGACGCGCTTGTAGCCAAGATCCCGTCCGTGACGGGCAGCGGCGCGACACAGGCTCCGGCGCTGGACGGGGACACGATCCGAATTCTCGATCAGGCCGAACAGATCGCGCAGAAGGCCGGCGATAGCTACGTGACGGTAGAGCGGATCCTGCTCGCCATGGCGCTGGCCAAGGGCTCGGACGTTGGAGATGCTCTCTCGCGAAGCAGGAGTCACCCCGCAGAACCTGAACGCGGCGATCGACAAGCTGCGCGGCGGCCGGACGGCGGACACGCAGTCGGCCGAGGACCGCTACGACGCACTGAAGAAGTACGCTCGCGACCTGACCGAGGCGGCTCGCGAAGGAAAGCTCGACCCGGTCATCGGCCGCGACGAGGAAATCCGCCGCACGATTCAGGTTCTCGCCCGACGCACCAAGAACAATCCAGTACTCATAGGCGAGCCGGGCGTGGGCAAGACGGCCATCGCCGAGGGCCTCGCCCTGCGCATCACGAACGGCGACGTTCCCGACGGCATCAAGGACAAGCGCCTGCTGTCGCTCGACATGGGCTCCCTGATTGCCGGCGCGAAGTATCGCGGCGAGTTCGAGGAGCGCCTGAAGGGCGTGCTCGACGAGGTGAAGCAGGCCGCCGGCGAGATCATCCTCTTCATCGACGAGATGCACACGCTAGTCGGCGCCGGTAAAGCCGAGGGCGCGATGGATGCGAGCAATCTGCTGAAGCCCTCGCTTGCGCGTGGCGAGTTGCACTGCATAGGCGCGACTACCCTCGACGAATATCGCAAGCATATCGAGAAGGATGCGGCGCTGGAGCGGAGGTTCCAGCCGGTGTTCGTCGGCGAACCGAGCGTCCCCGACACGATTTCGATCCTGCGCGGGCTGAAGGAGAAGTACGAGCTTCACCACGGCGTGCGCATCACCGATGGCGCGCTGGTCGCCGCAGCGACGCTCAGCAACCGCTACATCACCGACCGCTTCCTGCCCGACAAGGCGATCGACCTCATGGACGAGGCCGCGAGCCGCATCCGCATGGAGGTGGAATCCAAGCCCGAAGAGATCGAGAATCTCGACCGGCGCATCATCCAGCTCAAGATCGAGCGGGAGGCGCTGAAAAAGGAGAATGACGCGGCGTCGAAGGAGCGGCTGAAAACCCTGGAGGAAGAGCTTGCGAACCTGGAGCAGCAGTCGGCGGAGCTGACGCAGCGCTGGCAGGCGGAGAAGGAAAAGATCACCGCCGAGGCCAAGATCAAGGAGCAGCTGGACGCGGCCCGAATCGAGCTCGAGCAGGCTCAAAGGAACGGCGACCTCGCGAGGGCGGGCGAGCTGCAGTACGGGCGCATCCCCGACCTGGAGCGACAACTCGCCGAGGCACAGGCGGCGGTGAAGGGCGCGATGCTCCGCGAGGAGGTCACAGCCGAGGACATTGCGGGCGTGGTCAGCCGCTGGACCGGCGTTCCAGTCGAGCGGATGCTGGAAGGCGAGCGCGAGAAGCTCCTCCAGATGGAGAAGCTGCTGGGAGCCCGCGTGATCGGGCAGGATGATGCGGTGAAGGCCGTCTCTGCGGCCGTTCGCCGCTCACGCGCGGGCCTGCAGGATCCGAACCGACCACTTGGCTCCTTCCTGTTCCTAGGCCCCACGGGCGTCGGCAAGACGGAGCTGACCAAGGCGCTCGCCGAGTTCCTGTTCGACGATCCGCACGCGATGGTCCGGATCGACATGTCGGAGTTCATGGAAAAGCACGCGGTCGCGCGCCTGATCGGCGCTCCTCCCGGCTATGTCGGCTACGAGGAAGGCGGCGTTCTGACCGAAGCGGTCCGCCGGCGCCCCTATCAGGTCGTACTGTTCGATGAGGTCGAGAAGGCGCACTCGGATGTGTTCAACGTCCTGCTGCAGGTGCTCGACGACGGTCGCCTGACCGACGGTCAGGGTCGCACGGTCGATTTTTCGAACACGATCATCATCCTCACTTCGAACCTCGGCTCGCAGTACCTGGCCTCGCTTGGCGAAGACGAGCCGGCCGAGAAGGTCGAGCCGCAGGTCATGGAAGTCGTCCGGGCGCATTTCCGGCCCGAGTTCCTGAACCGGCTGGATGAGATCATCCTGTTCCACCGGCTCAGCGCCGCCCACATGGGCCCGATCGTCGATATCCAGGTCAAGCGGCTGCAGAAGCTGCTCGAGGACCGCAAGATCCGCATCGAACTCACCGACGCCGCCCGCGCCTGGCTCGGACGTGTCGGCTACGATCCGGTCTACGGCGCGCGGCCGCTCAAGCGGGCGATTCAGAAGTATCTGCAGGATCCGCTGGCCGACATGATCATCGCCGGACAGCTGAAGGACGGTCAGACGGTACGGGTCGACGAAGGTGACGGCGGGCTGGTCATCACGCCGGTAGAGGAAGCGGTCAGGGAAGCAGCCGAGTAGCGAGCCTCAGCAGCTCGGCTTCCCGTTCCCGCCGTTATGGGTAAGCATGCAAGGACTCGTCTGTGCTTTCTCGACCGCTTGACGGTCCTGAAGCTTTCGATCCGCCCATTCCGCGCGCGTTCCACAGACGCGCTTCTTCGCCAGACGGCTGCCAACCACAGTGATGTTTTCGCAGAGTTTTTCGTTCGGATCGCTGCCTGAAGCCTGCGGAGGCTTCTTTCCCCCGCCAGGGCAACGGCTGGGGTTGCGACGGGCAGGCCAAGCGCGAGAACGATAGCCAACAGACGGATAGACATAGTCTACTCCTTACTGCGAGGAGTGCCTTTTGAGTTCGGAGAGGGATCCGCGCAACGGCGTTTCGACGAACTACCTAAATGCCTCCCGCGCGCCTCTCGGCCTCTGCGCTGGCGTTGGCGTCGACATAAGCTTCCTGCCGCTCGACGCTCCAGTAGCGCAGCTCGTGCAGCGGGATGCGCGCTCCAGTGACGGCGCATATCACATGGTCCCCGTTCGACAGGACGCGGAAGGTCCCCGGAAGGTAGTGCAGGCGCGCCGCGCGCCCGGCTCCACTCATCAGCATCGTTTATTCCTCAGGCTCGTCGAACAGCCCCCGTTGCGGTGCGACATAGGATGCGCGGCGCGGACGCTCAACCCGCGGCGGAGGGTTGGGAGTTGGCGACTTGCTCGCACTGGTCGTTGCATCGACCGCTCCATCGCCGAAGTGCAGCCTCAGCTCTCGTGCGGCCTGCGCCTCCGCGGCATGGGTCAGCGTCCTGCCCTCGCGATCGGTCACTCGCGCGAAACCCCGCTTCAGCGGCCGATCGGGATGAGCGAGCTCCGCGAGCCGCCAAAGGGACGTGAGACGATCCTGCGCCCTTGCAACTCTGTCGGATAACAGCTCGCCTCTCAGTCGCGGCGCAACCGAGCTGAGATCCGCCCGGGCGTGAGCGGCCCGCGATGCAAGCGCGCGAGGCAGCCGTCCGACGAGATCGTCGACCTTCTGCCCCATCGGCGCGAACAAAGTCTCAGGCTGCGGCCAGCGGTGCACCGTCAGGTCGAGCCTCTCGCGGGCGCGCCTGGCGTGAGCCGTCAGGCACGATGCGGAGCGGCGGCCCAGATCGTCCACCTGCGCCATCAGCTCGGCACGGACAGGCACCGCCAATTCGGCCGCAGCCGTCGGCGTCGGCGCGCGCATGTCCGAGGCGAAGTCGATCAAAGTCGTGTCGGTTTCATGACCCACAGCCGAGATGAGCGGGATCGGCGATTCCGCGGCTGCCCGCACGACTTCCTCCTCGTTGAAGGCCCACAGGTCCTCGATCGAGCCACCGCCGCGAGCGACGATCAGCAGGTCGGGACGCGGAACGGGCCCGCCGGGCTGAAGCGCACCGAATCCCCGAATTGCCTGCGCGACCTTGGCCGATGCACCCTCACCCTGAACCGGCACCGGCCAGACGATGACGTGTGTCGGGCAGCGATCCTCCAGCCTGTGCAGGATGTCACGGATCACGGCGCCGGTCGCTGACGTCACGACGCCGATCACGCGCGGAAGGTACGGCAGCTTCCGCTTGCGCCCTGCGTCGAAGAGCCCTTCTGCCGCCAAGCGCCCGACGGCGCTTGTCGAGCAGCGCCATCAGCGCGCCCTCGCCCGCCAGCTCCATCCGCTCGACGACGATCTGATACTTGGAGCGGCCCGGGTAGGTCGTCAGCTTGCCGGTCGCGATGACCTCGGCGCCATCTTCCGGACGGAACGCGAGGCCCTGCGCGCTGCTGCGCCAGACGACTGCGTCCATGCAGGCGCCCTCGTCCTTCAGCGAGAAATAGCAGTGCCCAGAGGCGTGCCGCTTGAAGCCCGAAATCTCCCCGCGAAGGCGCACTCGGCCGTAGGACGTCTCAATCGTCCGCTTGAGCGACATCGACAGCTCGGTGACCGTCAAAGCGGGCGCGTTGTCGCCGGCCTTGGCGTCGGCTAACAGGCCGCTTCCGCTGTCTTCGGGGAGATCCATGAACATCCTGCTTTTGGGTTCGGGTGGCCGTGAAGATGCTCTCGCGTGGCGGCTGAGGCAATCGCCGAGCTGTGAAGCGCTCCTCGCCGCGCCGGGGAATCCCGGCATTGCCCGATGGGCGGAGTGCGTTGCCATCGATCCCTGCGATCCAGCCGCCGTGACTGAGCTGGCGCGGGCGCGGCAGATCGACCTGGTCGTCGTTGGACCCGAAGCACCACTCGTGGCCGGAGTTGCCGACGCGCTGCGCGAGGCGGGAATTGCGGTCTTTGGTCCGAATGCTGCGGCGGCACAGCTCGAGGGATCAAAGGGCTTCACCAAGGACCTGTGTGCCGCGAACGGCATTCCCACTGCCGCTTACGTCCGGGTGGATACTGCGGCGGCGGCCCGTGACGCGCTGAAGCAGTTCACGATTCCGGTCGTTATCAAGGCGGACGGCCTGGCGGCCGGCAAGGGCGTGACGGTCGCTATGTCGCGCGACGAAGCCGAAGCGGCGATCGACGCCGCAGGTGACGGCCCACTGGTCATCGAGGAATTCCTCGAGGGCGAGGAAGCGAGCCTGTTCGCGCTGGTCGATGGCGAGACGGCCATCGCGCTCGCCTCGGCGCAGGATCACAAGCGTGTCGGCGAAGGCGACACCGGGCCGAACACCGGCGGGATGGGCGCTTACACGCCCGCGCCGGTTCTCACGCCGGAACTCGAGCGACCGGGCGATGGAGGAGATCGTGCTGCCGACCGCCCGGGCAATGGCGGCTGCCGGAACGCCCTTCTCCGGCGTGCTCTACGCGGGCCTGATGCTGACCGCCAATGGCCCGCAGCTGATCGAGTACAATGTCCGCTTCGGGGACCCCGAATGCGAAGCAATCATGCCGCGCATCGAAGGCGACTTCGCCGAATTGCTGCACTCGGTGGCCACAGGGCGGCTGGCGGACGTGCGGCCCGCGCTTTCTCAGCAGTCTGCAGTCACGATCATCGTAGCCGCGGAAGGATATCCCGGCACTCCAAAGGGCGGCGGCCTCATTCGGGAGATCGAAGCGGCCGAGCAGGTCCCTGGAGTCACTGTTTTCCACGCCGGCACTGCGCGTTCCGGCGAGGGCCTCGTCGCCAAGGGCGGGCGCGTGCTGGCCGTGACAGCGGTGGCCGATACGTTCGCCAATGCCCGAGCGCGAGCCTATCGCGCCATCGACCAGATCGACTTCGCGGACGGTTTCCACCGCAGGGACATCGGCTGGCGGGAGCTGGAACGTACAGGCGCCACTGCCGACACGACGGTGACCGAGTGAGCTTTCTTTGGGACCTCTACTGGCCGGTCATTGTCGCGGCCGCCGTGGCAGGCGTCATCGCGGGCGCGGTGGGATTCCGGCGCCGGAAACGCGGCCGCTGGGCGCTGGCTGCAGGCGTTGGCGCGATCCTGGCGATCGCCTGGATTTGGCAAGGACCTGTCGGCACGGGCAGCCGCTTCGCAAACACCGTCGAGCGGGAGACGCGCCAGGTTCTGGTGGATTTCGAGATGGAGCCGGTTCGGGCAGTCGTGGAACGGCGCCCGCTCAGCCGTACGCTCGTCCTCAGCGGACCAGCGGACAATTTCCAGCGCGGCGAGCTCGTCAGGATCCTCAACGAAGTGCCCGGGGTCGCCCGCGTGCGCTGGGCCAACAGTTCGCCGGGCTCCACATTGCCGATGCTTCTTGAAGTGGAACTTGCGGCGCTTCTCAGCTTTGGCCTTGGGCTGCTGCTAGCCTATCTGATCGAATTGCGGCGCCGTTCGAATGCGCAGTGGAGTTGGTGATGAATTTAGACGGTAATCTGTGGCTGATCGTCATTGCGGTCGTCGTGATCGCGCTCCTGGCGTTCCTGCTTCTGCGGCCGCGGCAGCGCGTCCAGTTGACCGATACTGCTCCGCTCCGCCCGCACATGATCGATCCGAAACCCGAAGCCGAAGGGCGCGGTCTTGCTGGAGAGGCGGCTGCGGCGACCAGCGACGTAGCGGGCGAGATCCTCAGGGCGCCGGTTCATCAAGTCCTCGCAGGCAACGAGCCCCGGGACGAATTCGTCCGCATGAAAGGCGTGGGTCCCAAGTTCGCGGAGGCGCTGCACGCGCTCGGCTACAACCGCTTCGACCAGCTCGCCAAGCTCACGCCGGCGGAACTCGAGCGCATCGATGCGCAACTGGGCCCATTCAAGGGCCGATTGCAGCGGGATCGAGTCATCGAGCAGGCCGACTATCTCGCCCGGGGCGACATTGACGGGTTCGAAAGCCGCTTCGGAAAGCTGTAGCCGGACTTCAGACGAAGGCGACGCGGCCTGCCTTCCGCGACCTAGTCCTGTTCCACCACGGCGGGCTCCTGCTCGCGCGATTTCTTCTTGCGCCGCGTGGCGAGCAGCTTGTCGATCTTCCGTCCGTCCATATCGACCACTTCAAACTTCCAGCCATCGTAACTGAATGTCTCGCCGGTCTGCGGCAGATGTTTCAGGACGGAAAGCGCGAAGCCCGCGACTGTCGAGAAGTCCCGGTCGTGCGGCATGTTCACGCCCAACCGATCGGCGAGGAGGTCCGCACTCGCCGCACCGGATACCAGCCAGCTGCCGTCATCACGTTCGACGAGCGGAGGCTCCTCATCTTCCACGTCGTGGGCAAAGGCCCCGGCGAGCGCCGCCAGAATGCTCCCAGGCGTCACGATCCCGTCGAAATGGCCATATTCGTCGTGAACCAGGGCGAGCGGGACGTCTGCGGAGCGCAGCACCGCCAAGGCATCCATCGCATCCATCAGGTCCGGGATAACCGGTGCGGACCGCGCCAGCTCGCGAAGGTTGAGCGGACGCCCGTCCATCAGCGCTTCCAGCAGGTCGCGCGTCCGGACGACTCCGACGATGTTCTCGACCGATCCGTCCGCGACGGGAATGCGGCTGTGCGGCGTTTCCTTGACGGCCGTCCGGATCTCGTCAGGCGTTGCGTTCACATCCACCCAATCGACGTCGGTCCGGGGTGTCATCACCTCACGGACCGGCCGGTCTGCGAGGCGGACGATCCCGGAGATGATCGCACGTTCACTTTCCTCCAGCACGCCGGCAGTCTGGGCTTCGGCAACGACCAAATGCAGTTCTTCGGCAGTGACCATATTTTCCGATTCGCGGTTCAAGCCGAGCATCCGGAAGATGAGCGCGCTCGAGCGGTCGAGGAGCCAGACCAGCGGCGCAGTCAAAGTGGAAATCCATGTCATGGGCCGGGCGACGATCACCGCCACGCTCTCGGGAGATCGAAGCGCAATCTGCTTCGGCACGAGTTCGCCAATGATCAGCGAAGCATAGGTAACCAGCACGATTACGACGCCAAACCCAATGGTTCTTGCAGTCTCCGCCGCAATGCCGAGCATTGCGAACCGCTCGCCAATCGGCGCACCGAGGGTCGCGCCGGAATAGGCGCCGTTGAGAACGCCGATCAGCGTGATCCCAATCTGGACGGATGAGAGGAAGCGGCCAGGATGGGCGGCGAGGTCGAGCGCGTACTTCGCGCCCGCGCTGCCAGTCTTCGCCATCGCGCGGAGCCGCGCCTCACGGGATGAAACGATGGCAAGCTCGCTCATCGCGAACGCGCCGTTCAGCACCACCAAGGCGAAGATGATGATGACGTCGAACCAGGGAATGGGGGAGGGATCGCTCATGGGCGTGGCTGTTAAATGCCCGCACACGCTTTTGTTCACAAGCGCGGATCGGATTTAGCTCACGTTGGTTAGTCAGCGCCGCTCTTCGAAGAAGCGCTGAAGCAGTTCCGCCGACTCGGTTTCGCCGATTCCTCCCAGGACGTCTGGTCGGTGATGGCAGGTCGTCTGGCTGAACACGCGCGCACCGTGCACGACGCCCCCGCCCTTGGGGTCGTCAGCGCCGAATCGCAGCGCCTCCACGCGAGCAAGCGCCATCGCCCCCGCGCACATGGCGCAAGGCTCAAGCGTGACCCAGATCGTGCAACCGTCGAGCCGGGGCTGGCCGAGCTTGAGTGCCGCCGCTCGAATCGCGACGACTTCGGCGTGCGCGGTGGGATCGAGGCCGCCGCGCATCGAATTGCGAGCTTCAGCGATGATCTCGCTGCCTTTTGTGACGACAGCGCCGACGGGCACTTCACCATCCGCCCCTGCCTCGCGGGCGAGATCCAGCGCCCGGCGCATCGGTAGCGGGAGAGGAAAGGTCACGCGGCGCGGCTAGCGCACCACCGATACCCTGTCGATTCGGCTACTGCGCCGTGTTGGTGGTCGCGGGCTGGGCCTGATTGCCGTCCGCCGGGTTTACCTGGACCGTCGGAACCGCCACCGTCACATTTGCCGGCTCCGAGCCGACGCTGACCGTTCCGGTTTCCACGTCAAAGGCCGGTGCCTGGCCGCCCTTGGCCGTGACCCCGTTTTCCGTAACGGAAACTTGCGGCGCCTCCGCCGGCTGCGTCTGGTTGATGTCCAGCAGTCCGGTCGCCACGAGGACGATCAGGCCGACGACGGCAAGAATCAGGATGAGGATAATCGCCCGCATTCGCGTTTCCGATCTAAAGTTACGTTGCCGACATAACGCAATTGCCGTTCAGTCGGTTTCCCACAAGTGTTGACGTAAACTCCCCTCTTGGGTATCGGGCGGCGGCTTTCCGGGCCCTCTTTGATGGCCCGTCCCAGAGAATCAGGATTGAACCTTTATGTCGCGCGTTTGCGAGCTGACCGGCAAGGGCCGGCAGGTGGGCAACAATGTTTCCCACGCCAATAACAAGACCAAGCGTACGTTCCTGCCCAACCTGCAGAACGTGACCTTGATCTCCGATGCTCTGGGTCAGAGCGTGAAGCTGCGCGTGTCGACGCACGGCCTGCGCTCTGTCGAACATGTCGGCGGACTCGACAACTGGCTGTTGAAGACCAGCGACGAGAAGCTTTCGACCAAGGCTCGCAAGCTGAAGCGCGACCTGGTCAAGAAGGCGAAGGCCGCGGCCTGATCCGCCGGCGGCCCACCATAGGGCCGCTAGTTCGCTAAAGCCCCGGCTTCGACCAGCCCGGCGTTCCGCCGGTGCCGCTGGCGACGCCTGCGCATCCGAAGCCACATCAGGATCCCGGTGACGGCCAGGACCGCGGGCAGAATTCCCCCGACGAAGATGATGATCTGCCAGACGAGCGGCATTCCGGTGCCGTCGTGGATCCGGCGCATGGTGCGCGCGAGCGTCTCGGGCTTCTTCGGACTGATCGACGCGCTCGCGTCGGAATCCTTCACCTTTACCTCGATGGGCGCACCCGGGCCCTTCACCATGACCGTCCACTCGGCCTTCTTGTCGGTCGGCCACGCCAGCGAGGCAACCTGGCCCGGCGCGACCTGCTGGGCCGCGGCAAGCGCCTGATCGGCGCCGAGCGTGGGCAGGGTGAGCGGCAACGCAGGCCCACCGGGTCCGCCCGGCCCTCCCGAAGATGCCTGCGGCCCATTGAACTGATTGAACACGGCCGGGAATGAGATCCACACGCCGGTCAGGGAGAGCGCCGCAAGTGGCAGAGCGACCCAGAAGCCGCCGGTGTGATGGAGGTTCGAGTTGAAGTCGGGCCGGCGGCTCCAGCGCAGCCCGCGCGTGAAGCTGCCCCTGAGGGGCCACCATAGCCAGATTCCAGTCAGCGACGAGATCAGCATCGCAACGCCGACCCAGCCGACGACCTGTCGGCCCACGCCCGGGACCATCAAATTGCCGTGGAGCACGTGAAGAACGCGGACGAGCCCCTCGCTGCTGCTGGCTCGTTCGATCGGCTCGGCGGTCCTCGGGTCCATGAAGACCCAGGTCCGCTGCGGACGGCCGCCGCCCGGCGCGGCCTTGGTCAGCGTCGCCTGGACGCTGCCTGCCTCATCCGGGAAGCTGATCGACGCCAGCCGCTCGCCGGGCTCCATCAATCTTCCCGCAGTCGCGGCGTAGGCAGTGGGAGGCAGCGCTGCCGCGCCCGCCGCCGGATAGCGCTGTGGATTGACCTGCTCGTCGAGCCAGTCGTGCCACACCAATGCCGAGCCGGTCAGCGAGATGGGAATGATCAGGACGGCAAGGACGATGCCCAGCCATTTGTGGACCTGAAACCATGCGCTGCGAAGGCGGATCATCGATGGGCTCATGATGCGGCCATAACTAATTGCGAACTGTTCGCAATAGCAATTTGCGCGGCGCAGAGCGCCCGTTCCCTGAACTTCGGCTGCGAGTCCCGTTCAGGTTCGGTGAAGCCCGAATCACTCATAAGCTCTTCAAGTGACGCGGTTTTCCCCTTTTCCTCGTCACCATAACTTCCCTCGCGTCGCGTATCGAGGGGGGCCCGGCGTGCGTAGCTGCGCCGGGCCCAATTTGTTTCTGGCCTAGGGGATCTCGAAAAGTCGGGCGAGCTGCTCGATCATCGCCCCGCCCAGCTGTTCCGCATCCATGATCGTCACCGCGCGGCTGTAATAGCGAGTCACGTCGTGGCCGATGCCGATCGCCGCGAGCTCGACCGTCGAGCGCCGCTCGATCCACTCGATCACCTGCCGCAGATGCCGTTCCAGATACGCGCCGCCGTTCGCGGAAGCCGTGGAATCATCGACTGGCGCGCCGTCGGAAATGACCATGAGGATACGCCGCTCTTCCGGCCGAGCGATCAGGCGATTGTGCGCCCAGAGAAGCGCTTCGCCGTCGATATTCTCCTTGAGCAGGCCCTCGCGCATCATCAGGCCAAGGCTGCGCTTGGCGTGCCGGTAGGGCTCGTCTGCGCGCTTGTAGACGATATGCCGGAGGTCATTCAGCCGGCCGGGATTCGGCGGCCGCCCATCCGCCAGCCATAGCTCACGGCTTTGCCCGCCCTTCCAGGCCCGCGTCGTGAAGCCCAGCACTTCGCTGGCCACCCCAACCCGTTCCAGCGTCCTGGTCATGATGTCGGCGCAAATGGCGGCGATGGCGATCGGCCGGCCGCGCATCGACCCGCTGTTGTCGATGAGCAGCCCGACGACCGTGTCTCGAAATTCCGTGTCCTGCTCGACCTTGTAGCTCAGCGACTGCATCGGGTTGACGACGACCCGCGCCAGCCTCGCCGCGTCGAGCAATCCTTCTTCCTGGTCGAATTCCCAGCTGCGCGCCTGTTGCGCCATCAGCCGCCGCTGCAGCCGGTTGGCGAGCTTGGTCACCACATTGTGGAGCCCGCCCATCTGCTGGTCGAGATAGGCGCGGAGCCGCGTCAGCTCCTCTTCGTCGCAGAGGTCACGGGCCTCGACCATCTCGTCGAACCGGGTCGTGAACGGCTTGTAGTCCGTCTCCGGCGAGAGGTCCCAATTGCGACGGGCAGGAGCGTTGAGCGCGCTGTCCGTCGCATCGTCGCCGTCGGAAAGGTCGTCTTCGCCGAGGTCCATTTCCTGCGGCGAGCTGTCGTCGTCGCCTTCCTCCTCCGACTGCTCGGCGCGCATCTCGGCTTCGCCCGAAGAGGGCCCGCTTTCGGTGTCGTCCTCGCCGTCGTCGGCTCCGCCCTGATCGCCCTCTTCATCGTCGCCGCCCTCTTCCGGCGGCTCCTCGCTCGCTTCGGGAGCGGATTCGAGCTCGAGATCTTCGAGCAACCGGCGGGCAATTTTCGCGAAGGCCGCCTGGTCGTCGATGGTCATCGCCAAGGCGTCGAGCTCGACGCCGGCCTTCTCCTCGATCCACGACGCCACGAGATCGAGGCCCGGGCGTGCCGAGACGGGCGGAGCGTCGCCGGTCAGCCGCTCGCGGGCAAGGAGGCCAATCGCCGTCGAAAGAGGGACCTCCTCGGCGGTTCGGGCCCGGATGATGGCATCGACGCGAACCCGCGCCTCGGTCAGTTCGGCAAGATTGTCCCGGACGCCGGCCATGGTCCTCGCGCCGAGAGCCTCGACGCGCGCGGTTTCCAGGGAGTCGAACACGGCCCGCGCGTCGGGATCGAGCGGCGCGCTGGTCGCGTGCAGCCGATCGTCATGGTGTCGAAGACGGAGGGCGAGCGAATCGGCGGCGCCACGGGCCTCGGCAACGAGCTTGCGCTGCAGGTTCGGGCCCGGCGACGGCACGCGTGCAGTCTTGCCCGACGCAGGGGCCGCTTCCGATGCGAACACGACCTCGACCTCGGGATCGCGGGCGATCGCCCGGGCGGCGCCAGCCAGCGCCCTGCGAAAGTGGTCGATCGGCTCAGCCATCACAGTTCCACGACCGCGAATGTTCACGAATGTTCACAGTGACAACGACAGTTTCGGCGGCGGATTTGCGCAGCATCATCTGCGCGTGTCTGTCACGGACGCGATGCAATAGGACAGGAAAATCCGCGGCCATTCGGCCTCAGCTGGCCTTCGAGGCCACGCTTTCGGGAAGATCCTGTCCGAAGACGCGCTGGTAATATTCGGCGATCAGCGGCCGCTCCGCCTCGTCGCACTTATTGAGGAAGGTGACTCGGAAGGCGAAGCCGACGTCGTTGAAGATGAGCGTGTTCTGCGCCCAGCTGATGACGGTGCGCGGGCTCATGACCGTCGAGATGTCGCCGTTGATGAAGCCCTGCCGCGAGAGGTCCGCGACCTTGATCATCTTGTCGACCTGCGACTTGCCGTCCGGATTGTCATATTCGCCCGACTTGGCGAGCACGATCTGCGCCTCGACCGCCGCCGGCAGGTAATTGAGCGTCGCCACGATGTTCCAGCGGTCCATCTGGCCCTGATTGATCGCCTGCGTGCCGTGATAGAGGCCGGTCGTGTCGCCGAGGCCGATCGTGTTCGTCGTCGCGAACAGCCGGAAGAAGGGGTTCGGGCGTATCACGCGGTTCTGGTCGAGAAGGGTGAGCTTCCCCTCGGTCTCCAGAACGCGCTGGATGACGAACATCACGTCCGGACGACCGGCGTCATATTCGTCGAACACCAGGGCGACGGGATGCTGAAGCGCCCAAGGGAGCAGGCCTTCGCGGAATTCGGTGACCTGCTGGCCTTCGCGAAGAACGATGGCGTCGCGGCCGATCAGGTCGATGCGACTGATGTGCGCGTCCAGATTGATGCGGATGAGCGGCCAGTTCAGGCGGGCGGCGACCTGTTCGATATGGGTCGACTTGCCGGTGCCGTGATAGCCCTGGACCATCACTCGGCGGTTCTTTCCGAAGCCCGCGCAGATGGCGAGGGTCGTGTCCGGATCGAAGACGTAGGCCGGGTCGAGGTCGGGAACGCGCTCGTCGGCTTCACTGAAAGCCGGAATCTCCATGTCGCTGTCGATTCCGAACAGCTCACGGATCTTCACCATCTTGTCCGGCGCGGCGAGAACGGTCTCGCCGCGGCTCTCGGGCTTCACATTGGAAAGTTCGGTCATTGCACGGCGGCCTTACGGCAAGGCGGCGGGCGCCTCAATAAGATGGCTCATGCGTTCGAAGGACCGGCGTTCGCCTTCGCCGGCATCGGGAAGAAGTTCGGGAGGCGCCGCAACAGCTCGGCATCTCCTTCGACCAGGATCAATTCGAGGGGAGCACCGCCGTACATCACTGCCGCGATGTCGGACGCCGATTCTCCACGAAGGACGAGGTCGGGCCGCTCGATTTCGCCGCGGCCGATGCGGATGTCCTGGCCTTCGCGGACCCAGAAGAACGCCTCATCGCCTAGCCGAAGCTGGATCCGCGCGGCGAAATCGCCGGCAGCCTGCGGGCTGAACATCGTGCGCAGCGAGAGCATCAGCGACACCGGGGAAAACGGCTTCGTCGGGTCGTGACGGGGCGACCGCACCGCCCAACGACCCATCGCCTGAAAGATGGGAGCGGATTCGTAACCCCATTGTGTGAGTTCGTAGACCTGCACCGAGGCGGGTGGCGGAAGCTTGCGCCTGGTCAGCAGGCCCGCCTGCTCCAGGTCGCCGAGCCGCTGCGTCAGCACATTTGCGCTAATCCCTCGGAGGCTCGCCTTGATGTCGCCGAAGCGGCGCGGGCCGAGGAGAAGCTCGCGCACCACGGGCATCGCCCATCGATCACCGATGAGATCCATGCCGTGCGCGGCTGCGCAGGCATCTTCATATCGCCTTTTCTCTTCGTCTCGACGCATCTAGTTACTTTTTCTAACGAGTCGGTTGCAATTTATGACTTCCCGGGTCAAAAGACAAGCGAATCGAGTCGCAAAGGGAGAGAAAGATGTCGCGGTTGATCTTCGTGAACCTGCCGGTTGAGGACCTGGAGCGCTCCAAACGATTTTACGAGGCGCTCGGCGCCCGCAACGAGCCCAAGTTCAGCAATGAAGCGGCGGCGATGATGGTGCTGTCGGATACGATCAACGTGATGCTCCTGACCAAGCCTTTCTATGCGGGCTTCATCAGCAAGCCGATCGCCGACGCTCACCAGACCAGCCAGGTGCTCCTCGCAATCTCCTGCGACAGTCCCGCCGAGGTCGACAAGCTGGTCGATGCCGCGGCGAGCAACGGCGGCAAGGCCGACCCCGGCCCGAAGCAGGAGATGGGCGACATGATGTACGGCCGCAGCTTCGAGGATCCCGACGGCCACCACTGGGAGCCCATGTGGATGGACGCGCAGATGGCCGAGGCAGGGGCACACCCCGTCGAATCCGCTACTGCTGATCAACGCTAACATCGGTTAAGGGGAGCGCACCATGCCGGTCAATTCGACAGCCTCGATCGAGGTTACGGCCTTCCGCTGGGTTCCGGACTTCGCCGCTGGGCTGGTCCGCGACCTGCGCATCCGCTGGGCGCTCGAGGAGATCGAGCAGCCCTACCGGGTCCGCCTGCTCGACGCGATGAATCCGCGGCCGGCGGATTACTTCCACGAGCAGCCGTTCGGTCAGGTGCCCGCGTTCACGGACGGCGACGTGCATTTGTTCGAAAGTGGCGCGATCCTGATCCACCTGGGTCTTCAGGACGAGCGCCTGCTCCCCGGCGACCTCAACGCGCGGATGCGGGCGATCGCCTGGCTCATCGCGGCGCTGAACAGTGTGGAACCGATGCTGTTCGAGCTGATCAACATCGATATCTTCAATCGCGGCCAGGAGTGGACGAAGGAACGCCGGCCGCAGGTGGTCGAGAAGATCGAGGCGCGGCTGAAGCTGCTGTCGGAGGCGTTGGACGACCAGGAGTGGTTCGAAGGCCGCTTTTCGATCGGCAACATGATGATCGTGGCCGTGCTTCGGCAGCTCCGCCACACGGATATCGTCGGCAAAACTCCCAATCTCGCGGCCTTGCTCGCGCGAGCCGAAGCGCGGCCCGCGTTTCAGCGCGCCTTGTCCGACCAGCTCTCTGTCTTTGCCGAGAATAAGCCGGTCGCCGAGCCGGCCTGAGTTCACGCGTAACCAAAGGGCGAGCCCCCTCGCCCATCCGAAGGAGGATGAAGATGGCCTATTACGAAGGTTTCGTCGTGCCGGTGCCGAAAGCGAACCGCGAAGAATATCGCAAGCATGCCGCGGGCGCCGCTCCGATCTTCCACGATCTTGGCGTGCTGCGCCACGTGGAGGCCTGGGCGAGCGATGTGCCGGAAGGCAAGGTCACCGACTTCCGCATGGCGGTGAACGCCACGGAGGACGAGGACGTCGTCTTCTCCTGGTTCGAATATCCCGACAAGGCGACCCGGGATTCGGCCAACGAGCGGATGATGAGCGACCCGCGCATGAAGGAAATGGGCGCAGACCATGCCCTTCGACGGCAAGCGAATGATCATGGGCGGCTTCGACGAAATCGTCGAGGAAGGCGGCTCGCGCGGTGGTTACACCGACGGCTTCGTGGTGCCGGTACCGGAAGCCAATCGCGAGGCCTATCGCGCCATGGCGGCGAAGATGGCGAAGGTGTTCCAGGAGCATGGCGCCAATCGCATTGTCGAAGCGATCGCCGACGACGTCAGCCACGGCAAGGTCACGGACTTCTATCGCGCGGTGAAGGCGGAAGAGGGCGAGACGATCGTCTTCAGCTTCATCGAGTGGCCCGACAAGCAGGCGCGCGATGCCGCCTGGGCCAAGATCATGTCGGATGAAAGCATGAAGCCGGACGGCGAAATGCCGTTCAACGGCCAGCGCATGTTCTGGGGCGGGTTCGAGCCGATCGTCGACAGCGCCAAGTCGGAATTGGCCAGTGCCTAACCCGCTCGGCAGTTTCATCTGGTACGAGCTGATGACCGACGACGTCCCGGCCGCGAAGCGCTTCTACGATAGCGTGGTCGGCTGGGACATCGACCCGAACCCGGTCGCGCCGGACGTCAACTACCGCATGATCAAGCGGTCGGACGGCGGCATGGCCGGGGGCGTGCTCGAGCTCGACGACAAGATGCGGGAGGGCGGCGCGCGGCCGGTCTGGCTGGGCTACCTCAACACCGACGACGTCGATGCAAAGGTCGAGGAGATCAAGAGCGACGGCGGCGGAGTGATGATGGAGCCGTGGGACCAGCCGGGCGTCGGCCGCCTGGCCATGGTCACCGGGCCGGAAGGCGCGCCCTTCTACCTGATGGACCCGATCCCGCCGGAGAGCGATCCGAACGCCAGCAGCGACGTCTTCTCGGTCGACCAGCCGCAGCACGTCCGCTGGAACGAGCTGTGGAGCAGCGACCCGAGCAAGTCGGTCGACTTCTACACCAGCCGCTTCGGCTGGGTGCAGAACGGCGACATGGATATGGGCGAAATGGGCAAATACCAGTTCTTCGAACTGAACGGCACGATGATCGGCGCCGTCATGCCGACCATGCCCGACATGCCGCGGGCCATGTGGAACTTCTACATTGGTGTCGACGACATCGATCGTGCTGCCGAAGCGGTGAAGGCCGGCGGCGGACAGGTCGATCAACGGCCCCCAGGAAATCCCCGGCGGCGAATATGCCGTCAACGGCATCGATCCGCAGAGCGCGTTTTTCGGGCTCGTCGGGCCGCGCAAGAAATAAGGAGAGAGACGATGGCGAACAAACTGACCACCTGCCTGTGGTTCGACCAGGGCGAGGCGCGCAAGGCGGCGGAGTTCTACGCTTCGGTCTTTCCCGACAGCAAAGTGGGCACGGCGATGCTGGCTCCGTCCGATTATCCGGACGGAACGGAAGGCACCGAGCTGACCGTCGAGTTCACGGTTCTCGGACAGAGCTTCGTCGGCCTGAACGGCGGCCCGACCTTCAAGCCGAACGAGGCGGTCAGCTTCATGGTCATCACCGAGGATCAGGAAGAAACCGACCGCTACTGGAATGCCATCGTCGGCAATGGCGGGCAGGAAAGCGAATGCGGCTGGTGCAAGGACAAGTGGGGCTTTTCGTGGCAGATCACGCCGCGCGTGCTGCTGGAAGCCACGACCAGTTCCGACAAGGCCGCTGCCAAGCGCGCGTTCGAAGCGATGATGACGATGCGCAAGATCGACGTCGCGAAGATCGAAGCCGCTCTGCGCGGCGAAGCGGTCAATGCGTAGGATTCGCGGCAGCGCATTCGTCTCGCTCGATGGCGTGATGCAGGCCCCCGGCGGGCCGTCCGAGGATCCGACCGGGGGCTTTCAGCATGGCGGTTGGCTGCCGCAGTTCTTCGACGAGGACGTTGGCGAAGCCATCGATGCGTTCTTCGGCGATCAATATGATCTGCTTCTGGGACGACGCACCTACGATATTTTCGCCGCCTATTGGCCCTATGTCGGTGGCGAGACGACTGGAATTGGCGAGATCTTCGACCGCACCGGCAAGGATGACGGAGAAGCTGCCGCGATCGCCATGGGCGAGGCTTTCACGCGCGCGAACAAATATGTCCTGACGCGCGGGACGCCCGAACTCGGCTGGTCCAACAGCCACCGGGTGGGCAGCCTGGAAGAGCTTCGGACGATCAGGAACGGCGAGGGTCCCGACCTGCTGATCCAGGGCAGCAGCACGATCTATCCGGCATTGATGGCGGCTGGACTGCTCGACGAGCTGACGCTCATGACATTTCCCGTGTCGCTTGGCGCCGGCAAACGCCTGTTCGGCGATGACTCTCCCGCCAAAGCGTTCCGAACGGTGCGTCAACAAGATAACCCGATCGGGCGCGGTCATCGCGACCTACGAACCGGCCGGCAAGGTCGAGCATGGCTGGGCGGGCCCGGAAACGAGCAGCGAGCGCGAGAAGGTACGACAGGCTGCGATGGCGGAGGGCAGTTGGTGAGCCTGCAGCTCTTCGCTCACCCCTTCTCCTCTTACTGCCAGAAAGTGCTGATCGCCCTTTGGGCGGACGAGACTCCGTTCGAATATCGCCTGCTCGAACAGGATCATCCGGAGAACATGGAGGAGCTCGAGCGCCATTGGCCGTTCAAGCAGTTTCCGCTGCTTCTCGACGCTGGTCGGCCGGTGGTCGAGACGAGCTGCATCATCGAGCATCTGCAGGCGCATCATCCGGGCCCGAACCGCTGGATCCCGGATGGCGAGGAGGGCCGCCGAGCGCGCTTCCTCGACCGCTTCTTCGATCTCTACGTGATGAACAACATGTCCACGCCGGTGTTCGACGCGATCCGGCCGGAGGGATCGAGAGATCCTTACGGGGTTCAGAAGGCGATGGAGCGGCTCGCGATGGCCTATGACTGGCTCGAGGCGAACCTCGGCGAAGGGCCGTGGGCGGTGGGTGACAGATTCACGATCGCCGACTGCGCGGCCGCACCGTCCCTGTTCTACGCCGATTGGGTGCAGGAGATCGGCCCGGACCGGCCGAGGCTCGCCGCCTACCGCGCGCGACTGCTGGCGCACCCCGTCGTCGCCCGCGCGGTCGACGAAGGACGCCCGTACCGATCCTATTTTCCCTTGGGCGCACCCGATCGCGATTGAATGGTCTCGATGTAACTTTCACCGCAGCTGGAGCGTATATCGATTGTTGCAACGGAGGGCCTGATGCGAAGAGACAGTCACAAGGCTCGCACTCGCGGGGGTCGCGATGACCTTCGCGTCGGGGGCCTCTTCCGCGCCTCGACCTTCGACGGAAACGGCAGTCCTCGCCGGCGGATGCTTCTGGGGGATGGAAGCGGTGTTCGAGCACGTCAAAGGCGTGCAGGACGTCGTCTCCGGCTATGCCGGGGGCGCAGCGCACGAGGCCAACTACGAGAAGGTCAGCACCGAACGGACGAAGCACGCCGAAGCGATCAGGATCCGCTACGATCCCAAGCAGATCAGCTATACGCAGCTGCTTCGCATCTATTTCAGCGTCGCGCACGACCCGACTCAGGTGAACCGTCAGGGTCCGGACGTCGGTCCGAGCTACCGGTCGGCAATCTTTCCGCAGAACGACGCGCAACGGCGGATTGCCGCGGCCTTCATCTCACAGCTTCGAGCGCAAAAGCACGCAATCGCCACGCGCATCGAAACTGGGCCGTTCTTCGCCGCAGAGGCCTACCATCAGGATTTCATGCGCAAGAACCCGATGCACCCGTACATCCTGGTCCACGACAGGCCGAAGCTGGCGAAGTTGAAGCAGCGCTACCCGGACTTTTGGCGAGCCTGATCCGCTCCTACGGTGTCTTCATTGAGCGCTGCGTCTGGACCCGCTCGATCTCCTGCCGGTCCTGCAGCTGTTGGTCCGCCCACTGCGAACGGGTCTTGCAAACCTTCCTCTTGGCAAGGCGACTGCCGGTCACTTCCTCCGTCCGGCAGATCCTCTCGTTCAGATAGTCGGTCTGCACCTTGTCAGTGGCGGCAGATGTCGCGGATGTCGACGAAGTGGGAGCCTGCGCAAGAGACGGCGCGGCGCCCGCCGCGAGCGCGAAAGCGGAAACCGCAAATATTAGCTTGAGCATCTTTTGCCTCTCCGGCTGATCGGTATTTGGTATCGAACCCGTAACCGCCTCTTTGCAAGCCATTTTTCGACAAACGGCGGTCAACGGGGCGCGGAGACGTCGAAGGCGACCGTCAACCGCTCACCGGCGGGGAATGGCAGCGTCCCATGCCACATCCAGGACGGAAACAGGACGAGGCGGCCCGGTTCTGGCCTGATCAGCCTTATCGGATCCAGGGGAAGTCCTAATTCCGACCGGGGCTGACCGATTTGCAGCCAGCCGGCGTTCGGCTGATCCGCGGCTTCAGGCGGTAGATCCACATACAAGGCGGAACTGAGCCAGCCCTGCGGATGAACATGGCTCGCATGGAAGCCTTCCGCCTTCAACCGAACGGACCAACTTCCGGCGAACCGCACCCGCCGACCTCTTTGTCGAGACAACAGTGGATGTTCGGTGTCGATCGCCGGAAGTTGCGCGGTATAGCGGTCGACGACGTCGACCACCGCAGCCCGCAAAGCGCGAATTTCGGGCTCCATGCGACAGAACAAGGGCCCGTCAGTCTGGGTCCCGCCTCTCACTGACTGATCCAAATATTCGCCCTTGGCCGAGTGAATCGATCGCAGGGTCGCTGCGAGGCGCTCGAGCGGAGGCAGGCGATCGGCAAGATCGAAGGTGGCGATCAATGCTCCGCTGGCGAATAGCCAATCCCAGCGTGGATCGTCGATCATGCGCCATGCTGTTGCCGCATAGGGCCAAACGTGAACTGCGCCCGTTCCAGCCAATTGCTCGTCGATGATGGGCAAAGCCTGATCGGGCCGCCCGCTACGCAGGAGATGCCGTATTCTCCAGATGGCCAGGTCTGCGCCGGGTCCAGCCTCATTTTCGGCGAAAAGCCGGTCGGCATCTTCGGTTCGTCCGGACTCCGCTGCCGCAATGGCTCGATACGGGAGAGTCGCTGACTCACTGATGCCAGCGTCTCGCGCCCGCTCGACCGCCATGACGAGCCCGTCGAAATCGTCACTTTTTACTCTGAGATCAAATAGCGTCCGCCAAAGGGTTGCTGGGCTTGGATCGCGCTGCAGAGCATGTTCCAATGAAGCGCAGGCATGCTTTCGCTTGCCCAGCATCGATCGCAACTGGGCGAGCTGCATGTGCCCTTCGATCCAGAGCGGAGACCGATCGAGCACCCCGTCGAGTTCTTTTTCCGCGCGCTCGCCGTGACCCGCCGCCATGCGTGCCGCGGTCAAGCCCAGGAATACTGCACCATCTGATGGCGAGAGCCTGAGAGCCTGTTCGAAAAGCGCTTCAGCCGGAAGTCCTGCTTCGAGCGCAACGCGCGCGCGGCCGTGCGCAATGCTTGCATTTCCGGGATCCAGACGAGCTGCCTGATCGAATGATTTCAGCGCCTCCCCATGTTCATCGATGGATCTTTCGAGCAGGCCTTTCCATTGCCAGAGAAGCGACGCCGAGTTCTGCGCCGCGCCACGCGCAACTAGCGGGATTGCCTGCTCCTCTTCGCCTTCCCGCAGCGCGGTCTCGGCAAGCTCGACGAGCAAATCCTGATCGCCTGGGCGCTTCAGCGCTGCGTCCAGCGCGGACGCGAAGCTCACAAGCTTCCGCCGCCTCTCTCGGTCGAAATCAACGCAGCCACCGCCTCTTTCTCGACCTCGCTGAGATCCGGGTGCCAGACATCGAAGATGAAAACCACGCGAAGCTCGTCGGTCGGGTTCATCGCTTCATGCTCGATCGTGTCGTCGAACACGAACGCTTCTCCGACATTCCACGGCCGCGTTTCATTGCCAACCCTGAACCAGCAACCTTCCGGCACGATCAATGGCAGGTGACACACGAGGCGCGCGTTGTTCACGCCCACGTGCGGCGGAATTCTGCGTCCTCGGCTTCAGAAGAGAAAACATGGCGTTCGGTGAAGCGCCGGGAATCGCCGGCTGAGGAAGCTTCGCCAGCAACTCCACCGTCCTAGGACAATGACGAGCGTTCGCCTCGACTACCTTGCCGCGATCGAGAAGGTGGATCGCGGTCCAGTCGAGGCTGTGGTTGAGCGGCTTCCATTGGTCCAGCGGCAGATGCTCATCATATTGCACGTAAGGCACGAGCTCTGCCCGCTCGGCGGCCATCACCGCTTTCAGTTCACCCTTTAGCGTTTCGGTCGCTGCTTCAAGTTCAGCGAGCCACGGGAAGGTCGCTCGCGGGTGAAACTCAATTTCGCGAAGCCCCGAAAAGTGAAAGTCCGTCGGCTCGCTATGATAATGCCGCGTCCGGCGCAGGACATTGCTGCGAAAGCGGTCGATCCGACGACGCTCCTCTGGATCCGCACGCAATTCAGCGGCTGCCATGACCGATTTCATCCTAGCCGCACGCGCTTCGGTCCATTGCTCGACCTTGCGCTCCGCTTCGGCGACGATTTTCTGCAAATGCGGCGGAAGTTCTCCAGCAGGGCGGCTAGCCAGCGCATTGCTCCAAGCCTGCGGAGCCTCCGCCCTTTCGAGCTTTTCGAGAAGGCTCGCGCGCAGGAGCAGCGCTGTTAGCTCGCGAGGCGTCATCGCCAATGCGCGTTCCACGCTGTCCAGCGCCGCCTGCACTTCGCCAATCGCCCGCTGCAGCCCGGCAAGCTTGAGAAAAAGAGTCGGTTCCGGCTGGCTCTCCGCAGCCTCCGCGAGGCAGCGCTCGGCCTCCCGGAGGTCGCCTGAGGCCGCCGCTCTGTCGGCTCGATCGATAAGGCCTTCGCTCATGTTCAGATCGTATAGCCGAACTTTTCGATCCATGGTCGCAAGGTGGGCAGGATGGGCTCCAGGTGCTCGCGGTACCGTTCCCACCGGTTGACCGAACTGCTGTAAATTGGCTCAGTGACCTGGGCGTAGCTGGCGGACGTGATTACGCCGCGCGCCGCCGCCGTCGTTTGGTGATCGAGCATGTCGGCACGCCAATCGAGTCCGAGCGCGGCAACGATTGGGCGCAATTCGGCTTCGGAATCCTCGACAAGCTTTTCATATCTGACCGTTTGGACGTCGGGATCGAACACTTCTCGGCCGCGCTCCCACAACTGGAGGATCAGGTCATAATATTCGGCAGCAGTATCAAGGCGAAGGAAGTTGGCGAGCGCCGGGGTGATGCGGAAATTGCTGAAATAGCAGCTGAGGATAACGTCCGCAGGATGCCGCACCGCGAGGATGTAGCGCGCATCCGGAAACAGACGTTGGATAAGCGCAACCTGAGCGAGATGCAGCGGGTTCTTGTCGATAAGGACCTTACGATCAAGCATCGCAACCTTTCCGGCAACGTCGAAGTACACATCGCGCGCTCGCTGAAGGCCGTCCTCGTCCAGGGCGGCGACGCCGGCGAAACCGCCGATCTCGCGGCTCACCGCGTCGAGAGCCGGAGCCTCTTCCATTACGGAAACATCCGGATGGCCCATCAGCATCGTGTCGAGAAGCGTCGTCCCGGATCGGGGAAATCCAACGAGAAAGACAGGCGACGGTCGGTCGGCCGGAACGTCCGCTCTTCTCCATCCCGCAACCCAATCGCTGGTGAAGCGATGCAGCCGGTCAGACAAAGTGGAGCGCATTTGTCCGGCGCTGGCGAGCGGGTCGGAAGCGTCCGCTGCGTGGGCCTCGTTCATGCGCGCGAAGGCATCGAATGCTGCGTCAGGCTGGCCAAGCTTATCGAGAAACTGACCCCTAAGGTCGTTGATCAGCCAGGGTTCGAAGTCGTTGGGCACGCCCTTGAGCGCGGCCAGGCCTCCCGCGAAATCTTTCGACCGGCGATGGGCGTAGGCGCGAAGGACATCCAGTGTGGGCGACGGCACCGACGCCGCTTCAGCCTCTGCGACGAGCCCGTCGAGTTTGTGCGAGTGTTCGTGCTCGTAGATCTTCGCGAGTTCCAGGAAGGCATCGGAATGGCGCGGATCCGCCGCGATAATGCCGCGCAGCACCGCTTCGGCTCCGGCAAAATCACCGAGGATCATGCGTTGACGGCAAGCGGCGAGTAGCAAGTCTTTGTCGTCGGGCACGGCCTTGGCCGCGCGTTGAAGGAAGTCCGCGATATCCTCTGGAGACCGGCCGCGCTCCCGCATGACAAGGTAGAGACGCTTGTATGCTGCTCCATCGTCGGGGAAGCGCTCAACGATCGATCTGAGAGTGCTTTCCGCCTCGTCGAGATGGCCGGCCCCGATCAGGGCTTGAGCGAAGTTATTCCACGTCAACGTCACGTTGGCGTTCAGATCGAGGCTCTGCTTGAATGCTGCGACTGCCCCTTCATAATCTTCGGTGGAAAGCCGCGCATTGCCGAGATTATTCCAGCTCTGCCAATCGTCAGGGGCTGCGCTGACGACTCCTTCATATGCCTTGACGGCCTGAGCACCCTGGCCCTGCAATTGCGAAATGTATCCGCGGTAGCGCGCCAGTTGCAGGCTTGCATCCGTGGCTGCCCGCTCGGCCGAAGCGATCGCGAGCGCTTCGTCAAGCGACCCGCATTCGACCAGAGCCATCACTAGAATTCGAAGCGATTGCAGCGTCGGACGGGAGCGCCCGATGCGCAATCCGAAGGTGCGGTACCGCCCTTTGATAATCGCCTATCTTCGTTCGCAGCATGCCGAGCATCGCATTCAGGGCAGTCTCGTCGCCGCCGTCGCATAGTGCCTGCTCGCCAATTGCAACGGCGTTTGGCAGGCGGCCCGCGCCGGCCTCAAAGAGAGCACGGCGGATCGCCCCCGTGGTTTGATCATCCAACGCCGAACCTGCGGTCATGTCCAAATGTCTAGCTCAATTGCCCCGAGGGAACAGCCCCGCCGACCGCATAAGAAAAGGGCGGCAGGTCTTTCGACCTACCGCCCCAATCTTTTCAGCCTAGGCTTCTGCCTTAGCCACGCTCAGGAGCGGGCGGCGGCGGCGGCGGCGGCGGCGGCGGGGCCGGGCAGACCTCGGTCGCCAGGATCACCGATCCATCCGGGCAGGTCTGCGTCGCAGGCGGCGGCGGCGGCGGCGGAGCGACTACCGGCGGAGGCACGATCGGCGCCCTCTTCGGCGGGATGAAGTCGATCGTCGCGCCGAGCCAGACATAGCGGCCCAGAGCATCCCAGGTACCCGGATAGGTGTTACCGTTACACGGTCCGGCCGGGCATGAGCCGTCCGATGACGTGATCCGCGGCGGATCGTTGTCGGTCAGGTTGTTGATACCTGCCCGCAGATGGATCCGGTCGAGGATGTCATAGGTAGCCGCCAGATCAAAGTAGTCCTGAGCCTTGATCTTGTCGCTGAGGACCGGCGGATTACCCGTAAGCGTCTCGTCGTCGCTCAAACGCTCGTGCGTAACCTTTCCGACTCTCCGCCATTGCAGCGACAGGCCGAAGTTCCACGGGCTCGCCCAGGTGGCACGCATCTTGTGCCGCCATTCCGGCATCGGCGCGGACGAGGAAATCGTTCCGCCGCTGCAGGTGGCACCGTAGTAGCCTGCGCAATCGTAGGGTTCGGTCAGGCCGTTGTCGGTAACGTACTTGCTCATGTACGAACCGACGAAGCTCCACGACAGGTTACCCGTGTTGAACAGTCCGTGCGAGTATGACGCGTTGATATCGAAACCGTCCGTCTTGATGCCACCGACATTAACCGGAACGTTCGTGACGAAACCGGTTGACGTCAGCCAGATCGAGCCGGCCGGGTCGCGGTTGATGAGACCGCAAGATACCGGCGTGAACGTCGCCGTGGCGTTGTCGACGCAGTCCGACAGGATGGCGTCGGAGCCGAAGCCCTGAACGGCGCCATCCACTTTGATGTTCCAGTAGTCGACCGTCAGCGCGAAGCGCGGAAGGAAGCTCGGCTGGAACACGACGCCGGCCGTCTTGGTCGTCGCCTTTTCCGGGTTCAGGTTGGGGTTGCCGCCCAGCAGACCGTTATACTGCTCGGCCGGGTTGGCCGGAGTGAGCTGACCAACGGTCATCCCCTGTGCAAGGCAGCCATAGTCCGTTGCAGTGATCGCGAAGCCGGCGCACGGGTCAGTCCGAACCGTCGAGGCCCACGAACTGGGGAGCGAAGAGCTCCTGGATGTTCGGGGCACGAACAGCGCGGTTGTAGGAAGCGCGGAAGCGAATGTCGCGAATCGGAGCGAATTCGAGGCCAACCTTGTACGTGTCGGTGCTGAAGTCGCGACCGTTGCTCAGTTCGTAGCCCGAACGGCGGTAACCCGCGGTGAGCGACAAATCGTCGATGAAGTTGTTCTGGACGATCGGAAGTTGCGCTTCACCGAAGAATTCAAGCACGCGGAAGCTGCCGTCGACCGGAAGGGTCGGCGCGCCCTGGCCGGCCAGGTCGCCCGTCTGGAACGACTGGTCGGGGCTGAGCGAGAGCGATTCCTTGCGGTACTCGACGCCGACGTTCACCCCAAAGCCGTCCTCCGCCCAAGGCGTACGGACGCCATACTCGCCGAGCGAGCCAGTGACGTTGAAGTTCGCTACCTGCTCTGACGTGAACCCCTGAATGACGCCGAAGATGTTCAGGTAGTTCACTGACGCAGCCGACGGCGTGCCGAAGATGTCGTACGGTACGCAGTTGACGTCCGAACCGTCGATGACCGAACGGCAGACCGGGGTTCCGAACGTCGGGCTGCTCCGCACGCGGGTCATTGACCACGTTCAGCGCGCGGGTCAGGCGAGCAGATCGAGAACTCGTTCCTGATAGACCTGCGAGTAGTTCGTACGGCCATACTGGAAGTATGCATCGTACGAGAATGCCGGGCTGAGGTCGCCACGCGTACCGAGCGACGCCACGGTACGACGTGTGGGTCAGGTCGCTGATACGCGGACCGCCTTCGACGTTGCGGCGCAGCAGCTGCATGAAGCCCTGCTGGTACTGGGTGCCTGTGCGAGTCGAAGAAGACCGCCGGCGCTTCGTCGACGCCATTGTCGAACGGACCGACCGGCGCATCATTCGTCGATGGATAGGTGCCGAGGAAGCCGGTGACGACGTTGCCGGGAGCACAGATGATCGACAGGGCCTGGGCCGAGGCGAACGGATTGTCGCAGTTCAGCGTCAGGGTGTTGCCGAAGTCGCCCGACGGGGCGATCTGCGCCAGCGTCTTGTCGTCCATGAACATGAACTCAAGATACGGCTTGATCGCCGGGCTGATCTCATAGTCGGCGAAGGCGCCGGCGATGTAGCGCTCGTCAGGACGCTGGAAGTAGTTGGTCGGGTTGAAGTTGTAGATCGTCGGACCCGCGATCACCGTCCGGTCGGGACCGAAGGTGTAATAGGTACCGCCAAAGGTGGTGCTGAAGTCGGAGTCGAAGAAATTGCCTTCGGCAGACGTCGCGGAACCGCCGCAGGTGATGAGATCGGAACCGCCCGAGAGCCCGCACGCGCTATAGTCGCGAGCTGACTGCAGGATCGGCTTGACTTTCCGGTAGCCGAAATAGGCGACCGCATGTCCGCGCCCGTCGTCGAACGCGCTACCGATCGTGACGGTGCCGTCAAACGAAGCGCCGTCGGTGACGCTACCCGTCGGATATGGGAAGCCGCGAGCGTCAAGGGCGTCGCGAACATTGCGGTCTTCGCCAATGCTCGGGTTGTCCTGCTTGTGCCAGTAGAAGCTGTAGTTGCCGTCGAACCGGACGCCTTCGAAGTTGGTGTCCATGATGAAGTTGACGACGCCGGCGACCGCGTCGGCACCGTACACCGACGAAGCGCCACCCGTCAGAACTTCGACGCGGCGGATGAGGGCAGCCGGGATGACGTTAAGGTCGGCCGACTGATTGGTGCTGTTCGGGTCGCCCGGCATGAGGCGGCGGCCGTTGACCAGCGCGAGGGTGCGCTTCGCGCCAAGGTAGCGAAGATCGACTTCGGCGGTTCCCGTCGCGCCGTTCGAAACGCCGGAGGCCTGAGCGGCACCGACGGACGGCAGCTGGTTGAGAACGTCCTCGATGCGGGTCGAGCCGCTGAGCTTCACGTCCTGGTCGGAAACGACCGTGACCGGAGCTGCGGATTCGAGGTTCGGCTGAGGAATACGCGAACCGGTAACGATGATGTCACCGCCGGTGTCCACGTCTTCGCCTTCCGCCGAAACGGACGGCGTCGGCTGCGCTTCTACCGGACCGGTCGGCGGCTGTGCCGTCGGGTCCTCAGTCGTTGCAGGATCCTGCGCCAGGGCTGGCGAGGCATAAGCTACCGCGCCGACCAGCAAGGTCGATGCGAGCAAGTGTTGGCGCAAATTCGTCTTCATGAGAACTCCCCTTTTCAGCGCCCTTCCCGGGCACTCGTGGGGCCCTCATCGTCCAGCAAGGTTAAGAGAACAAGATTATGACACACCCCTGTGGGGCTTTTTCCGGATTGGTGTAGCGCCGAAACAACATCGCCACATTTGTAGCGTGAGAGCGATTCCGGCCGCTACAGACCCGTCGAACCCCGTCCGGACCGTCCACCGATCCACGTTTCACGCACTGCCAGGTTGGCGTCCAGCAGCACGAGATCGGCATCATATTCGGGAGCAATCGCCCCCCGCTGCTGGTCCATGCCGAGAAACGCGGCCGGAGCTGCGCCGGCCATATAAAGCGCAGTGGCGGTCGAAAGATCGAGCGTGTCGATCGAGTTTCGGACGGCCGCTGCCATGTCGAGGTGTGATCCGGCAAGCCTGCCCGTTTCGTCGCGGCATGCGCCGTCTCGTACGAAGATCCGCTTTCCCTGGAGCGTGAATTCTCCAGCATCTGTCCCGACACTCGGCATCGCGTCGGTCACGAGCATGAACCTGTCATGCCGCTTGGAGCGCAACGCGAGCTTCAGCGTGACCGGGTCTACGTGGTGATTGTCTACGATGATGCCGCACCAGACCTCGTCGCTCTCGAGGGCTGCCCCCACGACGCCGGGTTCGCGAGACGTCAGTTGGGACATTGCGTTGAAGAGGTGCGTCACGCCCGACAGCCCGGCGTCGATCGCCGCCTTCATCTGTGCGTAGGTCGCGTCGCTGTGGCCCGCGGATACGATGACGCCCGCATCGACAAGGCGCCTGATCATGACCGGCGTGGTGCATTCCGGAGCGACGGTCACAAGCGTGCGACCGAGTTTCGCGGAGGTCAGGACCGCCAGTCCCTCTTCGTCGAGCTCGCGGATCTTGTCGGCGTCGTGGATGCCCTTGCGTTGCTCGTTGAGGAACGGACCCTCGATATGGATGCCGAGCACGCCGGGGACGCCCTCGGCAATCGCCGCATCGACCGCTTCGATGCCCGCCCGGATCACGTCGAGGTCGTCGCTGATCAGAGTGGGAAGGAAGCCGGTCGTCCCGAACCTGCGGTGAGCTTCGCCGATCGTGCGGATGGTCTCGACGGTCGGGCTGTCGTTGAAGAGCGCTCCGCCGCCGCCGTTGACCTGCGTATCGATGAAGCCGGGGACGAGGAGGCCGCCTTCGAGATCGTAGCGTTCAAGGCTCGCGGGGATGATCGCCGGCATCCACCACGCCCGCAATCGTGGCGCCGTCGATGACGACCGCTTTGCCCTCGACGAAGCCTTCCTCGCAGAGCACCCGGCCGTTGACGAGCGCAACTGCCATCAGAGCGTCTCCGTGACCTTGCGCAGGTGCAGCGGCCTGTCCGGGTCCAGACCCAATTCGACCGAAAGCTGGTTGGCCGCACGATAGAGCGCCTGGATGTGCAGCAGAGGCTCGATGAGTTCGGGAGCGTCCGGCACCGGAAGCGACGTCGCGCCTTCGACCTCGGCACCGGCGACGAACACCGGCGCGCCGCGTGCGATCACGTCGCGCGCGAGTTCCCCGATGCCTTCCGCGCTTTCATCCGATTGGCGGAAGACGAGCATCGGGAAGTCGGGACCGATGAGTTCCATCGGACCGTGCCGGACCTCCGCGGAGCTGAAGGCTTCGGCGTGGATCCGGCAGGTTTCCTTGAGCTTGAGCGCTGCCTCCTGCGCGACGCCGAGCCCGGGTCCGCGGCCGATGACGTAAAGCCCCCTCGCCTTCTTCAGGCACTCGACCAGCGGCGACCAGTCGCACTCGAAGGCCTGCTTCAGCTTGAAGGGAGCCGCTTGCAGAGCGTCCAGCAGCGCCTCGTCGCCAGTCCAATGGGCGACCAGGTGAAGCACTGCGGCAAGGCTCGCGATATAGGATTTCGTCGCTGCTACGCTCTGCTCGGGTCCGGCCCGAAGTGGAACGGTGACGTCCGCGACGGCCTCGACGCGCGATCGCTCCGCGTTCACGAGGGCGACGGACAGTGCCCCGCCGGCATTCGCAGCCTCCACCGCCGCGAGAATGTCCGGGCTTTGGCCCGACTGCGAAATGATCAGCGCGAGCGTCTCGCGAAAGTCAGGCGGGTCCCGATAAACGGACGCGATCGACGGAGCGCCCGAACTGGTCAGCACGCCGACACGGGTCTCGATCACATATTTGGCGAATGTCGCCGCATGATCCGAGCTTCCACGGGCATAGGTAACGACCGTCCGCGGGCGATTCGTCCGCAAGCGCGCGGCGAGGTCCTTAATGAGCTCGGCATTCGCATCGAGTCTGGCGCGCGACGACATCGGCGGCTTCACTGGCTTCCGCGAACATCCGGGTTCCGGTCGGATCGATCTTCTTCATGCGCGCGCGTTCAACTCGGCCACGAAGTCGTAGGCATCTCCGCGATACCAGCTCTCGGTCGCCTCGATCACGCGGCCATCGTCCAGGAAGCCGCGCCGCTCGATGTAGAGGGCGGCGGCGCCGGGCTCGACACCGAGCAGCTTCGCCCGCTCATCGTCGATCAGGACGGCGCGCAAGCGCTGGAGCGCGCGCGTGGGACGGAGCCCCTGGGCGTGAAGGGCCGCGTAGAGCGAATGGTCGACCGCATCGGCGCCTTCCAGGCCGAAGCCGGGGACCTTCGAATATTCGAGCGCCATTGGAAGGCCGTCAGCGAAGCGGATTCGATGAAAACGGTGGACCGGTGCTCCGGGACTGAGCCCCAGCGCAAGCGCCTCCTCCGGCGTCACCGAGCCGCTGGCCTTGAGCAGCCACTCGCTGCTTGGGACCCTGCCCCGCGCCTTCATGTCTTCCGAGAATGACGTGAGCTTGGCGAATTGCTTTTCGACCCGGCCGCTGACGAACGTGCCGGCACCCTGGCGGCGCTGCAGCAGACCCTCCGCGACCAGGCCGTCCAGCGCCTTGCGGACGGTGATCCGCGACACCGCAAAGTCACTGGCAAGCTCTCGCTCGGCAGGCAGTGCGTCCTCGTGGCGCAATACGGAGGACTCGATGGCACGACGCAGGGCGCGCTGAAGACGAGTGTATAGCGGCCCCGATCCCGCCAGCGTTCCCACCTGTTCAGCCAAGCTCGTCATCCCGATATAATACCATTCAAATACCAAAGGCCAAGCCAAAACTGCTGTTGACCTTTGCTCCGCACTGCATATGCTCCGGTATTGGTCTTTGTTTGGCATTAATGCCAGCGCGCTGCAGGGAGAGCGGTTTGCCAGATATGGCCGGAAGCCCGACTGCGATGAGCGAAGTGACGCTTGCGGCGCCGATGGCGGGATGGCTGACTCCGCTTAATGAGGTTCCCGATCCCGTTTTCGCCGACGGGATGATGGGGCCGGGAGTGGCGATAGACCCGACCGATGGGGTCGTTCGCTCTCCGGCCAATGCGACGATCGTGTCCATTCCCGATTCCGCCCATGCGGTTACGTTGCGCCTCGAGAACGGGGCGGAACTGCTCATCCACGTCGGGCTGGAAACGGTCGCGCTGAAGGGTGCCGGCTTCCGTGCAATCAGTTCCGCCGGCGCGCAGGTCAAAGCCGGCGACCCACTGATCGAGGTGGACCTCGCGGCCGTTGCGGATGGCGCGAGAAGCCTGGTGACGCCGATCGTCCTTGCGAGCGAAGGCTTCGAATTGGAACTCGAAGCGGCGTCTCGACGGGTCGCGGCCGGCGAAAGAATCGGAGCGATCCGTGGGACGGGCGCGTCAGCGTCCAACTCGGACGGCGAGACCTACGAACGCGTCGTCCGCATTGGCGCGCCTCACGGACTTCACGCGCGTCCCGCCGCCCGCATCGCTGCACTGGTCAAGCAGCAGGCCGCCGAAGTCACGGTGATGCATGGCGACAAATCCGCCAATGCCCGAAGCACGGTCGCCTTGATGAGCCTCGGTGTGAAGCAGGGCGACGATCTCCGGCTGGTCGGACGTGGCGAGCGGGCCCGGACCGCCATCGATGCCGTCGTCGGGCTGATCGAAGCGGGGCTCGGCGAGCCGCAGGCAGCGGCGGCTATCGCTCCGCGCAGGCTGGCGAGGCCCGATCTGTGCGTCGCCCGGGCTGGCGATTGGAACGATCTTCCAGCTCAGGACCGCCGATCTGCCAGTTCCACGAGACGGGGCGGATGAGGCAAGTGAACGCGTCGAACCTCGCGCAGGCGATCCAGTCCGTTGCCGACGAGCTGAACGACAGCTGCTGCGGGAGACCTCGCCGCCGCCCATCGCGAACTCCTCACCGATCCCGAGTTGCGGACAGATGCGGAGCGCGAGATCGCCGATGGCCGAAGCGCAGCCTTCGCATGGCGTTCGGCCTGCGGAACGGCACGCGAAGCCCTCGTTGCTACTGGCAATGACCTGCTCGCCGAGCGTGCGGCTGACTTGCTGGACATCGAGCGTCAGGTCCTCAGGGCTCTGCTCGGCGGCGAGGGCGCGGCGCCAGACCTGCCTAGCGCGGCGATCGTCCTCGCGTCCGACTTGCTGCCTTCCGAGTTTCTCGCGCTCGACAAGGCGAAGCTCGCCGGGCATTTGCACCGCTGAAGGCGGCCCGACATCGCATGTGGCGATCCTTGCCGCAGCGGCGGGCGTGCCGATGATCGTCGCTGCCGGCCCGGAAATCCTGTCTCTTCCGGACGGGGAAACGGCGATCCTCGATGCTGATCGCTGTCGCCTGGAAGCCAGCCCGTCCGACGAGCGGCTGAACGAGGCGCGCCAGCAAGTTCAGGAGCGCAGCGCGCGACGCGCTGCCGAGGTGCGCCAGGCCCAAGAGCAATGCTTCACCGCGGATGGCGTCAGGATCGAGGTGTTCGCGAACCTGGCATCGGTCGACGACGCAAGTGCGGCGGTGGAAGCCGGAGCGGAAGGCTGCGGACTGCTGCGGACCGAATTCCTGGCCATCGGGCGAAACTCCGCGCCGGACGAGGAGGAACAACATCAAGCCTATGCCGCCATTGCCGCGGCGCTTGGGGACCGGCCGCTGATCGTGCGGACGTTCGACATCGGCGCCGACAAGAAGGTCTCATATCTCGGCACTGCATCCGAAGAGAACCCCGCGCTGGGCCTTCGGGGTGTCCGGCTGAGCCTCGCTCGGCCCGACCTGCTGGCAACGCAGATGCGCGCCATCGTGCGCGGGGTGCCGGCAGCGCAGCGGCGGATCATGCTGCCGATGATTTCCGACCTGGAAGAGTTCCGGGCCGCGCGCGCCGCTCTGCGCGAGGCCGAAGCCGCCGTGGGATCTCAAGGGGAGACGCCGCTCGGCATCATGGTCGAGACACCCGCCTCCGCGCTGCTGGCTCGCGAACTCGCTGCCGAGGCGGCCTTCCTCTCGGTGGGAACCAACGACCTCGCCCAATATGCTCTGGCTGCCGACCGGACGAACTCCGGCGTTTCGGCCATGCTGGACGGTCTTCATCCGGCAGTTCTCCGCTTGATCCGCCTGGCCGCCGAAGGCGCGTCCGCGCACAATCGATGGCTGGGGGTTTGCGGTGGCCTGGCGTCCGATCCGGTGGCGGTGCCCATTCTGCTCGGCCTGGGAGTGACCGAGCTCTCGGCTGCCCCGGCCGCTGTTCCTGCAATCAAGGCCATCGTCCGAACCCTGCGGCTGGACGATTGTCGGAAGCTGGCCGAGCGCGCCTGCGCTGCGGCGTCGGCCGCGGAAGTACGCGCAATCGCGAGCGAGGCAATCGCATGAGGCTCGGGCTCGAAAAGCTTCAACCACTCGGCCGTGCGCTCATGCTCCCGATCGCGGTGCTTCCGATCGCCGCGCTGCTTCTCCGGCTCGGCCAGCCGGACATGCTCGACATCGCGTTCGTCGCGGCGGCCGGCAACGCCATCTTCTCGAACCTGGGACTGCTGTTCGCTGCCGGCGTCGCCGTTGGACTTGCCCGGGAAAACCACGGGGCCGCGGCCCTCGCCGGCGTGGTCGCCTACGTGGTCGCGACGGAAGGCGCGAAGGTGCTTCTTCATCTTCCGCCGGAAGTCCTGTCGACGAGCGAGGTCGAGCAAGCCGCCTGGCGCGCGAAGGAGATTTCGAAGCTCAGCGTGCCTGCTGGCATCCTGTCCGGCATCGTTGCAGGCCTGCTCTACAATCGCTTCTGGGACATCAAGCTCCCCGACTATCTCGCTTTCTTCGGTGGAAGGCGGTTCGTGCCGATCGTCGCAGGTTTCGCCGGCGTCATCGGTGCGGTCCTGTTCGGTTACGGGTTCCCGTGGTTCGAATCGGGGGTCGACAATCTCAGCCAGTGGGTCGTCCGCGCAGGGCCCTTCGGCCTGTTCCTCTACGGCGTGCTGAACCGCCTGCTGCTGATCACCGGGCTGCACCACATCCTCAACAATATTGCCTGGTTCCTGCTCGGCGATTTCAATGGGGCCACCGGCGATCTGAAGCGTTTCTTCGCGGGTGATCCCACTGCCGGTGGATTCATGGCCGGGTTCTTCCCCGTGATGATGTTCGGCCTGCCCGCCGCCTGTCTCGCAATGTACCGCAACGCCTTGCAGGAACGCCGCAAGGCGGTCGGCGGCCTGCTTCTCAGCCTCGCTCTGACCTCGCTCCTGACCGGCGTGACGGAGCCGATCGAGTTCACCTTCATCTTCCTCGCGCCGCTTCTGTACGCGGTGCACGCGGTGCTGACCGGCATCTCCATGGTCGTGATGGACGCGCTCGGCGTGAAGCTCGGTTTCGGCTTTTCCGCGGGGCTGTTCGATTACGTCCTGAACTACGGGCTCTCGACCAGGGCGCTGCTGCTGTTCCCGGTCGGAGCAGTCTATTTCGCGATCTACTACTTCACGTTCAGCTGGTGCATCCGCCGCTTCGATCTTGGCGACGCCCGGCCGCGAGCCTGAGACGTCCGGGTCGGCGCCAAGAACCACGGCGACTCCAGGCAATCGCGGCGCGCAGTTCGTGGCGGCGCTCGGCGGCAAAGCCAATCTGCAGTCGGTCGACGCGTGCATGACCAGGCTTCGTCTTACCCTCGCCGATACGACGGCAATCGACGAAGCCGCGCTGAAGGCACTCGGCGCAAAGGGTATCGTCCGGCCCGGCGGAAACGCCCTTCAAGTCGTCGTCGGTCCGATCGCCGACCAGCTGGCGCAAGAGGTGCGATCTGCTGAGGACGGTCAGACCGACGTCGCTGATGCTATCGCCCAGACGTTGCAACCCGCACGCATCCGCAAGGTGGGTCTCTGCGGCAGCCGCTTAATAATCGACGTTGAGGACACGAGTCGGATTGCGAAGGCACAACTGGACGCCTTGCCCATTCGTGGATGGGTCGCCGTGGACCGCGGCGTTCAGATCATAGTTGGGCCCGACGCGGAAAGAGTCGCCGAGCAATTGCGCAGCATCTCCGAGTAGCGGACCAGCGGCCTCATGCGTTATGAGGACTCAGTGGGGCACAGACGCTGCAAAGGAGGCGCTCGTGTACCGTTCGATCACTCTTCTCATCCTGTTGGCCGCGGTGGCCAGCTGTGCGCCAACGGAAAGCCCGCAGGCCGGCCTCGCTCGTGAACTCGCGGGCTACAAGCCCGGCGCTGCACAGGCCTGCATCGGGACCTTCCAGAACCAGAACCTTCGCGTGATCGACGGCGCGACCCTGGCCTACGGCAACGGGCGAACGATTTACGTAAATCGTCTCGTCAGCGCTTGCCCTGCACTAGAACCAACGAATACGCTCATCGTCGATGCGCAGGGGGGACAATATTGCCGCGGAGATCGCGTGCGTGGGCTGGAGCCCGGCGGGATCATTCCCGGACCTTCGTGCAACCTCCAGGACTGGGTGCCGTACCGGCTCTAGCCTGAACCGCATCGCACCGGAGCATTGCGACCATGGCTGAACATATGCTCCGGCGCATCGTCGTCGTCGGCGGAGGAACGGCCGGCTGGATGACGGCCGCAGCGCTCGCGCGATTCCTCGGCGGCAGCGGTCGCCGAATCATTCTCATCGAGTCCGAGGCGATCGGCACCGTCGGTGTCGGCGAAGGCACGATCCCGCCAATCCTCGAGTTCAACGAGCAGCTCGGCATCGACGAGGCGCAGTTCCTTCGCGAGACCCACGCCACCTACAAGCTCGGCATCGAGTTCGCGGGTTGGACCGCGCCCGGTGAGAGCTATTTCCACCAGTTCGGTCAGATCGGGCGCGCCCTCAACGGCGTATCGCTGCACCAGCTCTGGCTGAAGCATCGCAAGGACCCGGCGGTTGGGCCGCTCGCACGGCTATTCCATGTCCGCCGTCGCAGCGGCGAACCACCGGTTCGGCCACCCCGCGGCGAACCCCGCCGATCCACTGTCCCAACTCGCCTACGCCTTCCACTTCGACGCTGCCGCCTACGGGCAGTTCTTGCGACGCTATGCGGAGGCGAAGGGCGCCGAACGCATCGAGGGCCGCATCGTCTCGGTCGAACGCGATGGCGAAACGGGCGCGGTTGCGGCCGTCCTGCTTGAAGACGACCGCAAGGTTCGCGGCGACCTGTTCATCGATTGCTCCGGTTTCCGAAGCCTGCTGCTCGGCGACACGCTCGGCGTCCCGTTCGAGGACTGGAGCGAGTGGCTTCCGTGCGATCGGGCCATCGCCGTGCCCTCCGAACGCACCGAGCCGCTGCTGCCCTACACGCGGTCGACGGCGCATCCCGCCGGCTGGCAGTGGCGCATCCCGCTGCAGCATCGCACCGGCAACGGGCACGTCTATTCGAGCGCGCACATGTCGGACGACGAGGCGGAGAAGATCCTCCTGTCCACGCTCGATGCAGCGCCGATTGCCTCTCCCAACCGGCTGAAGTTCAAGGCGGGCCGGCGCAGCCGCGCGTGGGAATCCAACGTCGTCGCGATCGGATTGTCGTCGGGCTTCCTGGAACCGCTGGAATCGACCAGCATCCACCTGATCCAGCACGGCATCCAGAAGCTGCTCAGCCTCTTCCCCGGCCGCGAGATCGGGCAGGCGGAGCGCGACGAATATAATCGCCACATGGTCAACAGCTACGACCCGATCCGCGACTTCCTGATCCTGCACTACACCGCCACACGCCGCACGGGGCCCTTCTGGGATCATGTCCGGACGATGGAATTGCCGGACACGCTGAAGCACAAGATCGAGCTGTTCCGGGAGCGCGGCCGGGTCTTCCGCTACAATGACGAACTGTTCGACACGCCGAGCTGGATCGCGGTGCTGCTCGGCCAGGGCGTCATCCCCGAAGAATATGACCCGCTCGTCGACGGCATGCCGGATGCTCAGGTTCAGCGCGCCATGGCGGAGCTCCGCACCGGTTATCAGCGCACGGCGATGAAGCTGCCCCTCGCCAGCGATTTCATCAGCCGCAAGGTGTCCGAGGCCGCATGAGGTTTGTGCTGGCCGCTTATCGCGCTGCTTGCGTCGACCGCCGCAATTGCGCAGCCGGTCAAGGTCGACGGCGGCACCGTTCGCGGCATGGAGTGGAGCGGCGGCGGACATATCTTCAAGGGCATTCCCTTCGCCGCGCCGCCCGTGGCCGAGCTTCGCTGGAAACCTCCCGCGCCGGTCCGGCCATGGAAAGGCACGCTCGACGCGACGAAGCAGCCGCCGTCCTGCGTGCAGAACGACCAGGGCTGGAACCGCGGCGACTTCCTGATCGGCAGCGAGGACTGCCTGACGCTCGACGTCCGCACGCCGGCATTGACCGGAAAGCGACCGGTCCTGGTCTGGATTCACGGTGGCAGCAATCGCGCGGGCGGACCGAACGACATTGTCCAGTCCGATCTCGGCAAGGACATCGTGATCGTCGGGGTGCGCTATAGGCTCGGCATATTCGGCTTTCTTTCGCATCGCAGGCTGACGGCCGAACAGGGGGCATCCGGCAATTACGCGTTGATGGATCAGATCGCGGCGCTGGAATGGGTCCACCGCAACATCGCGAAGTTCGGCGGCGATCCGGACAACGTGACGATCGCAGGTGAGTCCGCAGGCGCTCAGGATGTCAGCCTGATGCTTGCCGCGCCGCGAGCCCGACCGCTGTTTCGCAAGGCGATCATGGAAAGCGGCACGCCGGGCTTCGGCCTGCCGTTCCGTAGCCTCGAAGATGCGCACCGCATCGGCGACCAGGCCGACGCTTTGCTCGGGTCAGGCGGGGACATTTCCAAGCTACGTCAGATGTCCGTTCCGGCGTTGCTCGCGGTCGACAAGCAATTGCATGACGATGCGCTCGAGGCGGACGATTACCTCTGGCTGCGCACTACGGTGGATGGCGCGGTGCTTCCGGAGAGCCCGCGCGCGTTGATCGAGGGTGCCCCGCCGAAGTCCGTCATCGTCGGCAGCAATGCCGTGGAGCTGGACCTGCCCGGCGGGCGGCCGAGACGTGACGCGTTCGTGGCCAAGGCATTCGGCGCCAATGAGGCGCAAGCGCGCGCGTTCTACCGCCTCGACCAGCCTGATCCCGCGGCCGATCCGCGGCTGGGCAACCGAGACCAGCAGATCGCGACGGACGTCACCTTTCGCTGTCCCGCAGTGAAGATGGCCGAGCTGCTCGCGAGCAAGGGCGCAACGGTCTGGCACTACGAGTTCGATGCGGCGCCCGGCGGCGGCCGCACGTCGCACGCTGCGGAGATCGGCTATGCGTTCGGCGATGCGAAGTTCCGGTCCGGCCTGTCGCTGAAGCCCTACTGGCTGAACTTCATTCGCTCGGGCGATCCAAACGGCGAAGGGCTTCCGGCTTGGCCCCGCTACTCGGCCGAGCAGCCGGCGCATGCATTCTTCAGCGACGCGGGTGTCGCTTCGCGCGGAGCGCTTCGGCCGGAAGTCTGTTCCCTTCTCGACCGGCTATGATGGTAGGGCGCTCGCGATGAAGCTGCGTACGGAACTGGTCGAAAAGCCGTGGGGTCGGACTGATATTCCGCCGATGTTCCCGAACCCGGACGGCCGGAAAGTCGGTGAGGTCTGGTTCACCAGCGAGACGGATGAGCCGCTGCTCCTGAAATGGCTATTCACCAGCGAGCGACTTTCGGTGCAGGTCCACCCCAACGACGCGCAAGCGCATGAACGCGGGCTTCCGCGAGGCAAGACCGAATGCTGGTACATCGTCGACGCCGAGCCCGGCGCAACCCTGGGCCTCGGTCTCGTCCGCGAAGTCGGTGAGGATGAGTTGAGAGCGGCCGCCCTGGACGGCTCGATCGAGCAATTGCTTGACTGGCGGCCGGTTCGAGCGGGTGAGTTCTTCTTCGTTCCGCCAGGCACGATCCACGCGATCGGCGGCGGCCTGACCCTGATCGAATTTCAGCAGAATGCGGACGTGACCTACCGCCTGTACGACTACGGCCGCCCCCGCGAGTTGCACCTCGAGGACGGTGTGGCGGTCGCGCGTCGCGAGCCCTATCCGCCGGAGCTTGCGACTGTTGCCGATGCCCCAAGGATTCTCGTCGATGGACCTGAGTTCATGCTGGTCCATGCGGTGAACGGGATCGCTCCAGCCGACACGCTGTCGGACCGCCGCCGATGGGTCATTCCCGTCGAAGGCACTGTTACCAGCGGCGCAGAGTCTGCCGGCCCCGGCGAATGCCTGATCATCGAACCGGGTGCGCCGCTCGACTTTGCCGATGCGCGCATTCTCATCGGCGCGGAAGGCTCGGCCTAAGCGTCTTCCGCTGCGTTGACGGCGAGCGCGATCGCGCCAAGCGGTCCAGCCATGCTCCCAAGTCCCGGCGCGCGGACGTAATCGCCCGGCGGAACCGGCAGATAATCGCTCAGGCTTTCCTTGAGCAGCTGCGGTACTCGCGTGAGCAGATGCGGTTGCCGCTCCATGACTCCGCCGCCCATCAAGAATGGCTTGCGGCGCCGTGGACACGACCAGCACGTGGCACAATTGCGCGAGCGCCCACGCCACGGACTCCCACATCGGGTCGTCCGAGGCGATCTCGTCGAAGCTCCTGCCATTGAGACGAGCCCGGATCGCGCCGCCAGAGGCCAGACCCTCGACGCAAGCTCCGTGAAAGGAGCATGCGCCCGGCCAGTCATCACCTGGCCTGCGCGCGACACGCATGTGACCGAGCTCGGGATGGCCGTAGCCGTGCACCGGCGCGCCATTGGCGATGAGTCCGACGCCGACGCCCGTGCCGACGGTCACATAGGCCAGGTCGGTCAGCGACTGCCCTGCGCCCCAGCGCAGTTCCGCGAGCGCGGCTCCGTTCACGTCCGTGTCGAATTCCGTCGGAACGCCGAGGCGCTGCTGCAGCCTGCGCGCCACGTCGGTGCCGGACCAGCGCTGCTTGGTCGTGGTCGTGATGAAGCCCCAGGTCGGCGATGCGCGATTGAGGTCGATCGGGCCGAAGCTGGCGATCCCCAGCGAGCGGATCGGTTCGTTCGCGTGCCATTCGGTCAGGATGCGTTCGATCTCGCCGACGGTCTGCTCGGGCTCGGTCGTGTCGACGACCTGCTTGTCGAGAACCTCCTCATGCGAACGCGCGAGAACGCAAACGCATTTCGTGCCGCCAAGCTCGACGCCGGCGTACAGGGGACTTGCTCATGCCTTTCTGCATTGCGATCGGCTGCGCTGCGCAACATTGCTCGATGAAGCGGTCATGCGGCGGAAGCTGCTCCAGCTGCTGCTTGATCGCCGAGCGGATGCGCGCAAGGGTGAGGTTGAGATCGTCTTCCGACATTGCGTCGGCGATCGGGTGATAACCCACGGGACGCAGCCCCTGCCCGTAAAGAACCGCGAACCAACTCGTCTCGCTGAACAGCTCGTTGTTGGCCGCCAACACCTGTCCGCGAGTGCGAAACAGCTCCAGCTTGTCCGCAAGGCTGTCGGGAATTTTGAGGTTGCGGCAGTATTGCCAGTAGGGCGTGTCGTCCCGCTCGGTCACGAAGTAGTGGGCGACCAGGAAGTCGCGGATGGATTCGTACATGAAGTCCATTTCGCGATTGAAGCGATCGATGAGCTTCGGATCGAATCCGCCGTGCGGGAAGTAGTCGAAAAGTTTGGTGAGCGCTGCCTGGACAAGGTGGATGCTCGTCGATTCCAGAGGCTCGAGGAACCCGCTCGACAGGCCGAGCGCGACGCAATTCTTGATCCAGCTAGCCTTGCGCCGGCCTGCGACGAAGCGGAGGATCTTGGGATCGGCCATTGCCGGTCCGTCGAGGCTTTCGAGCAGGCGGTCGGTCGCATGGTCTTCGGAAATAAACTGATCCGAAAAGACATAGCCGTTGCCAGTGCGATGCTGCAGCGGGATGCGCCATTGCCACCCTGCCTCGCTTTGCCGTCACCCGCGTGTAGGGCGTCGTCTCTTCCACCCGCTCGCAAGGAACCGCGGCCGCGCGATTGTTCGGCAGCCACTCGCTCCAGTCGTCGAAGCCGGCCTTGAACGTGCCCTCGATCAGCAGTCCCCGAAATCCGGAGCAATCGATGAAAAGGTCGCCCGCAAACTTGCGTCCGTCCTGCGTCTCGACGCTTTCGATGAACCCCGTCTCGCTATTCTGCTGGACGCTGACGATGCGCCCTTCCTGCCGGACCACTCCACGTCGTTCGGAATAGCGGCGCAGGTAGGCGGCGTAGGACGCCGCGTCGAACTGGAAGGCGTAATTGACGCTGGGCGTCTGCCGCCCGGCCACGCGCTCTGCACGGCCGAACTTGCCCAGCTGCGCGGCTTCGGACTCCAGGCTGAATAGCAAATGGTTGGGATCGCCACCGTTCGCGACCCAGCGCAGCCAATAGCTGACGAACGGCGCCCCGTTGCGAAGTTCTGCCCCAAACAGCCCGAAATTGTGGAAGTAGGTGTGGCCAAGCCGGCGCCAGTCGATGAATTCGATGCCAAGCTTGAAAGTGGCATTCGTCTCCCGGACGAACTCATTCTCGTCCAGCTCAAGCTGGTTGTTGAACAGGCGAATTGGGGGAATCGTCGCCTCGCCGACGCCGACCGTTCCGATCTCCTCGGATTCGATCAGGGTGACGGTGTTCGCCTGCGTTCCGACAATCTTCGACAGGAGTGCCGCCGCCATCCAGCCGGCCGTTCCGCCGCCCACGATGACGATGTCGCGGATCCGGCTGTCAGGCATTCACATCTTCCTGCGGCGCGCCAACAGCAGACGAAATGACTTCGTTCACCGAGGGCATGGTGCGCACGTATTCGGCGACTGACCGCATGCGGCTTTGCACCTTCGCCACATGCTCGTCATCGGGGACCATATCGATGCGCGGATCGTACTCGTCCGGCATCAAGCCATGGCCGATGAACAATTCCGCCCAGTTCCACTCATGGAAGGATTCATCGTCGTACATCGGCACGATCCCGCGCCGTTTGAACATCGACAGCTTCCGCTCGAGCGTCTCCGGCACGCCTGCATCGCGCGCGCGGTTCCAGAAAGGATCGTTGAACCGGCGATTGAGCCTGTAATGCGCGAGCTGGAAATCGCGGACGTTCTCGGCAAGCCGGCAGACTTCGCGATTGAACGCATGCGCTTCCGGCATTTCCGCTTTGTCCGCCGGGAACAGATTCACCAGGTGCGACACGAATGCGTGGATGAGATGGATCTGCACGGCATCCAGCGGTTCCGCCGTCACCGCCGCTTCGCCGATTGCGACGCAATTGCCGATCCACGGACGGCCTTGCATTCCGGGCGCAGATGGGCGAGACGACGGCATCGCCGCCAACCGGCATGCGCGCGACGATCGGAATGCTTTCGAGGAGATCCTGCATCCGAGATCAGGGAGGAGTCATAAGCGGCGACGACCGCAGTCCGGTTCCGCAGCGGGAAAAGGCCAACCCAGCCTTCCCGGATCGCCGATATCTGGCTGAAGGCCGGAAGCTCCGGGAGCGGCGGTGCGCTCGCGGCCAAAATGCGGTCCGCGGGAAACCACTGCCGCCAGGAAGTGAAGTTTGGCGCCGGGCAGTTGACCAAGCAGCAAGGCCTCGGAACCGCTCGCGTCGATGAAGAGGTCCGCCTCGATACGTGTGCCGTCGTCCAGGACGACCGCCCGAATCCTGTCGGACTTCACTTTGACCTCGACGGATCGCGCAGAGCGGGCCGACACGCCGAGATGCTGCGAAAATTGCTTCAGCAGATTTGCGTAAGCCCTGGCGTCGAGATGAAAGCCGAACCCTGCCGAGAGCGCCGGATCCGAATTCTCGCCCGCCAACGGCACACGGCCCTGAAACGCTGCAGACGTTCCGACGCCGAAGTGCGACAGGTCGACCTTCAATCCTTCGAGCCGTCCCTTCAGCCAATATTGAATGAAACTGAGATCGGCTCCGGCGGGCGGTTCGTTCTCGAACGCATGCATCAGCGGCGGCGCGGCTTCCGACCAATTCGAAAATCGCTGGCCGACCATCGGAACGGCGTCGCACGCCTTGATGACGATATCCTCGTCGAGATTGAGCATGCGATGAAGGCCGCGGATGGAAGGGACGGTCGCATAGACGTCCTCGCTCTGCAGCAAGGAAGGGAGCTCGACGGCCGACACTTCGACGCCCGTGCTTCCAAACGCGCGCTTCAGCGCAGCGGCGGCGATCCAGAGCGCCGCGTCACGGCCTACGACGGCCACGGTGCGAACCCGTCCGCTCACAATCGCGCCTCCGCCTCGTGGAGGACGCAAGTCGGATGGCTCGTTGGCATTGGCGTAGCGCGCAATGAACGACGCGTGCTTCGGCAATTCGTCGATCCGGTCCGCAATATCGGTACGCAAGCGCTTGGAGCTCGGTGACCAGCCGGTCGATCGGCTCGACATCCGCCAGGGGAGAATAGCGTTCGGGCTGAAGACCCTGTCCCATGTAGACGCTCAGCCAGCTGGGGGCAGTGAACAGCCCGTCGCGATACTGTTCGATGTGGCCCGATTGCCGGAACAGCTCCATCTTTTCCGTCAGGCTGTCGGGCACGGACATCGCGGTGCAATAGCGCCAGATCTCCGCATCATCGCGGCTGCCGAGCTTGTAATGCAGGATCAGGAAATCGCGGATCCGCTCATATTCCACATCCATCTTCCGGTTGAATTCGTCGGCAAGCGCTGGGTCGCTACGACCGGATGACGGGAACAGCGGCAGCAGATGCATGATCGCGATCTGGATCAAATAGATGCTGGTCAATTCCAGCGGCTCGAGAAATCCACTGGCGAGGCCGAGCGCGATGCAGTTGCGGCGCCAGCTTTGCTTGCGCCTGCCCGCGCGGAACTTGAGCATCCGCGGGTCCGCCAGTGCGGGGGCGTCGAGGTTGGCGAGGAGTGCCGCCGCGGCTTCGTCCTCGCCGATGAACTGGCTCGAGAAGACGTAACCGTTGCCGGTCCGATGCTGCAGCGGAATGCGCCATTGCCATCCTGCCTGCCGGGCGGTCGAGCGGGTGTAGGGTGTCAGTTCGCCCTGGCGCTCGCTCGGCACCGCAAACGCGCGGTCGCAAGGAAGCCATTGGACCCAGTCCTCCCACTCCGCGCCCAGCTTCTCGCCGAGGATGATCGGACCGGAAGCCGGAGCAGTCGATGAAGAAGTCGCCCTCGACGACTTCGCCGGACTCGAGAAGGAGGGATTCCACGTCTCCGGACTCGGCGTTGAGCAGGACGTCCTTGACCTTGCCCTCCGTCCGCGTGACCCCTCGGGATTCCGCGAAGGACCGCAAAAAAACGGCGTAGAGGCTTGCGTCGAAATGATAGGCGTAGCTGTAGGTCGAGCTGATCGCTGCCCTGTTCGCCGACGGAAAATCGAAGCGGTTCTGGCGCGCGGCCATGATCGAATAGGAATAGTCCTCGATCGGGGCGGCGGACCCATTCTTGAGGGCCCTCAACCACCGATGATGAAACTCCAGCCCCGAAGAGGGCGGTCCGTGCATCCCGAAAGGGTGAACGTAAGACGAGCCTAGAAAACCCCAATCGACGAACTCGATGCCGAGTTTGAAGGTGGCTTGCGTCCGACGCATGATCTCGGCTTCGTCGATGCCCACGACATCGTTGAAATTCTTCATGTGAGGGAGGGTCGCTTCGCCCACCCCGACAATGCCGATGTCGTCGGATTCGACGAGGCGCACCGTGCAGCGATTGCGCGACAGTAACGACGATAGTCCGGCGGCGGCCATCCAGCCGGCCGTGCCACCACCCAGAATTACGACATTGACCGCTGGCTTCACCGACGATCCCGCTGCTTGCCCAATTCGACCTAAACCAGCGAACGCCTTCCGTCACGGTTGAAGAGGCATAGAAAAGGGGCGCCCTCTGTGCAGGAGGGCGCCCCGTAACTTAGGCTAACGCTTCTCCTAGCCGCGTTCGGGCGCCGGAGGCGGCGGAGGCGGCGGCGGTGGCGCAACCGGGCAGGCGTCGCTTGCCAGGATCACCGAGCCGTCCGCGCAGGTCTGCGTCGCCGGAGGCGGCGGAGGCGGCGGAGCCGGTTCCACTGCCGGCGGCGGCGGCGGCGGAGCCGCCTCTCCACCGAAGCGGACGCGAGCGCCGAACGTGAAGCGCCGGTCGTTCTGGAACCATGCGTTCGGAGTCAGGACGATCTCGCCTTCCGGACTGTCGACATCGGTCACCTGCTGCAGCAGCTTGGTCTTCGTATTGAGAAGATTGCTGCCCTGCGCGCTGAGCTCGATGTTGTCAGTCAAGCGGTAGCGGAGCGAGGCGTCGAGGAAGCCCGACGCCTTCTGCCAGACCGGCAAATAGACGCAGCAGTCGACGACCGTGACCAGGTACTTGGAGCGCCAATTGTAGGCGAGACGCGCCGCGATGCGCCCCTTTTCGAACAGGCCGACAAGGTTGGCCGTGTGCTTGGACAGGCCTTCGAGCGAATTCGGATCCAGTGCCTGGAAGGCGTTGCCCGCGTTCGTCTGCTGGCCGCCCGTGCTGCCGACCGGCGTGAGTGCGGAGTTCGGCACGCCCTTATTGCGCACGTAGGTGTAGTTGCTCTGGATGCCCAAGCCATCGAACGGCGCCGGCAGGAAGTCGAAGAAGCGGTTGTACGCGACCTCGAAGCCCTGGATCTTCGGCTTGCCGCCGTTCGCGGGACCGCGAACGAAGACCGTCACGAGTGACGCCGAGTGTTGGTCAGTTCGAGCTCGAACGTTCCGTACTGAATGTAGTCTTTGAACTTCTTGTGGAAGACGGCGAAGCTGAAGAGTCCGGCGTTGCCGAAGTAATGTTCCAGCGACAGGTCGAATTGCCATGCGGTGGTCGGCTTCAGGTAAGGGTTGTAGGCCGACGCTTCGTACGTCGGGGTAACCCCAACAATCTCCCCGTTGGCGTCCATGATCCAACGCGGATCATTCAGATCGGTGTTTCAGGAAGCGGGGTCGGTCACCTGAACGAAGTTCTTCAAGCAGCCCCATGTCCGGTCGGGACATTGCCTTCGATGCGGCGAAGCGAAGCAGCCATTGCGGCGTAAGGTCGAACCTTACGTTGAAGCTCGGCAGCCAATGCTTGTGCTTGGCCTTGGCAGTGCTTTCCGATAGACGCGCCGTTGATGAAGGCAAGATCGTCGGCGGAGAGGAAGCAGAAATTCGGGTCGACTGGCGTGCCTGGGGGCGGCGGCGGCTGTCCCGGCTCGGGTGGCGGCAATACACCATCGCATGCAGGAACCAGCGGAGCAGGCAGCGGACCGGCACCGTCCGGATCTACTCCTGGTACTTCGTAAACGTAAGTGTTGATCGGGGAACCGGAGGAACCCGCGGCTGGTATTCTTGGTTTCAACGTAGCGAACACCAATGTTGCCCGAAACTCCGACATTGCCGATGCGCGCATCGGGACCGCCGAACCGCAGCATGGCGTAGGCCGCCTTGGTCTTTTCTTCGACGTCGGCGATTTCGTTGTCGACGAAGCAGCTATCCGGAAGCTCGTTGAGGCGCGTACAGATCGGTCGGAACTTCGCCAACACCGATTAGATCGCGGCTATATTCGTCGGCGTCGATGGTCCCGCAGAGCGTCGCGTGGGACGAACGGGAAACTGCCCAGCGAGCCGCCGAAGAAGTCGGCACCGAACTCGGAAACCTCGTAGAGGCCCTGCGGGTATCCCGTGAACGAACCCGACGGCGTATGGCTGTCGAGATTCCAGTAGGCCTGTTGGTCATCATCCCAGGTGTTCGCGACGTTTGCCCAGTTGTACGTACTCCACGCCACCGTCTGGTCGCGATCGGCATAACGCGCACCGAACTTGATCGAGTCCAGCCAGTTGGTGTTGAGGTCATACTCACCGTCGCCCCGGAAGGACCATTGCGTGCCCTCGCTCTCCTCGAGGTGATCCATGACCGAGCGAAGATACCAGTTGTTCGGATTGGCAAGGCCGCCTTCCGACTGGTTGACGTTGGTCGGAGCACCGAACGTTATCCTCGGATACGTGCCCGGTCGCGTCGAGCGTGATGTTCGCGAACGAATGGTGCTCGACCGAAATATCGTAATTGTCGATTTCGGAGTCGACGTACTGAGCGTCGAAGTTGAACCGAAGCCGATCCGTCGCTTCCCATTTCACGTTGAAGCCGACGTCCTGCGTCATGTTCTTGTTCTGGTTCAGCCGGCTGCCGGCGCCGACGTCCGGGCCGCATGGCGCCAGACCAAACGCCTGATCACCAGGAAGACACACCCGGGAGCTGGCACCCCAATTATAGCAGGCGTTGAACATCGGATCGCCCTGGTCATTCACGCCAAAGCCTTGATTCGCCACCAGGGTCGCCCCACCACGGATTAACTGCCGGCTGTGTTGACGGTACCGGTCTGGAAGTTTCCGTCGGAATCGAAGGTGAAGTCTGGCGTGCCCGGGGCGGGAACCGGGATCGTTCAGGGAGGCTGCAAACTTCTGCGCCATCTACCTCGCGAGATCCAACGCGCGTGCGCACGCCGAAACCGTAAAGATCGGGGCCAATGCCGAATGCACCGAACGATCTTTCTTCCCACTCATTCTTGTACACCGACCGATTGAACTGCAACGTCGCAAGCAGATGTACGATCCGGACTGCGCCATTGCGCCGCGGCAGCGATGCCGGTGCGGCGACGGTCATATTCGTTATCGAGGAAGTTGACCGAAGTACGGCACATAAGCCGTGTCCGGACCATCCGGCCCGAAGCCGTTGTCGATGATCGCCGCACGGCCGTACTGAATGCCCTGCGACGCCGTCACGATACGCGAATAGGCGACGTGTCCCATGATGCCGAATTCGCCGGCATCCGTGTTCCAGCGATTGCTGTAGAAGACGTTCCCGTCGGGCGTCCATTTCTTCGACAGGTCGTTGTAGTTCATGTTCGCGCCGACCTGGATCAGCTGTCCGGTGGCGTCGAACGGAACACGCGTGCGGAGGTCGATCGAACCGGCGATTCCGCCTTCGATCATTTCCGCCGTCTGGTTCTTGTACACGTCGACCCGGGCCATCAGCTCTGGCGTGATGTCGCCCCAGCTCAGGCCGCGCGAGCTGTTCGCGCTGAACGTATCGCGGCCGTTGAACTCGGACCGGACCTGCGGAAGGCCGCGGACGATGACGCCCGACGGTTCAGCCGAGAAGTGCGCCGTGTCGCTGGTTGCCGCGAAACGGTTGACGGTGATGCCCGGCACGCGCTGAAGCGCTTCGGCGACGGACTTGTCCGGGAATGAGCCGATGTCGGTAGCGGTGATCGAGTCGACGACCGTGTCGGCGTTCCGCTTGACGTCGCGCGCGCTTTGAAGAGCCCGCCGCTGGCCCGTGACGATGATCGCGCCGTCTGCGGCGGTTTCAGCCTCCGGGCTTGCAGCGGCATCCGGATCCGTCTGCGCGCTGATCGGCTTCGTTTCCTCGGCCGCCTGCGCCTGATCCTGCGCGTACGCGGCCGTCGGCGAAAGTGATGCAAACCCAAGAACGAGCGTCGATGCACTGGCACGCAGGATTCGCGCCGTTCTTGCCGACAATGCCGTCATACAAATTCTCTCCCCTGTGTCCGGCGGAGACCCGGAAACGCGCCCCGCGAATCAGTGGAAAGAATGGTAGCGCTACCAACGCCTCGTTCGATTGAAATTCGAAAAGCCTTGTAATTACGGCGCTTTTCGAAAGCCCCCCGAGCATAGGTACGCTTACTCTCCCCACCCACTTTCGTGAGCAATCCAATTTGGTATTTCAAATTTCGAATTAGTCAATGAGCCGGAGAGAGCGTTCACATAAGCGGCGACCCGCCTGTGGCAGAGCGGTCACAAATTCGTCATGGCTGGATACGGTACATTGCGACTCCGTGAGGCTCCACCGTCGCCTCGATCGTACCCGACCAGCGGCCAACGTCCTTGTGCGCCCATAGGTCCCGGACCTTCGCCCTGAAGCCTGCGGGAACGCCGAGATGTTCGGCCTTGGCGCGAATGCGAATTGGCTGCTCGCCGCGGTTGAACAGCAGCAACGCCCGGCCGCCGTCCGACAGCGGCTTTACCCAGATCTCCCGGTCGCCCTCCTTTGCCACGCGGCGGCCCTGCACTCCCATCTTGTCCTGATCGATCGCGATCACTTCCTTGTTCAGAAGGATCGACCGCGTCGCTTCGTCCATGTTCGCAACGTCATTTCCGGCCATCAGCGGCGCGGCCATCATTGCCCAAAGCGAGAAATGCGAGCGGTACTCGGCGGTCGTCATCCCGCCATTGCCTACCTCGAGCATGTCCGGGTCGTTCCAATGGCCAGGCCCCGCATGCTGCCACAGCGGCTCGTTCATATCGACGATGGTCATGACTGGAAGCGCCCAGTCATGCGCCGGGTCCTTCTTGTCGAAGCTGTCCCAGATGTCACCGGTGGTGCGCCAGAGATTACCGATGTTCTTCGCCCACTCCCACGGCTTGGCGGTGCCCCATTCGCAGATGGACAGGACGATCTCTCGGCCGGTCGACCGAAGCGCGTGGGCCATCAGCGCATAGGCCTCCTTGGCGTTGCGATCGCCGGTGAAGCACCAGTCGTACTTTAGATAGTCCACGCCCCAACGCGCGTACTGGATGGCATCTTGGTATTCATGGCCTTGGCTTCCCGGGCGCTTTCCGCACGTCATACGACCGGCGTCGGAATAGATGCCGAACTTCAGGCCTTTCGAATGGACGTAGTCGGCGAGCGCCTTGATGCCGGACGGAAACTTCTGCGGGTCCGCCTGGATGAAACCGTCTGCGTCACGCTTGCCGTGCCAGCAATCGTCAATGACGACGTATTGATAGCCCGCGTCGCGCATGCCCGAACTGACCATCGCATCCGCGGTCTTGCGGACCGTGTCTTCGGTGATGTCGCAGGCGAACTTGTTCCAGCTGTTCCACCCCATCGGCGGAGTCAGAGCGAGTCCGTTCGGCGCCTTGTTGACGATCTCCTGCGTCGTCTCCGCCAGGGCCGAAGGACAGTAGCTAAGGATCGCGACGCTGGCCGCGAGTAACCCTGACGAGCCTCATTCCCCTCCCCCTTGGATGATGCGCCGCTTACATGCGGGACCGCTTACTTGGCGCCGGCCACAAGCTCCGCAAACTGCGCCTTGGAAATGCCCAGGAGCAGCCCCGCATCGTCCTTGCCGAAAGCTTCGGGCGGAACACGGATCTTCGTAGTTCCCGTATCCACGATCACGCCTTCGGCATCGACCGACGCGACGGCGCCGATCGGAACGCCGTCCTTGTCACGAAGTGGGCTGCCGGCCTTCAGGTCCTCGGCCTTGGCCGCGACCGCCTTGCCCTTCAGGCCGGCGGGTTGCTCCTTGGCCTGCGGGTCCAGCTTTCCGACGACCCGGTTGTAGCCCGCATTCTGCTCCCGATTGGTGTTCGTGATGGAAGCGGAGTTGCCGGAACCAGGAACGGCAATTGGCGCCTGTGCACTGGCCGCGCTCGCAAGCAGCCCGATCAGAATGGCCATACCGATGCGTGTCATCATTCTACTCCAGTCAGAAATGAGTCGCGTTTAGCTGCCTTACCACCGCTCAAAGGCTGCAGCGATCCTGTTGTACCTGCGCGCTGGCAAGCCGGATATCGGAAACGGCAATCGCGAGCCGACCCGATGTCTTCAGAACCAGCGGCGTCGTGATCTTCGCCATTTCTGCGCCGCCACGCGCAAAGCAGCGGAGCGGAATGGTAAGCGTCTGCCACTGATTCTTCGGCGCGGCACGAAGCGCCTGTGTCACAGGCACCGAAACGCCTTCCATCCCGACATGAACGGCGTCGGTCGGGCCGCTCTGAACGCGATATTCGACCTGCAGGCTCAGCTCCGCGTTCGATTCCCGGGAAATGTCTATCGGCTGCGCGGCGGTGAGTCGGACAGTCTGTTCCCCTGTGCCGGTGAAGGTGAGCAGCCGCGTATCCTCCTGGCCGCGCCGATCGATCGAACGGATGTTCACGCCGTCCGACGGAGCGAAGGTCCAACCGGTGGGCAGCGCGCCGCGGGCAAAGAACACGCCGTCGGCGCCGGCTGCGCCGCCTTCAGGCCGTTCCTCCGACAATTGCGGGACGTCGGATTGATCGCCTTGAGAGAGGCCATAGCCATAAGCGAACAGGGGATCGTAATTGGCATCGCCGCGGTTGAGCGGACCCTGGTCCGCGCGCTTGGGCCAGCTGAACGAGAGCTTCCCCTTGAAGTCGTAGCGAGGCTGCCCGTCCGGTCCGCGGAACAGCACGTCGGCGACGCCGCCGCCTTCGCTTCCGGGAAGGAATGCGGCGACGAACGCGTCGGACGCATTGAGTTCCGGGTTCACCCACATCGGGCGACCGGAGAGGAAGACCGACACCGTCGGGATGCCGGCGGCCTTCAGCTTCTTCAGCGTTTCGAGCGCGGACTTGTCGCTCGGGCTGAACTCGAGCGTCGAGCGATCGCCGACCATTTCGGCATAGGGATTCTCGCCGAAAACGACGATCGCGACATCTGGCTTGCGCCGGTACTTGCCGTCGACGCTGAGGGTGGCCGTGCCGCCCGCCGCCGCCACAGCCTCCTTGATGCCGCCGAAGATCGACTGCCCGTTGGGGAAGTCCTTGTTGGTGAGGTCGGTACCCTGCCAGGTGATCGTCCAGCCGCCCGACTGCTTGCCGATATTGTCCGCGCCGTCGCCTGCGACGAGCACATTGGCCTTGGCGGACAGCGGCAGAAGCTGCCCCTGATTCTTCAGCAGGACCAGCAATTCGCGGACGGCCTGACGCGCGACCGCACGATGCTCCGGCGAACCGAGCAGGTTGAACTGGCCCGCAAGCGGACGTGTCGACGGCGCGCCCTTTTCGAACAAATGGGCGCGCAGCTTCACGCGCAGGATGCGGCGCACTGCATCGTCGAGCCGCGCCGCCGGAATCTCGCCCGACCGCACCTGCGCCAGCGTGCTCTCGTAAAGCCCCTTCCAGCTGTCGGGCGCCATGAAGATGTCGACGCCGGCATTGATGGAGGCGGCGCAGCTGGTGTTCGTGCAGCCCGGCACCTGGCCATGACCGTTCCAGTCGCCGACGACGAGGCCGTTGAACGCCATGTCGCCCTTCAACCGGTCGGTCAGAAGCTCCGCGGTTGCCGTGCATCTTCTCGCCCAAGGGCCCGTCGAATAGGACGCCATGACCGCCTGCACGCCGGCCTCGACCGCGGGCGGATAACCGGCGCCGTGAATGTCGCGCAGTTGCTGCGGAGTCGACAGATTGTCGCCCTGGTCCTTGCCCTTGTCGGTCCCGCCGTCGCCGACGAAATGCTTGGCCGTTGCGATCACACGGCCGGCGCCAAGGAAGTCGGGCGAGCCCGGGTCCCCTTGCAGCCCTTCGACCATCTTGCCGGCGTAGGACGCGACGATCTCCGGATCTTCCGAGAAGCCTTCGTAGCTGCGGCCCCAGCGATCATCGCGAACCACCGCAAGCGTCGGCGAGAAGTCCCAGTCGATGCCGGTGATCGCCATCTCGCGCGCGGTCACTTCGCCGATCTTCTTGATCAGCTCCGGATTGCGCATCGCGCCGAGGCCGATGTTCTGCGGGAAGATGGTCGCGCCCGGAATATTAGCATGGCCATGGACGGCGTCGATGCCCCACATCGTCGGAATTTTCTCGCCTGCCCAATCAGCCGAATTGTTCGCGTTCCAGAAGGCGTCGGCAAGCTTCAGCCAGTCCGCAGGTGGCGATTTCTCATTCCCGCCGGGCGCACTGTTTCCGCCGGCGAGGATAGAGCCGAACTTGTACTTGCGTGCATCCTCCGGCGTGACCGCCGAAATGTCGGGCTGGATCAGCTGACCGACTTTTTCCTCGATCGTCATGCGCGCCATGATCTGATCAATTCGCGCTTCCTGCGCGGGATCGATCGCGACACGGCTGCGGACAGCCGGCCAGGCGTCCGGATCGGCCGGAGCCGGAGCCGGTGCGGGCTGGGTGGGCGCTGCCGCGAATCGGCTCGGCGGGTGGCTGAACGGCACAGGCCGTCGATGCAAGAAATGCCGCCGTAGCGAGTGCGCGCCAACCGGACTTCGAACCGAAGTAAATCATCGACATTCCTCTCCCCAAATGGTCGTCGCTCCCAACCGCCAATGCGGATTTGAGAACGTTAACAATAACAGCGTGTGCGGCTGCCCGGAACCCTTCGTCTGACGCAGTCTTGGAATGATCGAGTTTCGCAGGATTGTACCGCTCCCGACTTGCCTTCAATCCAAGGGCGGTGCATCCAAACCGCTGGAAATGATAGCGCTATCAGTAGCAATGCAAATTGCCGACTGGAAGCTGTGAAATCTAGCGTCGCAGGGGGAGCGATTGAGGATCATCCGACGCTTGTTGCTTTTGCTGGCGATCGCATGCGTCACGGCGCCGGTTAGCGCGCGGCGCCCACTTCCGCGGATCGTCACGAAGGATGGCAGGCACGCCCTGATGGTCGACGGCGAGCCCTTCCTGATGCTCGGCGCGCAGGTCCACAATTCCAGCAATTATCCCGCGATGCTTCCGCTCATTTGGCCGACGATCAAGGCCCTCGATGCCAATACGGTCGAAGTGCCGATCGCCTGGGAGCAGGTGGAGCCGCAGGAAGGCCGCTTCGACTTTTCCTTCGTCGACGAGTTGCTGAAGCAGGCACGGGCGAACGACGTTCGCCTGGTGCTGTTGTGGTTCGGCACGTGGAAGAACACCGGACCGAGCTACGCGCCGGAATGGGTGAAATCGGATACGCGTCGCTTCCCCCGCATGAAGACGGCTGAGGGCAAGACCCATTATGTGCTTGTCGCCGCATGGCCAGGCGACGCTGGCGGCGGACAAGAAGGCGTTCGTCGCGCTGATGCAGCACCTGCGGCAGAACGACGCGCAGAACACCGTCATCATGGTGCAGCCGCAGAACGAGATGGGCAGCTACGGCCTCGCCCGCGACCATTCGCCCGAGGCGGAGCGGCTGTTCCGAGGGCCCGTGCCGGCCGAGCTGGTTCGCGGATTGCGACAAGCAGCCCGGCACATGGACGCAGGTCTTCGGCGAGTTCGCCGAGCAGGCATTCGCGAGCTGGCACATGGGCCGCTACACCGACGAAATCGCCGCTGCCGGCAAGGCGGTGAAGCCGCTGCCGATGTACGTGAATGCAGCGCTGGGCGACGCCTTCGACCCGAAGGGCGCGATCAGCACGGCAACGGGCGGGCCGCAGTGGAACATGATCCCCGTGTGGAAGGTCGCGGCGCCGCACATCGATGTGCTCGCGCCCGACATCTACAATCGCGACCAGAAGGCGGTCGTCGCCTATCTCGATCACTACGCCCGTCCCGACAATGCGCTGATGGTGCCGGAGATCGGCAATGCCATCGATTACGCGCGCTTCCTCTGGCCGGTGCTCGGCAAGGGCGGCATCGGCTTCGCGCCGTTCGGGATGGACGGCACCGGCTATTCCAACTTCCCGCTCGGCGCGCAGAAGCTGGACGCCGAGGTCATCGAAGCGTTCGCGTCCAAGTACCGCCTGTTGCGCCCGATCGCGCGCGACTGGGCGCGGCTCGCGTTCGAGCATCCGACCTGGGGTGCGGCCAAGGGCAAGGATGCCGCGGCGCAGAGCCACGTGCTCGGCCGCTGGAAGCTCACCACCGAATATGAGCAGTGGGAATTCGGCGAGCCGCAATGGCTCTCGCCCGATACGCCGCCGCACCCGAACAAGGGCAAGCCGATCGGCGGCGCGGCCTTCATCCAGCTCGGTGCGGACGAGTTCCTCGTTGCGGGATCGGACGTGCGCCTGCGCTTCGGCCTCGACAAGCCCGCAGCCGGCGAGAACTCGCAATTCCTGAGCGTCGAGGAAGGCACGTTCGAACAGGGGCGCTGGACAATGCTGCGCCGCTGGAACGGCGACCAGATCGACTATGGAATCAACCTGACCCGGCCGACTTTGCTGAAAGTCCGGCTCGGCACCTATCGATGAGATGAGGACACGTATGCGCCGCTTCGCCACCCGAGTAACCGCGACCATCCTTCTCACCGCCAGCAGCGCCGCGATCGCGCAGGGCGGCTGGCAGCGGACAAGCGACGGCATCACCGTGACCCCGTCCGCGGGGCCGGAAAAGGCGCTGCGTGTGCAAGTCTACGGCGACGGCCTGTTCCGCGTGACGTCGGGACCTGACGCGCAGCTCGCTCCGGCATCGAGCCTGATGGTCGTCGCCCGGCCCGCATCAAGCGGGTTCGAGGTCAGCGAAGCTCCGGGTTCGGTGACCGTAACCACGCCCAAGGCCTCGGCCATCGTGGATGTCGCCACGGGCAACGTCAGCTTCCGTAACGCCGCGGGCGAGGCCGTACTTGACCGAAAGCGGCGCACCGGTGTTCGCGCCGACGTCGGCCGAAGGCCAGCCGTTCCTCGCCATCACGCAGCAATTCAATCGCGGCACGGACGAGGGCTTCTACGGGCTCGGCCAGCACCAGAACCGGCAGATGAACTACAATGGCGAGGACGTCGAACTCGCCCAGCACAACATGGACATCGGCGTGCCCGTTCGTCGTCTCGACGCGCAACTACGGCGTGCTCTGGGACAACAATTCGATCACGCGCTTCGGCAATCCGAAGCCCTACGCCTTCGTCGGCGAGCAGCTGAAAGTCACGGGCGAGAACGGCCAGCCAGGCTTCACCGCCCGCTATTTCCTGGGCGAACGCGAAGTCGTGAAGCAGCAGGAAGCGACGATCGACTACCAGTACATCGACGATCAGGCGAAATGGCCGGAAGCGGCCAAAGCGCAGACGGCCGCCGCGACCACGGGCCAGAACACCGCAGGCAATGTCGTCGGCAAGCAGTTCGTGAAATGGACCGGCACCATCCATCCGACCGCCACCGGCAATCACAAGTTCCGGCTCTATTCGTCGAGCTATGTGAAGGTCTTCGTCGACGGGAAGGAAGTGCTCAACCGCTGGCGGCAGAACTGGAATCCCTGGTACCATAATTTCGACCTGCCGCTGACCGCCGGGAAGCCCGCCGACGTGCGCATCGAATGGGAGCCGAATGCCGGCTACATCGCGCTGCTGCACAACGATCCGCTGCCCGAGCCGGACCGCCACTCGCTCACTCTGTCCTCGGACGTGGGCAAGGCGCTCGATTATTACTTCATCGCCGGCGACAGCATGGACGGCGTCATCTCGGGCTACCGCACGCTGACCGGCAAGGCGCCGATGATGCCCAAATGGGCCTACGGCTTCTGGCAGAGCCGCCAGCGCTACAATACGCAGGACGAAATCCTCGGCGTGCTGCGCGAGTATCGCAAGCGGAAGCTGCCGATCGACAATATCGTGCAGGATTGGTTCTACTGGCCCGAGGATAGCTGGGGCTGCCATTGCTTCGACGCGAAGCGCTTCCCCGACCCGCAAGGCATGGTCGACGAGATCCACCGCAGCAACGCGAACGTGATGATCTCGGTCTGGGCGAAATTCTATCCGACGACGGAAAACTACAAGGCGCTGGACGCGCTCGGCGGAATTCATCGCCGGCAGGTCGAGCCGCGGCCCGAAGAGCCGACCGATGCGGCCTATCTCAAGGCCAATTGGCGCGACTGGGTGGGGCCGGGATACTCCAACGCCTTCTACGACCCGTACAATCCGCAGGCGAAGGCGCTCTATTCGAAGCAGATCATCGACAGCCTCGGCACGAAGAACTTCGACGCCTGGTGGCTCGATTCCGACGAGCCAGACTTCCACTCGAACCTGTCGATCGTCGAGCGGCAGCGGCGCATGAGCCCAAGCGCGGGTGGTCCGGGCGCGGCGGTGTTCAACAGCTACTCGCTGGTGCACACGGATGGCGTCTATTCGAACCTGCTGCGCTTCAAGCCGGACGTCCGGCCGTTCATCCTGAGCCGTTCGGGCTTTGCCGGCATCCAGCGTTCCAACACGGCCCTCTGGTCGGGCGACGTCGTTTCCCGCTGGGACGACCTTCGCGACCAGATTTCGGCCGGCGTGAACCTGTCCATGTCGGGCATTCCCAACTGGACGCACGACATCGGCGGCTTCGCCAACGAGGAGCGCTACACCAAGCAGGATCCGGCGCACCTCGACGAATGGCGCGAGCTCAACACGCGCTGGTTCCAGTTCGGCGCTTTCTCGCCGCTGTTCCGCAGCCACGGCGAATTCCCGCTGCGCGAGATTTACGAGCTCTCGCCGGCCGGCACGCCGACCTACCAGTCGATGGAATGGTACAGCCGCCTTCGTTACCGGCTGATGCCCTACATCTACGCACTCGGCGCCGATGCGCACTACAACGACGGCACGATCATGCGCGGTCTGGTGATGGATTTCGGCGCGGACAAAAAGGCCTGGGGCGTCGACGACCAGTACATGTTCGGCCCCGCGTTCCTCGTGGCGCCGGTCACCGAGTTCAAGGCGCGGCAGCGAAGCGTGTATCTGCCGTCCGGAACACGCTGGTACGACCTGTATGACGGTCGCAGCGTCGATGGCGGCCAGACCGTCACGGCGTCGGCACCGTACGAGCGGATGCCCGTGTTCGTCCGCGCGGGCTCGATCGTCCCGACAGGGCCGGCGATCCAGCACACGAAAGAAGGCCAGAACGGCCCGCTGACGCTTCACGTCTACACGGGCGCGGACGGCAAATTCACGCTCTATGAGGACGACGGAGTCAGCCGCCAATATCTGAACGGCGCCTTCGCTCGCATTCCGGTCACGTACGACGAGGCATCGCGTACTCTGACCAGTCGGCGCCCGCGAAGGAAGCTATCCGGGCATGGCGGCGAAACGCACGATTCACATCCGTTGGGTCAGTCCCGAGCGCGCGCGGCCGCTGGCGTTCGAAGGGGCCGACCGGACCATCGCCTATGACGGGTCCGAACAGATTGTGAGAATGCCCTAGACGAGCCCGCGCCCGCGCAGGCGGATCACCGGCACGAACTGGCCGTCCCGCGGGGCGGGAAGCTCCACCTCGAGGTGCGAGTCCGTCTGTCGCGTCTTCAGCTCCGGTCCGCCGAGCAAATCGACGCGCTCGATCGCGGCGTTCGCCAAGGCGGTCGAGCCAAGCGCCCCAATCCTGGCCGTTGACTGTGGCCAGTCGAGGAAGATGGCGTAAAGCGCGTCGGCCTTCTTCGTGAAGCGCAGGTCCTCGGGTGTGAATGGCTTGGCTTCGCCTTCCGCCATGTGGCCGAGCGGTGGCTTCGTCGGGCCTTCGCCGAATGTCCGCCACGGGCGAGTGCCGAAGATCGCCTCGCCGTTAAGCGCGTTCCAATCGGCGATCTGGTCGAGGATCGCCTCCTCCTTTTCATCGATTGTTCCGTCGCCGCGCACGGGGATGTTGAGCATCAAATTGCCGTTCTTGGACACCACATCGGCGAGGCGCTGAATGACCTGCTTCGCGCTCTTGTATCCGTCGCGCTCGTACAGCGGCCGGTCGTAATGCCAGCTGCCGATGCAGGTGTCGGTCTGCCAGGGCTGCGGCATCGTGCCTGCCACGAAGCCGCGCTCGACGTCCTGAACGATCGCGCGCGTCTGCAGTTCGGTCAGGCGTTTGGCGGTGACGACGCCCATGTCGCCGCGCCATTCCACGCTCTTTCGATAGAAATGGGCGACGGCATCCAGACCGATCTGCCCGAACGGCAGCTGATGGTCGTCGAAATAGACCATGTCCGGGCGGTATTTTTCGACCAGATCCATCTGCCGAAGCAGCCATTTGTCGGCGAAAGATTTGCGCCCCGGGGGAACGTCCTGAAGCCATTGCCCGTCTCGCCGATCGCGCCAGGCATTCATCGCATTCGACGGAGTCGATCCCGTCCGGCGGCACGTAGGTCGGACCCGTGTACAGTTCCTGCGGGTCGAGGCCCTCCCAGAACTTGCCTTTGCCGTGATGGGCGCGGAGCCAGTAGGCGTCGTAGCGCCGGCCTCTCATCGGTCCTTCAACGTCGTAGCCGTACGCGGTTTGCCACCAGTGCCAGGCGTGGCTCGAGTGGTTGGATACCGCGAACTTGAGATCCGTCTGCCGGACCAACTTCTCCCAGGTGCCGATGATGTCGCGCTTCGGCCCGACGCGGACGCTGTTCCATGCATGATGCTGGCTGTCGAACAGGTCGAGATTGTCGTGGTGGTTGGCCATCGCCATGAAATAGCGGGCGCCCGTTTTGACGTAGCGCTGGATCAGCTCCTCAGGCCGCCAGCGTTCAGCCTTCCATTGGCCGATGATGTCTAGGAACCCGGTCTTGCTCGGATGGCCGTAGGTCCTGACGTGATGGTCGTAGGCAGGGTGGCCCTGCACGTACATCAGGCGCCCGTACCAGTCGCCGAACTCCGGTTGGCACTGCGGTCCCCAATGCGCCCAGATCCCGAACTTCGCGTCGCGGAACCAGTCTGGGACACGATACTGCTCGGCGAGGCCGGCCCAGTCGGTTGCAATCTGCCCCGGCGCAGCGGCGGCTCGCGTACCGCCCAAAAACGGCAGCGCAGCGGCTCCCACAAGGGTGTCGCGGCGGGAGAACAAGGCTAGGGCTTCGGCGCCGGCGGCAAGAGCGCGTTCTTGATCGGTTCGACCCAGCCGTCCTTCTTCATGTCCCAGGCGATGAAGTCGCTGTCGAACTGCCAATAGCCCCAGGCGAAACCGTGCCGCTCCGCTTCCCGCGCAATCGCGCTCGTATAGGCGATCCGCATGTCTTCCGGCGTGCCGCTCTTGTCGTAGGCTCCGAACTCTCCGAGCAGGATCGGACGCTTGTTCTCCTTCGCCCAGGCCGCGACCTTCTCAAAATCGGCGCGCAGTTGCGCTCGGTCGGCATCACTGCCCCATTTGATTCCGCTCAGCTTCTGCACGTCGGCGCCAGTCCAGGACGCGCCCTGATGGGTGAAGTGGAACGGGTCGTAATAATGGAAGGTCACGAGCAGGTTTGGATCGTCGGGCAGCTTCAGCGTCGGAAGCTCGTTGAAGTTGTTCCAGCGCGTCGGTCCGACGACGACCGTGCGCGTCGGGTTGGTCTGACGAACGAGGGCGAGCAGTTCCGGGAAGAAGGCGTTCCACGTCGGCGCGTCGAGCTTCGTGTGGGGTTCGTTCAGCAGTTCGAACGCGACGCTGTTCGGCGCCGAAGCGTACCGAGGCGCGACCTGCGACCAGAAGGCCGTCAGCTTCGTCCGGCAAAGGTCGAGATCGTTCGCGCAATCGTTGAAATCATGTTCGTCGAGAATGACGGAAAGTCCCGCCTTCTGTGCTTCCCGCACGATGTCGTCGAGCTTGCGAAGCCACTCGGGATTGAGCCGGTTGGCTTCGTCCATATGCTTGAACGAGTGCAGGTTCACGCGGACGAAATCGAAGCCCGCCTTGCGGATCTCCGCGAAGTGCCGCCACTGGAAACGGCGTTGCTTTTCATCAGTCCAGTACGGGTCGTATCCGAGGACGTTCACTCCTCGCTTTCCTGTCCATTGCAACGTCGCCGAACTGTCTGTCGTCGGCGCTGCCACGGCCGGCGCGCCAAGCCCGATCACGGCCGTCAAAAGTACGAACAGGAATCCGCGAAGTACGCTCACTGATCATCTCCCCTGATTTGGAGCGGTGATAGCGCTATCATCTAGCGAGAGCTATCCGTTCTTCGGGCTCACCAGCGCACGCGCGAGCATCTGGCGAACCTGCGCCAATTGCTTCTCGTCCAGCTCACCCATGACGCCGCGGGCGTGTGGCGGGACATGCTTCATCGCCCCCTCGCCGAAGATGTAATGGTCGAACATGCCCTCTCCAGCGCTCCCGGTGCTCTGGCGGCATGTCCATGAACGCGATCCACGCGAGCGCCAGCGCGGTCGACGGGTGGACTTGCGACCGCGCCTCATGGTCGTTCCACCAATAGTTCACGAGGATGTTGAACGACTCCAGCGCCTGAACGCCGTGCCACCACATGTACGGAATGTAGATGACGTCCCCAGGGTCGAGCTCCGCAGATTGCGCAGCGGCCAGAGCCTCGGCAAATCGCGGAAAAGCTTCGAGGTCGGGATCGGAAACCTTGACCAAGCTGATCGGCGCTCCAGCCGGCGTATTGTCCAAGGGTCCGACGTAGAGGTTGGGCAATTGCTCCGGCGGGAAAAGCGTGAAGCGGCGGCGCCCGACAGCGACGCAGGCGATATTCTCCTTCAGGTCGTAATGCGGCGCGACGTGCGCGGCATTTCCGATCCACAATTTCGCCGGCGCGTCACGTACCAGCTCCATCGGCTGCTCGGCTTCGAACCCTGGAAGGACTTCGGGCGCCTCGATGGCCTGCATCGCGATGGCGGGAGCGTCCGGCCGGCCCTGGGCCCTCAGAATGCCCCGCAGGACACTGCGCATATTTTCCATCGAACGGGCGAAATTGTAGCCGTTCATGTCCCGGTTGTAGAACAGGCGTCCGTTCTCGCTCGGCGGGACGGTCAGCGTTCCTATGGGCTTGTCGCGGTAGAACCCTGAGAGATAGTCGACGGCGGCGCTTGCCGACTGGAGACCGGCGCGAACAAGCGGCCAATCGCGCTTCAGTCCACGAATGACGGCCGGCTGCCCGAGCGGCCGGATCTCCGAGTTGAAATCGTTCGGGAGTGACGTCCGTCCACTCGCGGATCGGCTGGGGCTGAATGGGCACGCTGGCTACTTATCGGGCGATCAACGATGCGGAAAGCATTGCCTAGCGATACTGCAGGGTCGCGTTGAAACGGCGAACCTCGCGCCCCGTGGTGACCGTGATCGTCAGCGGCAAGTCCGTCTTTCGAGTGCGGACTTCTTTCGGCATGTTGAAGACGTAATAGCCGCCCCAGCCCTGGTTCGGCGCAACTGGCTGCGTCTCCAACACCTGGTAGATCGAATCCAAAGTCTTCGCACCCGGAAGCGACATTTCCTCGGTCTGCAGGTCGAAGCCGCCCGTAGCGATCGGCCCGGACTGCGGCGCTGCGGCAATTCCGGCAGGCGCGGAGCCGGACGAGCCGCCTGATTGCCGTGCAAGCTCGGACAGGTCCGCGCGATTGCGCCGGTCGATGGCCCGCGCACGACCCATTTCACGCTCCACCAATTCGGCACCGCGGATGAACTCGTTGATTGAAACCGGCTTCAGCTTGGTCCCGTCCGCCAACTCCAGCCGAACCTGCTCCGGGCCGAACTGAAACGTCTGCGAGCCCTTGTTCATGACCAGAACGCGTATCGTCCCGCGCTCCTTGACGGCGCTGCCGGGCGAAATGAGCCGCACGAGCGTCGTATCCGTCCGGTCGTCCACCGCATGCAGCCCGCCATAGCCGCGCACGACTTCGGTGCCCGCAGGCGGCGAAAGCACGACCTTATAAGCGGCTGCCGAAGCAGGCGCGGCCACGGTCAGAAGCATGATCGCCGCAAAGCCCTTCATCGTCGAACCCTCTCATGCTGGTACGGTTTGGCGGAGCTGCGACAGATGCGCACGAATCAACGCGTGCGTCGAGACATCCGTGTCGAACACGCCATACCATCCCTGCGGCTCGTGCGGCGGATCGCCGAGATAGCTGAGGTCGCCACGCACGAATTTGAAATCCCCGTGCTGCGCCCGGCCTTCGCCATTCCACGACCAGAAATTGGTCCCCGCGATCGGCCCGCCCGACCTCTGGCTCTCGACTGCCGCGCCGTAGATCAGGTCATAGAAGCGGTTGCGGAACTCGACGCTCGCCGCTGGATCGAAACTGCCGTTGTCGCGCGGAAAACCGAATTCCTCGATAACCAGCGGCTTGCCGAGCTGCGTCGCAATGGCGACCTGCTTGGCGATGTAGTCGCGCGTGTTCGCCTCCACCGTCGCCCATGTGCCCGCAAGGTTCTTGGGATCCGCCCAGCCCCAGTTCTGCGGCCAGATGTGCGCCGTCACATAATCGACGTCGGGTGAGCTGTGCGCGTCAATCACGCATTGCGCATCGCCCATGCACCCCTGAGTGCCCTCACTGCCGGTCGATACAAGATGGTTCGGATCGAGCGATTTTAGCAATCGCGCGGTCGCGTTGATCCACGCCATGTAGGCCGGCAACTGCCGTGCGGCGACCGGCGCGCTACCGCCCGGACGCGGTTCGTTCGCGAGCTGCCAACTCATGATGGTCGGATCGTCGATGTAGCGTTGGCCCGTAACGCTGTTCGTCCGGGTGACGAGCGATCGCACATAATGGTGGAACATGCGGACGGCCGGCTCGGTCGTGTAGAAGCCCGAGACGAAATCGGGGAACTCCGGCCACGGATGGGCCGGATCGTTCATGTCGATATATTTTCCGCCATTGTTCCACAGCAGGTAGGTGCCCATGCCGCCCGACCATTCCCAGAAATTGGTCAGGTAAATGACGGCGCGAAGCCCGCGCTTGCCCATCTCTGCGAGCGCGTAGTCGAGGCCGCGCAGGAGCGTCTCGCTATAGTCTTCCGACTGCGTCCGGAACGCCGGCGTGATCGAATTCTTGAGCGGCGAAAGCTCGGACGAACCGAGGATGCGGACATTGTCGATGCCGAGCTCGACGAGACGGTCCAGTTCACGCCCGAGGCGCGCGCGATTGCCATATTCCGCGTCGGCGCCGAGGTAGGCGGCGTACCACATGTTCGTGCCGGCATAGCGGTATGGGCGTCCCCCGACCGTGAAGCCTCGTCCATCGCGGCGAACGAACTCTGGGCTTGGCGGGACACCGAGCGGACCTGCGGCGCACCCGGCTAGGATGACGGTTGAAGATAGCAATAGGTCGCGTCGGCTGAGCACGGATGTCCCCTCGTTTGCGGCTGCATGCAGCCCACGGACATTTGAGCGTCCGCCTCTCCGCCACCAGATTACGAAAACAAATTTAGAAAAGGAAGCGGCGCTTAGGCGGCTTCCTGGGCAGTGCGCGCCGTCTTCCACAGCGACGTGCTCGTCGGCAGCAGGTAGAAAGTGAAAGGCAGGATCGCCGCACCGACGGCCGGAGCATCCTCGGCAAGCATGGCCCGTTCGACGGGAGCAACGGCAGGCAAGGCGATCTTCGTTCCCCGCTGCGCCGCTTCCAGATCTCCAATGAGCCGATCGATCAGATCACCGGGAAGCCGGCCGCCGATCAGAATGGCGGCAGGATTGATCAGGCAATTCACCGCCGCCAGTGGTTCACGCAAACGCTCGACGGCATTGCCGAGCCAGCGGTCGACGATCGCGTCGATACGCGCGTCGCGCCGCTGCAGGTCGGCCAACGTCGCACCTTGCTCCTGAAGCAACACCGCAAGTCCGGACAGGGAAACGTGCGCCTGCACCTGACTCCGCCCGTCGCCGCTGGGCAAGAAGCCGATCTCGCCACTGCGTCCGTCCGCGCCACGGAAGTAGGCGCCGTCGAGCACGAGCCCTCCCCCCAGACCCCAGGAAATGAGGATGTAGAAGAAGCTCGGATATTTTTGCCCGAGGCCGAGCTGCTGCTCACCCATCGCCGCCGCAGCAGAGTCATTCTCGACGAACACCGGGAGTCCGAAGGGCTCTCCGAACAAGGCCTTCCAGTCGACCGAGTCCCACTGGCCGTAGCCGTCAGGCCTGCCGGGGAGTTCGACCTGGCCCATATCGTCCGGGCTGGCGACGCCGACGCCGACGACGTGGCTCAGGTCGACGTCCGCCTCGGCAATCATTTCGCTGACGCTGTCGCGAAAGAAGGCCGCGACGTCATCGGGCAGTGCGAATGCCGCCTCCTGCGACCTTCGGGCGATCGTCTCCCCGACGAAGTTCACGAGGACGATGGTGATATGGTCGCGATCGACGTTGAGGCCGATGCTGAAGCAGGCTTCCGGATTGATGATCAGGTTGGTGGGCGGCGAACCCCGACCGCCGCGCCGTTGCCCGGCCTCTTCGATCAAGCCGTCCGCAAGCAAGCGCCGGGTGATGTTGGCGATGGCTGGCGGGGTCAGACCGGTGATCCGCGCCAGGTCCATTCGCGTGAGCGGGCCGTGGACCCGGATGGCGTGCAGCGTGATGCGCTGATTATGGTCGGCAACCCTCTTCAGGTTGGTGCCCGACAGTCTCAGCCGGCTGCGAGGGGCGTTCATTCGGTCAATAAATCCTGATTGCCGTAGCGGCGACGCGAGGCGCGCATAGAGCAATTCTCCGTTGTGTGCCTCCCCATCATCGTCAGTTTCGTCAGTCGGTGGCCGGCACGAGTTCGACGAGGATGACGTCGTTACTCCGGATCGGAAGGCTCAGGTCGACTGTGCCGCTAGCCGGAACTGTCACGGCTTCCTGACGCTCCGGCCGGTCTTCCGTCTGCCGCTGCAATTCGCTCAGTTGCTGAGGCGGTCAACTCCGCAGGGGAGCCCATTTCAAGATAAGCCGTATGCGCGTCGTTCGCGCGGAACCCGGTTCGGCGCACCTGCAGCTGGTAATTCCCGGATTGCACGCCTGAGATCCGGATGTTCACGGTCCCGGTCGATACCGCCGGCAGGACCTTGGTGAAAAAGGGACGATTGCTGGTCGGCTGATTGGGCAGTTCCCAATCCCATATGATTGCCGAAATCTTGCGTCCGTCAGTCGCAACCCAGCTCTCGGCATCCGCGGTCGGCACTTCGCGCCCCTTGAGCGCTCGCAGATATTTGTAGGCGAACCAGGCCGGCTTCCGGATGCCTTCGCGGTTCATCAGCCCGAAGCCGCCGTGGAACGGCGTGGGCGGCGGGCCAACCTCCTCGAACAGGTCGCTGTACGTCCAGTAGCTCATCGACTGCGCATAAGGCGCCGCGCCCTTGAGCTTGCTCAGGATGAAGGGCGCGCTGATGTAGGAATCGTGGACCGGGTCGCGCGGATTGTAGCTCGCGCTCCACTCCGTGAAGTACAACGGCAGATCGGGGAATTTCGAGGCGGCGATCTGCTCGCGCACGCGGCGGACGTCGCCGACGATCGAATCCGGGTTCGGCGAGAGCTTGTTGTCGTCCTGCCCCTTCTCGTCGAGGAAGCCGCCGTCGACGCCATAGGTGTGCGTGGTGACGAAATCGACCGCAGCGCCGCTCTTGCTGGCATGGTCGAGAAACTCCGGGACCCAAGCCGCTCCAGCCGTCGATGGGCCGCCGACCCGAAGCTTGGGATCGATCCCTTTGATCGCCTTTGCCGTGACGTCATAAAGTTCGAAATAGGCCTTCTGGTCTCCGCCCTCGAAGAAGCCCGCCAGATTGGGCTCGTTCCAGACCTCGAAGTACCAGCTCCGGACCTCTTCGACGCCGTAGCGCTGGCGCAGATGCGTGACGAATGCCGTCACGAGATCGGACCAGCCGTCGAGCCGCGGATGCGACGTATTGCCGTTCCAATGAAAGATCTTGTTCTCGGACGTCTTCAGCGCCTGGGGCGTGAAGCCCAGCTCGACGAACGGCTTGATCTTCTTCGCCAGCAGTCCGTCGTACAATTGGTCGATCTTGGTCCAGTCGTAGACCGTCTTGCCGTTCTCCACCCGCACGGTGCCGAGCACGTCGTGGAAAATGGCGTGGAAGCGGATGTAGCGAAATCCGAGTTCGTCGACCGCGACCTTCAGCTGCGCCTGGCTGTCATCACGGATGAGGGTGCCGGGATAGTCCGCTCCGACCGAATGATCGAAAAAGCGGTCGATCGGCTTTCCCGGGCGGGAGACGTCGATGACGATGCGTCGCTCTTGGATCTTTGCGTACGAAGCCTGCGCCGCTGCGGTGCCGGGCGCCGAGAACAGCATGCCAGCGAGCAGCAGCACGAACAGGATTCCTCATGGCGCAGCCCCCAGCGATTAATCGAATTTGTTTTTGGAAATAGACCATGGTCCTCTAGCCATGACAACAGGCGCGCTTGTCTTGGCGCCGGGGGAGAGACGATGCGCGGTCAAGTTCGTTCGCTAATGCTCGCTTGGCTTTTGGCCGTTCCGTCGGTTGCGCCGGCGCAGATCAAGGCTATGGCAGTCATCGATGCGGGAGCGAAGGGCCCTGTCATCCGCCCGGAAATCTACGGCCAGTTCGCCGAGCATCTCGGCACCGGCATCGACGGCGGCATCTGGGTCGGGCCCAACTCTCCGATCCCGAACATCCGCGGCTATCGCCGCGACGTGGTCGAGGCGCTGCAGCGACTGAAGGTGCCGCGTGGTACGCTGGCCGGGCGGCTGCTTCGCCGACATCTATCGATGGCGTGACGGAATCGGCCCTCGCGCCGGGCGGCCTGTCACGCTCAACAAATGGTGGGGCAACACCGAAGAGACGAACCAGTTCGGCACGCATGAATTCTTCGACTTCGCCGAGCTGATCGGCGCAAAGACCTACCTCAACATCAACGTCGGAACCGGTACCCCGGCCGAAGCCCGCGAGTGGGTCGAATATGTCTCGTCACCCACCAACAGCGCCCTCGCCAAGCTGCGCCGAGCCAACGGCCGCGATAAGCCGTGGAAGATCGACTATGTCGGCATCGGCAACGAAATGTGGGGCTGCGGCGGCAATCTGAAGGCCGCCGAATTCTCGCCCGTGGCGCGGCTGTACGCCAACTTCCTCAAGGAACCCGGGACAATTCTGATCGGCGGCGGAGCAACCGGCGACGACTATAATTGGACTGAGGAGATGATGAAGAACCGCGGTCAACTCGATGCGGTCTCGCTGCATTATTACACTCTGCCGACCGGCGATTGGGCGAAGAAGGGCGCAGCGATCGGCTTCGACGAGAGCGAGTGGGCCGCGACCTTCGTCCGCACGCGAAAGCTGGAGGAGATGATCCGCGGCCACGACCAGAAGATGGATGCCGTCGATCCCGACGAGAAGCTCGGCCTGATGGTCGCCGAGTGGGGTACATGGTTCGACGCGACGCCCGGCACGAACTCGGCCTTCCTGCAGCAGGAGAACACGCTGCGCGACGCGCTGGTGGCCGCGACCAACTTCCACATCTTCCACCGCCATGCCAGCCGCGTGCACATGGCCAACATCGCCCAGATGGTGAACGTGCTTCAGGCCATGATCCTGACCGACGGGCCGAAGATGGCGCTGACCCCGACCTACCACGCGTTCCTGATGTACCAGCCGTTCCAGGGCGCGACGGCCCTGCCAGTCGCAATCACGACGCCGGACTTTGTCTCGGGGTCGAGCCGCTTGCCCGCCATCGACGTGACTGCTGCGCGGGACGCGGCCGGGACGATTCAGATCGGCCTGGTCAACGTCGACCCCAAGAACGGCGCCGAAGTCGATCTCCAGCTCCCAGCATCAGGCAAAAGGATCGAAGGGCTAGTACTGACCGCAAGCCGAATGGATTCTCGCAACCCAATCGGCGGCGCGGCGGAGGTCGCTCCGGCACCCTTCTCCAATGCGCGCTGGGTTGGCGGCAAGCTCGGGTAACCATGCCGGCGAAATCGATCGTCCGGCTCACGCTTCGCTGATTTCTTAAGAGAGAATGGTGCCCAGGGACGGGATCGAACCGCCGACACCGTGATTTTCAGTCGCATGCTCTACCAACTGAGCTACCTGGGCCCACGTCGGAGCGGCGCGGACGGCCCGCTCGAAGCGATGCGGCTCCCTAACCGTCGCCTTCGTCGCTGTCCACCCCGTCGGGCTCGGCCGGCGGGCCCGGGGATGCGATAGCCTTCGCCGAGCCATTGCAGCAGGTCGCGGTCCTTGCAGCCGCGCGCTGCAGAACGGCGCATGCTCCGGCGCGGCGGCTTGCCGCACAACGGGCAGGGCTTGGCTTTAGGAGGGTTCGGCATAGCCGCCGGACATGGGGAGCGCAGGGTCGGCGCGCAAGGCTGACCGCGCCGCCGACCTGCGCGCGCCAGCGCGTCGATCCAGTCGGGCTTGCGCTCGAGCACGGCGATCACCGCCGGATGCGCGACGAGCGCGCTTCGCGCCGCGTCTCGACGCGCGGCGCGGCGCAGCAAAGCGCGCGCCTCGAACGCCGGCGCGGTCGGCGGCGAGCTCGAACAGCGAGGCGCGGCGGCGCGGCCGGACGATCTGGAGGAAGCCGAAGCCGTTGACCGCGGTCCGCTCGAACGGCTGCGGCAGGATGCGCATCGACCGCCTCGCCGACCGCCTGCCGCTGCGCCTTGCCGCGCGATGGTCGGCAAATCGATGCCGATCGAGCCGCCGATGTCGAGGCGGCGGATGGCGCTGCGCCGCGGCCGCGCGCCGGCCAGCGGCCAGCTCGGTCGGCGGCAAGGTGCCGTCGACGTCGATCAGGGTCATCGCCGGGGTCGGCGAAATGCGCAGCTCGCCGCCGGCAAAGCGAACGATGCCGCTGCGCGCTTCCTCGATCAGGTCGTCCCAGCCGGCGTCGTCGAGCGGTCGTCCGGCGCCGGAACGGCCAGTCGACGCCGTCCGGCGCGTCGCCGCGTCCGAGCTCGCTCGCGTCACGCGCGCCAGCGGCCGCTTCCACGGCTCCGCGCCGGGAATCGCCTCGCGCGTGACTTCGATCGTCAAGCGTCGCGCCCTCGGTGACGCCCGGCGCGCCGCTTGGGCAGCAGATATTCGCTGCGCCGTCCGGCGATCGCGACGGCGGCGCGCCGGTCGTGCGCAGCCGCGCCGTCGAGGACCGTCCCGGCGGGCACGACGCCGTCGAGCAGGATCCGCGCCTCGACGATCTCGCCGTCCTCGACCAGCGCGGCGCGGGTCTCGCCGATGCCGCGCTCGATCAGCCACTCAGGCAATCGGATAACCCGCCGATTTCAGCAGCAGCCGCGTCTCGGCCAGCGGCAGGCCGACGACGTTGGAATAGCTGCCGGCGATGTGGCGGACATAGACTTCGCCATAGCCCTGCAGCGCATAGCCGCCGGCCTTGCCGCGCCATTCGCCGTGGCCGGCGTAATAGTCGATTTCCTCGGCCGACAGCCGCTTCATCGCGATCATCGTCTCGACCAGCCGCTCGCGAATGCCGCCGCCGGGCAGCGGCCAGCGCGACGCCGGTCAGCACGCGGTGCCGGCGGCCCGACAGCAGCGCCATGCAGGCGCGCAGCGTCGCTTCGTCCTCGACCTTGGGCAGGATGCGGCGGCCGACCGCGACGACCGTGTCGGCGGCAAGCACCAGCGCGTCGGGATGCAGCGCGGCGACCGCCGCGCCTTTTCGCGCGCCAGGCGCAGCGCATGGTCGCGCGGCAGTTCGCCCTTGCGGGACGCTTTCGTCGATGTCGGCGGGAACGACCGCGTCGGGCACGACGCCGATGCGGGCGAGCAGGTCGAGGCGGCGCGGGCTCGCCGAGGCGAGGATCAGCCGCATCGGCTTAGCGGGTAGCCGGGCGGGCCCCGCGGCCGGGCATGAAGCGGTAGGTGATGCGCCCCTTGGTCAGGTCGTAGGGCGTCAGCTCGACCAGCACTTCGTCGCCGGTCAGCACGCGGATGCGGTTCTTGCGCATCTTGCCGGCGGTGTGGCCGAGGATCTCATGGCCATTCTCGAGCTCGACGCGGAACATCGCATTGGGCAGCAGTTCCACCACCTGGCCGCGCATCTCGAGAAGTTCTTCCTTGGCCAATCAATCCTCACTGTCGTCGATGCAAAAAGTCGCGGAGCCTTACTCGCGGCGAAGGCGCAAAAGGGAAGGCGGGCGGCGCCTAGACGGTCAGGATCGTCGATCCGCGTCGTCTCGCGCGCTTCGAGCGCGCGGTGCGCTTCGGCCGCGTCCGTCGAGCGCGAAGCGCTGGTTGATCTCGATCGCTGCACCTTGCCCGATCGCGACCATCTCGAACAGTTCGGCCGCCGATTGCTCGAGCTCGGCGCGCGCTGGCGATATAATGGAACAGGGTCGGGCGGGTCAGGAACAGCGAGCCCTTCTGCGCGAGCAGCGTCGGCGGCGATCGGCTCGAGCGGGCCCGACGACTGGCCGAAGCTGACCATCAGGCCGCGCGGCGCAGGCAGTCGAGCGACTTCAGGAACGTGTCGCGGCCGACCGAATCATAGACCACCGGCAGCTTCGCGCCGCCGGTGATGCGCATCGACCTCGGCGACGAAATCCTGCGCGCGTGTAGACGATCGGATGGTGGCAGCCATGCGCGCGGGCAAGCTCGGCCTTCTCGTCGGTCGACACGGTGCCGATCACGGTCGCGCCGAGCGCCGCCGCCCATTGGCACAGGATCAGCCCGACCCCGCCGGCCGCGGCATGGACCAGGATCGTGTCGCCCGCTGCCACCGGATAGACCGAGCGCAGCAGCATCCGCGCGGTCATGCCCTGCAGCATCATCGCCGCCGCCTGCTCGAAGCGAAATCGCGTCCGGCAGCTTGACCAGCGCGGTCGGCGTCGATCAGCCGCTCCTCGGCATAGCCGCCGATCGGGCCGGCATAAGCGACGCGGTCGCCGGCCGCGACATGGTCGACGCCCGTCGCCGACCGCCTCGACCACGCCGGCGCCCTCGACCCCGGGCGTGAACGGCAGCGGCTGCGGATAGAGGCCGGTGCGATGATAGACGTCGATGAAGTTGAGGCCCGCGGCGTGCTGCCGCAGCCGCACCTGGCCCGGGCCGGGCTCGCCGACCTCGACCTCTTCCCAGTGCAGGACTTCCGGCCCGCCGGCTTCATGGATTCGGATCGCGTGCGGCATCGCGCCGGCTTCAACGCCCGATCACGCGCAAAAGAAAAGCCCCGCCGCGGCAGTGCCGGGCGGGGCCTGTCTTGCGATCAGGCGGCGCTTAGTGCGCGCCGCCCGCCAGCGCCGCGAGCAGCAGCAGGGCGACGATGTTGGTGATCTTGATCATCGGGTTGACGGCCGGGCCGGCGGTGTCCTTGTAGGGATCGCCGACGGTGTCGCCGGTCACCGCGGCCTTGTGGGCCTCGGAGCCCTTGCCGCCGTAATTGCCGTCCTCGATATATTTCTTGGCATTGTCCCAGGCGCCGCCGCCCGAGGTCATCGAGATGGCGACGAACAGGCCGGAGACGATCACGCCGAGCAGCAGCGCGCCGAGCGCCGCGAAGCCCTGGCTCCGCCCGGCGACCGCGGCGATCACGAAGATAGACGACGATCGGCGCCAGCACCGGCAGCAGCGACGGGATGATCATTTCCTTGATCGCCGCCTTGGTGACCAGGTCGACGGTGCGCGCGTAATTGGGCCGCGACGGTGCCGTCCATGATGCCCGGGTTGGCGCGGAACTGCTCGCGCACGTCGATGACGACGTCGCCGGCGGCGCGGCCGACCGCGGTCATGCCCATCGCGCCGAACAGATAGGGCAGCAGCGCGCCGAGCAGCAGGCCGACGACGACGTAAGGGTTGGACAGCGAGAAATCGATGCCGCCGGGGCCGACGCCGAGCTCGGTCGCAGAACTCGCTCGAGGTCGGTGGTGTAGGCGCCGAACAGCACCAGCGCGGCAAGCGCCGGCCGAGCCGATCGCATAGCCCTTGGTCACCGCCTTGGTGGTGTTGCCGACCGCGTCGAGCGCGTCGGTGCGGGTGCGGACCTCGTCCTCCATGCCCGACATTTCGGCGATGCCGCCGGCATTGTCGGTGACCGGGCCGTAAGCGTCGAGCGCGACGACCATGCCGGCCAGCGCCAGCATCGCGGTCGCCGCGAAGGCGATGCCGATCAGGCCGGCGAGCTGGTAGGAGACGATGATCGCCGACGCAGATGACGAGCGTCGGCAGCGCGGTCGATTCAAGGCTGATCGCCAGGCCCTGGATGACGTTGGTGCCGTGGCCGGTCTCGCGACGCCTTGGCGATCGACTGGACCGGGCGATAGTTGGTGCCGGTGTAATATTCGGTGATCCAGACGATCAGGCCGGTGACGGCGAGGCCGACCAGCATGCACCAGAACAGGTCCCAGCCGGTGAAGCCGCCGGTCTGCCGCGGCGACCGCGCGTCGACGTCGAGCCGGCCGCTTCGCGCGCCGCCGATGACGCGTTGAGGTCGCCCAGCGCGAGACAGGTCGCGAAGATGCGCCGGGACCGACAAGGCCGCGGTGACCCAGAAGCCCTTGTAGAGCGCGCCCATGATCGACTGCCCTTGCGCCGAGGCGGACGAAATAGGTGCCGATGATCGAGGTGATGATGCACACGCCGCCGATGAGCAGCGGCAGGCGTCATCAGCGCCAGCGATGTCGCGCCGGCGGTGCGCTGACCAGCAAGGCGATCAGCACCATCGTCGCGCCGACGGTGACGACATAGGTTTCGAACAGATCGGCGGCCATGCCGGCGCAGTCGCCGACATTGTCGCCGACATTGTCGGCGATCACGGCCGGGTTGCGGGGGTCGTCCTCGGGAATTCCGGCCTCGACCTTGCCGACCAGGTCGGCGCCGACGTCGGCGGCCTTGGTGAAGATGCCGCCGCCGAGACGCGCGAAGATCGAGATCAGCGAGGCGCCGAAGGCGAGCGCGACCAGCGCGTCGACCACTGCGCGGTCGTTGGGCGCATAGCCGCCCGGGCCGCGACGAGGACTAGAAGAAGCACGGCGATGGCGAGCAGCGCGAGGCCGGCGACCAGCATGCCGGTGATCGCGCCGGCGCGGAACGCGATGGTCAGGCCGCCGCTGCAGGCTGGTGCGGGCGGCTTCGGCGGTGCGGACGTTGGCGCGCACCGAGATGTTCATGCCGATGAAGCCGGTCGACGCCCGACAGCAGCGCGCCGATGACGAAGGCGACCGCCGAGAGCGCCGCCGAGGAACAGGAAGACGAGCGACCGCGACGACGACGCCGACGATGGCGATCGTCGGTGTACTGGCGGCGCAGATAGGCCGAGGCGCCTTCCTGGATCGCGCCGGCGACGTCGATCATCCGCTGGTTGCCGGGCGAGGCGGCGAGCACCTGGCGGCTGGTGAGGATGCCGTAGAGCACGGCGACGACGCCGCAGGCGATCGCGATCAGAAGCAGGTTCATGGTGATATTCCCCGTTTGGCGGCAAATCGGAGACGGCCGGCGATGCTGACGCAGCCGGCGGAATGGCGGCCCTTTATGGGGGATTGGCGCGGCTTGCAACCTGCGCTGGCGGTAAGCGCGGCTCAGTGGAGCAGCAGCGCGGCCGCCATGCCCGAGACAAGGCCGCTAAGCGCGATCAGCCACTGGCGGAGCTGGAATGCCGCGATGTTCATGCCCAAGACGCTCCGGCAGGCGACCGGCCTGCCGCCGCTGACGAGCGCGAAGCGCCGCCGCCCGCGGCGAGAGATCCCGATGCGCGGCAATGCTGGTCCCGGAAGGTAAAGAAAGCGTTAACGGGTCGAGGTCGGGCGGCAAGCGCGGCGAGCAAGCGCATAATCGTCGCCGCCGGTCGCCGCGAACAGCCGCGCGTCGCAGGTCGTCGCCGCGCTCGGCGATGAAGGCGTCGGACAGCGGCAGCGCGTCGAGGTCGATCGCCGCGCCGCAGCCGCTCGCCTCGGCCAGCCGCCGCGCGTCGAGCAGCAGCCCGTCGGACACGTCCATCATCGCTGTGGCAGCGGCGCGCAGCGCCTGGCCCGGCGGCGAGCAGCGGCACCGGGCGGCGATAGACGTCGACCAGCGGCGCCGGCCGCCTTGGGATCGTCGCAGCAGCTGCGCCAGCCCGGCGGCCGAATCGCCGAGCGTGCCGACCAGCCACAGACGGTCGCCGGCCTGCCCGCCGCTGCGCGACGGGACGCTGCTCGCCGGCGCGGCCGATCGCGGTCAGGCCGAGCACGCGCGGCGCGCCCGGCGGGCAAGCGCGATCGTGTCGCCGCCGATCAGCGGCAGGCCGTAGCTCTCGCACGCCGCCTCGACCCCGTCGAGGAAGCGCATCGTCCCAGTCGCCGTCGCCGGCGATCGTCAGCGACAGCAGCGCCGCGGCCGGCGTCGCGCCCTTGGCCGCGAGGTCGGACAGATTCACCGCGACCAGCTTCCAGCCGACGCTCGCCGGCGGGTCGCTCGGGAGGAAATGCACGCCCTCGGCGATGCTGTCGTGGGTGATGACCAGGCCGTCGAGCAGCGCCGCATCGTCGGCCAGGCCGCGCGCCGCCGGATCGGTCGCGATCCGCCGCAGCCGCGCGATCGACCTCGGCTTCGTTCATCCGTCTAGCTCCGCGCGCGCGGGCCGCGCCTCCTTGGCGATGGCGTCGAGCAGGCCGTTGACGAAGCCGCTCTCGCGCTTGTCGTAGAAGGCGTGGGCGACATCGACATATTCGGAGATCACCGAGCCGACCGGCACGTCGGCGCGGGCGAGCAGCTCATAGGCGCCGGCGCGCAGGATCGCGCGCATCGGCCGGTCGAGCCGCGTCGAGGCTCCAGCCCTCGGCCAGCCGGGCGGCGATCAGCCGCGTCGATCTCGCGCGCGGCGCGCGTCGACGCCGGTCGACGAGATCGTCGAAGAAGTCGCGCTCGGCCTCGACATATTGCGCGTCCTCGATCGTCGCGCCGAGCCGGTGGTCGTGGAATTCGTTGAGCAGGCGCGGCGACCGGCGTGCCCTCCATCTCCTGCTGGTAGAGCGCCTGCACCGCGGCGAGGCGGGCGGCGGAGCGGGAGCGGGAGCGGGCGGGTGCTGGTCATCAGCGCGGGCGCTGTAGCCGCGCTGCGCTCAGGCGAGGAAGGGCCCGAAGCGCCGCGGCGACCGGCTCGCGGCGCTTCCCACGGCGCGAAATGGCCGGCGTCGGGCAACGCGCACGATCGTCAGATCGTCGACCAGCCCGTCGAGCCCGTCGAGCTGGAGCGGCAGCAGCGCCTGGTCGCGCATGCCCCAGACCACCAGCGTCGGAACGCGCGACCTTGGGGAAGGCGCCGAGCACCCAGTCGGGCAGCGGCACGGTGATCGCCGGGCGGCGGCACGACGAGCTTGCGACGCGCGGTACCAGTTGAGCATCGCGGTCAGCGCGCCGGGCTGCGACCAGTCGGCGAGATATTGCGCGCTTCTCCGCCTCCGGGATCAGCGCCAGGTCGACATGGCCGCCGAAGCTCTTGTCGAAGAACGTCGTCGAAGCCCATCGCCTCGACCGCCTTCTCGAAGCCCGGCGTGCGGAAGGCGTTGATATATTGCGAGGCGGCGCGCTGGTCGGCGTCCTCGATCAGGCTCTTCTGGAAGATCACCGGATGCGGCGCATTGACGATCGCCAGCCGCGTCGAGCCGCGGATCGCCGCGCAGCGCCGCGGCCCAGGCGATCGCCCCGCCCCAATCGTGGCCGACCAGCGCGAAGCGCTCGATGCCCGAGCGCGTCGGCCAGCGCGAAGATGTCGTCGACCAGCTTGTCGGTCGTATAGGCCTCGACCTCCTGCGGCCGGTCGGAGCCGGCGAAGCCGCGCTGGTCGGGCATGACCAGCCGGAAGTGGTCCTCGCAGCAGCGGCGCGACCTCGCGCCAGGTGCGGTGCGATTCGGGAAAGCCGTGGAGCAGGATGACCGGCGGCGCGTCGGCCGGTCGCCGGCCAAGCGCGACGTTGAGCGTCACGCCGGTCGTAAGCGCGACCCGGCGGAACTCGGTCACGGATAGCTGACCGTCTTGCGGCACCGCGGGAAGCGGGATGAATTCCTCATCGTCGCCGGCGGACAGCGGGAAGCGCCCGCCTTCCAATCCTCCTTGGCCTGGTTGATCCGGTCGCGCGACGAGGAGACGAAATTCCAGAAGACGTGGCGCGGCGTGGCGAAGGCGCCGCCGCCCAGCAGCATCAGCGCGCGCCGCCGCTCGCGCCGACAGCCGCGGCGCGATAGCCCGGGGCGCAGGACGATAGAGCGTGAACGGGCTCGAGCGCGTCGCCGTCGAGCTCGCGCGTCGCCCTCCGACCAGCATCAGCGCGCGCTCGTCGGCCTCGTGCGTCGATCGGGATCGGCTGCGCCCGGCGCGAGCACGATGTCGGCATAGATGGTCGGCGAATGGCAGGGTGCGCGGCGAGTCGCGCCCCACAAGCTCCCCATCAGCACCCGCGCCGGACGCCGTCGTCCTCGACCAGCGGCAGCCCGTCGCCCGGCGACATGGTCGAACGCCGGGTCGATCTCCTCCTTCGCCGTCGGGCAGCGCCAGCCAGGTCTGCATGCCGTAGAAGCTCGGCCCGGCCGCGCCGCTGTCGGCCGGCGAGCGCTCGGAATGGACGATGCCCGTGCCGGCGGTCATCAGATTGACCGCGCCGGGCTCGATCACGCTGCACGGTGCCGAGGCTGTCGCGATGCTCGATCGCGCCGTCGAACAGATAGGTGACGGTGGCGAGGTTGATGTGCGGGTGCGGCCGGACGTCCATGCCCTCGCCCGGCGGCAGCCGCGCCGGGCCGAACTGGTCGACGAAGATGAACGGCCCGACCATCGTCCGCTCGCTTGCGGGCAGCGTCCGGTGGACCTTGAAATCGCCAAGATCGTGGGTGACCGGCGCGATGGTCATCGAGATTATGGGGTTCCATGCGCCGGACGCGAACGTTTTTCCGCCCGCGTGAGGAAGTCCGGCAACACTTTACAAGCCAATGCAGAAGCTTAACAACCGTTCATCTGAGCTTCAGGCGTTCGACGCTTAGGCACAGCTTCCGGGGGGCGTAACGAGGCGGGCGACGCCCCGTCTTTCCCGGGACAGGATTTGCTGCACCGAGAGACGAGGGAATTCCCCGGTTTGCAGCCGCACATTACTGGATGCGGCGACGTCATCGCTGCATGAGAAAGGGGCTTTTCTCGAATGATGTTTTCTCCGCTTGGTTCGACCGCTCTTGGCGCTACTTTGGTCGTAGCGGTCGCCGTGCCTGCCAGCGCCGAAACGGTCATCTCGACGGCGGTCACCACGCCCCAGTCGACCAGCGCCTCGGGCGACATCAAGGTCTCCTCGACGGGATCGGTGAAGCCCGCGACCGGCGCCGCCGTGACGCTCAACACCAACAATTACGTCCGCAACGAAGGCACGATCCAGGTCACCGGCGCGAACGACAGCACGGGCACCTCGCCGATCGGGTCTGACGGGCGAGATCACGAATAGCGGCACGATCACGCTCGACGAAAGCTACACCCCGACAGATACGGACAATGACGGAGATCTCGACGGTCCTTTCGCGCAAGGATCGAATTGCTTCGGCATTCGCGTCCTCGGGCCGGCACCTTCACCGGCAATGTCTCCCACAACGCTGGGACGATCACGGTCGAAGGCAAAATTCCGGCGGCCTCGTCGTCGACAGCGCGTTGGCCGGCAACCTGAACGTCAGCGGAAACATCAAGATTTTGGGCGACAATTCGGTAGGCGTGAGGGCTGGCGACGTCAGCGGGAACGTCATCCTCCGAACGGGGACGATCGAGGTGCAAGGCGGGAACAGCGCCGGCGTTTCGCTGAACGGCGATATCGGCGGCGCGCTGGTCATCCAGAACACCATCCAGAATACGGGTTACCGCTACACCAGGGCTTTTGCAGACCCGTCCAAGCTGGACGCAGACGATCTCCTGCAGGGTGGGTCCGCACTGGTCGTCGCAGGCAACGTCGGCGGAGGCATCCTTTTCGACGCGAAGCCGAAAGACAATGATATGGCCGACACCGATGAGGACGACGACGGCATCCCCGATGCGTCCGAGACGACGGCGACCATTTTGACCGTCGGAGAGGCGCCTGCGGTGCAGGTCGGATCCTCCACGGAAGCCACCATATCGGCGCGGTCGCCAATTCGGGCGGCCTTGGCATTCGTCAAAGGTTCGATCACCGGCGGCGGCGTTTACAAGGGCGTGGCCGGCAACGGCATGGTCATCGGCGGTCTTGGCCACGCAGTGAATGTCGCCGGCGGGATGAGCGTGTCCGGGTCGATTGTCGCGAGCGCGAACGAGGGCACCGCGAAGGCGCTGCGCGTCGGCGCGGGTGCTACCGTACCGGTTATCGAGGTATCCGGAATCCTGAGCGCCTCGGGCGGCGGGACGGCATCGACCGGCTCGTGGACCATCCTGATCGACGCCGGCGCAACTGTGAACACTCTCAGGAACACTGGCACCATCCGTGCGATACGGGGCGGGGGCCGACGGCACGGCAACGGCGGTTCTCGACAATTCGGGATGCCGTCGCTCATCGAAAATAGCGGGACGCTCGGCATCCTCGAAGCGACGAGCCTGGGCGACAAGGCGGTTGCAGTCGATCTTCGCGCGAACAACTCCGGCGCGACCGTCCGTCAGCTCGCGGTGACAACAGGGACCGCCCCTACAATCATCGGCCAGGTGCTGTTCGGCGCCGGCAACGACACGCTGGACGTCGCAGACGGCGGCGTGACCGGAGCCGCGAAGTTCGGGACGGGCAACAATAGTCTGTCGCTTTCCGGTGATGCCGTCATGAACGGTGCGGTCACCTTCGGCGGCGGTTCGGACACGATGCAGCTCGGAGGAACTTCCGCTCTGTTCGGTGATGTCGATTTCGGCGGTGGCGTGGACAGCCTGGGGCTTGCCGGCACGTCCTCACTAACAGGTCAGCTGCTCAACAGCGCGGGCCTCGCTGTCAATCTGGGCGCGGGCACCAAGCTCAACACCGCCAATCTCGGGACCGTAAACCTTGGCTTTGCTGAACAACCGGCGCGGGCTCTTCGCTCGGTCTGACGATCGACACGGCGACCGACTCTTCGACGCTCTTCGACGTATCGGGCGTGGCCGACTTCGGGACTCTAACTCTGCTCGATATCACGCTCGTGTCGCTCGCCAACGTCGAAGGGACCTACAAGGTTCTCGAGGCCGGCACTTTGACGGGCGCCGGCAATCTCGTGGCGTCGACGGAATTGATCCCTTTCATCTTCGACAGCAGCCTTGTCAGCGACCACGCCGAACGAGGTTTCGGTCACGATCCGGCAAAAAACGGCTGAGGAACTTGGAATCAATGTGTCGGAAGACAGCGTCCTCGATGCAGTGCTCAACGCCGCGGACTCCGACGACCTGATCGCCGGAGTGTTCCTGTGGCGTCGACGATAGCGAGAGTTTGCAGGCCGCTTTGCAGCAGATGCTTCCGGATCACGCCGGCGGCGCGTTTGAAACGGCGACCCGCGGAACGCGCCTGACCAACCGGATCATGACCGATCCGAAAGCTCCGCTCGTTCGCCGCGGCACGCTTGGCTTCTGGATGCAGCAAGTCGCCTGGGGCGGAAGCAAGGCCATTGGGGGCTACATCGTCCTACGACCTCAGCGGCTGGGGTGCGACCGGCGGCGTCGAAACCACCCTCGGCTCGCTTGGAAGCGTCGGCCTGTCCCTTGGCTATCTGGCCGGCAAGGACGGAAAGGGCATAGGCGACAATGAGCTCTTGCCGCAAGCAGCCAGTACGAAGGCGGCGCCTATTGGCGCGGCGCTCTGGGTCCGATCCGGGCCTTCGCCAGGGCAACCTTACGGCACGCTCGACTTCGAGGGCAGCCGCTTCTTCACGGCAGAGGTCGACGGCAGCACTCCTCTCGCGTCAGGCTGACGGCGAATGGAAGGGACGCATGTACTCCGCTTCGGCCGGCCTAACCTATGACGTGCGGGTCGGCCCTCTTTGGGTTCGTCCGACGGCCTCGATCGAATACCTTTCGGTCAAGGAAAAAGGCTACACCGAATTAGGCGGCGGCGAAGCGTTCGACCTTACGGTCGACAGCCGCAAGAGCTCGGAGGCTGCGGTCAACGCCACCGTCGCTTTGGGTTACGACATCATCCGCGCCGACGACATCGACGACACGTTCGTCCGCGTGGAGACTCGAAGCCGGCCGGCGTCAGATCCTCAACACCGAGATCGGGTTAACGAATGATAGATTTTGGCGATGGTGCACCGTTCACGCTCGAGTCCGAAAAGCGCACGAGCAGTTGGATCGGCGCCGGGCGCGTCATCGGTGGCGGCGCAGGCCTCGCCCTCAGCGGCGAAATCGGTGCCGAGGAGCAGCAGGAAGAGATGTCGGTTGGGCGGCCGCCTCGGCCTCCAGTTCACCTTCTAGTCGGGACTAAGGCTCACCGGGTGCGCGCGCTTTGATCTGGAGCGCGTGCACCCGTTCCTTCATCAAGTCTCCAAGGAGGTGATAGACCATCCGCTGCCGCTCGACCCGAGACTTGCCGGCGAAGGCCTCGCTCTCGATCTCCAGTGAGAAATGGCTCTCCCCCGACGGGTTGTACCCGCCGTGTCCGCGATGCTGTTCGCTGTCGTCGCGTCAGGTCGACGTATATCGGCGAAAGCGCCGAGCTGAGCCGGCGCAGCATTTCAGTTGCGACGGGTCCGGTAGCGGTGGTGTCCATCGCTCCTATATATGCCGGCTGATCGAACGAGGAAGTGAGTGGCTAGCAGGCATCCCAAATTTCACGGACGGGTAGAGGGCGCGCGCGACCGGTGCGCCGTTCCGGGCTGCGGCGAGCCGGGCGAATTCAAGGCGCCGCTCGCAGCCGCCCAGTTTCGACGGGCCCGGTTCCTGGCGCTTCCTGTGCCTGGAGCATGTTCGCGAGCACAATGCGAAGTACAATTTCTTCAACGGCATGAGCCCCGAAGAGATCACCGAAGCGCAGTCGCCGCTGGCGGGATGGGACCGCGCCACGCGGGCGTTCGCGCATGCCGGATCCGACCCGGCTCCGTCGTGGAGCGACTTCGCCGATCCGCTCGACGCCATCTCCACCCGCTTTCGCCGTTCGCGGCAGCGAATCATCCTCGCGCTTCAATCGCGCGGAGCAGCGCGCGCTTTCCGTCCTCGGGCTCGGCGACGAAGCCGACCTCAAGGCCGTGCGCAACAGCTATTCGAAGCTCGTCCGGCGTTACCACCCGGACCGCAATGGCGGCGATCGAAGCCACGAAGGTCAGCTCGGCGAAGTCATCGAGGCGTACCAGTTGCTGAGGAAGGCGGCCGCCTTCGTCTAAGCGGCGAAGCGACTCTTTCATTGCGCCGAAGGGCCGTTAAGACCCTGACATGGCCGCGCACACGCCCGATCTTCAACGGCAGGAGAAGCTCGCGGGCCTGGTCCTGATTGCAGCCGCGGCACTGGCGGCCTGATTGCCGCCAACACCGGCCTGTCCGACGCTTATCACGCATTCCTGGAGAGCAAGTTCGGACCGCCGATGCCGCGCTTTGGCGTGGTTTCGACGTCCATCACTGGATCGCCGACGGGCTGATGGCGGTGTTCTTCCTGCTGGTCGGGCTCGAAGTGAAGCGCGAATGGTATGACGGCCAGCTGTCGACGCCGGCGGCGCGGCGCCTGCCGATCATCGCCGCCGCGGCGGGATGGCCGTGCCGGCGCTGGTCTACCTCGTCGTCACCGGCTTCGACCGGCGCTGGTCCACGGCTGGGCGATCCCGGCCGCGACCGACATCGCCTTCGCGCTGGGCGTGCTGGCGCTGATCGGCGCGCGCGCCCGCCGCGATCAAGCTGTTGCTGGTAACCATCGCGATCATCGACGACATCGGCGCGGTGCCGATCATCGCGCTCGTCTACACCGCTGAGATCGACGCTGCGCGCTCGCTGGCCGCGGTCGCGATGCCGGCGGCGATGTGCGTGGTCGGCGTGTCGGGGTGCGGCGCTCTGGCCGTTCGTGCTCGGCTTCGCCCTGCTGTGGCTGGCGATGCTTGCCAGCGGCGTCCACGCGACCATCGCCGGGGTGCTCGCCGCGCTGGCCATTCCGCTCGGCCGGGGCGAAGCCAGTCGCCGCTCAAGCGGCTGGAGCACTGGCATCCATCCCGTGGGTGATGTTCGCGATCGTGCCGCTGTTCGGCTGGCCAGCGCCGGCGTGGACGATCGGCGGCTTGGCGCGCTGCTTGCAGCCGCTGCCGCTGGCGATCGCTGCTCGGGCTGTTCGTCGGCAAGCAGGTCGGCGTATTCGGCGCGATCTGGCTCGCCGATCGGACTGGCGTCGCGCCGCGGCCGCCGATGCACCAGCTGGCTCGCAAATCTACGGCGCGTCGCTGCTGTGCGGCATCGGCTTCACCATGAGCCTGTTCATCGGCGCGCTGGCATTTCCGACCTCGCCGGAGCCGTGGACGCGGCCAAGCTCGGCACGCTGGTCGGCTCGCTGCTGTCGGCATTTGCGGCTGGGCGGTGCTGCGCTTTACCAAGCCGCGGCGTTCAGCGAAGAGGAGCGTGCCGAGGCAACCGAAATTTTCGGCGAGGATCAAAACGAGAGCCGGGCTCGGCGCATGCATGTCGGCAGCAGAAGTCCTCCGCCAATCGCGGGAAGACGCCAACCGCCCCGGGCAATCCTGAGATGCGCTGCTTCTGGGACGAACGGCAGCGCGCTCATGCGCCGGCGCGCGAATTCTTCAACGGCGCGTTACATCCGGCCGCCGAGAGCCCGGCCGGGTCGATGCGATCCTGGGGGCGATCGGCGCGGCCGAGGCGCCGGACGACCATGGGCACGGAGCCGCTGCTGCGCGTCCATTCGCCGACTATCTCGAGTTCCTCCGGACTGCCCATGCCGAATGGCGTGCGGCCGGCCGCGAGGGCGATGCCTTTCCCTACACTTTTCCGTCGTCGGGCGCCGGCAGCTGAAGCTTGAACGGATCGACGCGCGGCTCGGCCAGCACAGCTTCGACACGTCGACGCCGATCGGCCGAGGCACGTGGAGGCCGCCTACTGGTCGGCGCAGACCGCGCTTGCGGCGACTGAGGCGGTGCTTGGCGGGAGAACTCAGCGCGTTCGCCTTGTGCCGCCCGCCCGGCCACCATGCGGGCGCGACTATTGCGGCGGCTATTCCTACCTCAACAACGCGGCGATCGCCGCCGAAGCAGCGCTCGTGGCGGGCAAGCAGCGCGTCGCGATCCTCGACGTCGATTATCACCACGGCAACGGCACGCAGGACATCTTCTACGACCGCGCCGACGTGCTTTACGCCTCGATCCATGCCGATCCGGCACGGACTACCCCTTCTTCTGGGGCCACGCCGACGAGCATGGCGAGGGCGCGGCAAAGGCGCGACGCTGAACCTGCCGCTGCCGCGCGGCACCGACTGGGACGGCTATGCACCGGCGCTGACCAGGCGCTCGACGGATTGAAGCCGGAGCCGGACATGCTGATAGTCTCCTACGGCGCCGACACGTTCGAGGGCGACCCGATCAGTCACTTCAAGCTGCAAACCGCCGACTATGCATCCATGGCGCCGCGCGTCGCCTCGCTGGGACTGCCGACGGTCGATCGTCATGGAAGGCGGCTACGCGGTCGAGGCGCTAGGTGACAATGTCGCAGCGTTTCTCGGCGGCTTTTAGGGTGAGTACCCAGATGTCCGATGGCGCGCCGAGGCGAAACGGCAAGACGCTGGTGCCGATACCGGCCGTCACCACGACCCGTCTGGAGCCTTCAGTGATCAGGCCGCAGCCGAAGCGTTTGCCATATTTCGAGACGTAAGAGAGAGCGCCGAAGATCGGCAGCTTGATCTGGCCGCAATGCGTATGGACCGGCGAGGATCAGCGTGACGTCCTGAGGAGTGGCCGGTCCGACGTCCGGGCTGTGGGTCAGGAGGACCTTGCCTCCCGGCGCTGCGCGCATCGCCGCGACGGTGCGCTTGAGATCGGCGTTGCCCGTGTATTCATCGTCCAATCCGCCAAGCCGCATTCCGCCGACGGTGACCGCTTCATTGCCGAGAATGCGGATGTTCGCCTTCCGCAAGTGCCCGGCTGATCTCGGCAGCATCCCGCCAGTGATCGTGATTGCCGAGGACGGCATAGACGCCGCCCGGCGCTCGCAGGTTGGAGAGCAACGCCAGGCCTTCGGCACCTGAGTAGGTCCGCGTCGCACTGCGCTTGTCGCTCACATAATCGCCGGCGAGGAGGATCACGTCTGCATCGAGCGCATTGATTTGCGGCACGATGCGGGCAAGCCGGCTGGGTGGCATATCCGGCCCGACGACGTGGATGTCGCTGAGAAGGGCAAGGCGAAGGGGCAGCGCGTTCGCCGGCCAATCCGGCATCTCGATGGTCGCGCGGCGGATTACCGGATCGCTGGAGCGCATTCGAGTACATGTAGGCGACGGCGGCCAACGGAGCATCGCCAGGCCGATCAGAGACCAGACAAATCGACGCGTGGCGACCGTCATCCCGGAATGACGAAGCGCACGGTTCCACGCCAGTAAGATGGCACGGGCCTTCCTTGGCATCGAGCTGCCGGTTCGAACCTAGCGCGCTTCAGCGCAGACTTGCAGACGCCGGTCGTCGAACTCCTGTGGCCGGGTCGATTCCTGGATATGGCACCCGTCGGCTTGCCTGCCGCGTCTATGATCATCCGAAAGTTGCACGATCCCCTGATGGCCGTCCCGCAACCATACTGTGCGGATAGTCGCGTCGAACTCAACCGTTCGCCGGGCGTCCGTCTCTCGGCCTCTCTGAGAGCTTCTTCTGCTGCTCCACGTCGAGGCCCCAAGACTTGACGGTAGCCCAGGAGCACGCAGGCCGCCAACGGCTTCGCCATCGGCCCGGTCTCAAGCACTACGTCACGATAGAGCCTCTTAGTTCCAGCCACCTGCGGCAGCTTCACGCGCCTCTCGATCGGGGCATGGCTCGAGCACGTCGCTCCGCCTGGTAAGCGGGGCGATGCGAAGCGATGCTGCTGACGAACAAGGCGCGTTTAGCCGACAGTGCCGGGCGTGACGTGGCTTCGGACGCAGCCTCATCGGCCCGAACCTGACTGACCCTTCGGCACCGCTATGTCTGCCCGGCAGACGTCGCCGACGAACATCATCGAAACCAGTCGCCGGCTCGAATTGATCGAGCACGAGGATGACCTGCTCGTCGCCAGTGCCGAAGGTCGCGGGCCAAGCGGCAGCTGTCGTCGGCGTAGTGCAGGTTCCAGGGTTCGACAGGCTGCAGCCGTAACGGCTCGCGCGACCTGCAGGCGACGTCTGACACGGTAGCGCCAAGCCGCATGCGCAACGAAGAACTCGACGCATCCCATCCCCCTCGCCGGGCAGACTCAGCTTCCGCCCGTAGGCAACCGGCTACAGCTTCTCGGTCAGCTCCGGGACGATCTTGAACAGGTCGCCGACCAGGCCGATGTCGGCGACCTGGAAGATCGGCGCTTCCTCGTCCTTGTTGATGGCGACGATGATCTTGCGAATCCTTCATGCCCGCGAGGTGCTGGATCGCGCCGGAAATGCCGATCGCGATATAGACTTCGGGCGCGACGATCTTGCCGGTCTGGCCGACCTGATAATCGTTGGGCGCATAGCCCGCATCGACCGCGGCGCGGCTGGCGCCGACGCCGGCGCCGAGCTTGTCGGCGAGCGGGTCGAGCAGCGCGTGGAACTGCTCCGACGAGCCGAAGCGCGCGGCCGCCCGAGACGATGATCTTGGCGCTGGTCAGCTCGGGCCGCTCGCTTTCCGACGCTTCGGCGGCGACGAAGCTCGACTGGCCCGGCGTCGCCGCCGGCGTCGACCTGCTCGACCGTGCCCGCTGCCGCCGTCGCGCGCCGCTTTCTCGAACGCCGTGCCGCGGACGGTGATGACCTTCTTGGCGTCGTTCGAGCGGACCGTGGCGATGGCATTGCCGGCGTAGATCGGGCGGGTGAACGTGTTCGTCGTCCTCGACCGACGAGGATGTCGCTGATCTGCATCACGTCGAGCAACGCGGCGACGCGCGGGGCGATGTTCTTGCCGGTGGTGGTGGCGGGCGCGAGGAAGGCGTCGTGATCGTCCATCAGCTTGGCGGCGATCGGCGCGACATTCTCGGCCAGCTGATGCTCGAGATGCGCGGCGTCGGCGACATGGACCTTGCCGACGCCGGCGATCTTCGCCGCGGCTTCGGCGACGCCGCCGACATTCGACCCGGCGACCAGCAGATGGACTTCGCCGAGCTTCGACGGCGGCGGTGACCGCGGCGAGCGTCGCGTCCTTGATCTGCGCCGCCTTCATGCTCGACTAGACCAGCGTCTTCATTGCGACCACTCCCAGCGCCTTCAGCTTGCCGACCAGCTCGTCGACCGAGCCGACCTTGACGCCCGCCTGCCGCTTGGGCGGCTCGGTGACCTTGAGGGTTTCCAGCCGCGGCGCGACGTCGACGCCGTAGTCGTCCGGCGATCTTGGTCGCGAGCGGCTTCGACTTGGCCTTCATGATGTTGGGCAGCGAGGCGTAGCGCGGCTCGTTGAGGCGCAGGTCGGTGGTGACCACCGCCGGCAGCTTGAGCTTGACGGTCTCGAGCCCGCCGTCGACTTCGCGGGTGACGTTGACGCTCGCCGTCCGGCGGCTCGACCTTCGAGGCGAAGGTGCCCTGCGGCCAGCCGAGCAGGGCGGCGAGCATCTGGCCGGTCTGGTTGCTGTCGTCGTCGATCGCCTGCTTGCCGAGGATGATCATGCCGCGGCTGTTCCTCGTCGGCGATCTTGGCGAGGATCTTGGCGACGGCGAGCGGCTCGACCTCTTCGTCGGTCTGGACGAGGATCGCGCGGTCGGCGCCCATCGCCAGCGCGGTGCGCAGCGTCTCCTGCGCCTTGGCCGGGCCGATCGACACGGCGACGATCTCGGTCGCGACGCCCTTTTCCTTGAGGCGGATCGCTTCCTCGACCGCGATCTCGTCGAACGGGTTCATGCTCATCTTGACGTTGGCGAGATCGACGCCCGAGCCGTCCATCTTGACCCGCGGCTTGACGTTGTAATCGATCACCCGCTTGACGGCGACGAGCAGCTTCATCGCTTCTCTCCTGAGACGCCTCAAGCGGCGACTGCCTGCTTGACTTCGGCGACGATCTTCCTGGCGGCGTCGCCGAGATCGTCGGCGGCGACGATCGGCAGGCCGCTCATCGGCAGGATGTCCTTGCCCTGCTGGACGTTGGTGCCTTCGAGGCGGACCACCAGCGGCACCTTCAGATCGACTTCGCGCGCCGCGGCGACGATGCCTTCGGCGATGATGTCGCAGCGCATGATGCCGCCGAAGATGTTGACCAGAATGCCCTTCACCGCCGGGTCGCTGAGGATGATCTTGAAGGCCGCGGTGACCTTTTCCTTGGAGGCGCCGCCGCCGACGTCGAGGAAGTTGGCCGGCACGGCGCCGTTCAGCTTGATGATGTCCATCGTCGCCATGGCGAGGCCGGCGCCGTTGACCATGCAGCCGATGTTGCCGTCGAGCTTGATGTAGGCGAGGTCGTACTTCGACGCCTCGATCTCCATCGGGTCTTCTTCGCTGAGGTCGCGCAGCTCGCTCGAGGTCCGGGTGGCGGAACATCGGCGTTGTTGTCGAAGCCGACCTTGGCGTCGAGCACCAGCAGCTTGCCGTCGTCGGTGACCGCCAGCGGGTTGATCTCGATCTGCGACGCGTCGGTGCCGAGGAAGGCGTCGTAGAGCTTGGCGAGCACGCTTGCGCCTGCTTGGCGAGGTCGCCGTCGAGGCCGAGCGCGGCGGCGACGGCGCGGCCGTGGTGCGGCATCAGGCCGGTCGCCGGATCGATGGTGATCGTCTCGATCTTCTCCGGCGTGTCGTGCGCGACCGCCTCGATATCCATGCCGCCTTCGGTCGAGGCGACGATGGCGATGCGGCCGGTTTCGCGGTCGACCAGCAGCGCCAGGTAGAATTCCTTGGCGATGTCGACGCCGTCGGTGATGTAGAGGCGCTGGACCTGCTTGCCGGCCGGGCCGGTCTGGACCGTGACCAGGGTCTTGCCGAGCATCTCCGCGGCATGCGCGCGGACCTCGTCGATCGAGTGGGCGAGGCGGACGCCGCCCTTGGCGTCGGGGCCGAGCTCCTTGAACTTGCCCTTGCCGCGGCCGCCGGCGTGGATCTGCGCCTTGACGACCCACAGCGGTCCGGGCAGCTTCTTGGCGGCGGCGACCGCTTCCTCGACGCTCATCGCGGCATGGCCGGCGGGCACCGGCACGCCGAACTTCGCGAGCAGCTCTTTGGCCTGATATTCGTGGATGTTCATGGCGCGCGGCCCTTAAGCAGATTGGCGCGCGCCAAGCAAAGCGCGGGCGGCTGAAAGTCGCGTAAGTTCGCTGAACGTCGCCATGTCCGTGACGGTTGCGCGCGCTGCCGATGTCGCAGTGGCAGCGAGGCGTAGGGCGATTTCACGGCATATCGCGACACTAGACTCAGGGCGCCGCTGTAGGACAGAGAATTGCGCCGTGACCGACCCGACCAGCCCGTCCGCAAGATCATCCATGTCGACATGGATGCCTTCTACGCGTCGGTCGAGCAGCGCGACGATCCGGAGCTGCAGGGCAAGCCGGTGGCGGTCGGCGGCGGGCATCGCGGCGTGGTCGCGGCCGCCAGCTACGAGGCGCGGCAAGTTCGGCGTCCGCTCGGCAATGCCGTCGGTCACCGCCAAGCGGCGCTGCCCCGAGCTGGTCTTCGTCAAGCCGCGGTTCGACGTCTATCGCGCCGTGTCGCAGCAGATCCGCGCGATCTTCGCCGACTATACCGACCTGATCGAGCCGCTGAGCCTCGACGAAGCCTATCTCGACGTCACCGAGGACCGGCTCGGCCTCGGCAGCGCGCGGGCGATCGCCGAGGACATCCGCCGCCGGATCCGCGAGGAGACCGGGCTGACCGCGTCGGCCGGCGTGTCGCTACTGCAAGTTCATCGCCAAGCTGGCCTCCGACCAGAACAAGCCCGACGGCCTGTGCGTCATCCCGCCCGAGCAAGGGCGCGGCGTTCGTCGCTTCGCTGCCGGTCGCGCGCTTCCACGGCGTCGGCCCGGTGACCGCGGCGCAAGATGGAGCGGCTCGGGCATCCACACCGGCGCCGACCTGCAGCGCCTGGAGCCTGCCGCAGCTGGAGGCGCATTTCGGCAGCTCCGGGCGGCTGGTACTGGCGCATCTGCCGCGGCATCGACGAGCGCGAGGTGCAAGCCCGACCGGCCGTACAAGTCGGTCAGCGCCGAGCGGACATTCGACGAGGATTTGCGCGACCCGGAGCGGCTTGCGGCCGAGCTGGAGCGGATTGCCGGCTACGCCTGGGCGCGGATCGAGCGCGCCGAGGTCGCCGGGCCGGACGGTGACGCTGAAGGTCAAGTTCGCCGACTTCGAGATGATCACGCGGTCGAAAAGCTTCACCGCGCCGGTCGCCCGATCTGGCTGCGTTCACGGCCGCCGGGCAGGCGTTGCTGGCGGCGCTTTTCCCGGTTCCCAAGGGCATCCGGCTGCTCGGCCTGGGCCTTCACAATCTGGTCGAGGAGCGGAGCCGCGAGCTGGCCGCATGCAGCTGGGACTGGCGATTTGAGATCAGTTGTGATATAAAATTGTCACAGAGGCCGCCGCGATTCCGCGGCGGCCGTTTCATGCAGGAACCATGTAAAAGGCAGGGAGCCGCGACCGCGGGTCGTTTTGGGGGGCGATACGCAAGTGTCGGCTCGGTCTGCCGCAACGGAAAGGTAAGTAATGGCTGCAAAGGCGCTTAGCTTCGACGTTGGCGATTATGTTGTGTACCCCAAGCACGGTGTCGGCCGCGTGGTCGAACTGCAGAGCACCGAAATCGCCGGGACCCGTCTCGATCTCTACGTGCTGCGTTTCGAGAAGGAGAAGATGACGCTCCGCGTGCCGGTCCGCAAGGCGGACTCGGTCGGCATGCGCAAGCTGTCGTCCGACAAGACCATGAAGGACGCGCTCGAGACGCTGAAGGGCAAGCCCAAGGTCAAGCGCACCATGTGGTCGCGCCGCGCCCAGGAATATGAGGCGAAGATCAATTCGGGCGACCTGACGTCGATCGCCGAAGTGGTCCGCGACCTGTTCCGCCCGGACGATGCGCCGGAGCAGAGCTATTCCGAGCGGCAGATTTTCGAAGCGGCCTCGTCGCGCCTGGCGCGCGAGCTCGGCGCCATGGAGCAGACCGACGAGAAGGCGGCGCTGGCCAAGATCCTCGAGATCCTGAACGCGGCGGCGGTGATCCATCACAAGGCGAAGGAAGCCGCGAACGCCTAGGCGTTTCGGCTTCCGACAAGAGACAAGGGCGTGTCCTGCGGGGCGCGCCCTTTCTTTTGGGCTTGCCTGCCGTCACTGCAGTGGTGTATCTGTCCTAGCACGCCAAAAGGAGGATGAGATGCGTCGAACGAACCACTGGGAATCATCGCCGCTGCAATGACCGCGGCAGGATGCTCTGAAGCGCGCAGCGAAAATGGCGGTCCGGACTCAGCGCGATTTCGAGGTCGGCGACTTCGACCGGATCGAGCTCAGGGTGCGTACAACACGACCGTCCGACGGGCGCCGGCCGAGCGTCCTGCCAAGGGCAATGAGGGTGCGATCAACGACCTCGAAGTCGCGGTTCGTGACGGCAAGCTCGTAATCTCGCACAAGAAGCGCAGCGGAGTCGAGCTGGAGACGGAACGGCAAGCTGGAGCTGACGGTGACGGTGCCGAGCCTGCGGAGCGCGAGCTGCGGGTGCGGGCGACATCAGGATCGACCGGATCAAGGGCGACAGCTTCGAAGGGCAGATCAACGGCGCAGGCGATCTGCGCGTCGACAATGTCGAAGTCGGCAGCCTGAAGCTGGCCATCGCCGGCGCGGGAAACGCTACCGCCAAGAGCGGCAGTGCGAGGACCGTGGATTACAGCATCGCCGGTGCCGGTGACATCAACGCCAAGGATGTGACCTCCGAAACGGCGGCCGTTTCGGTCACCGGTGCGGGCGGAGTGAACGCCAACGCCTCGAAGACGGCCAGCGTATCCATCATGGGCGCAGGAAGCGTGAACCTCACCGGCGGCGCCAAATGCAGCGTCTCCAAGATGGTCCCGGGGACGTTCACTGCTCATAGTGACATCTTAACCATGTGAGGCGAGAGTGGCGGGATGAACAAGACCGCCATTCTCGCCCTTTGCATTGCGGCCTTTCCGTCTGCCTCAACGGCTGCCGAGCGCACCTTGAGCGTCACGAGCTTCGATCGTGTCCGCATCGAGGGGCCGTTCAAGGTGACGGTCACCGGCGTTTCGCCATTTGCCAAGATCATCGGGTCGACCAGCGCCTTCGACAGCGTCACGGTCGACCAGCAGGGCCGCACCCTGATCGTCCGGCCGAACTCGTCGAACTGGGGCGGCTATCCGGGCCAGTCGCGCGGGTCGGTCGAGGTCAGCGTCGGAACAGGCGACTTTCGGCCGCCTGGGTAAACGGCGCGGGGTCTCTCGCAATCAACCGGGTGAAGGGCCTGTCCTTCAACCTGGCCGTACAGGGATCGGGATCGGCCGCGATCGGCAACGCAAGTGTCGACCGTCTCGACGTCGGCCTCTCAGGCGCGGGCAGCGCCTACATCTCTGGAACGGTGCCCAAGCTGACGGCGATCGTCCGCGGCAGCCGTCGCTCGACGCCTCCGGCCTGGCCGTCAAGGACGCCACGATCGGCGCGGAGGGCCCGTCCCAGGTGCGTGCGACGGCCAGCAATTCCGCGAAGATCGATGCGAAGGGCGTCGCCAGCGTCGAGATCTCGGGCGGAGGCGCCTGCACGGTAAACACTCAGGGCTCCGCGTCGGTCACGGGCTGCTGAGCGACGGAACTTCGCTCCCACGGCAATCGTTACATTGCCGAGACTGGAACAATTGGGAGCGAAGCCATGTATATCGGAATGGCGGCCTCATTCTGTTGATCGTTCCTCTGATGATCCTGTTCTGAGAACACGGCCCCAGGCGCGTGATCGCGCAAAGAAATAAAATGTTTCGAAGCGCAGTCGCGGCACGCGGCTGCGTTTCGTTTCGTGGGCGTTGCAGACTTGCCGGCCCTTGTGCGGATGCGCCCGTGCTTGCATTCCGGCTCTTCGCGAAGCTGACCGCTTATTATCTGGCGGTGACCGGCACCGTCATGCTGGCGCTTTACCTGTTTCCCGTAGGTTGCGCGAGTTCATGCCTTTCGGCGGCGTGGAATCCCTGATGAAGAGCCCGCGCACCGGCCTGGACTCGGTATTCGCACCGTCGGGGACGAAGTCGGCAACCTGTACGAGACGGTCTACTGGCTGGCGATCACCATCCTCGGCGCGCTTCTCACGGCCCTGCCCGCGAGCTGGGTCTATATCGCCGTCCGCAACTCCGAGGACTACGACCAGTCGCTGGTCGATACGATCGTGGTCCTGCCGATCGTGGTCACCGGCATCATCATCATCGTCCAGAACTCGCTTGCGCTGGCGTTCTCTATCGCGGGCATCGCGGCAGCCGTGCGATTCCGGAATTCGCTCAAGAGTTCGGGCGATGCGCTGTTCATCCTGCTGGCCGTCGGCATCGGCTTGTCGGCGGGCATCGGTGCGCTGGAACTGGCGATCGTCATGTCGGTCGCCTTCAACTATGTTTTCGATTCTCTGGGTTACCGACTACGGCGACCGCCACGACATCAAGAAGCACTACATGACCGACTGCGATCCGCACGAGCGCCGGCACCGACGTGGCGCCCAAGGTGGGGCCCGACGCCTAGGTGATGCAGGTCTCGAGGACGCGTTTGCGTACGTCCTCATCGGTCGCGATGTCGCGAAAAAAGCCTTCGATATAGGCCGCCGCACCGCGTTGCCGGCCCTCGTCGAGCTCGGTTACGCTCGCCAGCGCAGCCATCACCTGCGCCTTCTTCGCGCGGAACTCCGCCGCGGCCGCGATCGCCTGCGCATTGTGCATGCAATAGCCGCGATAATGCCGGTCGCGGACCGAGCTGAGGCCGAGTGCTCGGCAGGCGCTGCATAGGGCGCATTGACGAATCCCGACGAGTCGAAGTCGTAGGGAATGGGAATCAGGCCCGACTGCGCGTTCGCTGCCCCGAGGATCCGAAAGTTGTGGCAGCAATCACCGCCCAAAGGAGCCTGTCGCATCGACCAGTCCGTATTGCCGATCATATATTCGAACAGGGCTGCCCGAGCCGCGGCGACCGGATCGAGTTGCCGGCGAGGACGAGAGGGCCGACCGTGGCCTCCTTTAAATCGTTGCGGCTCGCTGCGTCGTCGGGGTCTTCGGTGAAGAAGCCGAGCCGGGACGCGACGGTCCTCCCATTGGTTTCGACATAGTCGAAGGTGCCCAGCCGAGCCCTCAGGCCGTGGGGGCTGAGCGCGTTGAACATCGGTAGACGGCAAATTCGAGCAGCACATATTGCTGGTGCTGCGCCGACTGGCGGCAATGGGTGACGAGCTTCAGCCTTTTCTGCCGCTCGAAGAAGGACGTCTTCGCGGGCTTGGCCGCGAAGTCGACCCTAAGCGGCGGGAAGGTGCAGCGATCCTTCTGCCGACGGGTCCGGCCGCGGGGCGAAAGCTGGATCGCATGCGTCTCAGCGACCGGGACAACAAGCTCCAGCGTCGCGGGCCGCGCGGTACGCAGAGTCGACGGCGTCGAGGAAACGGCGGAGATCGGGCCTCGCAAGGTCACCTTGATCGGCTGATCCTCGGCGAAGAGTCGGGTCGGCGGCTTCGCTTCCGCCAGAGCGCCTGTCTGCGCTGCAAGCGCAAGCGCCAGTGCCGATGCGAGCCGTGCCCCCATGCCGGAACTCCTGCGTGGCTGCGACGAAGGGCAGCCATTTGCCCGGCCTTGTCAAGCTTTCGGAGGGGAGGCCCTACTTGCGACCGTGGGCCACTTGCGAGCAGGCGTTGAACAAGGCGTCCCATTGCTTTTGGTCAAGAGCCGGCCCGGTATCGTACGTGCTTGTCGAAGGTCGCCGCGGAAATCGTTTGGCCCGCCCGCCGGTCAGCGGATGGCTGTTAAGAAATTCCGCGCCGAACCCCGCTGCCTTCACCTTCCGCCAGCCGGTCGAACAGCTCCGCCGTCGGCTTCGGCGAAATGCCCGCGCGGCGAAGCATGGCGATGGCGTCGGCGTCGGCTTCGGCCTCGTTGCTCGCGCGTGTAGGACTAAGCGCCACGAGCTGCTCGGCATTGGCGCCGATGCCGCCGGCGAACAGGCGGATCAGCGCGCCGATGCCGAGCTCGCGGATCAGGGCCTCGGTGACGTGGCGGCGGCGGACGTGGGCGATCTCGTGCGCGACGACCCCGGCCAGCTCGTCGGGCTCGTGAGTCTCGCGTGATCGCGTCCTTGAACACGACGATATGGCCGCCGGGAAGCGCGGCCGCGTTGAACATGTCGATGTCGAGCGCGGCGAGCGGATCGCGTCCGGGCCCGCTGGTCGCGCCCGGGCTCGAGCCGCTCGGCCATGCGCTTCAAGCGCCCGTTGGCCTCGGGCTGCGGCAGCGGTTGTCGCCGAAATCGCCGACGATCGCGGTCGCCGAGGTTGCGCTCCCAGCTTCGCGGGACGTGCGGCGCGATCCACGCCGGCGCGAGATAGCCGACGCCACGACGCCGCGGCGACGGCCGCCGAATGCGGCCAGCGCCGGCAGCAGGCCGATGCGGTCGATCCAGCGGCCGTAGCGCTCGTGCCCGGCCGAGCAGCGCCGCGAGCTCGCGCGTCGGCGTCGGCCGGCGAGCGATCAGTCGCCAGCCGGGCATGTCGGTGCGGCCGAGGCGGATGGCCGCTCCGGCGCCGTCGATCCGCTTCAGGAGCGTCGGCGTCGACCCGGTCGCTCCAGCCGCGTGTCCATGGCGCAGCGTCGAGCCGCCATCGCGCACGTCCGACCGTCACCGGCGTGCGCGAAAGGCCGTCGCGCCGTCGTAAAGCGTCGCGCTGCACCGATCGGTCAGATCGCGCCGATGTCGAACGCGTCGGCAAAGCCTTCGGCCTCGCGCGGCGCGCGCGGTCGTCGACTGGGTCAGCGCGCCGACGTCGACGCTGCCGTAGAGATGCGTGTGGCGGACCATGAACGACCAGTTGCGATAGCCCCAAAAGGTGATGCCGAAGCCGAGCGTGACGATCGCCAGGGCGATGTTGCCGAGGAACAGCTTGAGCCAGTCCCAGGTGCGTCGCGTCGAACCCGAACTCCAGCTCGCCGAGCGTCGTCGCCGTCGGCCGCCTTGCGGTAGAATTTGGCGTACCAGTGCAGGGTCATCAGCGGGATGGCGAGATAGAAGAGCAGGAAGATCGCGCCGAGAGCGATCGCCAATCCGGGCCGCCTCGCTCCGCCGTCGACAACGCCGACGACGCCGAGCCGCTGCGAGCATGCGCCAGGACGATCAAGCACCGCGAACGGGACGAGATAGAGCAGCGCCCAGCGCCGCTTCAGGCCCTCGCGCGTCAGATCGGCGCGGAACGGCAGCGGCCCGAAGCTCATCGCGTTCCAGCGCGCGTTCCACAGCCGGGTCGCCGCCCACGGGAACAGTGATGAACAAGGTCATGCCGACGAGCGCAGTAGCGGCCGAGATATTCGCCGCCGAAGTTCCAGCCGGGATCGTCGCTGCCGCCGCGGATGCCGTGCCACCAGGTGCGCGACAGGCGATAGCGAAGCGCGCGGAAGCGGGCGAAGCCGCCGAGATAGAAGAAGCGCGATGTAGAAGAGCGTGAACGATGCCGATGGCCGCGCCTTCCTTGCCGCGCGCGACCAGCGCCGGAAACAGGAACTGGATGAACAGGAAGAAGGGCAGCAGGACCGCGATCACGATCAGGAAGCCGATGAACATCTCCTTGCCGGTGCCGGTCCATTCGAGCTGATCGTCGATGACCTGGGTGCGCGACCACAGATAGCGCCGCTCGCGCGCCGCCGCCCAGAAGCGGTAGATGCCCGAGCGTGACGATGGTCAGCAGCGACGTTGGTCGCCGCGATCGGCAGAAATTCCCGCCAGTTGCCGGTGAAGCGGACCGCGCGGCCGCTGCCGGCCGCGCGCCGACGTCGGCGCGTCCATGGAAATACCCCCGTTGTCCCCCGAGCAGATCGGAAACTGCAGTAGGATCGCAGCAGTTGGCAAGCCGTTGCGCAGTGCGGTTGAGGGCGGTGTCCCGGCTCGCTACATGCGCCGCGCCATGACCAAGATGTTCAAGATCGCGCTTCCCGACGGCTCGGTGCGGGAAATGCCCGAGGGCTCGACCCCGGCCGACGTCGCCGCGGCGATCGGGCCGGGCCTGGCCAAGGCCGCGCTCGCGGCCAAGGTCGACGGCGAGGTGCGCGACATCACGCGCCCGTTCGAGGGCGACGCCGAGCCTCGCGCTGGTCACCTCGCGCGACGAGAAGGACGCGCTCGAGCTGGTCCGCCACGACTTCGCGCACGTCCTCGCCGAGGCGGTGCAGAACCTGTTTCCCGGGCACGCAGATCACCTTCGGCCCGGCGACCGACGACGGCTTCTATTACGATTTCGCGCCGGCCGCCGGGGCGCGGCCCGTTCACCGACGAGGACCTGCCGGCGATCGAGGAGGAGATGCGGCGCGTCATCGCCGCCGACAAGCCGCTGGTCCGCGAGGTCTGGGACCGCGAGCGGGTCCGCGCAATTCTTCATCGACCATGGCGAGACGCTTCAAGGCCGAATGGGTGATGGAGCTGCCCGAGGGCGAGCCGATCACCATGTACAAGACCGGCCACGGCGAGGCCGACTGGATCGACCTGTGCCGCGGCCCGCATCTCGCCTCGACCGGCAAGCTCGACCCGCAGGCGTTCAAGCTGACGCGCGTGTCGGGCGCCTATTGGCGCGGCGACCCCAAGAACCCGATGCTGAGCCGCATCTACGGCACCGCCTGGCTCAACAAGAAGCAGCTCGACGCGCATCTCGTCCGGCTCGAGGAAGCGGCCAAGCGCGACCATCGCAAGATCGGCCAGGAGATGGACCTGTTCCACCTCCAGGCCGAAGCGCACGGCAGCGTCTTCTGGCACCCCAACGGCTTCATCATCTGGCGCCAGCTCGAGGCCTACATGCGCCGCCGGCTCGACGCGGCCGGCTATCAGGAGATCAAGACCCCGCAGCTGATGGACGCGCGCCAGTGGGAGCGGTCCGGCCACTGGGGCAAGTATCGCGAGAACATGTTCGTCGTGCCCGACGAGATCCCGTCGACCGACGAGGACGACGCGCCGGTCCTGTCGGGCGACGCCGATCTGATGGCGCTGAAGCCGATGAACTGCCCGGCGCACGTCCTGGTCTTCAAGCAGGGCATCACCAGCTACCGCGACCTGCCGCTGCGGCTGGCCGAGTTCGGCTGCTGCCACCGCAACGAGCCGCACGGCGCGCTGCACGGCATCCTGCGCGTCCGCCAGTTCACGCAGGACGACGCGCATATCTTCGTGCCGCGAGGACCAGCTGGTCGAGGAGGTCGCGGCCTTCTGCGACCTGCTCGACAGCGTCTATCGCGACCTCGGCTTCGACAATTATGCGATCAAGCTGGCGCTACGGCCCGACAAGCGCTTCGGCACCGACGCGATGTGGGACTGGTCCGAGCAGTCGACTGCGCGACGCGGTCGCTCGCGGCCGGCCGCGACACGCCGAATTCGGCTGGGAGGAGTTGCCGGGCGAAGGCGCCTTCTACGCGCCCAAGCTCGAATTCCATCTGACCGACGCCATCGGCCGCACCTGGCAGGTCGGCACGATCCAGACCGACACCGTGCTGCCCGAGCGGCTCGACGCCACCTACATCGGCGAGGACGGCGCAGAAGCACCGCCCGGTGATGCTCCACCGCGCGATCCTCGGCACGTTCGAGCGCTTCATCGGCATCCTGATCGAGCATCATGCGGGCAAGTTCCCGCTGTGGCTGGCGCCGGTGCAGGCGGTGGTCGCGACCATCGTGTCGGACGCCGACGATTATGCGCGCGAGGTGGCGGCGAAGCTCGCGCAGCGCGGCATCCGCGTCGAGACCGACCTTCGCAACGAGAAGATCAACTACAAGGTGCGCGAGCACAGCCTCGAAGAAGGTCCCGCTGCTGCTGGTCGTCGGCAAGCGCGAGGCGGAGGAAGGCACGGTCGCGATTCGCCGGCTCGGCAGCGAAGAGCGCCAGCTGGTCATGACCCTCGACGAGGCGATCGCGATGATCGTCGAGGAAGCGATCCCGCCCGACCTGCAGCGGTGACCTGCGCGACGTCCGCCACAGGTCGCGGCAAAAATGACGCGCATTCAGCGGCCGCGCACTTTTCAATTGGACGCTGAGTGCCTACGTCGCACGCGTTCACAACAGCATAATCGGAGACTCGACTATACCCCCTCCCTATCCGCGCCGAGCGCAGACGCCGCCGCCATTCACCGGCCCACGCTACAACGAGTTCATCCAGTCCCAGAAGGTCCGGGTGATCGACGAAAATGGCGAAAATCTGGGCGTGATGTTTACGCGCGAGGCGTTCGAGCAGGCGCAGGAGGTCGGGCTCGACCTTGTCGAAATCTCTCCGAATTCCGATCCGCCCGTCGCCAAGTTCCTCGACATCGGCCGCTTCAAGTACGAGGCCCAGAAGAAGGCCAACGAGCAGCGCAAGCGGCAGAAGACGCAGGAGATCAAGGAGATCAAGATGCGTCCGAACATCGACGACCACGACTATGACGTGAAGATGCGGAAGGTCGTCGAGTTCCTCGAGGAAGGCGACAAGGTGAAGGTCACCATGCGCTTCCGCGGCCGCGAAATGGCGCATGGCGAACTGGGCATGGCGGTCCTCCGGCGAGTGCAGGAGCAGACCGCCGAGATGGCGAAGGTCGAGGCGCACCCGCGCATGGAAGGCCGCCAGATGCTCATGGTGCTGGCGCCCAAGTAATGGCAGTGACCCATCGGTCTCTGAGCTGCCCACGTTGCTCGGGATCGATGGAAGCGGGCTACGTCCTCGACGAAGGCTACGGCAACCGGACGGTCGGGCAATGGGTTGCCGGAGAGCCGGAACGCAGCATCTGGACGGGCCTGAAGCTCCGCGGGAAGACGAAGCTGGACGTGACGACTTATCGCTGCAAGCGCTGTGGCTATCTCGAAAGCTACGCCTGAAGCGCTTTCACGCCTTCAAGCTGACGCTACGGCATCCGAAATAGTCCGGTTCCTGCTGTTGCAAATGTGCAGCAACAGCGAGCCAATATGCGGCTCGTAAAGCCTGCGTTCCTTTTCTTGACACTAACGGTGGATTAGCTTCCTCTATTCACGCCGCAGGGAGAGCGGCGCACAGGGGAGGAATTCATGCGCAAGTCCGTGTGGCTGCTTTCGGCGGGCCTCACCGCCCTTTCGTGTCCAGCATTCGCTCAGGACAATCAGGCAGGTCCTCAGCCCACCGAGCCGTCGCCGACAGAGCAGGCGGGAACCACGGATGCGGCACAAGCAGCCGCCGAAGAAGATTCGGGCGAGATCATCGTCACTGCCCAGGGTCGTCGGCAAGTCCTGCAGGACGTTCCGATCGCGGTCACCGCCGTGGGCGCCCAAGAAATGCAGAACAGCGGCGCGACCGACATCCGCCAACTGAACCAGCTTGCCCCCTCGCTGCTCGTCTCCTCGACCGGCACCGAAGCCAACGGCTCCGCCCGAGTCCGCGGTATCGGAACGGTCGGCGACAATCCGGGTCTCGAAAGCTCGGTCGCCGTGTTCATCGACGGCGTCTACCGCTCGCGCTCGGGCATCGGCCTCAACGAGCTCGGCGAAATCGACCGGGTCGAGGTTCTCCGCGGTCCGCAAGGCACTTTGTTCGGCCGCAACGCTTCGGCCGGCCTCATCAACATCATTTCGAAGCGCCCGCAGTTCCGGCCGGAAGCCTATGGCGAGGTGACGCTCGGCAATTACGATCTTCGCCGAATTGCAGGGGGACTGACCGGTCCGCTGGGGGAAACGATCGCTGCCCGGATCGACGCGGTCTACGTGAAGCGTGACGGCTTCTACGATGATGACGCCAACGACACGACGGTCAACAACCGCAATCGCTTCTTCACGCGCGGTCAGCTGCTGTTCGAGCCGACGAGCGACCTCACGATCCGTCTGATCGGCGACTATACGTGGCGCAAGGAAAGGTGCTGCGGAGCGGTCTACGTCGACGACAGCGTCAACTCGAACATCGACAATCTCAACGAGGTCGCCAATCCGCTGCTTCAACCGGGAGCAGTTCCGGCGCGCACGAACGATAGCGGCAACAATATCGTCAACGTGCTTCGCGACCTGGGCCAAGACCTCGGGGCGCTGCACGCGGGATACAGCCGCAGACATCTCCGTCACTCCGGGTCGTGACTATACCGGCACGACCAAGGACTACGGCCTATCCGGCGAAATCAACTATGATTTCGGCGCGGCAACGCTGACGTCCATCACCGCCTATCGCCATTACGATTCGGACCAGGGCGGCGACATCGACTACAGCACGGTCGACATCCTCTATCGCGAGCCGGGCGGCGCCGGGCGCCGTTTCGACACGTTCACGCAAGAACTGCGCCTGAACGGCAATGCCTTCAGCGACAAGCTCGATTGGCTTGTCGGCGCCTATTACGCGAACGAAGACCTGAGGGTTACGGACAATCTTCGGTTCGGCGAGCAGTACGGCCGCTTTGCAACCTGCCGCATCGTTTCGCCGGGCGGCCTGTCGGCGCTTTACTCGCCGGCCAATCGGTCGTGCCTGGCGGTCGGAGCGCTTCCACCGGCAGCCCGGCCTCCACTGTTCGGCGCCGCTTCGCCACTGATCTGGCAAGCCTTCGACAATCTCGACGGGCTCAATGATCTCGGGTCGACGCGCGACACCTACAATCAGAAGAGCCGCAACTGGGCGCTCTTTACCCACAACATCTTCCACGTGACGCCGCAGATCGATCTAACCTTCGGCCTTCGGTACACGAACGAGAAGAAGGACTTCGACGCAGAGTTCGGCAACGACAACAATGTCTGCGTCGCCAACCAGGCGCTGCTGCAGAACTTCGTCAACCCGAATGCTCCGACATTCGGCGCCACGCTTCCACTGTTCACGGTTTCCCAGGCGCTGCTGAGCCTTTCGTGCCAGGGCAACTCCACGGCGGAGCTCAACGGCGTCACGATCGAGGATGATCGCAAGGAAGACGAGTTCACCGGTACGGCCGTGCTCTCGTACAAGCCGAACGACGACCTCCTGTTCTACGCGAGCTACTCGCGCGGCTATAAAGCGGGCGGCTTCAACCTCGACCGCTCGGCGCTCAAGTCGCCGCAACTGCCCTTCTCGCTCGCGGGCGGGGCACAGTCGCTGGTCGGCAATCTTCAGTTCGACCCGGAAATCGTCGATGCCTATGAGCTCGGCGGCAAGTTCTCGCAGCGCGGGATCCTCTTCAACTTCGCGCTCTTCCGGCAGGACTTCCGCAACTTCCAGTTGAACACGTTCGACGGCACGGTCTTCCTCGTCCAGAACATCAATGGTTGCGGAAGCAGCCTTGGCGGGGCGGACCGCGACCAGAGCGTCAATCCGGGCGCGGATAATTTCATCCCGCCGGTCGTCGCTCCGGGCGCCGCCTTCAACCTCAACCCGGCAGCCGGAACGGGCAGCTGTGACGAGGATGACGTAAGCTGGGGCGTTCGGTCGCAGGGCGTGGAGCTCGAGGCGACCATGACGCCGGTGCGGGATCTCCGTCTCAACGCGGGCCTGACCTATGCTAAGACGAAGTATCGCAACAATCTCGTCGGCTCCGACGAGGGCGATCCACTTAATCCCGCCCTTCGGGTTCTTCCGGGCAACAAGATTTCAAATGCCCCGAAGCTCGTCGCGACCGGCGCGCTGGCCTGGACGCCGCCCATCGGCGATTCCGGCATCTCCGGCCTGTTCTACGTCGATGCGCGCTACACCGACAATTACAACACCGGGTCCGACCTGTTCCCGCAGAAGATGCAGCAATCCTACACGATCGTGAACGGTCGTGTCGGCATTCGTGGGCCGGACGATCGCTGGTCGGTCGAGCTGTGGGCGCAGAACCTGCTCGACAAGAATTACGCGCAGGTCGCGTTCAACTCGCCCTTCCAGGCCGGTGGCTCGACCACCCCGCCCTGGGCACCGGGCTTCACCTTCGCGCCGTTCCTCGACCCGCAATATCCGGGCGGACGCCAGCTGTTCTCGATGTTCCTCGCGGAACCGCGGACATTCGGCCTGACGTTCCGGGCGAAGTGGGCGGGAGACCGCCGGGTCGAGCCGGTCGAGGCAGCGCCTCCACCGCCACCGCCGCCGCCTCCACCGGCGACGCAGACCTGCGCGGACGGGTCGGTGATCCTGGCGACCGAGGCCTGCCCGGTTCCGCCGCCTCCGCCTCCGCCCCCTCCGCCGGCGCCAGAGCGCGGCTGATAAGGGTCGACAACACGAAGGGGCTCGCCGGCAACGGCGGGCCCCTTTTCTTATGCGGCGGCCGCTTCGGTGGTTTCGCCTGCGGCGGCCACGAGCGCGGTCCGCAAATGCTCGATCTGCTCACCGTCCAGTTTGCGGCCATCGGCCGCCGTCAGATAGAAGACGTCCACCGCGCGCTCGCCGTACGTCGCGATGTGCGCGGAGTGCACGACATGTCCGCACTCGTGGATCGTGCCCGCCAGCCGGGCGAGCAGAGCCGGCCGGTCGCGCGCATTGACCTCCACGACCGTCGTCCGCGTAGATGCTTTTTCGGCAACCATCACCGAGGGGGCGACGCGGAATGCTGCGGCGCGGCCCTGACTCGGCGAGCGCGGAAGCGATGGGAGCTCGGTCGAGGATAGAGCTGCCTCGACCGCACGGACCAGCCGGTTCTTCAGGCGGCGATCCGCGTAGGCGCGGCCCTGCCCGTCCTGAACAAGCAAATTGTCGAGCGCCATGCCGTCGCGTGTGGTGTGGATGCGCGCATCGATGATGCTTGCTCCGGCTGCAGCAAGGCCGGCGCAGATGCGGTAGAACAGACCCTCACGGTCAGGCGCATAGACTGAGACCCGCGTCGCCCCGCTGCCGCGATCGTCCTCCGCCGAGACGCGCGGGACAATGTCATCGAGGATCTGCGCCTCGACCGAAGCGACCTGCCGTGCATTCGCGAGTTGGCTCTCGGGCGGCTCGGCCAGCCAGTAGCTGTCGTGCAGGCGCCGAACGTAGGCCCGAGCCGCGCTCTTCTTCCAGCCTAGCGAATCGATGAGCTGCTGCTTCCGCTCCTCGACCAGTTCGACGCGACCGCGCTGCTTGTGACCGAGCCGAAGGCGCTCCTCCGCGACGTCGAACAAGGTCGTCAGGAGAACACGCTTCCACTCGTTCCAGACGCCGGGACCCACCGCGCGTATATCGACCACGGTCAGGATCAGTAGCAGGCGCAAACGCTCCGGACTTTGCACCTGCTGGACGAAGTCATCGACGGTCTTGGGATCGGCAAGGTCGCGCTTGAACGCGGTCGCCGACATTAGAAGATGATGGCGCACGAGCCAGGACACGGTCTCCGTCTCGGCGGGATCGAGACCGAAACGCGGTCCGAGCTTCATCGCGATCTCGGCCCCGAGTTCGCTATGATCTCCGCCCCGGCCCTTGGCGATGTCGTGAAGGAGGACGGCCACATAGAGCGTCCGGCGCGATCCAAGCTGCTTGAATAGCGCCGTAGCCAGCGGGTGATCGTTCTTCAGCTCGCCGCGTTCGATCGCCGCGAGCAGCCCGATGGCGCGGACCGTGTGCTCGTCCACCGTATAGTGGTGGTACATGTCGAACTGCATTTGCGCGACGACGCGGCCGAAGTCCGGAACGAAGCGGCCGAAGACGCCGGCCTCGTTCATCCATCGCAGCACCAGTTCGGGCGAATTGATGCAGGCAAGGACGTCGAGGAAGAGCGCGTTCGCCCGAGGGTCGTTGCGCACCTTCTCGTCGATCAGCCTCGCATCGCGGGAGGCCGCGCGCATCGCCGCGGGATGGATCTCCAGCTGCTCGCGCGCCGCAAAAGCGAAGATCTCGATCAGCCGCACCGGGTCCTGCGCGAAATAGTCGTCGCTCGGGATCGACAGGCGGCCCCGGTCGAGCACGTAGCCGGACAGGCGCTTGGGCTTTCGGCGAAGGGTCGGGAGAGTGAAGCGGAAGCCCTTCTTCGCGAGCTGTTCGTCAAGCTGCGCGAGGAAGATACCGGTGAGATCGCCGACGTTTTTCGCGTTCAGGAAATAGAATTGCATGAACCGCTCGACCGCGGATTTCCCGGGTCGGTCGGCGTAGCGCATGACCTCAGCGATATGCCGCTGGTTGTCGAAGCCGAGCCGCTCCTCGGCGCGGCCGGCGGCAAGGTGCAGGTGGCAACGCACGGCCCAGAAGAAGCGCTCGGCCCGCTCGAACTTCCTGAACTCGGCGGCGGTGAACAGGCCGACGCGGACGAGGTCGGCCGGCTGCTCGACGCCGTGGACGTACTTGCCGATCCAGTAGAGCGTGTGAAGGTCGCGAAGACCGCCCTTACCGTCCTTGACGTTGGGCTCGACAACGTAGCGGCTGTCACCCATGCGCTTGTGGCGCTCGTCGCGCTCGGCGAGCTTTGCTGCAACGAACTCGGCAGCGGAGCCGGCGACGATCTTGGCGCGGAACCGCGTCATTGCGTCGGCGAAGATGTCGGCCTCGCCCCAGATCAGGCGCGCCTCGAGCAAAGCCGTTCGCACCGTCATGTCCGACTTGGCAAGCGCCAACAGCTCGCCTGTCGAGCGGATCGAATGGCCCACCTTCAGCTTCAGGTCCCACAGGATCTTCAGGACGGCCTCGACCAGCCGCTCATGCTGTGCCGTCGGTTTGGCCTTTGTCAGGAACATGAGATCGAGGTCGCTGAACGGCGCCATCTCACCGCGGCCGGTGCCGCCGAGGCCGACGATCGCCATCGGCGGGATGTCCGCGTCGCCGGCGACAAAATCGTAAGCGAGACGGACGATCTGGTCGTGAAGGTAGGCCGTTGCGCGGGCGGCGGAGCGTCCGGCGTCGGGCTCAAGGTTGAGGCGACGAGCAACCTCTGCCCGGCCCTGCTCCAGGGCGGAGCGCAGCAGTTTGGCCGCGAAACCGTTGCGATCGCGGCCTTGCGGAATCGCTGCGAGGCTGTCCGCGATCGTCCGCCGATCGATGATCGTGCGCTTGTTCTCGACGCTGTCGAAGAGCGCTCGGCTCATCCCTGTCTGGCGCTCCACATGGCTATAATCTAAGGCCCGGCGCTGCTGGATACCAGCGGGCCCGCTTTGAGGAGGCCGGATGGAAGCGAAGAAGGGCGTGGCGCTGTCCAAGGGCGCGATCGGGGCGCTGGCGATCGGGTCGGCGGCGATTGGCGCCCTCGCGATCGGCGCGGTCGCGATCGGCGCAATGGCCATCGGCAAGCTGTCGATCGGCAGGGCCAGGCTGAAGCGGCTCGAGGTCGATGAGCTGAGCGTCAATCATCTTCGGATAGCGGAAGTATCGCGAACCGATCGGCTGGGCGCGGATCAGCCCGTGGCGCCGCTGCTGGAAACTGAAGCCGTCACTCCGGAGCGCTAAGCGCCTTCAGGCGATAGAGGGCCTCCAGCGCCTCGCGCGGGCTCAGAGTGTCGGGCTCGATGGCATTAAGCACATCGCGCAGCGCGTCGGTTTCTTCGATTCTCCGGAGCGGCAGTCGCCGCGAACAGGGGCAGATCGTCGAGTCCCGCCGCGATTCCCCCGGTCGCGTCGCGGCCCGCTTCGAGCTTGGCGAGAACCGACCTAGCGCGGGCGACGGCTGTTGGAGGCAGGCCGGCCAGCTTGGCGACAGCGATGCCGTAGCTGCGGTCGGCCGCGCCATCCGCGACTTCATGGAGCAGGACGAGGTCGCCCTTCCACTCGCGCGCGCGGACGTGGTGCAGGGACAGGCAGTCGAGCCGCCCGGCGAGCCGCGTCAGTTCATGATAGTGGGTGGCGAAGAGGGTGCGGCACTTCACCTGGTCGTGCATGGCTTCGACCACCGCCCAGGCGATGGCGAGGCCGTCATAGGTGGAGGTGCCGCGGCCGATCTCGTCAAGGATGACGAGGCTTTGCGGCGTCGCCTGCGACAGGATGGCGGCGGTCTCGACCATTTCAACCATGAAGGTTGAGCGGCCGCGCGCGAGATTGTCCGACGCGCCGACGCGGCTGAACAATTTGTCGACGATGCCGACCTTGGCGGTGCTTGCGGGCACGAAGCTGCCGGACTGGGCGAGCACGGCGACGAGCGCCGCCTGGCGCAGGAAGGTCGACTTGCCGCCCATGTTGGGGCCGGTGATCAGCCACAGCCGGTCGTCCGAACCGAGCCGGAGGTCGTTGGCGACGAAGCGTTCGCCGGTGTCGGACAGGGCCGCCTCGACCACCGGGTGGCGGCCGGCTTCGATTTCGAGGCATGGCTCGTCGGTGATGTGCGGAGCGCACCAGCCTCCCTCGACCGCGCGGGCCGCGTGGGACGCCTCGACGTCGATTCGGGCGATGGCTTCGGCCGTCGCGATGATCCGCGTCGTGGAGGCAATTGCGAGCGCGGCAAGCTCCTCCGCGTGCGCGGCCTCGGCGGCAATTGCGTGTCCGCCGGCCTCGACCACGCGGCTCGCTTCTTCGTGCAGTTCGGGCGAGTTGAAGCGGACGACGCCGGCCAGGGTCTGCCGGTGCGTAAAGCCGCTGTCCGGCGCCATCAGCTTGTCGGCATGCCGCGCGGACACTTCGACGTGATAACCGAGAACGGCATTGTGCCGGATCTTTAGCGACGGAATTCCAGTCGCCTCGCGGTAGCGGCTTTCGAGCGCGGCGATGGCGCGGCGCCCGTCGGACGCGGCAGACCGCAAGGTGTCGAGCGCCGGATCGTAGCCTTCCGCGATGTAACCGCCCTTGCTTCCGTCGATCGGCGGAGATTCGACGAGGGCCTGGCTAAGCTTGCCGGTGAGAGTCTCATGCCCGCCGAGACGCGGCAATAGATGGTTGAGAAGCGATGGACGGTCAGGTTCGTTGCCGAGGTCCTGCCGGAGCGCCGACGCCGCCGTTAGGCCATCGCGCAGGACGCCGAGGTCGCGCGGGCTTCCCCTTCCCGCAGTGAGCCTTGCGAGCGCGCGTGCGAAGTCGGGCATGGCCTTGAGCGCAGAACGCGTACGGTCGCGGCGCAGGGCGTTTTCGTGCATCCAGGCGACCAGAGCGAGGCGCTGCTCGATCCGGCCCTTGTCGGTCAGCGGTGCGGAAATATCGGAGGCGAGCAGGCGGCGACCCGCGGCGGTCTGGCAGCGGTCAATCTCACCGAGCAGGCTTCCAGCGATACTTCCCGACACGGACCGGCACAATTCGAGGCTGTCGCGGGTCGCGGCGTCGATCGCCATATGGTCCGAGCGGGACACCCGGCGGGGCGCGTCGAGCAATATGCCCGCGCCCTTCTGGGTCGCATCGAGATAGGCGAGCAATCCGCCGGCAGCGGCTAGCTCGGCGCGCGTGGGGCTGCCGAGGCCATCGAGGGTGGCGAGACCGAACCGTGACTTGAGCCCTCGTTCCCCGGCAAGGCTGTCGAACCCGCCCTTGCCCGCTGTGGTGGGCAGGCCCGGGACGGTGGTGTCGGCGATCGTCTCCGCCGGTGCGAGGCGGGCAAGCTCCGCAGCCAGCTCGCCGACGCCGCAGGCGACCAGGTCAAACCGGCCCGTCGAAATGTCGGCGGCGGCGATGCCCCAATCCTCCCCCGCACGCCCAACCGCCGCCAGCCAGTTGGCCGACGAGGATTCGAGCAAGGTCTCCTCGGTCAGCGTGCCAGGCGTGACGAGACGGATGATCGCGCGATCGACCAGTGCCTTGGAGCCGCGAGCCTTGCGCGCCTCGGCAGGGCTTTCCGTCTGCTCCGCGATGGCCACGCGGTAGCCGCCGCGGATCAGCCGCGCGAGATAAGACTCAGCCGCGTGGATCGGCACCCCGCACATCGGGATCGGCTCGCCCTCCAATTCTCCACGTTTAGTGAGCGCGATGTCGAGGCAGGCGGCGGCCGCCTTGGCGTCATCGAAGAACAGTTCGAAGAAGTCGCCCATTCGGTAGAACAGCAGTGCGTCACCAGCTTCGGCCTTGAGCCGCTGGTACTGCTGCATCATCGGTGTGGGTGCGTCCGCGCGCGCCATGATCAGGTCGTAGCCGCTCGTTCGGACCCATGCGACTCCACAATTGGCAAGCGCGTGACTCTTTCCGCCGCTGTCCGCTAAGGCGACAAGCATGTCGGAGAGCAACGTCACTTTTTCGGAAGCCGAAGCGCTGGATTTCCACTCGCGCGGGCGGCCGGGAAAGATCGAGATCATCGCCTCCAAGCCGATGGCCACCCAACGCGACCTAAGCCTCGCTTATTCGCCGGGCGTTGCAGTCCCGGTTCGCGCCATCGCCGAGGATCCGGGCAAGGCCTATGACCTCACTGCCAAGGGCAACCTCGTCGCAGTAATCTCCAACGGAACGGCGATCCTCGGTCTCGGCAACCTCGGCGCGCTGGCGTCGAAGCCGGTGATGGAAGGCAAGGCGGTGCTGTTCAAGCGCTTTGCGGACGTCGATTCGATCGACATCGAGGTCGCGACGGAGGACCCCCAGCGCTTCATCGAGGCCGTCGAGTTGCTCGAGCCGAGCTTCGGCGGAATCAACCTCGAAGACATCGCCGCGCCCGACTGCTTCATCATCGAGCAGACGCTGAAAGAGCGGATGAACATCCCGGTCTTCCACGACGACCAGCACGGGACCGCGATCATCACCGCCGCCGGCCTGATCAATGCCTGCCACCTGACCGGTCGGGCCTTTGGCCAGATTCGCGTGGTCGTGAACGGCGCAGGCGCTGCCGCCATCGCCTGCACCGAACTGATCAAGGCGATGGGCGTGAAGGGCGATCACGTCATCATGTGCGACCGCAAGGGCGTGATCCACAAAGGCCGGACCGACCTCGACCAATGGAAATCCGCCCACGCCGTCGAGACCGACAAGCGCACGCTGGAAGAAGCCCTGGTGGATGCGGACGTGTTCCTCGGCCTCTCGGCGGCGGGCGCGCTGAAGCCGGAGATGGTCGAGAAGATGGGCAAGGAGCCGATCATCTTCGCCATGGCCAATCCTGACCCAGAGATCTGGCCGCCCGACGCGCAGGCCGTTCGCCCGGACGCGATCATCGCGACCGGCCGTTCGGACTTCCCCAACCAGGTGAACAACGTCCTCGGCTTTCCCTTCATCTTTCGCGGCGCGCTCGACGTGCGTGCGACACGGATCAATGAAGAGATGAAGATCGCCGCCGCCGAAGCGTTGGCCGAGCTGGCCCGCGAGCCCGTGCCGGAGGAAGTTGCCGCAGCCTATGGCGGGCGCATGCAGAGCTTCGGCCGCGACTATATCATCCCGGCGCCGTTCGATCCGCGGCTGATGGAAGTCGTCGCGTCGGCCGTCGCCGAAGCAGCCGTGAAGTCGGGAGTCGCGCAAAAGCCTCTCGCCGACATGAGCGCGTACCGTGCGACGCTGCGCGCGCGGCAGAATCCGACGGTCTCGGTCCTCAGCCTCGCCTACGAAGCGGCGCGGGCCAATCCCAAGCGCGTGCTGTTCGCGGAAGGTGAAGAACCCAGCGTGCTCCGCGCCGCGATCGCCTTCAAGGAGGCCGGCTACGGAACGCCGGTGCTCGTCGGCCGCGAGGAAACCTACGACCTCCTGCGCGAGCACGGCGTCGAGAACCCGAAGGATTATGAAGTCCTCAACAGCCGCAATTCGCCTTTGGTCAGCCGTGCGGTCGACTTCATCTACGAGAAGCACCAGCGGCACGGCATGCTCCGGCGCGAGATCGAACGGCTGGTGAACCAGGACCGTAATTACTTCGCCTCGGCAATGCTCGCGCTCGGTGAGGCCGAGGCGATGATCACCGGGACCACGCGGCCGTTCAGCCAGTCGCTGCGGCAGGTCCGCATGGTGATAGACGACGAACCTGGCGCGACTCCGTTCGGCGTCAGCGTGGTTGTCGCCCGCCACCAGACGGTCATGATCGCCGATACGGCTGTCACCGAACGACCAGACGCCGAACAGCTTGCCGCCATTGCCCTGCGCTCGGCCGGATTCGCCCGGCGCATGGGTCTCGATCCGCGGATCGCCTTCATATCCTACACGACCTTCGGAAATCCGCCCGGCGTGCACATCGAGGAGCTGCGCGGCGCCGTGAAGCTGCTCGACGGAATCAAATGTGACTTCGAATACGAGGGCGAGATGGGTCCGGACGTCGCGCTGAACTACGACATGCAACGGCGTTTCTATCCGTTCAGCCGCCTCTCGGGACCGGCCAACGTGCTGGTGATGCCCGGCCTCCAGTCGGCAAGCCTGTCGTCCAAGCTGCTCCGGGAACTGGGCGGAGAGAGCATCCTCGGGCCGTACATCCTGGGCCTCGAAATGCCCGTGCAGATCGCGCCGATGACAGCGAGCGCGTCCGACCTGGTGACCTTGGCAGTGCTGGCGGCGGTCGGAGTACGCGACCCCGCGCGGAAGGCTAGTCGCGCTCGACGGAGCTGACGAGGTCGTTTTCGCGCAGCGCGGCAATGATCGCGTGCAAGTGCGCAAGATCGTGCACTTCAACATCGACTTGGAACGTCATGAAGCTGCCGTCGCGGTGGACGAGGTGCAGGTTGACGATGTTGGCATGCTTGACGCCGAGCACGCTGGCCATGGCGCCGAGCGCGCCGGGAACGTCGCGCACGATGACGGACAGGCGCGCCGCGCCGCCGTCCGATCCTTCGCCCCAGGCAAGGTCGAGCCAATCGGCGTCGATGCCGCTCGCGAGCGTGTCGCAGCCGATGACGTGGACTTCGATTTCCTCGTCCTCGCGGCGCAGGCCGACGATGCGGTCGCCCGGAATCGGATGGCAGCATTGCGCGAGGTGGTAGGCTACGCCGGCGGTCAGGCCCTTGATCGAGATGGCGGTGCGCTGAGCAAGCGGGCGGGGGGCGACGTCGCCGCCGGCTGAGCCGGGCATCAGCGCTTCCATCACCTGCTCGTCGCTGATCCGCTTGCGGGCGATGGCGATCATCAATTCGTCCTGGCTCTCGATCTTCAGCCGCTTGAGCGCCTGCTTGAGCGCGTCCTTGTCGAGCACGGCCGGAAGCCGCTCGACGATCTCGTCGTAGATCTTCCGCCCAAGTTCGACGGTTTCGTCTCGTTCCTTGTGGCGGACGAAGCGGCGAACGCCGGAGCGCGCCTTGCCGGTGACGACGAAGCGCAGCCACGAAGGCTGCGGATGCTGCGCCTCGGAAGCCAGGATCTCGACCTGGTCGCCATTGTCGAGGATCGTTCGCAGCGGAACGACCCGGCCGTTGACCTTGGCACCGACGGTGCGGTCGCCGAGATCGGTGTGCACCGCATAGGCGAAATCAACCGGAGTTGCGCCCTTGGGCAACTGGATGAGCTCGCCCTTCGGGGTGAAGGCGAAGATGCGATCCTGGTACATCGCCATGCGGGTGTGCTCGAGGAGTTCCTCGGGCGAGGCGGCATGGTCCAGAATCTCAACCAGGTCGTCGATCCACGGGACGCGTACGTCCGCGCTCGGTTTGCCTTCCTTGTAGGCCCAATGGGCGGCGAGCCCGCGCTCGGCCTGCTCGTGCATCTCGCGCGTCCGGATCTGGATTTCGATGCGCATCTTCGCATCGTGGATCACGGACGTATGAAGCGAGCGATAGCCATTGCGCTTGGGCGTCGAGATGTAATCCTTGAAGCGGCCCGGGACCATCGGCCACTTCTGGTGGATGAGGCCGAGGGCGCGGTAACAGTCCGCCTGCGTGTCCACGACGATGCGGAAGGCCATGACGTCGGACAATTGCTCAAAGCTGATGTGCCGCTCTGCCATCTTCCGCCAGATGGAATAGGCATGCTTCTGGCGACCCATGACCTCGGCTTCGAGGCCATTGTCGGATAGGTAGAGCTGGAGGCCAAGGCCGATCCGATTGACGAGATCGCCGCCCACCTCCGTGAGCTGCTTCAGGCGGCGCATGATCGAGGCGTAGGCGTCCGGCTCCAGCACCTGGAAAGCCAGGGTCTGCATCTCGTTCATCATTTCGTACATGCCGATCCGCTCGGCGAGCGGCGCGTAGATATCCATCGTCTCGCGCGCGATCCGGCGGCGCTTGTCCTCGTTCTTAATGTGGTGGAGCGTGCGCATGTTGTGCAGGCGGTCGGCAAGCTTGACCAGAAGCACGCGGATGTCGTCGCTCAGCGCTAGCAGAAACTTCCGCAGGTTCTCGGCGGCGCGCTCGTTCTCCGACTGCGCCTCGATCTTGCTGAGCTTGGTCACCCCGTCGACCAATCGCGCGATGTTAGGCCCGAACAGCCGCTCGATCTCGTCGGGCGTCGCGACCGTATCCTCGATCGTGTCGTGGAGAATCGCCGTGACGATGGTCTCGTCATCGAGCTTGAGGTCGGTCAAGATGCCGGCGACCTCGATCGGGTGGCTGAAGTAGGGATCGCCGCTGGCGCGCGTCTGCGTCCCGTGCGCCTTCATCGAGAAGACGTAGGCGCGGTTGATCATCCCCTCGTCCGCGTCGGGATCGTAGGAGCGAACCCGTTCAATCAGTTCGTACTGTCTCAGCACCCGCCTAAGATGGGCGACCCCACCCTTATTGTGCAAGCGCGAAAGGAATTTGGCCTGTGTCGGGTGGGTAACTGTTCATTTGCAAAGCTTTGTGCTTACTTCGATTCTTCGAGGGGAGTGCAACAGGATTGGCCCAGGGCAAGGTCACATCCACGGTCGAGGATTTTCGCGAGCAGGCGCTGCAATGTCCTTTGCCCGCCGCCGTGGAGCTGATCGGTGAAAAGTGGGCGTTTCTCATCGTCAGGGGTGCCTTCAACGATCTTCATCATTTCGAGGAATTTCAGGCCGGGCTCGGCATTGCCCGCAACATCCTGTCCGATCGCCTCGCCAAGCTGGTCAAGGGCGGCATCTTGCAGCGCATTCTGGACCCGTCGGACCGCCGCAAGGTCATCTATTCGTTCACGCCCAAGGGTGAGGCGCTGATGCCGGTCGTGCTGGCTCTCCGCCAATGGGGCGAGGACTGGGGATCGGGACCGGCTGACATCGTGCTTGCCGACCGCAACACCGGGCTCCCGGTGCGCAAAATCTGCGTACAGTCCGAAGATGGACGAGTCCTGAAGCTCGCCGACCTGGTTTGGGTGTCACGCGTGGACGCCGAGGCTGCGCGCAAAGGCAAAGCGGCTTGATCAGCTGGGGCGGTTAGTCCCCCGGCGGATTTTCTCTCTCGCCGATCCCCCGAGCAGGACCACGATAGCGAGCGGCATCGCCAGGAAGAGCAGGCTTCCGAGCGCGCCAAGGATCAACAGGATGCTCATCGCGCCTTTGAACTACACTGCCGCCGAAAGAAAAAGGGCCGGCGAACCGGCCCTTCGTCATTCCAGCACTGGCTGGCTTATTCGTAGTCGCCGCCGCTCGGTGTCGGGCGCGGCGGGGCGGCCGCCGTAAGGCGCAGGGCCTCCGCGGCATCGCTCAGCGAGGAGAGCTCTTCCGTTTCATCCTCTTCGTCGATTCGGACGCGCTGCAGGCTGCTGACGATCGATTCTTCGAGTTCATTCGGCTTGACCGTCGTCTCGGCGATCTCGCGCAGGGCGACGACCGGATTCTTGTCGCGGTCGCGATCGATCGTCAGGTCGGCACCCGACGAAATCTGCCGAGCGCGCTGCGCTGCAAAAAGGATGAGGTCGAACCGATTTGAGACCTTGTCGACGCAATCTTCGACCGTGACGCGAGCCATGTGCGCTCCGAAATTAGCTTTAGCTGGTTGGAAGAGGGTGGCGATTAGGGGTCTAAGGGGACAAAAGTCAAGGATTCCGAGCAACTCGGCGCGCGTGTCGGCGCTTGCGCCGTCCACTCGCCACCGGCAGACCGGGTTCATGGCGGACCATCCTTCAACCGAAACCCAGGATTTACGCCGCATCAGCGTGACGGTCGACGGCAACAGGCTCGACGCCCTGGAGACCGGCAGAGAGCGTCTGCAGGCGATTCTTGACCTCATCGACGGCGCCAAAGACAGCCTGCGCCTCATCTTTTACATCTTCGCAGGCGACGAGGCGGGAACAGCCGTCCGGGATGCGCTGGTGAGAGCGGCCCGGCGCGGCGTGGTCGTGAGACTTCTGCTCGACGGCTACGGAAGTTCCGCGACGGACGCCAAGTTCTTCCAACCCATCACCAGTGCGGGCGGCGCGTTCTGCATGTTCCTGCCGAGCTACGGACGCCGGTATCTCATCCGCAACCATCAGAAGCTCGTCATCGCGGATGAGCGACGCGCGATCATCGGCGGCGCGAATATCGAAACGGTCTACCTCAGCGACGAGGGCGACAAATACTGGCGCGACCTGTGGGTCCTGGTCGAGGGACCGGCGGCCGTCCCGGCGAGCCGCTACTTCGATTCGCTATTCCTGTGGACGCAGACCACGGGCGCAAAGCTCAGGACGCTGCGAAGGATCGTCATGCGGTACAGCCAGACGGAAGGGCCGCTGCAATGGAAGTTCAGCGGGCCGCTGAGCCGCAAGAACCGGCTCCCGGCGGCCCTTGCCCGCGAGCTGAGCACCGCACGCGAGCTCGACCTCATCGCCGCTTATTTCTCGCCGCCCTGGTCGTTCCTTCGGCGGCTCCGGCGTATCGCTCGGACGGGCAAGGCGAGGATCATCACGGCGGCCAAGTCGGACAACAATGCAACCATCGCCGCGGCGCGCCACACCTATTCGCGCCTGCTGAGGCGAGGGATCGAGATGTACGAATATCAGGCGGCGAAGCTGCACACCAAGCTCGCCATCGTCGACGACGTGGTTCACGTCGGATCGGCGAATCTCGATTTCCGAAGCCTGTTCATCAACATGGAGATCGTGCTGCGCGTCGACGATCCGGCGTTCGCCACGGCCATGCGCGACTATTTCGAGCGCGAGTTGCAGGACAGCGAGCGGATCACGCCGTCGCTGCATCGGCGTCGCGCAACCTTATGGCGCCGGCTCAAGTGGACGATCTCGTACTGGCTGGTGACTTCGATGGACTACACCGTCACCCGAAGGCTGAACTTCATCGAGCGCTAGTCTCGTGCTTCGCCATTCTTCTTCCACGCCCAGAAGAGCGTCGCGGGCGGAACGTTGATCCATTCGAAACCGCGATCGATCTTGTCGAAGTGCGGCTTGATGAAGTCGAGCACCTTGGGGCTGAACTGGTAGACCAGGAATGCGCCGCCGGGACGAACGACCTGCGACGTCGCGCTGGCGATGGCCTCACCGACGCCCGGCGGAAGGGTCGAGAACGGCAGGCCGGACAGGACAAAGTCGGCCTTGGGAAGTCCGCGGTCGGCCAGGATCTTCTCGACGTCCGCTGCCGATCCGGTGACCGGCACGAGGCGCTCGTCGTCGATCGATTCGCGCAGGAAGCGGGTGAAATCCGCATTGGTATCGATCGTCACGAGCGTGGCGTCCGGCCCGAGCTGTTCGAGGATCGGCCGAGTGAACGTGCCGACGCCGGGTCCATATTCGACGAAGACCTTCGTATTCTCCCAGTCGACCTTGCTCAGCATCTTCTCGATGAGGATTCGGCTCGATGGGATGATCGAGCCGACCATCACGGGATTCTTCAGGAAGCCGCGCAGGAACTGCCAGCGCGGACTTGGGCTCCGACGCGCGGAGCGGCGAGCGAGGCGGCGGGGACCCTTCAGGGTCCGGGCAGTCGATGGCGGCAATTCATGCTCCGTGCGAAAACCGGCGATGCCGTCGCAAATGCGCCGCCACTTGGCAAGGTTCCGCGTAGGATATTGCGCCGACCGATGCAAATGCCGCGGAACCTGACGATACTGAGGTAGTCCCCGAAGTGATTGATCTCACTCGGTTTCGTGCAGTAAGGACGACGTCATGCCGCAACTGCATCTGACCAAGGTCGCCTTCGGCTGCCGCGATCTCGACGCGCTGCGCACTCGCGTTGCGGCGCGGGCGGAGAACGGCCAGCTGCGCGTTCCGACGCGGATGCGCCCGAAGCGGGCGGCGGAAGCGATCGGCGGTAATCTCTACTGGATCGTCAAGCATCGCATCGTCGGCGGCAACCAGATCCTCGCCTTCGAAGACCGCACCGACGGGCGCATCGACATCGTCTGTGCGGGCGAGTTGGAGGCAGTGACTCCATTTCCCAAGCGCGCGCACCAGGGCTGGCGATACTTCGAGATTGATGCCGCGGTGGCCGCAGACGAATCCGGCATCGGGGAGCTGCCGCCGCAACTCTACGGACGCTTGTCGGCGCTCGCTTTGGTCTGACCCGGGGAGAGGTCAGGCCGGCTCAGCCTGCGCCATGACCTCGTCGATGATCGCTTCGGCCTGATCGAACAGGCTCGGATCGACGACGGCGCCCGATGCCTTGGCGTTCTCGTGCACCTGCTCCGGCCGCGAAGCCCCGATGATTGCCGAGGCGACGTTCGGTTCGCGCAGGATCCAGGCGAGGGAGAATTGCGGGAGCGACAGGCCGGCCTGTTCCGCGATTGGTTTCAGCCGCTGGACCGCTCGAAGCAGATCAGGCTGCATCAGCCGCTGGATGAAGCCGCCCATCTCCTCGCTCGTCGCGCGCGTGCCCTGCGGCGGCGGCTGATCCGGATCATATTTGCCGGTGAGGACGCCCTGTCCGAGCGGCGACCAGACGATCTGCGAGATGCCATTGGCTGCGCAGACCGGGATTACGTCACGCTCGGGCTCACGCCAGACGAGTGAATATTGCGGCTGGCTCGACACGAACTTCGCCCAGCCATTCTGCTTTTGAAGCTCGAGCGCGACCTCGATGCGCTCCGCCGGCCATTCCGAAAAGCCGATGTAGCGGACCTTGCCGCTTTCGACCGCATCGTTGAGCGCTTCAAGCGTCTCTTCCAGCGGCGTGGCCGTGTCGTAACGGTGGCACTGGTAGAGATCGATGACGTCGGTTTGCAGCCGGCCGAGCGACGCGTCGAGCTGCTTTTCGATCTGGGCGCGAGACAGCCCGCTGTCGGTGTCCGACATCGGAAAGTAGACCTTGGTCGCCAGGACATAGCTGTCGCGCGGACGGCTCCTCAGCGCCTCGCCGAGAAAGGTCTCGGCTGCCCCGCGACCATAGACGTTCGCCGTGTCGATGAAGTTGATCCCGACGTCGAACGCCGCGTCGAGGCAGGAGCGAGCCTTGTCCGCCTCCACGCCGACGCCGTAGGTCAGCCACGATCCAAGTGAGATTTCGGAGACCTCCAGATCGCTGTCGCCGAGCTTGCGGTACTTCATGAGGGCTCCTTTCGAGGCTGGGGAAGCGGCGTGTATCTAGGGTTCGAGGATGCAGGCCGGTAGACCCCGCGGTCATATTTCGGCAGACCGCCACGCCGATGACGGACACGCAAATCCAATTCCTTGACCGCGGCGATGGCCTCCGCCTCGCCTTCCGCAAGCGGGAGGGCGACGGGCCGACAATCGTCTTCCTGCCGGGCTACGCTTCGGACATGGAGGGGACCAAGGCGGTCGCCCTGGACGCGTTCGCATCGGAACGGCGACTGCCCCTTTTGCGCTTCGATTATTCGGGCACGGGCTCGTCGGGGGGTGCGTTCGAGGACGGCACGCTGGGCCGCTGGACCGATGAAGCCCAGCTGATGCTCGACCTGACGACCGACGGTCCGGTCGTTCTGGCGGGTTCGTCGATGGGCGCGTGGATCGCGCTGCATCTGGCGCTGCGTCGGCCGGAGCGCGTCTTCGGGCTGGTCGGGATCGCCTCGGCCCCCGACTTCACCGAGTGGGGTTTCTCCGACCGGCTGAAGGATCGGCTGAGCTCCGGAGAAACGCTTCGGCGCGAGTTGCCGGACGGAAGCACGCAAGTCACGACCAGCGGCTTCTGGACGTCCGGCCAGTCGATGCGCCTGCTCGACTCGGAGATCGCGATCGATTGCCCGGTACGGCTGGTTCACGGCGACCGCGACGAAACCGTCCCGCTCGAGGTGGCATTCCGCCTGAAGGACAAGCTGCGTTCAGCGGATGTGCAGGTGACGGTCATCAAGGGCGGCGGTCACCGTCTATCGGAGGCGCATGAGATCGAGACGATCCTGCGCACCATCTCATCCCTGGTGGAGCCCAATCGATGATCCTTGCCATTGCCGCCGCAATCGCAGTCGCTCAGGCGCCTGCGGCGCAGTGCCCCAATCTGGTGACGCCGCAGGCTTTCACCTGCCGCGCGCTCCAGGCCAGCAATGCGGGAAACCCGGAAGCCGCCGCCGAGGCGTTCGAGCAGGCCGCGAACGCTCAAAGCGATGACGAGGTGGAGAAGGCGCGCCTGCTGGCCGCCGCCGGCAATATGTGGATTGCAGCGGGCCAGGCCGGAAAGGCCGCCGTCGCTCTCGACAGGGCCTTGTCCGGAACGGGCCTGCAGGCGGAACAGCGAGGCGAAGCCTTGCTCGACCGAGCCCGCGCGGCCGAGGCGCAGAACGACCTCAAGATGGCGCGGTCCAAAGTCACGGAAGCCACCCGAACGATCTCGGGAGATCCCTTCCTCTGGTACTTTTCCGCCGCGCTGGCGATCCGCGAAGGCGATGCGGTCACGGCGAAGGAGGCCATCGGCAAGGCTCTGACGCTCGAGCCGAACGACCCGACCGTTTTGTTCGAGGCCGGTCACGTCTATCATTTCGCCGGTGATATGGCCGCGGCCCGCAGCTACTGGACGCGCGCTTCGGCGGCAGATCCCAGGGGGAAATCGGGACAGGCGGCGAGAGAGGCCCTGGCAATGCTCGACAAGCCGGTGGTGCAAAGCGAAGCCCCAGCCACTAAGTAGCGCCGATGCGCTACCTTCACACGATGATCCGGATATCGGACCCGGAAGCCACCGTCCGCTTCTTCAAGCTGCTCGGACTCGAGGAGCGGCGACGGATGGAGAATGAGGCGGGGCGGTTCACGCTCATCTTCCTCGGCGTTCCGGGCGACGAGGGCGGCGAGGTCGAGCTCACCCACAATTGGGACGAGAGCGGCTACAGCGGCGGGCGCAACTTCGGCCACCTCGCCTATCGCGTCGACAATATCTACGAGACTTGCCAGCGGCTGATGGACGCCGGCGTGACGATCAATCGTCCGCCGCGCGACGGCCACATGGCATTCGTCCGAAGCCCCGACAACATTTCCATCGAGCTGCTGCAGGAAGGCGGCAAACTGGCGCCCGCGGAGCCCTGGGCGTCCATGCCCAACACCGGCGAGTGGTGATGGGCGCGCCTCACGGTCACCGCCGTCCCGGTGCTCAGCGACAATTATGTCTGGTTGATCCACGATGCGGAGAGCGGAGAGACCGCGGCCGTCGATCCTTCGGTCGCCGATCCCGTGCTGACGGTAGCCGAGGCGCAGGGCCTGCGCATCACGCAGGTGCTCAATACCCATTGGCACCCGGATCATACTGGTGGAAACGACGCGATCCGGGACGCGACGGGCTGTACGATCACTGGCCCGGCCGAAGCCGAGCGGGTCAGCAAAATGGACCGCATCGTGTCCGAAGGCGACCGCATCCAGGTCGGCGGATCGGAGGCGATCGTCTGGGACATTCCCGCGCACACCGCCGGACACATTGCGCTCTACTTCGAGAACGAGGGCATGATCTTCGTCGGCGACACGATGTTCGCGATGGGTTGCGGCCGGCTTTTCGAAGGCACGGCCGAGCAAATGTACGCCAACATGCAACGCATTGCCGCTTTGCCCGATGACGTGCGCATCTATTGCGGGCACGAATATACGCTGGCGAACGCCCGCTTCGCTGCGCATGTCGATCCCGGCAATGCGGACGTCGCGCGGAGGCTTGAGCAGGTATCGGCCTTGCGCGATGCAGGCGAGATCACGCTTCCGACGACGGTCGCGGAAGAACGAGCGACGAATCCCTTCGTTCGCGCCAGGAATGCGCAGGAATTCGCCGAACTTCGGGCCGCAAAAGACAGCTTCCGTTAAGCCGCGAAGGCGCTGAAGGACCGCACAACCACTCGAAAGGAGTTACGCCATGCGTGCAATCCCGCTCCTTCTCGCCGCCGCCGCCGTATCTGACGGGCTGCATGACGCAGCCTGCGCCTGCGACCCGCAGCGCTGAAGCCGAAGCCGAATTCCAGAAGCTCACCGCCGGCAAGGTCGCAGGAGAGCCAATCACCTGTCTTCCGTCCTACAAGCGGAACGACATGGTCACGATCGACGACGGCACCGTGGCCTTCAAGAACGGCAAGACCGTATACGTGAACAAGCTTATCGGCGAATGCTCGGGCCTCGACAGTGGCTTCTACGCTCTTGTGACGAACAGCAGCGGTCCCGGGCTCTGCCGCGGAGACATTGCGCGCGTGACCGACGTTCGGACCGGAATGACCGCGGGCTCCTGCGCGATCGGCGACTTCGTCCCGTACAAGCCGGTCTCCTAGGGCCTACTTGCCGTAGAGGGCGTCGAGCCTGTCGCCGTAGACCTTCTTGATGACGTGCCGGCGGATCTTGAGGGACGGCGTCAGCTGCTCGTTATCGGTCGTAAACGGCTCGTCGGCGACGACGAAGCGGCGGACGCGCTCGGTTACCGACGAGTCGGCGTTCACTTTGTCGACCGCTTTCGACAGCCGCTGCTGCAGGTCGGGCTTGTTGGCGAACTCGGCTTCAGGGACCAGCAGCGCGACCAGGTATGGTCGGCGGTCGCCATAGACCATCGCCTGCGCGATTTCCGGCTGTAGCGTCAACATGCCTTCGACGCGCTGGGGCGAAACATTGTCGCCCTTGTCGTTGACGATCAGGTCCTTCTTGCGATCGGTGATGACGATTCGGCCAGCATCGTCGAGATGCCCGACATCGCCCGTCGCAAGCCAGCCGTCGGGCAGCAAGACCCGCGCCGTTTCTTCCGGATTGTGCCAGTAGCCGTGCATGACGAGTTCGCCGCGGACCATGATCTCGCCGTCCTCGGCAATGCGCACCTCGGCGTTCTTCACCGGCGGACCGACGCTGTCCATACGAAGCCCTGCTGCCGGACGGTTGCAGCTGATCACGGGACCCGCTTCCGTCTGGCCGTAGCCTTGAAGGAAGGTCAATCCGAGCGACTGGAAGAAGAGTCCGACTTCGGGATTGAGCGGCGCACCGCCCGAGACCATCGCCTTGATTCGGCCGCCGAAGCGCGCGCGCACCTTCTTGCGCAACGTCAGCCCAAGGATTGCCTGCATTGGCAGGTCAAGCGGATTGCTGCGCCCATCGTTCTTCTTTGCGCCGATCGAAAGCGCCCGCCTCAGCAGATATTGCGACAGGCCGCCGCTGGCCTCGATGGTCTTGAGGATCCGGGCGCGCAGCATTTCGAACAGGCGCGGGACGACGACCATGATCGTCGGGCGAACCTCCTCGATGTTCGCGGCCAGCTTTTCGAGGCTCTCGGCGTAATAGATTTGGGCTCCCAGGCCGACGGGAAAATGCTGTCCTCCCGTGTGCTCGTAGGCATGGCTGGCGGGAAGGAACGAGAGGAAGATCTCGTCGTCCCAGCCGAAGTCACTCGCGATGATGTCGGCGCACCCCTCGACGTTGGCGAGGATGGAGCCGTGGTGCTGCATCACCCCGCGCGGCGCTCCGCCGGTGCCGCTGGTGTAGATGAGGCAGGCGAGGTCGTTGCGGCGGACCTGCTGCATGCGCCGTTCCAGCTCGCCGACGTCGGCCTTTCCGGCGACCAGCTCATCCCAGTGATGAAAATCGACCGTCCCAGGCGCCTGGCCGGTGCGCAGGTCCTCGATGCCGATGACGTGGTGGCAATCCGAACTGAACAGCACTGCCGGAATCAGGTTCTTCGCGAGTTTCTGCGAGGAGACCACGACCGCGTTCGCGCCCGAATTGCCGAGGATATGCGTGTGATCGCGCGTGGTATTCGTGGTGTAGGCGGGTACCGTCACGCAGCCCGCGGCCATGATGCCGAGGTCGGCGATCAGCCATTCGGGACGATTCTCGCTGACCAGCATGACGCGGTCACCGGGTTGCAGGCCGATCCTCCTCAGGCTCTCGGCGAAGGCCGCGACCTGGCGCGCTGCTTCTGCCCACGAGATCGAACGCCACGACCCGTCGCGCTTCGCCCACAGGAAGGGCGCATCGCCCTTCTGTCGAGCGCGCGTGAGGAACATGGTGACGAGGTTCGGAAAATGTTCGAGCTGCCGCGCCATGACTCCCCTTCACGATAGCGGACCCGCTTCTTAGCTGAAACGGACGTGAGCGCCAGCGCGTGGACGCTCCCGCCGTGCCGCGCTAGGCGGCACCCGATGCGCGTGATTCACAGATTGTTCGCTGCCGCGGCCGCCTTCGGGCTCTCGGCCTGTGCTCCCGTTCCACCTCCCCAGCCGCACGTCCAACCGGTCGCGGCAGCTAAGGAAGAGGCTTTCGTCGTCGCCGCAAATCCTCTGGCGGCCCGGGCCGGATATGAAGTCCTGAAGAGAGGCGGCAACGCGGTGGACGCGGCCATCGCCGTCCAGGCGATGCTCTCGCTGGTCGAACCGCAGAGCTCGGGCATCGGCGGCGGGGCGTTCCTCAATTATTATGACGCGCGCACAGGCAAAATCTCAATTTACGACGGCCGCGAAGTTGCGCCGGCGCAAGCGACGCCTTCGATGTTCCTCCGCCCCGACGGCAGCACGCTACCGTTTGGCGAGGCGGTGCTGAGCGGCCGCGCAACCGGCGTTCCGGGTGTCGTCCGAATGCTGGCCCTTGCGCAACAGGAGCGCGGCCGATTGCCTTGGAACAGCCTGTTCGGGGACGCCGAGCGCACGGCTCGCGATGGCTTCATCGTCAGTCCGCGCCTGGCCCGGCTCGTGCGCGGCCGCTTCCCGCAAAACAGTGCGCCGGACACGGTCGCCTATTTCACGAAGCCGGACGGCGCATTGGTCGCTGCCGGCGACCGCCTGCGCAATCCGGCTTATGCCGACTTCATGCGGCGGCTGGCGGACCAGGGACCGGCGGCGCTTTATGCCGGATCAACCGCAGCCCGGATCGTCGAGCGCACGCGCGCGGCGCCGCTCGGCGGGTCGATGACCATGGTCGATCTTGCCGCGTACCAGCCGGTAAGGCGCGAGGCATTGTGCAGACCGGTCCGCATCTACGTCATGTGCGTCCCTCCGCCGCCGTCGAGCGGTGTCGGGTTGATCCAGCTGATGAAGCTGCTCGAGCGTACGGATATCGCCCGGCTCGGACCGAACGACCCGCAAGCCTGGTACCTGTTCGCCGAGGCCAGCCGGATCATGTACGCCGACCGAGATCGTTACGTCGGCGACGTCCCGACCGTGCCGGTGCAGGGCCTGCTCGAGCCCGCCTACGTCGCGTCGCGGGCGCGGCTGATCGGCCCAGCCGCAGGACCGCCACCAACAGCGGGAACACCGCCGGGAGCGCAGGCCGCCGCGGCCGACAGCACGCTGGAGCCAGCAGGCACATCGCACTTCATCGTCCGCGATGGGCAGGGCAATGTCGTGTCGATGACGACGACGGTCGAATCGATCTTCGGGTCGGGGCGCATGGTCGACGGCTTCTTCCTCAACAACCAGATGACCGACTTCGCCTTCAGGCCGGTCGACGAGCAGGGCCGTCCGGCAGTCAACGCAGTCGCTCCCGGCAAGCGTCCGCGCTCGTCAATGACGCCGACGATCCTCCTGACGCCGGACGGCAAGTTCGCCGGGGCGATCGGATCGGCGGGGGGCAACGCCATTCTTGCCTATGTCGCCAAGTCGCTGGTTGCGGCGCTCGACTGGGGACTGCCGATGCAGCAGGCGATCGCGCAGCCGAACGTCGTCGCGCGCGGAGCGAACTTCCAGGGCGAAGTGACCAGATTCTCGCCTGAGGTTCTCGCGGGCCTGCGGCAGCGCGGGATCGACCTGAAGCCCGGCCAGGGAGAAGATTCGGGGGTGCACGGCGTGCTGATCCGCAATGGCCGTGTCGACGGCGGCTTCGACCCGCGGCGAGAGGGCGTGGTCCTGACGCTGCCCACGAAGCCCTAGGCGGTTTCGGTCCCGACCAGTTCCGAGATATTGGCGATGCCTTCGCGCTTGAGGCGCTGCGCCAGTCGGGCGGCAATCGTCCGGGCGATTCCCGGGCCTTCGTAAACCATCGCGCTGTAGAGCTGCACCAGCGAAGCGCCGGCGCGGATGCGCTCCAAGGCATCATCGGCAGTCGCGATGCCGCCGACGCCGATCAGCGGAATCTCGCCGCCGCTGGCGCTGCGGAAGGATCGCAACGCTTCCAGGGCCAGCGCCTTCAGCGGTGCTCCTGAAAGGCCGCCGGTTTCGCTCGCATGGCGCGATCTCAGCGAAGGCCGCGAGACAGTCGTATTCGCGACGATCAGCGCGTCGACATGATGGTCGAGCGCGGCGCGGACGATGCGCTCGTGATCGCCGGCAACCAGGTCCGGCGCCACCTTGAGGAAGATCGGCTTGTTCGTGCGCACTTCCTCGACCGCCGCGAGCAACTCACGCAGTTCGCCTTCCTCCTGCAGCCCGCGCAATCCCGGCGTGTTGGGTGAACTGATGTTGACCGTCAGGTAGCGCGCGACCGGCGCCATGCGGCGGATTCCCTCGGCATAATCGGCAATCCAGTCCGCACTGTCCTTGTTAGCGCCGACGTTGACGCCGATCACCCCGTGCAGGTGGGTCGTGTGGCGCAGTCGGTCGTATGCCCGCGCCAGCCCCTGATTGTTGAAACCGAGCCGGTTGATGACGGCGCAATCCTCGACCAGCCGAAACATCCGGGGCTTGGGATTGCCCGGCTGCGGCTTGGGCGTAATCGTCCCGACCTCGACGAAACCAAAGCCCAGCCCGAGCATCTGCTCTGGAACCTCGGCATTCTTGTCGAAACCTGCGGCAAGACCGACCGGCGAGGGAAAATCGACGCCCGCGACGGTCGAGCGCAGCGAATCGGGAAATCGCGCAGGATCGAGGCCGGGCATCAGCCGCAGACCAGCGATGGTCACTCGATGTGCCTTCTCGGCGTCGAGGGCGAAAGCGAGCGGGCGCAGGAAAGGGTAGATCGGCACAACTCGCATCTGTCATTGCGAGCGTAGCGAAGCAATCCAGCGGTGCGTGGATTGCCGCGTCGCCTTCGGCTCCTCGCAATGACGAGGAAGGTTGAGTTTCACCACACAACCCACTAAATCAGACGCAAATAGTCCGAATTGATATGCGCCTGACCCATCTCGCCGATTATGCGGTCGTGATCATGACCGCCGCCGCTCGCCGGGAGGCTGGCGCGCGCCTTAGTGCGAGCGAGCTTGCGCTAGAGACCGGTGTACCCTTGCCAACCACGCAGAAGCTCATGGGCCGCTTGGCCGCCGAGGGCCTGCTGACCAGCGTTCGCGGTGCGGCTGGCGGCTTTGCCTTGGCACGGGACGCTGCGAAGATCTCGCTCGCGGACATCGTGGAGGCCGTCGAAGGGCCGATCGCCATGACCGTCTGCTCCGGCCTCGAAGGTCCCTCCGACTGCGCGCTCGATGCTCACTGCAAGGTGAAGCCGCACATGGGGCTAGTCGGCAACGCGATCCGCGGCGCCCTCGGCGCCGTGAGCTTGACGGAGCTGGCCCAGTGACCGAGCAGACCGCCGTCCGGAACCAGGAAGCGCACGACGCCGCCGAGAAGCTCGCGACCTATGAGTTCGGCTTCACCAGCGACATCGAGCAGGAGTTCGCGCCGAAGGGTCTCAGCGAGGACACCGTCCGCTTCATCTCCGCCAAGAAGAACGAGCCGCAATGGATGCTCGACTGGCGGCTGAAGGCCTATCGCGCCTGGCTGGAGATGGAGGAGGTCAGCTGGGCCAAGCTCGAGATCCCGGCGATCGATTACCAGGACGCTTATTATTACGCGGCGCCGAAGCAGAAACCGAAGCTTGGCAGCCTCGACGAGGTCGATCCCGAAATCCTGCGCATCTATGAGAAGCTCGGCATTCCACTCGAGGAGCAAAAGGTCCTCGCCGGCGTCGAAGGCGCCCCGCGCGTTGCGGTCGATGCAGTCTTCGACAGCGTGTCCGTCGCGACGACCTTCCGCGAGGAATTGAAGAAGGCGGGCGTCATCTTCCTCAGCATCAGCGAGGCCATCCGGGAGTACCCGGACCTCGTTCAGAAGTATCTCGGAAGCGTCGTCCCACAGCGCGACAATTACTTCGCTTGCCTCAACAGCGCAGTCTTTTCCGACGGCACCTTCGTCTACATCCCCGAAGGCGTCCGCTGCCCGATGGAGCTGTCGACCTATTTCCGCATCAATGCGGAGAACACCGGCCAGTTCGAGCGCACCCTGATCGTCGCCGAAAAGGGCAGCTACGTCAGCTACCTCGAAGGCTGCACCGCGCCGATGCGCGACGAAAACCAGCTACATGCGGCGGTGGTCGAGATCTTCGCGCACGAGGATGCCGAGGTGAAATACTCGACCGTCCAGAACTGGTATCCGGGCGATGCCGAGGGCAAGGGGGGCATCTTCAACTTCGTCACCAAGCGGGCGCTGTGCAGCGGCGCGCGATCGAAGGTCAGCTGGACGCAGGTGGAGACGGGCTCTGCGATCACCTGGAAATATCCAAGCTGCATTCTCAAGGGCGAAGGCAGCGTCGGCGAATTCTATTCGGTCGCCCTGACCAACAACCGCCAGCAGGCCGACACCGGCACCAAGATGGTGCACATCGGCGCCAACACGCGCTCGACTATCGTGTCGAAGGGCATCAGTGCGGGTCGTTCGAACAACACCTATCGCGGACTGGTGCGCGTGCTTCCGAACGCAGAAAACGTGCGCAATTTCACGCAGTGCGATTCACTTCTGCTCGGCGACAAGTGCGGTGCCCACACGGTGCCGTACATCGAGGTGAAAAACCCGACCGCAACGATCGAGCATGAAGCGACGACGTCGAAGATCAGCGAGGACCAGCTCTTCTACGCGATGAGCCGCGGGCTCGACCAGGAAGCGGCGGTCGCGCTGATCGTCAACGGCTTCGCGCGGGAGGTGCTGAAGCAGCTGCCGATGGAGTTCGCTGTCGAAGCGCAGAAGTTGCTTGGAATTAGTTTGGAAGGTTCTGTCGGATGATGTCGTTGTTGTTTCTTATTGCTGCGTCCGCCGAACTCGATGCGCTGAACCACGCCGTGGCCCGGTGCGACCGCGGGACGGCCAATCCGGCCTTCTCGTCTGAAACCGCGCAACGCAGTGCGTTCCTGCTCGACACCTATCGCGAGCAGGAAGCGATCGTCGCCGCTCGCCTCGACCTCTCGCAGCGCCGTGCGACGCTTCGGGAAGCGGGTGCGATCAAGGCCGCGGATGAGAAGAAGTTCGAGCTCGAAGAAGCCAACATCGAAGACCGCCAGCGGGCGCTTAACGACCAGCGCATGCTCGAAGGAATTCGCCGCGATGCGATGGATTCGATGCGGCGCTACTTCCTCATGAATTGTCCCGCCGGGAAGACCGACAAGTAAATGCTCGAAATCTCGAACCTTCACGCGACCATCGCCGACAAGCCGATATTGAACGGCATTTCGCTGGCCGTTCCGGCGGGCGAAGTGCACGCGATCATGGGTCCGAATGGATCGGGAAAGTCGACGCTTGGCTACGTGCTTTCGGGCCGACCGGGCTATGAAGTCACCGACGGGAGCGTCACGTTCGCCGGGCAGGATCTGCTCGCGCTCGAACCGTACGAACGTTCCGCTGCGGGCCTGTTCCTCGGCTTTCAATATCCGGTCGAGATCCCCGGCGTGTCGTCGCTGCAGTTCCTGCGCGAAAGCCTCAATTCGCAGCGCCGCGCGCGCGGCGAGCCCGAGCTGTCCGGAGGCGAATTCATCAAGCTTGCGCGCGAGCAGGCAGGGCTCCTCGGCATGGACGTCGAGATGCTCAAGCGGCCGGTCAACGTCGGCTTTTCCGGCGGCGAGAAGAAGCGCGCCGAGATGGTGCAGATGGGCATTATGAACCCGAAGTTCGCAGTGCTCGACGAGACCGACAGCGGGCTCGACATCGACGCGCTTCGGGCGGTCGGCGCGGGCATCAACCGCATCATGCGCGCACCTGACAAGGGCGTGCTGTTGATCACCCATTACCAGCGGCTGCTCGACTATGTGACGCCCGACAAGGTGCACGTCCTGACGCAGGGCCGCATCGTCCGTTCCGGCGGCGCCGAGCTGGCGCACGAACTCGAGCGCGAGGGCTATGCGGAGGTCGCTGCATGACCGCATTTGCGATCATCATCCTCTGCATTGTGTTCATGCTGTTCGCGGCGTCCGCACGCGGCAATCCGGGACGCGGCGTCGCCGATACAGCGCTGCTGGTGATCCTGCTGGGAATCATCACGATCGTCGATTTCGTGATTGGCCGGTTCATCGACACGGGTGACGCGGGCAAGTCGGTCGCGATTGCGTTCGCGGCGGCGTTCGCGCTCGACGCGCTTTACGGACTGCTGGCCCCCGACCGTCAGCGCGCGCGCGACAAGAAACTGCGGCGCCTGATGAAGAGGCGCGCATGACGGCCCCCTTCCCTACTCGCAAGCAGGAGGAATGGCGCTACGCCGACCTCGAGGCGCTGATGCCCGTCTGGGATCAGTTCGCCGAGCCGCTGACGATCACGGTTGGCGCAGGCGAAACGTTCGAAGACGTGTGGCTTCTGGCCGCGGACGATGTGCACGTGAAGCGCATGCGCATCGCACTCGGCGCGGGTGCGAAGGCGCGTCTTTTCGCGCTCAACACTGCCAATGTCTACGGCCGCATCGAACTGGACGTCAGCCTCGAGGCCGACGCGGATTTTGAATTGTACGCAGCGAACATTGGCGACGGGCAATCGACCAACGAAGTCGTCACCAACGTGAAGCATGTCGGCGAGCGCGGCCGCTCGCGGCAGGTCGTTCGTTCGGTGCTCGGCGGCAAGGCCGTCGGCTCCTATCTCGGCAAGGTCGAGGTCGCGCGCGGCGCGCAGCAGACGGACGGCGAACAGTCGGTGAAAGCGATGTTGCTCGATCGCGGCGCGACGGCGAACTGCAAGCCGGAACTGGAGATTTACGCCGACGACGTGAAATGCGCGCACGGCGCCAGCGTCGGCGAGCTCGATCCGATTCAGATGTTCTACGCCCAATCGCGTGGGCTGGATCCGGCGAGCGCGCGTGCTTTGCTGCTCGAAGGGTTTGTCATGGGCCTTTGGGACGATGTCGCGGACGAGGGGCAGCGCGACGCGATCTGCACGGCGGCGCGTGATGCTTTGCGGAGGGTGGCATGAACGCCCCGACCCGCATCAATTCGGCGCTCGACGTGCGCGGCCAGTTCCCGGCGATCGAGGGCTGGCACTATCTCGACAGTGCGGCGACCGCGCAAAAACCGCAGGCGGTGATCGACGCGATCACCACGGCCTATGCGCGGGACTACGCCACCGTGCATCGCGGCGTGTACCAAAGGTCGAGCGAAATGACCGGCCGCTACGAGGCGGCGCGTGAGGCCGCGGCCGGGCTCATTGGCGGTCAAAGCAACGAAGTCGTTTTCACACGCGGCGCCACCGAAGCGATCAACCTGGTCGCGCGCTCGCTGCCAAAGGACGGCCGCAACCGCGTGCTGCTGTCGAGCCTCGAGCATCACAGCAATATCGTACCGTGGCAGCTTGCAGGTTACGAAGTCGACGCCGTCCCGCTGACCGGCGACGGACGCATCGATCTGGATGCCGCCGAGCGCATGATCACCGAAGAGCACCGCGTCGTTTCTTTCGCGCACGTCTCGAACGTGCTCGGCTCCATTCTCCACGCTAAGCATGCTGCCGAGATCGCGCATTCGAAAGGTGCGTTGCTGCTTCTCGACGGCTGCCAGGCGGTGCCGCGCCTGCCCGTCGACGTCACCGCACTCGGCTGCGACTTCTATGCTTTCTCGGGACACAAGCTTTACGGACCGACGGGCATTGGCTGCCTGTGGGGACGGCACGAACTGCTCAACTCATTGCCGCCATGGCAGGGCGGTGGATCGATGATCGATCGCGTGACCTTCGCCGAGACGACCTATCTCGACGCTCCAATGCGCTTCGAAGCCGGCACGCCGCACATTGTCGGTGCGGTCGGGCTTCATGCGGCGATTGAATGGACCCAAGGCGTGACGCTCGACGCCATCCACGCACATGAATGTGCACTCGTGGCAGAATGCCGTGGGGCGTTGTCGAGCATTGAGGGAGTGACGCTCTACGGACCTGAGGACAGTGCGGGAATCGTCAGCTTCAACGTCGACGGGGTGCATCCGCACGACACCGCCACCATATTGGACGATGCGGGCGTCGCGGTCCGAGCCGGCCATCATTGCGCGCAGCCGCTGATGGATGTGCTCGGGGTTCCGGCGACGGCGCGGGCGAGCTTCGCGGCGCACAGCGACAGCTCGGACATTGCGGCTTTGGTGCGCGGGATCGAACAGGTGAAGCGGATCTTCGGATGAACGAAGAACGGAAGATCGAGACGGAGGAAGTGGAGGCGGTCAGCCCGCCGCCGCGCGCTCGCGTCGAATCTCCGGCGGAAACCTTCGAGCGGAAGCGCGACTATCTGTCCGGTTTCCTGTCGGGTGAGACCAAGCCGGCCGACGAACCGATCGCCAATGAAGACCTCAAGAACAATGTCATCGACGCGCTGAAGTCGATCTACGATCCGGAAATTCCGGTCGATATTTACGAGCTCGGCCTGATCTACGATGTCGACATAAGCGAGGACGGCGACGCGGTCGTCACCATGACGCTGACGACCCCACACTGCCCGGTCGCGGAATCGCTTCCGAATGAGGTCGAGCTGCGGGTCCTGTCGGTGCCGGGCATCCGCGACGCCGAGGTGAAGCTCGTCTGGGATCCGCCGTGGGACCCGTCGAAAATGAGCGACGAAGCGCGGCTAGAATTGGGAATGCTGTGAACAAGGAAACGAAAGTCCGCGCGCGTCCGGCGGCGATCACGCTGACATCGGCGGCGCAGGACCGCATCGCCGATTTGATGAGTCGCGCTCCCGAGGATGCGATCGGGGTCAAGCTGTCGAACTCCGCGCCGCGGCTGTTCGGGCCTCGCTTATTCGGTCGACTATGTCAGCGAAGAGAATGCGCTGGATGAAAAGATCGAGACCCCCGCCGGCGCCTTCTATGTCGACGGCGGATCGATCCTGTACCTGATCGGTTCCATCATGGACTGGCGGGAGGACGATTTCGCCGCCGGGTTCGTGTTCGAAAATCCGAACGCCAAGGGGGCCTGCGGCTGCGGCGAGAGCTTCACCGTCTGACCCTTCCGCCGGGTTTGAGGGAATCGCTTACAATGATATGATGTTTGCGAAAGGAGTGCGTGATGCGTCTTCCCTTCGCATTGGCGGCCGTGCCGCTCCTGATACCGGTAGCCTCGACGGCGCAGACTCCGGTCATGCACGCGCCTCAGGTCGTCAATCCGATCGCCAGATCCGCCGACGATTGCCCGCAGACGACAAGCGTCCACGCGTGGGATCGCGGCAAGAAGTTGCAGCCGCAAAAGCTGACCGAACTTCCCGACGCTAACGCCTATGCCGCCGTCCTCCGGCGGATTGGCCGCTGCGAGGTTCCAGTCGTCGTTCGCTACGGGGTAAGTGGCGGACGCTAAGCGTTTCACCTTGAGCCGAAGGGGGTCTCGGCATGGCACGCACTGCATCGCTCCTGTTCTCGATCGTCGCATATGCTATCTTCTTCGCGACGTTCCTCTATCTGATCGCCTTCGTCGGCGACCTGAAGTTCGCGGCGCTCACGATCGACCGGGGACCGGAGGCGCCCATTGGCGTGGCGATCGCGATCGATCTCGCGCTGATCGCGCTGTTCGGGCTCCAGCACAGCGTGATGGCACGGCAGGGCTTCAAGCGCGCATGGACGCGGATCGTCCCCGAACATCTTGAACGAAGCGTTTATGTGCTGGGCGCGAGCGCAGCGCTGATCGTGATGTTCCTCTTCTGGCGGCCCATTCCCCAGATCGTCTGGGACGTGACCGGAACCGCTTTCGAAATTCCGCTGTGGATCCTGTTCGCGATCGGCTGGCTGGTCGTCCTGCTGAGCACTTTTCTCATCAATCATTTCGAGCTGTTCGGCCTGCAGCAGGCCTGGTTCCACATGCGCAAACGGCAGGCGCAGCAGCACCAGCTTCGGCAGCCCTTCTTCTATCGCTGGGTCGCCCATCCGCTCTACTCCGGCTTCTTTCTCGCCTTTTGGGCAACGCCGAAGATGACGGCAGGTCATTTGCTGTTCTCGCTTGGAATGTCCGTCTACATCCTCATCGCCATTCGATACGAGGAACGCGACCTTCGGAACCTCTTCGGCAAGGCCTACGACGACTACCGGTCCGGAGTCGGCATGCTGACTCCGAGGTTCGGGCGCCGGAGCGCCTAGCACCGCGGTTTGCTCCGGCGGTGAAAGGGGGTAGGCGGCCGGCATGGCCGCGCGCGTAGCCCCTGAATTCGCCCATATCCGCGACTGGATCTTCGACCTCGACAATTGCCTGTATCCGCATTCGAGCGGTCTCTTCGCCTTGATCGACGAGCGCATGACCGCCTACATCCAGCGGCTGCTCGCCTGCGATGCGGAGGAGGCGTACCGCGTACAGAAGGATCATTTCCACACGCACGGGACGACGCTCGCCGGGCTGATGCAGTGCCACGACATCGATCCGCACCATTTCCTCGGAGACGTTCACGACATCCCGCTGGACCGCATCGAGCGCAACGACGGCGATGGGAACGGCGCTGGAACGGCTGCCGGGCAGGCGTTTCGTCTTCACCAACGGCGACGCGCCCTATGCGCGTCGAGTGCTGGAGGCGATCGGTGTTCACGACCGGTTCGACGACGTTCACGATCTTCACGCCAACAGCTACCGGCCCAAGCCCGACCTCCACGGCTACGAGCTGCTGTGCGAGCGCTTCGGCATCGATCCGGCCCACGCTCTGATGGTCGACGACATGGCGCGGAACCTGAAGCCGGCGAAGATGCTCGGAATGACGACGGTCTGGGTGGATAATGGCTCGGAACGCGGTAACGACGGCGTCGAGGACAGCTTCATCGACCATCGCATCACGGAAGTGAGCGAGTGGCTCGAAACCATCTTGAAGGACGATTGATGAGCGACCTGCAGACCGTGATCGACGCCGCCTGGGAAGACCGCAATGGGATCGGTGCGGACACGAAAGGCGAGGTTCGGATCGCGGTCGACAAGGCGCTTTCCGCGCTGGACAGCGGTGAGGCGCGCATCGCCGAGAAGATCGACGGCGAATGGACCGTCCATCAATGGCTCAAGAAAGCCGTCCTGCTCTCCTTCCGGCTCAACCCGATGGAGTTGATCTCGGGCGGACCGGGCGGCGCGAACTGGTGGGACAAGGTGCCATCAAAGTTTGCGGGCTGGGGCGCGAAGGAGTTCGAGTCCGCGGGCTTCCGCGCCGTGCCCGGGTCGATCGTCCGCCGCGGCGCCTTCATCGCGCCCGGCGCCGTGCTGATGCCGAGCTTCGTGAACATCGGCGCGCGAGTCGGTGAAGGCACGATGGTCGACACATGGGCGACCGTCGGAAGCTGCGCCCAGATCGGTAGGAACGTCCATATTTCCGGCGGCACCGGCATCGGCGGCGTGCTCGAACCGCTTCAGGCCGGTCCCGTGATCATTGAGGACGATTGCTTCATCGGCGCGCGATCCGAAGTCGCCGAGGGCGTTGTCGTCGAGCAGGGCGCGGTGATTTCCATGGGCGTGTTCCTGGGTGCATCGACCAAGATCGTCGATCGCGCCTCGGGTGAGGTGATCTACGGGCGAGTTCCAGCCTATTCGGTCGTTGTGCCCGGCACCTTGCCCGGCAAGGACGGCGGTCCGGGGCTGGCCTGCGCGGTGATCGTCAAGCGCGTCGACGAGCGCACGCGGTCCAAGACCAGCATCAACGAGCTGCTCCGCGACTAGATAAGCTCAGCTTATGGGCTGAAGCCGCCCTTTTGTTGGCGGGGAGGGCGCTTGCACACGAAACTCTAGTCATGGCTCGCGACGATCATTTTGACAGCAAGCTGCGGGACGCGGCGTTGCCGGTGCCAAGCTACCGCCACGCAATGATCCGCACCGTTATGAACCGCTCCGACTGGGCGATCCTTCTCGCGCTCGCCTTCATCTGGGGCGCCGCCTTCTTTTGCATCAGCGTCGCCGTACAGTCCGTGCCGCCCCTGACGTACGTCTGGCTGCGGCTGACGATTGCTGCCGCTGGCTTGTGGGCCTTCCTGGCATGGCGCGGTCAGAACGCGGGCCTGCCGCGATCGGTCTGGGGCGCGATGCTTGTACTCGCACTGCTCAACAACGTCCTGCCCTTCATCCTCTTCGGATGGGGGCAGACGCACATCGCCAGCGGCCTGGCCTCCATCCTCAACGCGACGACGCCGATCTGGGGCGTGATCGTCGCCCATGTCTTCACCAGCGACGAGCGCCTGACTCGCCGCAAGCTGGCCGGAGTCCTGCTCGGGTTCGGCGGCGTCGCGCTGATGATCGGTCCGGACCTGCTCAGCTCGATCGGCAATGACGTCCTCGCGCAGCTCGCCTGCGTAACCGCCGGCCTGCTCTATGCTCTCGCCGGCGTCTGGGCCCGCCGTTTCAAGAAGCAGGGAGTCGCACCCATTTCCGTTGCGACCGGCCAGCTGACGGTAGGAGCGCTGGTGATGCTGCCCGTGGCATTCCTGCTGGACCGTCCGTGGGAGCAGGCCTTTCCCCCGCTGCCGGCAATCGGGGCGATCGTCACTTTGGCGCTGCTGTGCACCGCCTTCGCCTACATCCTCTATTTCCGGCTGATCAACTCAGCGGGCGCGACCAACGCTTTGCTAGTGACTCTGCTCGTGCCGCCGGTCGCGATCCTGCTGGGATGGCTCATTCTCGGCGAACTGATCGATTCGCGCGATTTCGCCGGCATGAGCCTGATCGCCCTCGGCCTCGCCGCCATCGACGGCCGCCTTCTCAGCCTTCTTTCGCCCGACCCGCGTCGGCAAGAAGCTTAGCTGCCTCTTCGCCCGTCCAGTCGAGGTCGCCGACATAGCGCCAGACCTCCCGTCCCTCCGCGTCGTAGAGAATCGTAGTGGGCAGTACCTCGGCACCCATCGCGCCGGACAGTTCCATCTTCGGATCGTGCCAAACCTCGAGATCGGCGAGCTTGTTCTTCTCAATGAAGGCATCGACCGATCCGCGCGGTGCCATGTCCTGGGAAACGGCAATCACGCGCGGCGCTCCGGCCCTCCCGGCGAGAGCCTGAAGCGTCGGCAGTTCCTTGACGCACGGCGCGCACCAGGTGGCCCAAATGTTGACGAGCAGAGGTTTCCCCTTGGCATCGGCGAGGGTTGCGGGCTCATCGTCCGCGTCCTTTAGTTCGGTGTCCGGAGCGGCCTGTCCCGCTTTGTCTTTCGACACTCCCTTCGAAAGGCCCGCCTCTTCGGGCGCATTCTCCACCGGCGTCGGCTGCTGCTCGCAAGCCGCCGTGAGCAATCCAATGCCGATCAGGACGGCCGAGAGTGATAAACGAGGCATGGCGTGCGGATAGGTAAGCCGCTCCGTGGCCGCAAGTCGCCGGACCGGCTGGCGAAAGGGCGTCCGAGCGGCTAGGCGGACTTCATGGTTCGCCACGTCGCAGTCATCCTCGCGATTTCGCTGCTCTGCAGCTGCGGGCGTGTCGCATCGTTGAGACCGGCACAGGGCGAGCCGCTTCCGGTCAAGCCGCTGATGGCGCAGTCGACCCCGACCGCCGAAGACCTGCTGACCCCCCCGACCTACGCCGATCCTGAACGCGTCGACGAGCTGATCAAGCGGTCCCAGCCACGACCGGCCGACCGGTTCGATCTTCCTCCGGCCGATGGCGGTGCAGCGCCACTGCCGGTTGGGACCGGGCAGCAATCCACGACCAACGAAACAGGACCCGCAGACCCCGAATGAGCAACAAGCTTCGCAAAGCCGTGTTCCCTGTAGCTGGGCTCGGCACCCGCCTGCTGCCCGCCACCAAGGCGATTCCGAAGGAATTGCTGACGGTCGTCGATCGGCCGCTGATCCAATATGCTGTGGACGAGGCGCGCGAGGCGGGCATCGAGCAACTCATCTTCGTGACCGGCCGCGGAAAGTCCTCGCTCGTCGACTATTTCGACATGGCGTTCGAACTGGAGACGACCATGCGCGAGAAGGGCAAAAGCCTTGGAGCCCTGGAATCATCCCGCGTTTCGTTCGGCGAACTGGTGTCCGTCCGGCAGCAGCAGCCGCTGGGGCTCGGCCATGCCGTCTGGTGCGCCCGGGAGATCGTGGGTGACGAACCTTTCGCGGTACTCCTTCCCGACGATCTGATGCACGGCACCCCCGGCGCTCTCAGGCAGATGGTCGACGCGTGGGAGAAAGTCGGCGGCGGCAACATGCTGTGCACCGAGGAAGTGCCGAAGGAGCGCACCGCCAGCTACGGGATCATCGCGCCAGGGAAGAGGGACGGAGCAATCACCGAGGTCGTGGGCGTCGTCGAAAAGCCGAGCCCGGATGTCGCCCCGTCGAACCTCGGCGTGATCGGCCGCTACATCCTGCAGCCCGAAGTGATGCAGATCCTGGACAGGGGGGAGAAGGGTGCCGGCGGTGAGATCCAGCTCACGGACGCGATGGCCCAGCTGATTGGAAAGCAGCCTTTCCATGCGACCACGGTCGATGCGGCCCGCTACGACTGCGGCGACAAGGCCGGTTACGTGATCGCCAATCTCGCGCTTGCCCTGGAGCGGCAGGACATCGGCCCGGCGATCCGGGAATTCATGGAACGGGCCTAGGCTTCTCCGACCAACTGCTTCAGGCGGCGCAGCTCGGCCTGGGTTTCCAGCCAGCGCTCGCGCATTTCGCCAAGCTCGATGGCTCGGCCGACGATGCGCGCGTCGAGCGCTGCATTGTCGTGCAGCAGCCTTCCGAGCGACCGGGATCGTTCGATCTCTCGCCCAATTCGTGCAATCAGGACTTCGAAGTGGAACGGCTTGGCGATCACCGTGTCGGCACCGCTCCTGTAGGCTTCTACGGCCCCGGCGGCGTCCGAACGGCCAGTGATGAGGAAGAACGGAATATGGCGGTGCACGGGATCTTCGCGGACGATCCGTACCAGCTCTGCCCCGCCCAGCTTCGGCATGCGAAGCTCGGACACGATGAGATCGATCGAAAGGCGGTGCAGTTCCGCCATGGCGGAAGAAGCACAAACAGCCGTTGCAACGCGGTACCCGCCTTCGACCAGACGGCGCGAAATCACGCCAAGGTAGGACCGATCCGGCTGCACCACGAGAATGCGCGGCGCTTCGACCTCGCGAGATTCCCTGCTCAAGGCGGACGTAACAGCCATTATCTGGAGGTTACGGCCGAATGGTTAACGGTGCGATAAGCGCTTAAGCTTCGAGCTCGATGTCCCAATAGAGATAGTCGCGCCAGCTCTGGTGCAGATAGTTCGGCGGGAAGCCGCGGCCATGGTCCTGCAGCTGCCAGCTGGTCGGACGGATCGGCTCCCGCTCGATGTGCATGCCAGCCTGCCGCGGCGTTCGGCCGCCCTTGCGGAGGTTGCACGGCGCGCAGGCGGTCGCGACATTCTCCCACGTCGTGCGGCCGCCTTGTGCGCGCGGGACGACATGGTCGAACGTCAGCTCCTTGCGCGAACCGCAATAAACGCAGCTGAACCGGTCGCGGAGGAACAGGTTGAATCGGGTGAAGGCCGGATATTCGGACGGCTTCACGAACTGCCGCAGCGCAATCACCGACGGCAGCTTCAGCGCCATGCTCGGGCTGTGCACCTCGCGATCATAGTGCGCGACCACGTCCACGCGCTCGAGGAACATGGCCTTGATGGCGGTCTGCCATGGCCAGAGGCTCAACGGATAATAGCTCAGCGGCGTGTAGTCGGCATTGAGGACCAGCGCCGGACAGCTTTCGGGATGGCGAATGAGGTCGGGATGATACATGCGCGGGCAATGACCTTCTCTGTTCGCCCGCTACGAACAAGTCTCCGGCCCTGTCGCACTCAAGGAGGAGAAGGGTCGCTTCGGGCCCGTCTTCCCTTGTTGCCCACCGGATGCCAACCCGATGTGACAGGACGATGAATCGAAGATTGCGGATTCCGCGTCAAGAGCCGTTTGAGTCACAGTCCCGATGATTGTGACGCGTTTCGCGCCGTCGCCAACAGGTCGGCTGCATTTCGGCCATGCATATAGCGCGGCGGTCGGCAGCTTCCGGGCGCGCGAAAACGGGGGCAAGTTCCTGCTCAGGATCGAGGATCTGGACCAGGGACGGAGCCGCGGCGAGTTCGTCGACGGCATCTTCGAGGACCTGCGCTGGCTGGGACTTGAGTGGGACGAGCCGCCGATGGTTCAGTCGCAGCGTACGGACTTCTATGCGGATGCGCTGGACAGGCTTCGCGAACGAGGTCTTGTCTACGCCTGCTTCTGCACGCGAGCGGATATCGCCCAGTCGCTTACGGCCCCGCATGGCGATGAGGCGACCTCATACCCGGGCACGTGCCGACCCTTGCCCGACGATCCCGGCCGCCGGGCGACGACGCCGCACTGCTGGCGGCTGGATTCAGCCAAGGCTCTGGACCAGGTCGGATCGCCCTCGTGGCGGGAAGCGGATGGAACCAGTTTCCACGGGGACGCAGCCCGGATCGGCGACGCCATCCTGGCTCGAAAGGATGCTCCGGCAAGCTACCACCTTGCCTGCGTCGTCGACGATGCTTCTGCCGGTGTCACGACAGTCGTCCGCGGCGCCGACCTGCGGCCATCGACCCCGATCCAGCGCCTGCTGCAGCAACTGCTCGGCTTGCCCGAGCCGACATATCTCCATCACCCGCTCGTCACTCACGAGGACGGGCGCCGGCTGGCGAAGCGTGACTTGGCCCCGACATTAGCTGCGATGCGCGAAGCGGGGGTTGACGGCCGTGGCCTCGCTCACGACCTCCTGGCGGGTAAGCTTCCGCTTGGTTTCACCTTTTGCGACGAGTAGGACCCGCCCATGAACACGCTCCTGATCATCCTGCTCGTTCTCGCCATGGGTGCCACCGCCTACGTCCTCGTTCGCGGCGTCATGGCCATGGCATCGGGCAAGGACCTCAGCGGCGAACGGCAGCAGGATTACATGCGCAAGCGCGTGCTGTTCCAGGCGGTCGCGATCATTGTCGTTATCCTGATCCTGGTTTTGGCTGGCGCTTCGCGCGGCTGACGGTGGTTCGCCTCAACAAGATCTACACGCGCACCGGGGACGCGGGCACGGCGGGACTCGTCGACGGCTCGCGCGTCAGCAAGTCGAGCCTGCGGATGACCGCGATCGGCGAGGTCGACGAGGCGAATGCTGCAATCGGCGTCGCCATTGCGGCGATGTCGGAAGGGCCGATCCGTTCGAACCTTCTGCGCATCCAGAACGATCTCTTCGACCTCGGCGCAGACGTCGCGACCCCGGGAGGCGTTGAGGGCGCGCTGCGCATCGTCGCCCCGCAGGTGGACCGGCTGGAGCGCGAGATCGACGACATGAACGCCGACCTTGCGCCGCTCACAAGCTTCATCCTCCCGAGCGGTTCGGCGGCGGTCTCAAGCCTCCACCTGGCGCGCACCGTCGTCCGGAGAGCCGAGCGTGCCGCAGTCGCGCTGAACGAAGCCGAGGCGCTCAATCCACACCTGCTTGCCTACCTGAATCGCCTTTCCGACCACCTGTTCGTGGGCGCCAGGAAAGTCGCGGCTTCCGAAGGCGGTGACGTGCTGTGGCAACCCGGCGCAACTCGCGACTAGCCCAAAGGCGGTAGCGGCCGCCCGGCACAATTGTAGTTTCGTGGCGTTGAAGGGCTGTTCCGCAAGCGCAACATATGCGCAGCTGCTATGGGAGCAGCCGGCAATAGGATCGGGTTCAAATGGCTCTCGCGCCCGCTATTCAAAACTATGACGGAGAGCCGAGTGCGCTCCGCGAGAGGCTGCTTCGCACGCGCCGGCTCACGATGGACCTCGCGTCTCCCCTGACGGATGCCGACGCCACAATCCAACCGTTCCCGGACGCGTCTCCCGCCAAATGGCACCTCGCGCACACCACCTGGTTCTTCGAGACCTTCGTCCTGCGCGATCATGTGCCGGGTTACGAGGCCCACGACGAGCGCTTCGCCTACCTCTTCAACAGCTATTACAACGCGGAAGGGGAGCGCCATGCTCGGCCCAAACGCGGAATGCTCAGCCGGCCGTCGCTCGACGAGATCCGCCAGTGGCGCACAAGAGTGGACGAGGCGCTGGAAGAGGCATTTCCCCGCTTGTCGCCCGCGGCGCTGGAGCTGGTCGAGCTCGGCATCAATCACGAACAGCAGCATCAGGAACTGCTCCTGACCGACATCCTCGCGACGTTCGCCGAGAACCCCATCGAGCCGTCCTATGCCGAACTCGCTCCGCCGGCCTGCTTCGCGACCGAGGCGCTGACATTTCATCCGGGACGCACCGGCATCGTCGAGATCGGTGCTCGCGAGGGAGGTTTCGCGTTCGATTGCGAACGTCCGCGCCACCGCGTCTTCCTGCACCCACATGCAATGGCCAGCCGCAAGGTCACTAACGGCGAATGGGCGGAGTTCAACGCCGACGGCGGGTACACGAACCCGTCCCTCTGGCTCAGCGAGGGCTGGGACTGGGTGCAGGCGGAAAGGATCGGCGCTCCGCTCTACTGGAACGACGACGGCACGCAGTTCACCCTCGCCGGCCGCCGCGAGATTGATCGCGCCGCGCCAGTCGCGCACGTCAGCTTTTTCGAAGCCGATGCCTTCGCCCGCTGGGCCGGAGCGCGACTGCCGACGGAGGCGGAATGGGAAACCTTCGCCGAGAGCGCCGACCCCCTTCTCGGCAACCAGCTCGACGATGCGTCGGCGGTGCTGCCCAAGCCCGGCGGCGGCATCTTCGGCGATGCCTGGGAATGGACCGCAAGCGCCTATCTCGCTTTCCCCGGCTTCGCTCCCGCGAAGGGCGCCGTCGGCGAATACAACGGCAAGTTCATGAGCGGCCAGTTCGTGCTCAAGGGCGCGAGCTGCGCTACTCCGCGCGGGCACAGCCGCGCATCCTACCGCAACTTCTTTTCACCCGCCGCGCGCTGGCAATTCACGGGGCTGAGGCTTGCTCGAGACAGCTGAACGGGTCGATCCCGCCTTTCGCGAGGCCGTATTGGCGGGATTGTCCGCGCCCATCCCGGCCGTGCCCGCTCGCTGGCTCTACGACCGGCGCGGGTCGGAGCTGTTCGACGAGATCACGCGGCTTCCATCCTATTATCCGACAGCGACCGAGACGGCGTTGCTCAAGGAGATCCTGCCGGACGTTGCCTCGCGCATTCCGCACGGGATGGCGGTCGTCGAGTTCGGCGCCGGCTCCGCGACCAAGACGCCACTGCTCCTCGAAGCGATCCATCCGGCAGCCTATGTGCCGGTCGACATTTCCGGCGACTACCTTCGCGAAAGCGCGTCCGAGGTCGCCGAACGCTTCCCCCAGATCTCGGTCGAGCCCGTCGTCGCTGACTTCGCCCGGGAGTTCGATCTTCCTTCGAGCATCGCCAGCCTTCCCAAACTGGGCTTCTTCCCGGGCTCCACCATCGGCAATTTCGTTCCGCGCACGGCCACGGACCTGTTGCGCAGCTGGCGCGACCTGCTCGGCGTCGGATCGCAGCTCCTGATCGGCATGGACCGGGTGAAGCCGGTCGATCGTCTGATCGCCGCGTACGATGATCCGCATGGCGTCACCGCTGCTTTCAACCTCAACCTGCTCGAGCGAATCAACCGTGAGCTCGACGCGGATATCCCGCTCGACGCCTTCCGCCATGAGGCGCGCTGGAACGACATCCTGTCTCGCATCGAGATGCACCTCGTCGCGACGCGGGACGTCACGTTCACGATCGACGGACGCAGCTTCTCCTTCGCCGAGGGCTCATCGATCCACACGGAGAACAGCCATAAATACGGACGCCGTGGCGCCCGCGTGCTGCTCCTGGCGGGTGGTTGGACACCCATCGCCGAGTGGGCCGACGCGGCCGGCGACTTCGCCGTCATCCTCGCAGAAGCGCTTCCCAACCGTTTCGCGCCCTAGATTGCAGCATTGCGGGCCCATCGCTAAGCCCGCCAAATGCTCATCGCACTGTTTCAGGTCGTCGACTTGCTGCTCAGGGTCCTCGGCTGGATCATCATCGGCCAGGTCATCCTCAGTTGGCTCGTCGCATTCAACGTGCTCAACACCAGCTCGCAGGGGCTTCGCGCCTTTCTTGCAGCCCTCGATAAGATCACCGAGCCGCTCTATCGGCCGATCCGCAAGGTGATGCCCGACTTCGGCGGCATCGACTTCTCGCCGCTCGTGCTGCTCCTTCTGATCCAGATCCTCCGCATGCTGCTGAGCGGGGTTGCGGTGGAATTCGCCTACGGAGCGGCATGACAGCCAGCATCATCGATGGGAAGGCGATCGCGGCGGATCTCCGCCAGACAGTTGCGAAGGTCGCCGCCACTTTCCGCGAGAGCACGGGTCGCTCTCCGGGCCTCGCCGTCGTGCTGGTCGGTGAGCATCCGCCAAGCGCCGCCTACGTCCGCTCGAAGGTCAAGGCGACGGTCGAAGCCGGAATGGAGAGCTTCGAACACCGCATTCCCGCCGAGACGTCGCAGGACAATCTCATCGAACTGATCGACCGGCTGAATGCCGACGACAATGTCGATGGCATCCTCGTTCAGCTGCCTCTTCCGAAGCATGTCGACGAGCAGGCGGTGCTGACGCGCGTCGACCCGGCGAAGGACGTCGACGGCTTTCACCCGGTGAACGTGGGCCGCCTCTCGATCGGCCTCGACGCGCTGGTCCCCTGCACTCCGCTCGGCTGCCTGATCCTGTTGCAGCGAACGCTTGGCGAACTGAGCGGCAAGGACGCGGTGGTCGTCGGGCGATCGAACATCGTCGGCAAGCCGATGGCGCAGCTTCTCCTGCAGGCGAACTGCACCGTCACAATTGCCCATTCACGCACGAAGGATCTGCCGGAAGCCGTCCGCCGCAGCGATATCGTCGTCGCTGCCGTCGGCCGCCCCGAGCTGATCCGCGGCAGTTGGCTCAAGCCTGGAGCCACGGTCATCGACGTCGGTCAGGAGCGCGTCGAACAGCCGGATGGGACCCGCAAGCTGCTCGGCGACGTTGCATATGACGAAGCGGCAGAGGTGGCGGGCGCCATCACTCCGGTTCCAGGGGGCGTCGGTCCGATGACCATCGCCTGCCTGCTGCGCAACACGGTCGTCGCTGCCCATCGGCGCGAGCGGCTTCCCGAGCCGGAGGGACTGTAATGCTTGAGCTTTTACTCGCCGCAGCGTCGTTGACCGCTGTGGACGCCGAACGCGCCTTCGCTCGCGACGCCAAACGGATCGGCCAGTGGACCGCCTTCCGCAAATACGCCGACGGGACGGCGGTGATGTTCACTCCGCAAGCCGTGTGGGCGCACGAGTTCCTCAAGGACAAGAAGGACCCGCCCAAGTCCATCCATTGGGGACCATCAGCGAGTTGGACGTCCTGCGACGGTCGAACCGCCATCACGCGTGGCCCCTGGGCGACCCCTCAGGGCAAGTGGAGCGGCTATTTCACGACCGTCTGGGTGCGCGAGCCCGGTGGGTGGCAATGGACCTACGACGCGGGTGACGAGCTTGAGGCCCCCAGACCGCTGCCCCGGGCTCCGCGTGTCGAACGCGCAAGCTGCGCCGGTCGAGACAAGGTGCGACAGGAATATCGCCAGGAAGTGAAGCCGACCGCGCGCATAGCGGGCAAGCCGCCCGCGGATGCGGGCCAGGGCCGCTCCGCCGACGGCACGTTGATCTACGAATGGAAGGTTGCGGCGACCGGTGAAAGACGCTTCGAAGCGAAGCTGTGGAACGGCCGCGATTACCGCACCGTCCTGAACCAGCAGGTTCCCGCGCCCAAGCCATGATCGAGCTCTTCGGCTCGGCGCTCGTCACCTTCCTGGTGATCATCGACCCGCCGGGCTGCGCCCCGATTTTCGCCAGCCTGACGCGCGGCACGGATGCGCATCATCGCCGCGCCATGGCAATCCGGGCGGCCCTGATCGCCTGGGCTATCCTGATGTTCTTCGCGCTGCTCGGGCGGCCGATGCTCGAGGCGCTCGGCATCAGCCTGGCGAGCTTCCGCATCGCGGGCGGCGTTATGCTGTTCATGATCGCCCTCGATATGGTCTTCGAGCGGCGCACAGCCCGGCGTGAGAATCGCGCCAATTCGATCGAAGGCACGCCGGAGGCAGAAGACATTTCGGTGTTCCCCATGGCCATCCCGATGATCGCCGGCCCAGGATCGATTGCCAGCGCCATGCTGTGGGTATCGCGGGCCGACGGTTGGCCGCAGGTGCTCATCGTCCTCGCCGCCATCACGGTCGTCATCCTCCTGACCATGCTCGCGCTCCTCGCCGCCGGACCGATCATGCGGCTGATCGGCGAACGGCTAGAAGCCATGATCACCCGGATTCTCGGCGTGATTCTGGCTGCGCTGGCCGCGCAATTCGTGATCGACGGCATCAAGCAGAGCTTCCCGAGCCTTTAGCGGCATCGGAACCACGAAGGCGCTCGAGCGCTGTTCCGGCCAGTCGCCCCATGAAAAAGGAAGGCGCAATGAAGCTTACCATGACGATCGGCGCCGCGATGGGCCTTGCCGCGCTTACCGGCTGCAACCAGAGCGGTCAGGATAATGTCAGCACGGACGCCAATGCCGAAGTGATGGCCGACGAGACTGTTCTGCCGCCAGACGATAGTGCAGGGCCGACCGACACACTCGGCAACCAGCTCGACCAGCTCAATGACACTGGCCAGGACAACATGTCCAACGCCACGGATAACAACACGAACAGCTACTGAGCTGGACTGTCTCGAAATAGGGGCGTCTGCCGGTTGCGGGCGCCCATTCTGCTGCCACTCCGGTTCGGAAATCTGCTATCGGCTGCGTGAAGGAGACCGGACATGTTCAAGAAGTTCATCCTTGCCGCCGCAATCCTGACGATGCCCGCAGCGGCGATCGCCCATCACGGCTGGTCGAGCTATGACGAGAAGAAGGCCATCAAGCACCGGGCCGCGCTGATGGACGTGAAGTGGGGCAATCCCCACGGCACCGCCAAGGTTCGCTACAAGAATGCGACCTGGGACGTGATCCTCGCGCCAGTTTCGCGGATGGAAGCGCGCGGGCTGTCCCAGCAGATGGTCGGCCCGAAGCAGCAGGTCGTGCTGGAAGGCTATCCGCGCCGCGACGGCTCACACGAGATGCGGATCGAGCGCATCACCGCGGGCGGCAAAACGGTCGAGCTGCGCTAGCCACAGATGCTCACCGCGATCGCCGAGTGGGTCGCGGCAACGCCTTACGCGGATTGGGCCGCGAGCTCGGCCTACGCCTACCCCGTCGCCAACACGATCCATGTTCTGGCGCTCGTGCTGCTGCTCGGCGGCATCGGCCTCGTCGACTTGCGGACGATCGGGCTTTTTCGCAGCCTCCCGCTACAGCCGCTGAGCCATGCGCTGGTTCCCATCGCTGCGACCGGTGTGCTCATTCTCGCAGCGAGCGGGAGCGTTCTTTTCGCCGCCGACGCCAAGTCGCTGGCGATGAGTGGCACGTTCCGGCTCAAGCTCATCCTCATCGCTTTGGCGCTGGCGAACGTCGCCCTCTTCCGGCTGCTGTTCGGTGCCGTGGTATCCGATCCGCCGCCGGCCAGCGCGCGGCTACTGGCGCTCGCCTCCTTGTTGCTGTGGCTCGGCGTCGCAATCTGCGGAAGGATGATCGCCTATAGCTGAACTCAGGCGAGAACGGCGGGGCCAGCCGACGCCTCTTGATGCACGGGCAGCCGTTCGCTGATCCACGCGTCGATGTCCTCGAAGACGGTCTCGCGGCCGAGATCGTTGAGCAGGTCGTGGTAGTAGCCTTCGTAGAGCTTCAGCGTCTTGTCGGTCGAACCGGCCTCGTTGAAGAATTGCTCGCTGCCGTCCGGCCGCGTCGCCTTGTCCTCGGTGCCGTGCAGGATAAGGACCGGCAGGGTGATCTTCCCAAATTCTCGCTGGAACCGTTCTCCGGCGCGAGCAAAGGCAGCCACGGTGCTGACCGGCTGAACCTCGTCGAGCGTGAGCGGGTCCGCGTTGAGTTGCGCTACCCATTCCGGATCGCGTGAGAAATCCTCCATCTTCAGCCGCAGCACATGCGCATGCGGCAGAACGTGGCTTGCGCCTTCCAGCAGCTTCAAAGCGAAGTTCGGAGCGAAGACGCGGAAGGCGAAGCTTTCGCAGATCAGGCCGTCGATGCGCTCCTGATAATCCAGCGCATAGGTGGTGGAGGTGACGCCGCCGGCGCTGTGACCCAGGAGATAGAGCGGAAGCTCGGGATGCTTGGCGCGCGCCTTCTCTATCGCCAACGAGAGGTCGGAGACATATTCATCGATGCTCTCGATGTAGAAGCGCTCGCCGTCCGACTTCCCCCGGCCCCTGAGGTCCAGGGCTGTGACGGCGAAGCCGCGGGAGGCGAACTCCTCACCCGCGCCGACGTACTGGCCGCCATGCGAGTTCACCCCGTGACAGATGACGAGACTGGCCTTCGGACTTTCCTCTGGCTCCCAGTGGCGCGTGAAGATCTTGCCTCCGGTTCCGTCCAGCCATTCTTGGGTCACGGGGAACGTCGCGGTCATTTGCATGCCCTCCTGAGGTGAGTCGTCGGACATTACGCCTGTTCAATGACAGCAAACAGCAGTTGGGGCGGTGAGATTCTTCGCACTCTCAGCTGCGGTCGAAGGCGGATAGTATCGGGCACGGCCCGGCGCGCTTGTTCGCGCAGTCGTTCGCCAGGCCAGCGAGCGCTTCGCGAGCTTTCTGCAGTTCGGCGATCTTGCCGTCCAGCGCTTCGACCCTGGCCTGTGCCAGCTGCCGCGCCCTTGCCCGGTCGTCGACGGCGCTGAGGTCGAGCAGCTCGCCGATTTCGGCAAGCGTGAAGCCGGCGGCTTGTGCCGAACGGATGAACTTGAGGCGCCGGACGTCTTCGTCGCTGTAACGACGGACCTCCCCGGGCGGGCGTGCCGGCTCCGGAAGGAGGCCACGCCTTTGATAGTATCGCACCGTTTCGACGCCGACTCCCGCTGCATTGGCGAGGGCGCCTATCGTGTCTGAATTTTTCGCTTGATTCCGTACCATGGTACGGAACCCATATGGGATGAGCCCGCTGACGGGCAATAGGAGTCGAGCAGATGAAAAAGACCAACGACAAAGCCGCAGCACCTGAGAAAACCGGCTGCCGCTGCAATCCCTGCACCTGCAAGAACTGCAGCTGCTGAATGATAGGGGCCGCACCGGTCAGGTGGTGCGGCCCTCTTCTGCGACCTGGGCCGCCTTACTCCGGCCTGACCGGGTTGGCTGCCAATTCCCCCACTACGGTCGTCCATTCGCGCACATGCCAGCGCGTGACGAGGCCGTTCGCGACATAGGGATCTGCTTGCGCGAACCGTTCCGCGACCGATTTATCTTTGCCCTGGAACATCAGCACAGCGCCGTCCGGCGGGTCGGCGAGCGCTCCCGCAACCACGATTTCACCCTGTTCCTGCGCCTCCCACGCGAGCTTCAAATGCTCCGCGCGAAATTGCGGCCGCCGTTCGAGATAGTCGGAGGAGACTTCGTAGAAGAGGAGGAAGTGCTTCATTGGGACATCGGTCTCATCTGGCGTCGCACGCGTCCGGTGCGGTGGCCGAAATACGGGTGAAGGTCGACGGCGACGTCCTAATGACAACGCCCTGCGACTGGCAGCGCTTGAGCTGGAAGCGGACTTTTCGAGCGCGAAAGTCGAGGGAGACCTTGCGGAACGATTCCAGCAAGTCCGTGCCAAGCAGCAGCGCGGGCTCATTGTGAATGCCGAACATCTTGAAGGGCGGTACATCGGCGAACGCCATGGGCACGTCGCGCAGCGTCACCGATCCGAGTTGAAGCTCGGCAATCGTGGCCAGTTCCATCTTCATCGTCTCGCCCGTCACTCCGGTGACCGGGACCGTTACGAACTTGTCCCGGTTCCTGCGGATCAGCTTGTCGCGCAAGGCGAGGTTGCCGATCGTGATCTGCGTCCCGGTATCGATGACCGCGTCGAGGGGCAGGCCGGCGGCTTTGACGTGCGTGAGGATCAGCTGGCCGCGAAAGCGCCGCCCGACCACGACGATCTCACCCGGCATGCGCTTGACCGGAATGCGGGCGTCCTCGACTTTGATCAGGCGCTTGTCGAAATCCATCAGCAGTCGCTGCTCGACGAGGGCGTCGATCCCAATCATGCCGTCCCCGCCCACGTCCGATTCCCGCAGGGCCGGAAGCTGCAGGTTCCTGACGATCGTCGGACCGAGGGTCAGCTCGGCGACCTTGACGCGATCGACGACGTTGCGCGCGGTCATGGAGTTGAGGATCGCCGGTGTGCCGAGCGGCAGCTGCAGGCCCCGGGCGATGCGCAGGCCGACGACGGAGGTATCGGCGCCGCTATCGACGATGAAATTGTAGGGGCCGCGGCCGTTGACCAGCACCTGGACGGTCAGGCGGGTCTCGACCTTTCGCGCCTTCAGGTCCTGTCCGCCGACGGCGAGCGTGGGATCGAAGACGGCCGGCGGAAGCGGCGGAACGTTCGGCGGCGTGTTTGGCGCAGGTCCGGGCTTGCGGATCTTGGGCGGCTCGGCGGCCGAGGCGCAGAAGGCGCCGGCCGACAGCAGGAGGCCGAGCGAGGCAATCACGAGGCGGCGAGACGCGGGCAAGAACTCTCCCCTCTAGCGGGAGAGCCACTATCCACGCTCCGTCGACGCTCTGCCACGCGTTTTCGACGGAAGAATGAAATCTCGGGGAATGAAGCGCCCCCGCAAGGTACAGGGGCGCTTCGATAAAGTGATCAGACCGCTGCGGACGTCCGCGGACGGGAAGCGCTGTGGCCGCCGTTGCGGTCGAGGATGTCGCGCACTTGGTCGGCGCCGATCCCCGCTTCGGTGACGTTCACGGACAGGAACACGCCGCCGCTGTTGATACGGTCTTCGTAGTAGCTCGCATCCTCGTCGCTGACGCCGTGCTTGGCGAGGAGACCCGTGAGGCCGCCCGTGAGGGCGCCTGCGCCCGCGCCGATCGCCGCCGCTTCGGGGATTGCAGTCGAGGCAATGGCGCCCGCGGCCGCGAGCGGCCCGACGCCGGGGATGGCAAGCGCGGCAATGCCGAGCAAGGCGCCGACACCTGCACCGCCGATCGCACCCTTGAGCGCACCTTCGCCCTTCTCCTTGGCTTCGTGCGTGTCCGCATCGCCATAGTCGCCCGATTCCTCCTGACGGCGAGCGATCACCGACAAGGCGCTGTCGCGGACTCCGGCCTGCCGCAGATCGCGGGCAGCGGCTTCGGCTTCAGAGTGGCTGTCGAAGACGGCAGAGATCAGATTGTCGTTCATTCCATGCTCCTAGGATTACTGGCCCGCCCGCGAGGCATAGAACGATCAGCAGTGGGTCCGGGTCCTACGGCTGTTTCCACCGAGGCAGAAAGTACAGGGAATCTAGGAGCGGAGGCATGGAGCGGCTATGATGGCGCGACGCGGCGCTTTTGCGCCCGGCAGGGGAGAAGTGAGAGATGGCCAAGGGACAGCAGAGATCCGGCAGGGAAGCGCGCAAGCCGAAGAAGGAAAAGGTGAAGACCATCGCGGCCAATCCGTCGACGAAGGGCGGCGCGCGCGGGCTCGAGACCATGGAGCACCTGAAGAACAGCTAGAACCGGTGAGCGGAATCGTCCGCATCCTGGTGGATGCCGACGCCTGCCCGGTGAAGGAGGAAGTGTATCGCGTCGCCTTCCGGCGCGAGGTGCCGGTGCGCGTGGTCAGCAATGCCCGCATCCGGGTGCCCGACCATCCGCTGATCGAGCGGGTGCTGGTATCGGACAAATTCGACGCCGCCGACGACTGGATCGCGGAACAGGCGGACGCGCGGGCGGTGGTGATCACCGGCGACATATTGCTCGCCGACCGCTGCCTGAAGGCGGGGGCGACGGTCATCGGCCACAACGGCAAGCCGTTCACCAGCGCAAGCATCGGCGGCGCAATCGCGACGCGGGCGATCATGGCCGACCTGCGGGCGGGCGGCGACGCGATCGGCGGACCGGCGCCGTTCGCCAAGGCGGACCGATCGCGCTTCCTGCAGGCGCTGGACGAGGCGCTGGTGCGGCTGAGCCGCTAGGCGGCTTCCCGCGCCTTCCGATCGACGAAGGCGAGCACCGCCTGCGGATGGAGGCCGTGGAGGGCGCAGACCAGCTGCCGTCCGAACACTTCCAGGCAATGCAGCCTGCCGCCTTCCGGACAACGAAGGTCGAGGTCGAAGGCGCTCCAGTGGGCGTTCGGATCGCGGGTGTAATGGCCGAGGACGTCGAAATGCGCCTCCCATTCCGCGCGGCCATATTGCGAGCGCACCGGGTCCGGCAGCGCCCAATAGAAGGTGTCGCGCCGGGTGATCCCGAACAGCTGCTCCGAGGCGTCGTCGATGAGGTGCGGCAGCTCCTCGACATCATCGTCGAGCAGGCGGTCGCGGGCGTGGAGGTGAAGCTGGCGCTCGACCGAGGACACGGCCGGCAGGTCGCGAAAGACGATCCGGGTCATGGACGGTGAATCGACGAGATTCGCGGGAGTTCCATCGCGAATGTTCACGAATGTTCACACTGACGAAGGCAGCGGGGCGGCAATCCGATTGCGGCATCGGGAGCGATCATCGCCCGGCCTAAGCACAAGGCGCGGGCTGTAGGACAGCAGTCTTCAGCGCTTCCGCAGCGTCCCACGGCGGTTAAACGGGATCATCGCGCGATGTTGTGTTAGTCTTGCTGCGGGGAGGACTCGCGATGAAACCCTTTTCAATCATTGCAGCCACCATTTTCCTTCTGATGGCGCTTGCGCATCTCTATCGGATCGCGGTGGGATTCCCGATCATGATCGGTGCGACCGGTATCGGGCAGGCGGTCAGCTGGGCCGGTCTGATCGTCGCGTCGGTGATGGCGGTCGGGCTGTTCCGCGAGGGACTGAGGGGAAATCCACCCCACCACATCACACTAATAGCCGACTTCGATCCGGCAGATCCCAACCAGATCATTGTCGCGTCCAAGACGCGTTTGCCCAAGGGCAGCAAGGAACAGGAATTCAAGTTCAGGCTCGACGACAGAACGGGCAAAAACGTGAGATTCGCATCTCTGACGGCGGCGGACGATTGCTCTACCTGTCCGCCCGACACGACCAACCCCAACACGCAAATCGATGACGTGACAATTCACAACACACCCGGGCAGAGCAGGGCCGAATTCAGGGACAGGAACGACAACAAGCCGGAGATGGACGTGAGCTACCAGTGGGAGTTCACGTGCGATCCTCCGTTCACCGTCCAGCCGTTCGACCCGATCATCGCGAACGGCGGCAGGATGTAGCCGGAAGGCTGCCCTGCGGCGGGTTCATCTCTCCTCGAAGGTCAGCTACGGCGTAAACAGCTTCCGGCTGTTCTCCTCGCGGACATAGGCCGCCTGACCGCGCGAGGCTAAGCCGTCTCGAGACTTGCGGCGCGGGCGAAGCCGAGGCTGTCGAACATCTCGAAGAAGCGGACCGCCTTGCCGTTGCGGAAGGTCCAGACGTCGATCTTCGGCGTGTTCAGTTCCTTGCCGTCATGCTTGTTGCGCCAGTGGCAGCGGCCGATCCACACTACGGTGTCGCCGTCCGCGACGATCCGCTCGGTCGGAAAGTCGACCATGTCCCAATTGTCGAGCAGCTCGCGGAAATAGTTCCTCGTATCCTCGCGGCTGCGCTGAACCCGCGCCAGCTCATGCTGCACATCGGGCTCGAGGACGGAGTGCATCTCGATCTGGTCGTCGAACAGGCCGAGCACCTGGTCGAGGTTGCCGCCCTTCGTCTCGCGCCACTTGGTGTAGGCGTCCTTCAGCTCTTCGATCGGTACGTCGGGATTGAGCATGACTCGTCCTTCCGTAAAACGCCGCCGAGCACAGCGCGATGAGTGTAGCGCAATTTGCCGGCTGACGCGCGCAGCCATGCGGGGCAGGACCGCGCCGGGAACGACGCGGCCCTGCTTGGCCAAAGCCTAGTGCCCTGCCGCGACGGGGGCGAAGTTGGCGTGGACCAGCATCCACCTGCCGCCTTGCTTCACATAGACCCGAGTGGACTTAGCGAGCGACGGATTGACCTTGCCGTCCGCGCCGCGCCGCAGGCCAGCGAAATTGTAGGTCAGGATGGCCGTGTCGCCATAGACCTGCACTCGCCCGTTCTGCAGGTCGGAATACATCGCCTTGTCGTTGGGCGTGACTTCGCCCATCCGGGTGAGCGCGGCCTTGCCGACGAGCAAGGTCGGGAAGTCGCCGTTGAACTCCGTATAGTCTTCGGCCAGCTGGGCGTTCTGCTGGGCCATGGGTTCGCCGGCGATCTCGGACGCCCATTGCGCACGCGCGAGCGCCATGACTTCCGCGGCGACCTGCGGGTTGTCCGCCGCCTGCGCGGGCGTTCCGATCATCAACATCAGGGCGAGAGTCCCGGCGGCAGTGCCACGGGTCCAGTTTGCAAGATTTATCATTGGTAAGTCCTCCGCTTTGTGAAAACGCAGAGGGGGTGACGGGCCGGCGGGACAGAAGGCCCCCCTAGGGCCGCCGGCAGGGGTGCGGTCTGCCTAACAGCAGTAAGAGTTCAATCGGGCGGCCTCTGGGCCGCCGGCCAGGTTCGCGGGCCTTCAATGGGATTGTTGACGGTGGCCGCCGTGATAGAAGGTCGTGCCGGGCGAAACGTCCCCGGCGTACAGCCTATTTCGCCGGCCGGACCATCGGGACCTGGATGGGCGAGGTGCTGGTCTTGATCTCGCCGATGCGTTCGAAGCCGAAGCGCTCGTAAAGCGGAATGTTGCGGGGGTTCGAGCTTTCCAGATAGGCGGGGCGTCCGTCCGCATCGATGCGCGCGATCGCCGCTTCCATCAGCGCGGTGCCGAGGCCTTGGCCCTGTCGAGCGGGATCGGCGGCAATCAGCGGCAAATACCAGTGCGGCTCCTTCGGGTGGAAGTCGTTCATCTTGGCGAAGAGCTCGTCCATCTCTTCCTTGCGACTGTCCGGCGTCTGTTCGGCCATGATCGCGTCCATGCGGTCACCGTCCGCCTCGACCCCCGGGGGCAGCCAGGTTGCAACCGCCGCGCCGTCTTCGGCCACGAATGCGGTGCCGTGATCGAAGGCCGCACCGCCGAAGGCATCGAAGAACTCGTCGCGCCGGTCGAGATAGACCGCCGCGTCCGGAAACGCCCAGCGCGCCATCGGGTCAGCGGAAAAGCCGAGCACGATGGTCTGCAGCAGCCGCGCCTTGTCCTCAGGCCTACCGATCGTGATCATTGCCGCTCCTCAACGAACCGTTGCGCGCCTTCGGGCCGCGTGACAGCATAAGCGGCAGGGAGGCGCGCATGTTCCTGACCATGATGGCCGCGGCCGCGGCGGCGTGCCAGCCGAGTGCGGCGACGAACAGGCAGATCGTCCAGGCCTTTTATCACCAGGCTTTGGTCGAGAAGCAGCCCAAGTCGGCGTTCGAGCAATATGTCTCGCCCGATTTCGTCGAGCACAAGCCGATGGTGCCGGCCGGCACGCGCGAAGCGACGGCGGGATTCCTCGAGGGCCTGATCAAGATGGTCCCCGATCCCAAGTGGGAGGTGTTGCGGACCGTCGCCGAAGGCGACCTCGTCGTCCTGCACGTCCGCTTCACGCCCGCGCCGGGCGCACCGGCCTATGCGATCGCCGACTTTTTCCGGGTGCAGGATTGCAAGATCGTCGAGCATTGGGATGCGGTAGAGGGACCGCCGAAGGAACAGGTAAACCCGAAACCGAGGTTTTAGGCCGGGCCCGAGCGTGCATTATCCTGCGGACGTCGTTGCCATCAGGCGTCGTCCGCGTTGCCGTCGCAGCAATTTGACGCGAGCGATGTCTTTGAGTTCGTGTACTGTTCTCGCCCCCAAAGGGGGCTCAGAATAAGGAGGAGCCGTCATTCTCCATGCCAATGACGATGGTCTCAATCGGACGGTCCAACAGGCAGAATTCCGGCAAATTCAAAGGATCTAACACGGTTGGCGGGTGTAAGACGTTATCGAATTCTGCGCGCAACTCCATCAGCAATCTGCCTAGGATGTTCGGGCCGACTAGCTCACCGGTTTCGGTGCACTTTGCGCCCCAAAAATCAGCCCGTTTGGTCTTCTTCTCCACAATTGGCTTTTCGCCTGTCTCCTTGAGATCCTTCCGAAATTTCTCCCAATTTTGAAACAGCTTCAGCCGTAGGCACCAGCGCATCAATGGCACGCGCACAGACATCCAATCGGGGCGGGTGAACTCCCGGTAAGGCTTCCCTTTCATCTTGGCCGTCATCGGGCTGATTTCAGACAAAATCATGCTCTGAACGTCTGGCCGAGTGGGGAATCTAAGAGCTTGGTACAGCGCCTCCGAAGTTCGGATGTTCAAGCCGTTTACATGCAGCGGGTATCCCGCTGCCATGTTCGACAGTCCACCGAATTTCTCCTTTGTCTTCCAAAACACGGCGCATTGTTCGGGGTCATAAACCCGGACTTGCTCTTCGAGGTGATCGAACCTCAATCCCACGAGCCAAAGCTCTTTTCGAGCGAACTTTGGGTGTTCGTTTTCCGGGAAACAAGGGATACCACGGGTCACCTGCCCATAAGGCTAGCGGCGCGTTATTCGGACAGTTTCGGAAAGTGACTATTGTCGTGACAAAGCTCTTCGAGAATGGGCACGCGAGCAGCTTCGTCGAACTGCGACACCCATTTAAGAACGTGATTACGGTCTGGCTGCGGAATTTCACCAGACCGATAGTCGGCAATTATTTCGGCAAGCCTGTCCGCCGCGTTATCAAGTTTCGCCATACGAGAACATAACCTGAACAAAACGATCCGGCAATGCAGGCTAACCTGTCCCAGCCGTTATGTCTCGCATGTTTGAACGCCTCGCGCTCACTCCGCCGCCGGCACGTAAAGCTCGCCGCCTTCGTCGGCGAAGCGCTTGCTCATCTCGGCCATGCCTTCTTCCGCCTGCTCCGGTGAGCGCCCCTCGGCCTCGCTCGGGACGAGCGGAGTTGAGTTGAGAACCCCGCCTCCTGCTTGGCGGCGAAGTCCCGCACTTCCTGCGTGATCTTCATCGAGCAGAACTTGGGGCCGCACATCGAGCAGAAGTGGGCGGTCTTGGCGCCTTCGGCGGGGAGCGTCTGGTCGTGGTATTGCTCCGCCGTTTCCGGATCGAGCGACAGGTTGAACTGGTCGCGCCAGCGGAATTCGAAGCGGGCGCGGCTGAGCGCGTCGTCGTGCGCCTTGGCCGCCGGGTGGCCCTTGGCCAGGTCGGCCGCGTGGGCGGCGAGCTTGTAGGTGACGACGCCGACCTTCACGTCGTCGCGGTCGGGGAGGCCGAGGTGCTCCTTGGGCGTGACGTAGCAAAGCATCGCCGTTCCGAACCAGCCGATCATCGCCGCGCCGATCGCGCTGGTGATGTGGTCGTAGCCGGGCGCGATGTCGGTGGTCAGCGGGCCCAAGGTGTAGAAGGGCGCCTCGCCGCAGCTTTCCAGCTGCTTGTCCATATTCTCCTTGATCTTGTGCATCGGCACGTGGCCGGGGCCCTCGACCATCACCTGGCAGTCGTGCTCCCACGCCTTCTTGGTCAGCTCGCCAAGCGTGTAGAGCTCCGCGAACTGCGCCTCGTCATTGGCGTCGGCGATGCTTCCGGGGCGGAGGCCGTCGCCCAGTGAGAAGGCGATGTCGTACGCCTTCATGATCTCGCAGATCTCGTCGAAGCGTTCGTAGAGGAAGCTCTCCTTGTGGTGGGAGAGGCACCACTTGGCCATGATCGAGCCGCCGCGGCTGACGATGCCGGTGACGCGCTTGGCGGTCAGCGGGCACGTAGGGCAGGCGGACGCCGGCGTGGATGGTGAAATAGTCGACGCCCTGCTCGGCCTGCTCGATGAGGGTGTCGCGGTAGATCTCCCACGTCAGGTCCTCGGCGATGCCGCCGACCTTCTCCAGCGCCTGGTAGATGGGCACGGTGCCGATCGGGACGGGCGAGTTGCGGACGATCCATTCGCGCGTGTCGTGGATGTTGCGGCCGGTCGACGAGGTCCATGACCGTGTCCGCGCCCCAGCGGATCGACCACACCATCTTGTCGACCTCCGCCGCGACGTCGGAGGCGACGGCGCTGTTGCCGATATTGGCGTTGATCTTGACCAGGAAGTTGCGGCCGATCGCCATCGGCTCGGATTCCGGGTGGTTGATGTTGTTGGGGATGATCGCGCGGCCGCGGGCGATTTCGTCGCGGACGAACTCGGGGGTGACGAAGTCGGGGATTGCAGCGCCGAAGTCTTCGCCGTCGCGGGGGGCGCTCAGGGCGCGTTCGCGGCCGAGATTCTCGCGGATGGCGACATATTCCATCTCGGGCGTGACGATGCCGCGCCGGGCATAGTGCATCTGGGTGACGTTGGCCCCGGGCTTTGCGCGCAGCACCTTCTTGCGGACGTTGGGGAAGGGCTGGACGCCGCCGCTGCGGTCGGGGCCAAGCTGGCCGTTGTCCTCCGGGCGGACCTCGCGCTGGGCGACTTCCTCGACGTCGCCACGGTCGCGGATCCAGTCGCGGCGGAGCTCGTGCAGGCCTGCCATGATGTCGATTCGGCGGGCGGGATCGGTGTAGGGGCCGCTGGTGTCGTAGAGGACGACGGGCGGCTCGCCGGACGAGGGCTCGAGGTCGACGGCGCGCATGGCGACCTGAAGCCCGTCGCGGCCCTCGACGTGGATCTTGCGCGATCCGCGGATCGGGCCGGTGGTGACTTTAAGCTCGGTGCGTGCGGGGACGTCCGCCATTTGGAAACTCCTCTTCCTCCGCCGGTGTCAGCCGGATCAGGTTCGATGGGTCCCGGCGGTGCCCGCCAATCTCAGCCGCGCAAACTGCGGCTCCCCAGGGAAGTCGTGCTCTTAGGCCGGTGCGTGCGCGAAGGCTAGCGCCGGGTGGCGGCCTGCTTTTCCTCGGGCGAGACCGTGCCGTCCTTGTTCGTATCCAGGCGATCGAAGGCGGCGAGCGCGACGGCGCTGAATTCCGCCGGACTGACCTTGCCGTCTTTGTTGCCGTCGAGCCGCTGCAGCGCGACGGCGGGAACCTGCATCATCCGGGCCCCGGCGCCCGTCCTGAACTCGGCCGGGCTCAGCTGACCGTTCCCATCCTTGTCGAGGCTCTTGAATTCCTGGTCGAGCCGGGCCTGGATCTGCTGGTTCACCCGGTTCGTCAGGGTCTGGACCTCACTCTCGCTGAGGAATCCGTCGTTATTGGCGTCCGCCTTCGAGAAATTGTCGGCGAGGCTCTTCGCGACATCGGCGCGAACGGTCTGGTCTGGCACACCCTGAGCGGCGGCCGAAACGCCCGTCAGAAGGCCTGCTGCGAGGACTAGCAACTTGTACATGACGCGTCTCCTGTTCCTCTTTGAAGGCGAGGTCTGAGCCACGCCTGATTGCCGGCGCATGAATTCGCCCACTTCCCCTTTCTACTGCGGGACGGCATCACGCGTCCAATGCGCGCGCTCACGCACCTCGATCGGCTTGAGGCCGAGAGCATCCACATCATGCGGGAAACGGTCGCCGAGGCCGAACGGCCGGTCATGCTCTATTCGATCGGCAAGGATTCGGCGGTGATGCTGCACCTTGCCAGGAAAGCGTTTCACCCGGCGCCGCTGCCCTTTCCGCTGCTGCACGTCGACACCGGCTGGAAATTCCGCGCGATGTACGAGCTGCGCGACAAGGTGGCGGCGGACCCCGGCATTCGGCTGATCGTGCACAAGAACCCCGAGGCGGAGCGGCTCGGGATCAATCCGTTCGAGCACGGGTCGCGGCACACGGACATGTGGAAGACCGAAGGGCTGAAGCAGGCGCTCGACGAGCACGGCTTCGACGCGGCGTTCGGCGGGGCTCGGCGGGACGAGGAGAAGAGCCGGGCGAAGGAGCGGGTGTTCAGCTTCCGCGACAGGAAGCATCGCTGGGACCCGAAGCGGCAGCGGCCGGAGCTCTGGTCGCTCTACAACGTCAAGAAGAACAAGGGGGAGAGCGTCCGCGTCTTTCCGCTGTCCAACTGGACCGAGATCGACGTGTGGCAGTACATCCTGCGCGAGAAGATCGAGATCGTGCCGCTCTATTTTGCGGACGAGCGGCCGGTCGTGGACCGGGACGGCCTGACGCTGCTGGTCGATGACGATCGCATCCCGCTGAACGGCGAGCAGCCGCAGATGCGGCGCGTGCGGTTCCGGACTTTGGGCTGCTATCCGCTGACCGGAGCGGTCGAGAGCAAAGCCTGCACAGTCGAGGAGATTGTCGCGGAAATGCTTGTTACGACCACGTCCGAGCGGCAGGGCCGGGCAATCGATCGCGACGCCGGGGCGGCCAGCATGGAGAAGAAGAAGCAGGAGGGCTACTTTTGAACGCCCCTGCCGATGTGACGAGATGGCTGGCCGAGCAGGAGCGCAAGGAACTGCTGCGCTTCATCACCTGCGGCAGCGTCGACGACGGGAAGTCGACGCTGATCGGGCGGCTGCTTTACGACAGTAAGCAGATCTTCGACGACCAGCTCGCCGCGCTCGAGGCCGACAGCCTCAGGCATGGCACGCAGGGCAAGAGCATCGACTTCGCCCTCCTCGTCGACGGCCTCTCGGCTGAGCGCGAGCAGGGCATCACCATCGATGTCGCCTACCGCTTCTTCGCGAGCGAGAAGCGCAAGTTCATCGTCGCCGATACGCCGGGGCATGAGCAATATACTCGCAACATGGTCACCGGCGCCTCCACCGCGGATCTGGCCGTGCTGCTGGTCGATGCGCGCAAGGGCGTGCTGACGCAGACACGGCGGCATAGCTATCTCGCGCAGCTACTCGGCATCCGGCATTTCGTACTTGCGGTCACGAAGATGGACCTGGTCGACTTCGATCAGGCCGCATTCGACGGGATCACGGCCGACTATCGCCTGTTCGCCGACCAGATCGGCATCGCCGAGTGGATCGCGATTCCGGTGTCCGGCCTGGGCGGCGACAATATCGGCGGGCGCAGCGAGCGGATGCCCTGGTATCCGGGCCCGACGCTGCTGGAGCATCTGGACGCGGTGCCGCTGGATGCAGCCGCCGATGCGCAGAAGCCGTTACGCCTGCCGGTGCAATGGGTGAACCGGCCGGCAGAGTGGTTCCGCGGCTTCGCCGGCCAGATTGCCGCGGGCACGGTTACGCCCGGCATGGATGTGCGGGTGCTTCCATCGGGACGGACGACACGCATCGCCCGCGTCTTGGCGGCCGACACCGACCTCGAGGAGGCGGTTGCGGGACAATCCGTGACGGTCACCTTCGAGGATGAGGTCGACTGCTCGCGCGGCGACGTGATCGCTTCGGCCATCGACGCGCCGGAGGCCGCCGACCAGTTCGAGACGGCGATCGTCTGGATGGACGAGCATGAGATGATTCCCGGCCGCGGCTACTGGCTGAAGCTCGGAACGCAGACGGTGACCGCGACCGTGCACCAGCCGAAGTACGAAGTGAATGTGAACACGCTGGAGCATCTCGCAGCGAAGACGCTCAGCCTGAACGCGATCGGCGTCGCGGAAATATCGACCGACCGGGAGATTGTGTTCGAACCTTATGCCGTCGCCGATGGCTCGCCCAACCGGGCGCTCGGCGGCTTCATCCTGATCGACAAGTTGACCAATGCGACCGTCGGCGCGGGAATGCTGCACTTCGCCCTGCGGCGGGCGCTCAACATCCATCGACAGCACCTCGACGTCAGCCGCGAAACGCACGCGACGGTCAAGGGTCAGAAACCGGCGGTGCTTTGGTTCACGGGCCTGTCCGGATCGGGCAAATCGACCATCGCCAACATCGTCGAGAAGAAGCTCGTTGCGCGCGGCCGCCACACGTTCCTGCTCGACGGCGACAACGTCCGTCACGGGCTGAACCGAGATCTTGGCTTCACCGAGGCTGACCGCATCGAAAATATCCGTCGCGTCGGCGAGGTGGCCCGGCTGATGGCCGATGCCGGCCTGATCGTCATGACGGCCTTCATCTCGCCCTTTCGGGCCGAGCGCGAGATGGTGCGCAAGATGCTGCCGGATGGCGAGTTCATCGAGATCTTCGTCGACACGCCGCTCTCGGACGCCGAGAAGCGCGATCCGAAGGGCCTGTACGCGAAGGCCCGGGCCGGCGAGATCAAGAACTTCACCGGGAATCGATAGCCCGTACGAGGTGCCGGAAGATGCCGAGATCGTGATCGACACGATGAAGCTCAGCGCCGAAGAAGCCGCAGACTTGATCGTCGAAGAGTTGCTCAAGCGGCGCTGATGGCGGCGTTGACCGACCTCACGTTCGAGCAATTCGTCGACTTCCAGTTCGGGCATGCGGTTCGGCCGCAGGGCAACCCCTGGTACTTCGACACGGATGGCGACTGGTGGTGGCCCGAGCCGCGGACCGGCGTCGGTTACCTGACCCGCCTATTTTCCGAAGGACCACCGGTGCTGCAGTGGTTCAGCGACGCTCAGATCGCCCAGGGTTTGACCGGCCTGATCAACACGATGGCCGTCGGCGACCAGCCGTGGATGCGCGATCCGGTTACGCCCGCGAACGAGCGAGCCGCCGCGTGGGATGCCATCGCGCAATTCTTCGCGGACGTGCTGGCGCCGCGATGCTCACCGACGCTGGGCCATTTGAGCGAGGAAGGCGCACCGCTCAACCTTGTGACCTACATGTGGTGGGAGAGCTTTCCCGGCTTCACGAACCCGTATGATCCGGAGCGCGAGCTGGTCGATCAGGCGGAGCTCGACTGCCTTCGATCCGTCCTCGCGCTCGAATTCGGTGGCGTGCCAGGAATCCGCGCTTCACGGGCTCGGACACTGGGTTCGACGCGAACCTCGCTCGGAAGCGATTATCGACGATTATCTCACTTTAGGGCGTGCCAGCCGGCCGGAGCTTGGCGACTATGCCCGAGCAGCCCGCGGAGGCTGCATCCTTTGATGCCGGATACGGGAATGATACGGTACTGCAACCAAGTTTATGCCCGGCGGTTTCGACGCTCATGAAAAGAGCATTCGTGGCCGGCGCCATCCTCGCCATCTCCTCGCCCGCACTCGCGCAAGACGAGGACGACATCCGCGTGCGGGTCGGGCTGGGCGGCCAGATCAAGCCGGAGTTTATCGGCTCCGATGAGACCCAAGTACTGCCGCTGTTCGATTTCGATTTCGCCCGCGGCACCAATCCCTTCCCCTTCGAAGCGCCGGACGACAGCTTCGGCATCCGCCTCTTCTCCAAGGGTGGCTTTGCGGCGGGGCCGGCCGCCAATATTCAGAGCAAGCGGAAGGATTCCGACGTCGGCGCGGACGTCGGAAAGGTCTCGACGACCTTCGAGGTTGGGGGCTTCGCTGAGTATCAGGCGGGCAAGTCGATCCGCGTGCGGGGGGAACTGCGCAAGGGACTCGGCGGACATGACGGACTGGTCGGATCGTTCGGCGCAGATTACTTCTGGCGAGACGGTGACCGGTACGTCTTCTCGATCGGCCCTCGCGTCCTCTTTTCCGATGCGGGCTTCCAGCGCGCCTATTTCGGCGTGGACAATGCTGCCGCGCTCGCTTCCGGACTGCCGGCTTACAGGCCCGATGGCGGCATTTATGCCTTCGCTGCGGCGAGCGGGCTGACGTACCAGTTCAACCCGCGCTTCGGCATGTTCGGCTATGCGCGCTACGAGCGGCTTGTCGGCGACGCCGCGGATTCTCCGATCATTCGCGAGCTGGGATCACGTGACCAGCTGTCGGGCGGCTTGGGGCTCAGCTACACCTTCACCGTCAAGCGCTGAGCCGGGCCGCGATCAATCGCCCTGGCCGGGATCGGGCGAGAAATATTTGTCGAACTTGCCCTCTTCGCCCTTGTGCTCATCGGCGTCCGCAGGGCTGTCCTTCTTGCGGGTGATGTTCGGCCATTCCGCGGAATACGTCGTGTTGATCTCAAGCCACTTCTCGAGGCCACTCTCCGTGTCCGGCAGGATCGCCTCGGCGGGGCATTCCGGCTCGCAGACGCCGCAATCGATGCACTCGTTGGGGTTGATGACGAGCATGTTCTCGCCTTCGTAGAAACAGTCGACCGGACAGACCTCGACGCAATCCATATATTTGCAACGGATGCATGCGTCGGTGACGACGTAGGTCATGGCTGATCGATCTCCCTCGTTCGCCCAAGTCGCTAGGAGCGAGCGTGAGTCTCGTCAATCGCCAGTATCAGCCTTCAGTTCCTCGTAGCAGGCGCGCGCTTCGGGTGGAGGCCCCCGGCGGGCCGGAAGCGCAAGGACGCGGAGGATGCGGACCTCGCCACGAAGCGGCAGCGCGATGACGCTTCCTGCCTGCACCTGCTCGCTAGGCTTTCCGATCCTTTTGCCGTCGACGCGAACGTAGCCGGTCTCAACCAGCGACTGGGCAAGCGTCCGGCTCTTCGTAAGCCGTATCCGATGCAGAAGCAGGTCGATCCGCACAGCGGCTAGCGCTTGAGCTTGGCCAGTTCCGCGAAGGCGTGGGAGCGGCTTTCGCGCGGGCCCTGCCGCGGTGGCCGTCGCCCTCGCCAGCGCCATGCCTCGCCGGCCCTGGTGAAGCCGACTTCTTCCATCAGCTTTGCGATCGCTGCTTCGTCCAGCCCGACGGAGGTCGCGAGGGCGGCATCGACCGGCTCCTCTCCGCCCGCCGAGCGAACCTTGTGCGCGTGGCTGGCCAGCCGGTCGGCTAAGTCAATTCGCAGCCACTGCCGTCCGAGGCGCCGGTAAGCCAGAGCAGCGCCGCGAGCGTCCGCTTCGGAATCCAGCGTCGCCGAGCCGGCGGCGGGCAGCGCCGGCATCGGCTGGTTGGCACGCACCGACTGGAGCACCGCTCGCCACTGTTGCGCGGCAGGCTTGAGCAAGGCGGGCTGGAACACGTCGAGCGGGCCAAGGCGAACGCCGAGCCTGTGGAGGGTCTGGCGATCCACCTGCTCAAGGGCGGCGATCGACGTCACCAGCTCGCGGCGGGTCATCACGCCTCCGGCCGCGGTGAGCATTGCCGCGATGGCGCGGACGCCCGGGGAACTGGACTTGTCCGAAGCCGTGGCGGCGAGCTTCTTCAGCGATCGGAGATGGCGATCGACCTGTGCGTCGAGCCATGTCTCGAGCCGGGCGCGAAGCTCCGCGCGCCGCCCCGCCGACAATTGGTCGAGCGCGCGACTGGTGCGGAGCGCGGGCTCCAGCAGCGACCGGCCGGGAGCAAGACGCGCAAGGACATTGCCGTGCCAACCTACGGCCGGACGGCCATCCTCGACGACCAATTCGAACGTCTGGTCCGGCGCTTCGACCAGCGACCTTGCACGGCGGTCCAGCTCGTCGCCGAGGCGGCGCTCGGCGGCGGCCAGCAGGAGACGCTTGTCGGCCAGCTTGGCCGATGGATCGACACGGAAGTCGAAGCCGGCGAGGTGGCCGATAGGCTCGGGGCCGACGCTGACCTCGCCGTCGGCGGCGACGGTTACCGGCAAGGCATCGGACCCGCGCGCGCCGATGTCGCGGACGAGAACCGCCGTGCGGCGATCGACGAAGCGCTGCGTCAAGCGTTCGTGCAATGCGTCGGACAGGCGGGCCTCGACCTCGCGTGTTCGCTCGGCCCATTTTGCGGGGTCGGCGAGCCAGTCGGCACGGTGCGCGATATATGCCCAGCTGCGGATGCCGGCGAGCCGGTCGGCGAGCGCCTCGATGTCGCCGTTGACGTTGTCGAGCCGCGAGACTTCGGCCGCGAACCACTCATGCGGGATGTGGCCGCCTTCACCGACATAGGAGAAGAGCCGGCGGACCATGCGCGCGTGATGCATCGGCCCGACCTTGCGGAAGTCGGGCAGGCCGCAGGCGCCCCACAACCGCCGCGCAAGCACGCCCTTCTTGGAGGCGATCGCCGGATCTTCGGCAACCAGCTTGAGGACGGCCAGATCGATCGCCTCGGGAGCGGGCCGCAGGAGCGGGTCGTCGCTGCGCTGCTCGAGGCTGGCGATCAAGGTGCGCACGTCCGTGAAGTCGAGGTCCGGATTGCGCCAGTAGACGGAATCGAGCGGGCGGAAGCGATGCTCCTCGATCGCCGTGATTTCCTCGTCGCTGAACGCCGCGCCCTCCTTGGTGCCGAGGCCCAGGGTGCCGAAGCTGCCGTCGCGCTGGTGGCGGCCGGCGCGGCCGGCGATCTGCGCCATCTCGGCGATTGAGAGACGCCGCTCCCGGCGGCCGTCGAACTTTTCGAGGCCGGCGAAGGCGACATGGCTGACGTCCATGTTGAGGCCCATGCCGATGGCGTCGGTGGCGACGAGATAATCGACCTCGCCGCGCTGGAACATGGCGACCTGGGCGTTGCGGGTCGCGGGCGAGAGCGCGCCCATGACCACCGCCGCTCCGCCACGAAAGCGGCGCAGCATCTCGGCGAGCGCGTAGACCTGCTCGGCGGAGAAGGCGACGACGGCAGAGCGCGGCGGAAGGCGCGAAAGCTTGACGTTTCCGGCGTAGCGAAGCGTCGAGAAGCGCGGGCGGCTGACGATCTCGGCTTCGGGAAGGAGCTTGCGGATGATCGGCTTCAGCGTGTCGGAGCCGAGGATCAAGGTCTCCTCGCGGCCCCGGGCGCGAAGCATTCGGTCGGTGAAGACGTGGCCGCGTTCGGGATCGATTCCGAGCTGCGCCTCGTCGATCGCGGCGAAGGCGAACTGCTCCGGGAACGGGCCTTCCTTCGGCCGGTCGTCACGGCCGGTGCGGACGGGCATGGATTCGGCGGTGCAGAGGACGTAGCGCGCCTGCGGCGGGACAATCCTCTCCTCGCCGGTGAGCAAAGCGACCTGCTTCTCGCCCTTCAGCTTGACCACGCGGTCGTAGACCTCGCGCGCAAGCAGCCGCAGCGGAAAGCCGATGACGCCGGACGAATGGGCGCACATCCGTTCGATGGCGAGGTAGGTCTTGCCGGTATTCGTCGGACCGAGGATCGCCCGGACCGGGGCATCTTCGCGCCGAGACATCATGACGAATGTGGCAGCGCTCGGAAGAAGCGCAAGGTTCCTTCGACGGACGCACGATTTTAAACGGTCGTTAACCGTGTTCCGCCATCACCGAAGCGGAAGGTCGGGGAATTTAATGCTTCATGCGCGCAACAATTGGCCGGACGACGGCGAAGGTGGCGAAGTCGTCGCCTTTCCGCGCGCTGCGATAGATGCTTCGCGCGCGTTCGGCCGGCGGGAGAAGCGAGAGCCGTTCAGGTTCATCGTCGACCTCCACTCGGAAGAGCTTGGCGCGCGCTGGTTTCGCGGCGCGGCGACGCTTGCCGCTTTGTGCGGGATCGCATTCTTCCTTGCTCCGGACTTCAAGCCGTTCATCGCCAGCAAGGTGGCGGCGACTTCCGGCGCCGAGATCCATAACGCGCAATTGAGCGATCTCGCGACGGCCGGTTTCGCGGCCCAGCCGAAGGCGCCTTCGATCCCGAAGCCCGTCGGAGTCATCGGCGGCGAGCGCGACGGCATCCAGCGGATCAATGGCGACGTCGCCGGCGGCCTCTACTGGTCGTTGCGCGGCGCCGGAGCTAGCCCGACCATCGCCGCGGAATATCTCAAGGCCATCGCAACGCGCATCGACGTCGGCGAAGTTGCCCCGTTCGACCGTTTCGATTTCGCCGTGGTCAAAGGCCCGGTGGGACAGCCCGACCGGCTGATCTACGCCGCCATCGACCGCGCGCAATACAGCGACGTCCAGGTCATGCAATGGACCGCCAACGGCAAGACGGACTGGTTCGACGGCAATCCGCAGGAGCGCGCCTCGGCTGGCCTCATGGCGCCAGCCGGCGGACGGATCACGTCGGGCTTCGGCTATCGCACCCATCCGATCCTGCGCTTCTCGCGCTTTCACGCGGGCATCGATTTCGGAGCCGGCTGGGGAAGCCCGATCGTCGCCGCGGCAGACGGCCAGGTGACCGGAGCAAGCTGGGCAGGCGGATATGGCCGGCAGGTCCGCATCGTCCACGACGGCGGCATCATGACCACCTATTCGCACATGAGCGCGATGGTCGCGCAGCCGGGCACACAGGTCCGGCAGGGACAGGTCATTGGCTATGTCGGATCGTCGGGTCTTTCGACGGGGCCGCATGTGCATTTCGAAGTGCGCGTCAACGGACGAGCGATCAATCCGCTGAGCGCGCGGCTGGTCAGCCGACCGGTCTTCGAAGGCGCGCAACTCGCAGCGTTCAAGGCAAAGCTGAAGCAGGTAACGTCGATCCCGATGACACCGAAGAAGCCGCCGGTGGACGCCGCGTCCTAGGAAGCGCCTTGTTGTTGTTGTTTGTTTGTTTTTTTTTTTTTTTTTTTTTTTTTTTTTTTTTTTTTTTTTTTTTTTTTTTTTTTTTTTTTTTTTTTTTTTTTTTTTTTTTTTTTTTTTTTTTTGTTTTTTGTTTTTTTTTTTTTCTCCGCTCGACGTCGCGTGACGCGGTTTGTCGTTCGAGGCTAGATGCGCTTGCGGTGGCACTTTGCGCTGTCGTTTATGTAGCTGGGTGTGACCGAGCGTGTGGCGCCAGATGCGCCAGAGGCGGGGAGGTCGGCTGCCGGAACAGCGGCCCGCACAACGTGATGAATGCCTTCGACAACGCGCCGCTGAAATGAAACCGAGCAGGCCGTTCGTATCTGACAGGTGTGAACAAGGCGTTGAATGTAACTGCGATTACGGCGGTTCCCGTTCGAGGGGATTTGCAATCAGCTGTGTCGGAGCGGGTCACGCCTCCGAACAGCGCTGAAATGCGCACGCCGTCGTTTGCTGCGCGACCGCGTTGTCAGCGTCTGCCAGGGAAGCGCCGTTGCCGCCGCTATGCTCCACGTCCGACATGCCGGACGTGGTGGCACAGCGCGTCTGCCACGCATCGCCGTCTCAAGCCACAACTCCATGGTCACCACGCGGAAGCTGCAACGGCGGCGATCCGCAGATGGCGTTTGGTCATGCTCGAAGTCGAATGGACGGGGACCGGGGGGTTGCCGGTCTTTGTCGGCTTGGCGGCCACGGCTGCTCCAGAGCGGTGACTGGGCATCAGCTCTGCATAAAGCTGGGCGCGCGACATGGACACGACCTCTCGACCTGTCGCGCTCCTGGAGCCGCGGCGAGGAAACGAAGGGCCGAGAATGAGAGGGAAAGAGCATCGACCGCTCCAGATCTGGAGCGATCTGCATGGCTTCAAGGCGGTTAAGGTCGGGTGAAGGGGCAGGACGCCGAGTCTAAGGGCCGAATGTCAGCAATGAGTGGAAAGCGGACGCCAGGTTACGAGACCCTGCCAGCGGCAATGAATAACGGCGCTCTCAAAGGAAGCGCTCCGAATGACGAAACGTTCGAGCGCATCTCGTTCAATACGCGCATCAACTGGGCTTTCTCAGGATCAATCACTGCGCGCTTGTAGACAAGTGTGGAGGTGGCGAAGGATTGCCTCTATCTCCCAGCTCAGCTCTATCGCGAATGTCGCGCCTCAACACGCTCAAAGGGAACAGGTTTTCGGACGATAGCCCTCCAAAGTATGCCATCTCGCTGGCCAATGAGGTTCCAGCCTCGGCGAACAGGTGCGAACAGCCTCAAGTTCCATGTCACACTCGAACCAAGCGTAGCCCCTGCACAAAGAACGCGTTCGCCTTCGCTGTCCTCGTACCTCCGCCCAGAAGCGCTTAAAGTGAAACCAATGGAGCGCTTGAGCCACAGCCACGAGATCGAAGCTATTGTCGCAACTTCGCTCCTGCTGACGTACCGATAGTGATGTGTGGGGCCAATCCCGTGTTCGATCTGCTCTACGCTAATGTCCGTTGCCTCAACGCGTTCGAAGTGCTGCGCCAACCCCCGTGCGGCCTGTCCGTTTCCGGTGCGCGCCCCGCGCAGCCGGCTTCGCGGGCAGCTAGCCCGCGAATAGCTCAAGCGGTACGTGGGCGGCCGCTCGCGTAACCCGGTGACAGAAAACGCGGCCGCCGAAGCAACATAGATGCCACGCTCAGCACAGCGCAAACGCTAAGCCGCAGGGTCGAAAGCAGACATAAACCGTACCCCTGCGACGCGGCAGCTCGGGCAAGTGCGCCCAAGTCGTTACGGGAGCGCCGCGAGCCGAACGCCAGCTTCGCGACCGCGTGCGGCTCGCGAAGACCAGGCAAGATGCTTCGAAATCTCATCGCAGCTCCAGGCAGACGAGCGACCGGCGCGGGGTCCAACCGTTCGCCGATCTCGGCGGACAAGCTGCTCTGCCGGAGCCCGGCCGACACGCGTCGGCGAGAGACGCGTGACGCCACGCTCGCGGTGCGGCGCCTAGCTCGGTGGTCAGATGGCGCTGCCATGTGACGCTCGGAACACTGTCGATGAACCGTCGATCCGGCAAGCGCCATACCACCGTCGAAGGCGTTGGGACGATGCGCGACTGCGCAGTTCGAGGCGCCCGAATAGAACGGGCGCTTGGATAGGTCGGTCAATGGCACATGAGTGCGCGTGACCGCTCTAGCTAACGATAGAGCGCGGGTTCGAACGAGGTGGGTCGAGCTGCGGGGGGGGAGATCCGTCTTGACCGCCGCGCACACTCCCGCGCACCTTGCTCAGGCTAGCAAATGTGGGGGAAATCATGCGGGCGAGTACATTGTTCTTTGCGGCAGCGATCGGGCTCTATGCGTCCACGGGCCAGGCACAGTCGGCCGATCGCGGCGGACGCAACTTCATCGAGACGCGGACCTTCTCCGCCGAGGACGATCAGCGCCTCCTCAAGGCGTTCGACGGCCTGCGCGTTGCCGACGTCACCGACGGCATGGACTTCGTTGGCCTGCACAATGTCGGGCTGATGGACCCGGAAATTCACTCGCTCTGGAAAGACCCGAGGAATTTCGGCCACCGCTTCGTCGGAATCGCAGTGACCGTCCGTTATGTTCCAACGCAGCGCCCGATCGCGGGTGGGGACAAGAGCCACGACGAATTCCGAGCGTGGGAAGGCAAGTGGTACAATGAACTCTCCCCGGAGCCGTTCGTCCCGCTGATCCGCAAGGGGACGGCGATCGTCATCGACGAGGCGCCCGACGCGGACGTGGGCTCGATCGGGTCGAACAACATCATGGGGTGGAAGCTGGCAGGCGCAGTCGGCGTCGTCACGGACGCAACCGCGCGCGACACGGACGAGGTGATTACCGAGCAGGTGCCGCTCTATCTCCGTCGCCCGGGCCGCGGGATCCGGCCGGGTCGCAACGAGGTGGAATCCGTCAACCGTCCGGTCGTCGTCGGCGGTGTGCTGGTGAAGCCCGGTGACGTCATCGTCGCCGACGGCGACGGAGTCGTCGTCGTGCCGCGAAACGTGGCGCTGAAGGTCGCCGAATTCGCCCACAAGATCATCGAAGGCGACAAGGCCGGCCGCCGCGAGCTGTACAAGAAGCTTGGACTTCCGGACGATCCTTCAGTTCGCTGAACCTGCCGAAGCCTGGCGGCGTGATCCGGTAAACTCGATGTCGGCTTCGACGGGGTTATTGCTGCGCACGCCACCTGCGACCGAGGTCTTCAGCGAGGTTCAGTTGGGAAGCTCAATAAGATAACATGGCCGCTGGGACTCTGCAAGCGCCGCGCGAGGTGCAATGGTGACGCTTTAGCGCGGCGATACTCGCGGGTGACTTCAACCCTACAACATCCGTGAGGCGCAGATCCGTGCGCCACGGAATGAGGCCGGCATCGTGGATCAGCACTTTCGAACCGACAGGCAGGTGATCGCGAGGCCAATCGGGGTGGTGGCGCAAGTGGTCGACCATGATGTCTCGAAAGTGGATGTGGGTCGGACGCCACCACATAGGGCAAAAACAGCAGCCCAACTGTCGCGGCCGCCGCTAGCAGTTTTTTCCGCCCATGCAGGATCAGTCCGGCCACCGCGAACGGAAGGAACGGATAGAAGTATCGCATCTGGTACATGACAAAGGAGCTGGGAAAGCGGAGCATGCCGATGACCAGGTACGGCAGGATTCCCCCCACCAGACACAGGGCCAGGCGCCGTGGCAGCAGGACCAGCCCTATGGCTGTCGCACCCATGTGGATGAAGAAAAGGCCGAGTCCCGCCCCCGAAACCTTCAGTCTTCTTTCGAGCGGCCATGACGCCTCGTTGAAGAATAACTGCTTCGCGTAGCCGGTAAGGGAAACCGGAAAGCCGGTCTCGATGAGGAACCACAAGGCGAACGGCGTTGCGGTCAGGGCGGCCAGCGCTGCGTGCCGGAGCTTGTCCGCGCTCGTCAGCCAAATCATTCCGGCCAGCGGCGCCAGGTCGGGCCTCATGAAGGGAAGCAAACCGGTTAGCAGGCCAAGCCAGCGGCTTCGCTCCACCATGCCGACGATCGCCCACATCACCACTGCCATTGCGAGCCCAGTCTCAAGGCCATTCGTGAGCTGGTGGATCGTCATTGCGGAGAGCAAGGCGACGGCAACTGCGACCATCGGCCAGGCCGGGCTCAGGCCTCGGGCCAGTCTCCAGGTTGCCCCAATGTAGAGCAAAGCTCCCACAAGATTGGCGACTTCGAGAGCCCAGCCCATGGGCAGGAGCATGGAAATCCCGGCAAGGAGCAGCAGGAACGGTGCACTTGTCGTTCCGTACAACGGAGACACGCCGTAATTCGGGTCGCTGCCTTTCAGCAGGACCTCGGCGTTGTGACCGTAGATGTAGGCATCATCGAGGGCGAACCAGGGCTCCTGAAAGTAGAGCGCCCGGACGGCCCACAGGATGAAAACCAGCAGGAGAGGAACGGCGACGGTCGACGGACCGTCCGGTTTCACGCTTGTACTGTGACTCACTCGCCCTCCAGCTGGGCAGACGCAAACGCAACTTAAGTCAGAACTAGTGCACTCCCCGAAGCGGGGGCGCTGAAATAGCCGTCGTTGATACCAGGTTTAGCGGCCGTGCCCGCGCCAGCGCTTGATGGTGCGCTGGATGATGCCTTCTTCGCCGCCGGTCTCGCGCCACAGGGCGGCGAAGCTCGGGTCGGACGAGGCCGGGCGCTTTTCGGGCTCGAGGTCGTCGAAGCGGACGCGGATCGGGATGGCGACGCCTTCGCCGCAGACGATGCATTCGCGGTTGCGAAGCGCCGGGATGGCGTCGAGGAAGCCGCGCGCGCCTTCGGGCATGGCGGCGCGGACGCAGGCCTGGTCGCGCTCGTTGTTCAGGCGCATGGAGATGATCGTGCCGCACTGCGACAGCACGCCTTCGGCCAAGTCGGACGGGCGCTGCGTGATCAGGCCCAGCGAGACGCCATACTTACGGCCTTCCTTGGCGATCCGCTCGAGGATCTTGCGGACCGCCTGGCCGCTCGGCATTCTCGTCCTTGGGGACGTAGCGGTGCGCTTCTTCGCAGACCAGCAGCAGCGGGCGCTGCGCCTCGGTCCGCGACCAGATCGCATAGTCGAACACCATGCGCGCGAGCACCGAGACCACGACCGAGGTGATGTCCGACGGAACGCCCGACACGTCGACGATCGAGATCGGCCGGCCGTTGGCCGGCAGGCGGAACAGCTTGGCGATGAAGCTGCCCATCGTGTCCGACACCAGCATGCCCGAGAACATGAAGGTGTAGCGCGGGTCGGCCTTGAGCTCGTCGAGCTTGTTCTTGAGCCGCTGGTAACGGCAGCGTGTCGCCGGCGCGGTCGAGCTTGCCCATTTCGTTGACGATGATCGCGTTGAGGTCGGTCAGCAGGTAGGGGATCGGCGAATCGACCGTGACCTTGCCGAACTGCTCGGCCAGTCCTTGCCCTTGGTGCGCGCGGCGAGCAGGCACTTGGCGAGGATGTCGGCGTCGCGCTGGCGCTCGGCGCCGTCGGTGGTCAGGAGCACTTCGCAATGCTCCTCGAAGTTCATCAGCCAGTAGGGCAGCTGCAGATTGTCGACGTTGAACATCTCGCCGCAATCCTTGAACGCGGCCGAATATTCGCCGTGCGGGTCGATCATCACGATGTGACCCTCGGGGCGACAGCTGCGAGATGCGGTGCAGGATCAGCGCGACCGAGGTCGACTTGCCGGTACCGGTCGATCCCAGGATCGCGAAATGCTTCGACAGCATCGGGTCGACGTAGAGCGCGCCGCGGATGTCGTCGGTCGGATAGACGGTGCCGATCTCGATGTGCGGCTCGTCGTCGGCGGCGAAGACCGCGCGCAGGTCCTCGGTGCGTCACCGGGAGGACCTCGGCGCCGGGGATCGGATAGCGGGTGACGCCGCGGCGGAAGTTGCTCATGCCGCCCGGGCGATCGCGTGTGCCTTCGCCGAGGAAGTCGATGTTGGCGATGACCTCGCCGTCGTCGCCGCGCTGCATGCGTGCGGACGTTGGCGATCAGCCAGCTGTTGCCGACCGCCATCTTGACCTGGCTGCCGACCTGGCCGGACATGGCGACCGACGGGTCGGCATGGGTCTGCGAGCGCGTCGAGCGACCGCGCCGTCCATGCGGATCGCGCGAGCCGGAGCCGGCGATCTCGACGACCGTGCCGATCGGCCGCAGGCTCGGCGACGGGCGAGGCCGGCCGCCTTCGGCGCACGTCTCGTCGCTGAAGCTGCTGATCTCGTCGACGAACTGCTGCAGGTTCGGTTGATCGTTCATGTCGCTCGCCGCACTCCTGGTTAATCGCATACTCAGCGGCGCAGTAAGCGACAGCGGTTAAGATTTGGCTTAGAAGCACGCTCAGAAGCGGCGGCGGAACACGCATGGCGGCGGCCCAGCCGAGGCCAGCGACAGCAGCACCGCGGCGAGGCCGTAGAGGAAGGCGTGGCGGCGGGCGGCGAGCGCGACGAAGCGCTCGAAGCCGCGACTTGCCGATCTCGATGTCGCGCGTCGCGGCGGCGATCACCCGGCCGCGGTCGATCAGGAAGGTTTCGGCGGTGTAGGTGCCGACCGGGACCTGGCTGGGGATGGCGATGCGCGCGCGGTAGAGCACGCCCTCGCTGATCTCGACGCCGCGCGGGTTCTCGGAATAGAGGCCCTCGCGGCTGGCGCAGGTCGAGCAGGCCGGCCTCGAACCGCCGCTCCTTTTCGGGCAGCGCGCCGCCGCCGGGCGACAGCTGCAGGTTCTGCAGGCCGAGCTCGTAGATCGCGGCGGTGCGCTCATCGACCAGCTCGGCGATCGGCCGCGACGAGGCGACCGCATAGAAGGAGGGCGCCGAGCGGAAGCGGTTGGAATTCGGCGTTCATCCAGATGCCGGCGATCTTCTGCTTCTCGCGCACGAGGATCGGCTGGACCGGGCCCTTGCAGGACGACGACGATGTCGGCCGGCCGGTCGGGCACGCGGCCGCCGGGATAGAGGATCGCGCCGAACAGCAGCAGCTGCGCGCCGGTGAAGCTGTAGCGGATCTCGATGCGGCGCGCGGAAACGTCGGGCACCAGCACCGGCTTGGCCTGCGCCATCAGCAGCGAGCGCCAGCGAGCGCCAGCAGCGAGCGGCGCGGACGCGCCTCACAGATATTCGATCGAGAAGATTTCGTCGGGCCGCCAGGCGAGGCCGAGCGCCATGCGCAGCGCGACGAGCAGGATGATGACCGCCAGCGCGAGGCGCAGCAGGTCGGGCTTGAGCCGGGTCGCGAGCAGCGCGCCATATTGCGCGCCGACGACGCCGCCGACCAGCAGCAGGGCGGCAAGCACGATGTCGACCGCACTGGGTGGTCAGCGCGTGGACCATGGTCGTCGCCGCGCTGACCGCGAGGATCATCACCAGGCTGGTGCCGATGACGACGCGCGCCGCCATGCCGAGCAGGTAGATCATCGCCGGGACGAGGATGAAGCCGCCGCCGACGCCGAGCAGCACGGTCAGGATGCCGGCGACGAAGCCGAGCGCCAGCGGCGCCAGCGGCGAGATGTAGAGGCCCGACGCTGTAGAAGCGCCAGCGCAGCGGCAGCGAGGCGACCCAGCGGTTGTGGCGCGGCTGCTCGCGGCCTCGGCGCGGTCGCCTTGACGTAGCCGAGCGCGACCAGCGCGTCCTTCAGCATCAGCCCGCCGATCGAGCCGAGCAGCAGGACGTAGAGCGAGCCGATGACGACGTCGATCTGGCCGCTCGCCTGGAGCAGGCGGAACAGCCCGGCGCCGATCAAGCGAGCCGACCAGGCCGCCGGCGATCATCACCGCCGCCCATCTTCAGGTCGACGCCGCCGCGCCGCATGTGGGCCATCACGCCCGACACGCTGGCGCCGGTGATCTGGGTCGTGGCCGAGGCGACCGCGACGGTCGGCGGAATGCCGTAGAAGATCAGCAGCGGCGTGGTCAGGAAGCCGCCGCCGACCCCGAACATCCCCGACAGCATGCCGACCAGGCCGCCGAGCGCGACGATGAGCAGCGCGTTGACCGACTGGCCGGCGATCGGGAGGTAGATGTCCATCGGCGCTCAACGGACTAGCCGCAAAGGCAGCCGGAGGCCAAGCCGCTTGGCGGATCCGGCGCGTTCTAGAAGTCCGCCGCCGAGCGTGACCGCCGGGCCCGAGCCCGGCTGCGCCATTGCCGGCGAGGCGCTGGCGCTAGTCGAGGTGGACGCGCGACGTTGTTGCGGACCCGCATCGAAACGCGCGGCCCGGCGTCGACGCGGTAGAGCCCGGCTGGACGCCGCCCCAGACGCCGAAGCCGCGCGGAGAACCGGCCGAACACCGGCCGGGTGAAGGTCACGCCGCCGTCGGCGAACAGGTCGCGGCTGCGCACGCCGACGACGCCCGCCTGGGCATAGGCGTCGAGCGCGAAGTCCACGGCATCGGCTGCTGGTAGACGCCGCCCTCGGCGAACAGGGCGAAGGCCGATCGCGCCCGCCGCCGAGCGCCGATCGCCTGGCGCCGCTCGGCGGTGAGCGCGACCGGGATCGAGCGGAACGGCGTGAAGCGGACGCCGGCCGCGACTTCGCCGCCGCGGCTGCCGCCGACCGGCGAGCTGGTGCGCAGCGACGCCGCGATGCGACGGTCGAATGCATAGGTCAGCGCGCGCGCCGGCCTGGCTGCCGCCGAGCGTGCCGCCGCTGGCGAGCGACGCCGGTGCCCGGGCTCGCCGCGCAGCAGCGCCCAGGCGGTGAGCTGCAGGCGGTCGAGCTGCTTGCGCGGGATCGAAGCTCGGCGACGGCTGGCAGGCGCGGGCCTGCTCTGCGGCGCCGGGCCGGCGAACGCGCCGCGAGCGACCTGCGCGCAGGTCGCCATTCGTCGAGCGGCGGGATCGGGCGAGTAGAATTCGGGCGGCTGGCTCGGACCGATTGCGGCTGCGGCGGCTGGCAGCGGAGCCGTGACCGTCCGCGAGGCTGGCGGCTGCCGGATAGTAGACGCGGCATGGCGCGATCGGGGCGGCGGCGCCGGATAGTAGCCGTACGGGTAGGCGCATAGCCGCGCTGACGGCGCGCTCGGCTGAGGCTCGACCGGCGCAATCGGCGGGAACTCCGTCGGCGACGATCGGCGACGGCGCCGGCGGCGCGGCTTCCGCTCGCGCGACGGTGAACGGCATCGGCGCCGGGGATCATGCCGAGCGGTCACCGCGCGCAAGCCGGCCCAGCCGACCACGGCGACGCGAGAAAGCGAAGCGACGCGCTCATCGCGGCAGCCTCCTTGCGGGAAAGATGTGGCGGGTCTTGTCCCAGCGCGGCTGCCGCCCGCGGGAATGGAGCGAGAGCGCGGCAGGCCGCAAGCATGGCGATGACATTGCCGACGACCAGGCGCGGCATCGAGAGCAGGCCCTTCCTCCAGCCCGTAGGCCGAGGCGGTGAAGGCGGCGCGCATCAGCACTCGCCAGGCGAGCAGCCAGGCGTTGACCGTGAGCAAGGTCGACAAGCAGCGGATCGATCCGCGACCTGGACCGGCGCGCCGAGCGCTTCGGCGAGCCACAGCTGGACCAGAGGAAAGCGGCCATATAAGCGGCGACAATCAGCAACGCGGCGAGCGGTCCGCGCCGGTCGCGCAGGCGCATCCAGCGCTCGCCGAGGCCGCCGCTCCAGCCGAGCCGGTCCCAACCGGCGAAGGCGATGCCGCCGAGCCAGCGCGCCTTCTGCCGGACGGCCGCGCCGAGCGTCGCCGGGAAATGGCCGCGGCTGGCGACGACGCCGCGGCTCGCCGGGTCGCGCCGGAATGCGAACGAACATGGTCTTGAGGCCGAGCGCGCCGATCCGCAGGCCCATTTCATAATCCTCGGTCATGCTGGCGCCGGCGAACGGCCGTCCGTCGTGCATCGCGGCGAGCTGGCGAGCGGCTCGCGGGCGATTGCGCAGCCGACGCCGGCCAGCGGGATCGCCGCGCCGACCGCTTCGCGCACGACCAGTTCCTTGATGTGCGCCTCGGCGAATTCGTCGCAATAATGGCCGCTGATCCAGCGCGAGTTCGGGTCGACCAGCGGAAGGACCGGCAGCTGGATCACGGCGGCGCGCTCGATCAGCTGGTCGAAGATGCCGAGCTCGAGCGGATGCACGACGTCCTCGGCGTCGTGGAGCACGATCGCCTTGCGCCGGCCGCTCGGTTGCCGTTCATGGGCGATCAGCGCGTCGTAGAGATGGTTGAGGCAATCGGCCTTGGTCGTCGGGCCGTCGGCCGGCACCCGCACGGCCTCGATCGCGGTCGTCCTTGACGCTCGCGATGGCGGCTGCGGTGGCCGGATCGTTGCGATAGTGGCCGACGAAGATCCGGTAATTGGGGTAATCGAGACGCTTCAGCGTCGCCTTGAGCATCGAGGCGATGACGGTCGATTCGTCCCAGGCGGGCACGAAGATGGCGATGAAGCCCGGGTTCTTGTTGAAGACGTAATAGCTGGCGTAGGTGCGGCGGTAGCGCTTGTAGACCGTCGCCGACCGCCAGAAGCGGCGCGTGAAATAGATCAGGTCGACGGCAAGGTCGTTGAGACCGAACAGCAGGAAACCGACCCCCGCGAAAAGCGCGAGTTCGGCGGCCATGCGCGTGAGAAGCTCCGCGGCATCCATGGTAGCGACTGGGCTGACGGGCTAGCGCGAGCGCAGTGTCGCAGCTGAAGTGAACGCTCGGTGCATGGGCAAACTCCCCCCATCGAATCAACCGAGCGGCATTCGGATCGCACAAGATCGGTTGCGGCTCAAGACTGGTTCAATCCGGCGCTTTTGTTGCGGTGCAGGTCAGGGCTAGAGGCGGAGAGTGCTCCGCCAGTCCTCAGTTCAGCGGGTCGGGACGACCGCGCTCTCGCGCACTCATTTCCTGCTGCTCTATGCGGCGATGCTCGTAGCGGCCGCCGGAAACACGGCGCTGCAATCGGTCATGCCCGCGATTGGGCGCGAGATCGGGATTTCCGATTTTTGGGTGGCGGTTGCCTACACCTGGTCGGCGGTGCTGTGGGTCGTGCTTGCTCCGTTCTGGGCAGAAAAGAGCGACCACCACGGGCGCAAGGCGCTGACCCTGCTGGGGTTAGCGGTTTCATCGTCTCGATGCTGCTTTGCGGTGCCGTCCTGCATTTCGGCCTGGTGGGAGCGATCGGCGGAGGGCTGACCTTCCTCCTTTTCGGCATGTTCCGCGCGATCTACGGCAGCCTGGGTTGCGCCACGCCCTCGGCGACACAGGCCTATCTCGCCTCCAAGACGAGGCGCAGCGGGCGTGTCGCCGCACTATCCGCGCTGGCATCCTCGTTCGGTCTCGGGACGATCGTCGGACCCGCGGTCGCGCCCCTTTTCGTGCTGCCCTTCTTCGGACTTTCCGGGCCCTTGTTCGCTTTCTCGCTGATCGGGCTGTTGACCTTCATCGCCATCCTGCTGTGGTTGCCGAACGACCGGGCAGGCCGTCGGAACGGGCATGGTGCGGCGATGAGTTATCCTTCCCTTGCCTCGCAGCCGACCGGAGCAAGCGTCGTTGCCGCCACTTCGCGCCGGCAGAAAGACTCAAGTGGAACGACCCGCGAATCCGGCCCTGGATCCTCGCGGGCGTGGTTGCCGGGCATGCGCAGGCGGCGACGCTCACCTGCATGGGCTTTTTCGTCATCGACCGGCTGGCGCTGGAGCCACACGGGTCCGAATCCTCAATTGCAATTGTCATGATGGCCGGCGCATCGGCCACGCTGGCCGGCCAATGGGGGCTCATCCCCCGCCTGCACATGAGCCCGCGGGCCCTGATTTCATGGGGTGCGCTGATCGCCGCCGTCGGTTGCGCCGGAGCGCTTATCGCCACGGACCTCTACGGAATCACCTTGTCGTTCGCGATTGCCTCGCTCGGCTTCGGCTTCACGCGGCCGGGATTTACCGGCGGGGCTTCGCTTGCGGTGCCGCTGGCGCAACAGGGCGGCGTGGCCGGAGTCATCACGTCGGCGAACGGGATCAGCTGGGTCGCTGCACCCGCGCTGGGCATGGCGCTCTACCTAGTGGACCCGAACCTGCCTTTCGCGATCTCGGCCGTGCTGCTGCTCGGCGCTCGGCGCCTGGGCCAACAGGAAGCTGCCCGTAGCCTAGCTCTCCGAACCTTTGCCGTCGCCGCCTCGGGAGCGGAGCATACCCGGGAGAACGAACCCGATGCCGGTCGGCTGCGATGCCTCGCTCTTCAGGGTCTTCTGGATGCGTTCATATTCTTCGAGCACTTCCGGAGTGACCGACGCCCGCGTCTCCTTCATCGCCTCTTCGAAGTCGTCCATGGTGACCTCGTTGGCGTCGATGCCGCGCCGCAGCGCCGTCAGGCCCGCGCGGCGGACGAGATCCTCAAGATCCGCGCCCGTGAACCGGTCGGTCCGCTGTGCGAGCAATTCCAGGTCGACGTTCTTCGCCAGCGGCATTCCTCCAGTGTGGATGGCAAGGATGCGCCGGCGTCCGGCCGTATCCGGAGTGCCGACGTAGATCAGCTCGTCGAAGCGGCCCGGCCGAAGCAGCGCCGGGTCGATCAGGTTCGGCCGGTTGGTCGCGCCGATAACCACGACGTTGTTGAGCTCCTCGAGGCCGTCCATCTCGGCCAAGATCGTGTTGACCACGCGCTCCGTGACCTGCGGCTCGCCCATCCCGCCCCCGCGCGCGGGTACGAGGCTGTCGAGCTCGTCGATGAAGATGACCGTCGGAGCAACCTGGCGGGCACGTGCAAACAGCCGGGCGATTTGCTGCTCGCTCTCGCCATACCACTTGCTCAGCAGGTCGGACGACTTAGTGGCGATGAAATTGGCTTCGCTCTCACGAGCCGTCGCCTTGGCGAGCAGCGTTTTGCCGGTGCCGGGAGGGCCGTAGAGGAGGAACCCGCGGGCCGGGCGGATGCCAAGGCGGCGGAACGCCTCCGGATGCTTGAGCGGCAACTCGACACCCTCTTTAAGGCGGTCACGGGCAGCGTCGAGACCGCCGACATCGTCCCATTTGACCGACGGGGTTTCGACCATCACTTCGCGCATCGCCGAGGGCTGCACGCGCTTGAGGGCGTTGATGAAATCGTGCGGGCCGACCGAAAGAGCGTCGAGGATCTCGGTCGGGAACGCTCTCATCCTCGAGGTTGAGCTTGGGCATGATCCGGCGCACGGCCTCCAGCGCCGCCTCGCGGGTCAGCGCTGCAAGATCGGCCCCGACGAAGCCGTAGGTCTGCCGCGCCAGCTCATCGAGGTCTACCTCCGGGCTGAGCGGCATTCCGCGAGTGTGAATGCCGAGGATCTCGCGCCGGCCCTTGTCGTCGGGCACGCCGACGACGATCTCGCGGTCGAAGCGGCCCGGACGCCGGAGCGCCTCGTCGATTGCCTCCGGCCGGTTGGTCGCCGCGATGACGACGAGGTTCTGCCGCGGCTCGAGCCCATCCATCAGACTCAACAGCTGGGCGACGATGCGCTTTTCGGCTTCGCCCGTGACTTGGCTGCGCTTGGGAGCGATCGAATCGATCTCGTCGATGAAGATGATCGACGGAGCGGAGGCAGCCGCCTGCTCGAACAACTCGCGCAGGCGCTTTTCGCTCTCGCCATAGGCCGAGCCCATGATCTCCGGGCCGGCTATGTGGAAGAACTTTGCGTCGCTCTCGTTGGCGACCGCGCGTGCAAGCCGGGTCTTGCCGGTTCCCGGCGGTCCATGCAGCAGCACTCCCTTCGGCGGATCTACGCCGAGGCGCTGGAACAATTCGGGGTGGCGCAGCGGCAGTTCGACCATCTCGCGCAGTGCGTCGATCGTGTCGCGCATGCCGCCGAGATCGTCATAGGTGACGTCGGCGCGGCGCTCGCCATCGCCTTCGCGATATTCGGGCAGGAGCTCGATCTGCGTGCTGGCGTCGACGTGGACGATACCCTTGGGCGTCGTGCCGACCACCATCAGCCGCACTTCCTGCAGCGCGAAGGCCGGAGCGTTGAGCATTTGCCGTACTTCTTCGGGCATGCTGGAATCGATGCGCTGGTGCCCGGTGGTGGCGACGACATCGCCCTCCACCACTGGACGGCCCGCGAAGCTGCGTTTCAGCGCATTGGCGGAGCCCTGCAGCCGGACATTGTCCTGCGCAGGCGCAAAGATAACGCGCGTCGCGGGCTTCGACTGAGTCTTCTTGACCTCGACATAGTCTCCGGATCCGACACGAGCGTTCGAGCGCTGGAGACCGTCGAGGCGGATGATGTCGAGTCCCGCGTCTTCTGGGTAAGGGCGCAGCGCCCGCGCCGTCGTCGTGCGCTTGCCGATGATCTCGATGACGTCGCCTTCGTTAAGGCCGAGCGCCTTCATCAGGTTGAGGGGAAGGCGGGCGAAGCCGCGGCCGCCATCGGCGGGGGGCAAGTTTGCTACCTGAACCCGCGTCGTCACAGGCCGTTCGATCGTGTCGGTATCAGCCACTCAACCTTCTCCGCTCTCGTGCCGTATCCGTAACGACGACGTTTCGATAGAGTTCAATGTGGGAACCGCCGAGCCTCAGAAAAGCCCCCTAAAATTTCAGCGACCCCGCGATCTTCCGAACGACCGAGCGCGGAGCGAAACGCGTCGACCATGCGCCCAGCTTGTTGGTACTTCCTGGAATGACGATCGCCCTGTTGCGCTCCAGGCCGTCCAAGCCGGCGCGAACCACAGGCCCGGCTTCCATCGAGAGGCGGTCGAACCGGCCCAATGTCTTGATGCCCGCGACGTCGCCGAATTCCGTTCGAGTGGGTCCCGGGCAAAGCGCAGTGACCCTGATCCCGCGGTCCTTCCATTCCTCGTGGAGCGCCTCCGTGAAGGAGAGCACGAATGCCTTGGTGGCGAAGTACACCGCCATCCTGGGGCCGGGCTGGAAAGCAGCCGTCGAGGCCACGTTCAATATAGAGCCGCCGCCGCGCTGCACCATTTCGGGGATCACGATGAAGCTGAGGTCGATCAGCGCGCGAATGTTGAGGTCGATCATCTCCAGCTGACGGTCGAGCGGCAGCTGATCGAAGCGGCCGCGAAGGCCGAAGCCGGCATTGTTGATGAGCGTACGCACCCACAGGCCGCGCGACTGGATTTCGGCAAGGATCTCGGTCGCCGCACCGGGAACACCCAGGTCAACGGCGATGCCATGAGCATTGCCAAGTTCGGCCGCGAGCGAGTTCAGACGATCCTTGCGGCGGGCGACGAGGACGACCTCCTCACCGCGCCCCACGCACTGCCGAGCGAATTCAACTCCAAGGCCGGCCGACGCTCCCGTGATCAGCGTGACCGGCCGCGGCTCCATCTTCAGCTCGCAGGCCGGATTTCGGCCTTGACGATCTTACCAGGGCTCGAGGGCGGCTCGCCCTTCGGGAGGGCGTCGACATGCTCCATGCCGCTCTCGACCTCGCCCCAGACGGTGTACTGGTTGTCGAGGAAGCGCGCGTCGTCGAAGCAGATGAAGAACTGGCTGTTGGCGCTGTTCGGGTCCTGCGTGCGGGCCATCGAGCAGACGCCGCGAACGTGCGGTTCGCGGCTGAATTCCGCCTTCAGGTTGGGAAGGTCCGAACCGCCGGTGCCGCGCCCGCTTGGGTCGCCGCCCTGGGCCATGAAGCCGGAGATCACGCGGTGGAACGGAACGCCGTCGTAGAAGCCGCTCTTGGTCAGCTCCGTGATGCGCTCGACATGGCCGGGCGCTAGGTCCGGCCGAAGCTTGATGACGACGTCGCCGCCGCTGGAAAGGTTGAAAACAAGGCGGTCGCCGTCGGACATCGATCTTACTCCGGACAAAGTGGGAAGTGGCGGCGATTTAGGCGCGCGCGGCGGGTTGCGCCAGTGCAGGCACGGCAATAGGACGGCCCGCACGGGTCGAGCAGGGGTGAAAAGGCATGAGCGAGAGCGATACCGCCGCCGCGCCACCCGAATCGAAGCCGCAGGCCCCGATCGACCACGAGGATCGCCTTAGGCCCGAGTTCGTCGACAAGGTGCTGGACGCGGTCGAGGCGGGCGACGACGAGACCGCCCGGGAGCTGGTCCAGCCGCTCCACCCCGCCGACATCGCCGACCTGATCGAGCTTGCCGCGCGGGACGAGCGCGAGGGGCTGGTCAAGGCGCTGGCGGGGATCATCAGCCCGGACGTGCTCGCCGAGCTCAACGACTATGTCCGCGAGGACCTGATCGACGAGATGGAGCCGCAGCAGGTCGCCGACCTCGCGGGCCAGATGGAGACCGACGACGCCGTCGCGCTCATCGAAGATCTCGACGAGGACGAGCAGCAGGCGGTTCTCGAGAAGATGGAGCCGGACGACCGCGCCGCGGTCGAGGAAGCGCTGAGCTTCCCGGAGGAATCCGCCGGCCGCCTGATGCAGCGCGACCTTTGCGCTGTGCCCGAGCATTGGAAGGTCGGCCAGGTCATCGACTACCTTCGTTCCGAGGACGATCTGCCGACGGATTTCTGGGAAGTGTTCGTCGTCTCCCCGGACCATCATCCGGTCGGGACCTGCAAGCTTTCGACCATTCTCCGTTCCCCACGGACGGTCCCCGTCAGCGAAATCATGGCGCGCGAGCAGACGCTGATTCCGGTCGACATGGACCAGGAAGACGTCGCCCTGCGCTTCCAGAAATATGCGCTTGTCTCGGCCGCCGTGGTGGACGGGTCGGGGCGGCTGGTCGGGATGATCACCGTCGACGACATCATCCACATCATCCAGGAAGAGGCGAGCGAGGACGTCCTGCTGCTGTCCGGCGCGGGCGACGACGGCGACATTAATGAGCCGGTCGGCGAGAGCTACCGCGCCCGAGTCCGGTGGCTGATCGCCAACCTGCTCACCGCGCTGGTCGCCGCTTTCGTGATCAGCCACTTCGAGGAATCGATTGAGCGGCTGGCGATCCTCGCCGTGCTCATGCCCATCGTTGCCGGCGTGGGCGGGAATGCGGGAACGCAGACGCTTGCGGTTACGGTGCGAGCATTGGCTACCAACCAGCTGACCGGGTCGAACCGCTGGCGAGCGGTGTGGCGCGAAGTTCGCGTCGCCGTGCTCAACGGATTGACCATCGCCTTCCTGATCGGGGTCGGGGTCACGCTCGTGCTCGGCAGCGCCCCGCTGGGCGGAGTCATCGCGGCGGCGATCCTCGTCAACATCATCGTTGCCGGTTTCGCAGGTGTGCTGGTTCCCCTGACGCTGGAGCGCGCCGGTGCCGATCCGGCGGTGGCATCGTCGGTGTTCGTGACGATGATCACGGACTCGATGGGCTTCCTGCTGTTTCTCGGCCTAGCGACCGCGGTGGGCCTCGTCCGCTAGGGCAGGTGTCTGCTCTTCTCGCGCTTAACGGCGAGATAATCGGCGTTGTGCGGGTTGGACGGCATGTGGTGCGCGACGCGCTCGGCGACCCTGATGCCCTCGCGTTCGAGGGCTTCGACCTTCGCCGGATTGTTGGTGAGCAAACGGACTTCGTCGATGCCGAGCGCGCGCAGGATCGCTGCGGCGTGAGCATAGTCGCGCTCGTCGTCGGCGAAGCCCAAGCGAAGATTGGCGTCGACCGTGTCGAGGCCGCGGTCTTGTAGCGCGTAGGCGCGCAGTTTGTTCGCAAGTCCAATGCCCCGGCCTTCCTGCCGCAGGTAGAGAAGGACCCCCCCGCCCGCGGTTCCGATCAGGCGCAGCGCTTCCTTGAGCTGAGGGCCGCAATCGCATTTGAGCGAGCCGAACACGTCGCCGGTCAGGCACTCGCTGTGGAGGCGGACGAGCGGAGGCTTGCCGCCGAAGGCACCCACCAGCAGGGCGACATGATCCTGCCCGTCGTCCGATCCGCGGAAGGCGAAGATCTGCGTGTCGGGCATGTCGGACAGCGGCAGGCGCGCGCGGGACAGGAGGGTCACGTCGGGGCGGAGGCGCTCGTCTGTCAGCTCGCTGAGATCGACCGCGGTCGCGTTGTTGTCGACTTCGATGATCCAGAGCGCCGGAAGCAGTCCTCCCGAGCGCGCCAGCGCCAGGGCGGCCTTCGCACTATCGGTTGAATGGTGATGTTGCGGCTGGAGCGGACCGAGCGGTGCGCGGGCGAAATCCTGCGCCGGGTCTGCGAGCGTCAGCGCGGCGGAAGCATCGAGCCAGGCTTCGCGGGCGATCAGCACCGGCTGATCGGGGTCTGCGGCGTCGCGCTCGTTTGCCAGCGAAAGGGCCGCGGCTCGCCTACCGCTCAGCAGCAAAGGCGCCGCTGCGTCGGGATCGAGCAGCGTCAGCATTTCCGGCGTCGCGGTTTCGATCGAGACGAACGTCAGCGTCTCCTGCCCTTCGATCCGGACGGCTCGTCCGGTGCGCAGCGCGGCGATCGCCCGTTCGACCGCTTGGTCGCGGCTCAAATGGCAACCTCGCAGATGAGCGGCACATGGTCCGACGGCCGCTCCCAGCTCCGGCACGGCTCGAGCACGCGATGCGAGAGGACGCGCTCCGCCGCGTCGGGCGAGACCCACATATGGTCGAGCCTGCGGCCGCGATCGTTCTTCGTATGGTCGGGAGAGCGGTAGCTCCACCAGGTGAAGTTGCGTTCCGGCGCGGGGACGAAGGTGCGGCCGATATCGACCCAGTCATGCGCCTGCTGCATCTGCGTCAGCGCGTCGATCTCGACCTGAGTGTGGCTGACGACGTCGATCAGGGCCTTGTGGCTCCAGACGTCGCACTCGAGCGGCGCGACGTTGAAGTCGCCGACGATGAGCGTTGGCTCACGAAGGCCTTCTGACCAGCGCGTCATCCGCTGGATGAAGTCGAGCTTCTGGCCGAACTTGGGATTGAGCTTGCGGTCGGGGATGTCGCCGCCGGCGGGAACGTAAACGTTCTCCAGCCGCAGCCCGCACGGAAGTCGGACGCCGACGTGACGCGCTTCGCCATTGTCCTGCCAGTCATGACTGCCCGGCTCACCGAGCTCGACCTTGCTGAGGATGGCGACGCCGTGATGCATCTTCTGGCCCTTGAGCTGGCGATGCACATAGCCCTGGTCGGCGAACAGACCCGCAGGAAAGATGTCGTCGGTAACCTTGGTTTCCTGGAGGCAGAGGACGTCCGGCCTTTCCTCGCGGAGAAGGCGCGAGATGATGCCGATCCGTGCGCGGACCGAGTTCACGTTCCAGGATGCGATCTTGATGCTCTTGCCCACGAAGCTGCGCTTAGCCCGTTCTGTTTTCTACGCAAAGAAAAGGCCCCCGCTCCGGGGGCGTGGAGCGAGGGCCGACCAAGCGTTCGTCACGCAAGGTGGTCCAGCGGCGCAAGGGTAACAGGGGGAAACCCCTAGCAATTGCTGAACCAGAATCCCGTTTACCAATATGAACCTGACGCGCCGATGAACCGTTTCAATCGACTACGTTTTTTGATCACCTGCGCTTTTTAGGCTCCGCATAAGCGAAGGCGCTTTCGGGCACCGCGACATTGTAGCGCTGGCTGTCGAGCTTGATCGTCGTGCGCTTGTTCTGCGCGTCGATCGCGGTCCAGCCTTCGAGCAGCAGCCCGCCCGGCGCGGACGGATTGCGGACGAAGGCGAGCAGGAGCGTGCCGAATTCCGGCCGGCGCGCGTCGCGGGCGCGGACGACCAGGATGCGCGGGTCCTTTTGCGGAACGATGCGGGCGATGCGGTTGATGTCGGGGTTCGCGGCCAGGAGGATGCCGAGCGGGGTCTTGTTCAGATCCCAGCTGTTCTTCTGGCCGACCGCATAGTCGACGAACGTCAGCTTGTTGCCGTTGCCGACGAGGACGAGGTCATTGCCCTGATATTGGAAGCGGATGCGTCCGGGGCGCTTCAGCTGAACCGTGCCGCGCGCAACGCGGTTTCGCGCGTCCGTCTGCGTGAAGTTGGCCGTCATCGATTGGACGGCGGAGAGGTGCGCCTCGACCTTGGCGATGTCGCTCGACTGCGCCTGAGCGGGCGCCGCCATGGCGACGATCCCAAGGGGCGCGAGGGCGCGTGCAAATTGTGTCGGAAAGCTCATTTCAACGAAAACTCCTGGGATTTCCGGCCGGTTTGGCGTTCGCCCATTGAATGCGGTCTGAACCTTCCGGTTCCGTTCCGTTCAGGGTCGCCCCGGGTCAGATCGGATGCCCGTCCGGGTCGATCAGTACTTCGCGGCGGCCGACGTGGTCGGGCTGGCCGACCAAGCCTTCCTTCTCCATCCGCTCGATGAGCCGCGCGGCGCTGTTGTACCCGACGCGCAACTGCCGCTGGAGGTAGGAGGTCGAGGCCTTCTGGCTTTCGGCGACGATCTGCACCGCCTTGCGGAAGAGCTGGGTCTCGGCGTCGTCCTCGCCGCTCGGCTGGCCGTCGAACATGTAGCCGCCGTCCTCGGGTTCCTCGGTGACGGCCTGGATGTAGTCGGGCACGCCCTGCCTGCGCCAATGCTCGGCGACTGCCCGGACCTCCTCGTCGCTGACGAACGGGCCGTGCACGCGGATGATCTGCTTGCCGCCGGGCATGTAGAGCATGTCGCCCTTGCCCAGCAGCTGCTCGGCGCCCTGCTCGCCGAGGATGGTGCGGCTGTCGATCTTGCTGGTGACCTGGAAGCTGATGCGGGTGGGCAGATTGGCCTTGATGACGCCGGTGATGACGTCGACCGACGGCCGCTGCGTCGCCATGATCAGATGGATGCCGGCGGCACGCGCCTTCTGGGCGAGGCGCTGGATCAGGAATTCGACCTCCTTGCCGGCGGTCATCATCAGGTCGGCAAGCTCGTCGACCACGACCACGATCTGCGGCAGGACGTCGTATTCCAGCTCCTCGACCTCGTAGAGCGGCTGGCCGCTGCTTGCGTCGTAGCCCGTCTGGACGCGCCGCCCGAGCTTGGAGCCCTTGGCCTTCGCTTCACGAACCTTTTGGTTGAAGCTCGGCAGCGCGCGGACCCCGAGGTTCGCCATCATGCGATAGCGCTCCTCCATCTGCTCGACCGTCCACTTGAGCGCACGGATGGCCTTCGACGGCTCGGTAACAACGGGCGCGAGCAAGTGCGGGATGTCGTCGTACATGCTCAGTTCGAGCATCTTGGGATCGATCATGATCAGCCGGCATTCGTCGGGTGTCATCCGGTAGAGCAGCGACAGGATCATGCAGTTGAGCCCGACCGACTTGCCCGAACCGGTGGTGCCGGCGACGAGGAGGTGCGGCATGGGCGCGAGGTCGGCGATGACCGGATCGCCGGCGATATTCTTGCCGAGGATCAGGGGCAGCGACATGTTCTGGTCGGCGTAGGCCTGGCTTCCGATCAGCTCGGAGAGCGCCACCGCCTCGCGCTTGGGATTTGGAAGCTCGATGCCGATGACGCTGCGGCCCGGGATGGTCGCCACGCGTGCGGACAGCGCGGACATGTTGCGGGCGATGTCGTCGGCAAGCTGGATCACTCGGCTCGCCTTGATGCCGCTGGCCGGTTCGAGCTCGTACATGGTGACGACGGGGCCGGGACGAACCTCGACGATGTCGCCGCGGACGTGGAAATCCTCGAGCACGGATTCGAGGAGGCGCGCGTTGCGCTCGAGACCGGCGCGGTCGATCTGCGACCGGCCCTTCTCCGGCGCGGGCGCCAGCAGGTCGAGCGCGGGGAGCTGGAAATTGTCGCCGAGGGCCAGGCTTTGCTGGGACGCGGGCGGGCGCTTGCCACGCGGCTGCGCTGCCGCCACCGGACGTGAAGGCTCGGCGACCGCAACTGCCGGACGGGACCGGGGAGGTGCGGCGCTGGTTGGACGATCGTCGGCGGTTTCCATGGTTCGTCGCGGAGCCGCCACCCTAGGCCGTGGCTCGCGCTTGAAGATCCCGCCCATCCAGGCCCGCTCGGTCGCCTGAAGGCCGAGCGCGAGATAACCGAGGAGCAGCCCGGCGAGCGCGAAAATCACCAAAGCGACGAGCCGGACCGGGTCGGCGATCGCGTCGTCGCGGATGAGCCCAATCCCGGCTTCGACTCCATAGGCCGCGCCGAGCCCGAGCGCGCCGCCCCAGCCGCCCGGGAGGCCGGACACCGCCGATGCGCTGGTCAGGCTGAGCGCGATTCCGATGAGGATGGCCCCAGCGCCCGCCACCAGCAGAGCGCGTACCACCCTGCCCGTCGGCTCGAGGCGCATCATCCGCAGCCCGGCGAGCGCGAGGACGGGAAGGAAAAGCACCGACCCCATGCCGAAAAGCAGCAGAAGGGCGTCGCTGACATAAGCGCCGAACGTGCCGATCCAGTTGGCGGGTGGTCCGCCGGCGGCCGTACTGAACGACGGGTCGGTCGTATTGTGAGTCGCGAGCGCGAGGGCGGTCGCAATGGCAAAGCCGAGCAGGATCGCGCCCCACGTGCGCAGGGCGAGCCGCTTCACGGACGCGCGCAAGGCATCGCGCCAATGGGGCTCAAGCTCCCGTTTATGGGTCCGCACAGCCGCGGTCGCCATCGATCAAACCCCCACCAAACTCCCGGGGTAGAATGCCTCCTTGGCGAGTCCGCGGTCAAGCGATGCCTTGGCGTCGATGCGACGGACCGGTAGTGCGCATCTCCATGGACCGTGCGGACGTGATCATTCTGGGTGGCGGCCTGGTGGGACTGACCCTCGCCTCCGCGCTCGATTCGAGCGGTCTTTCGGCGATTCTCATCGATCCCGCGGACCCTGCCGATCGCAAGACCGCGGCCTTCGATGGCCGCACCAGCGCCGTTTCCTCCAGCTCGATGCGCATGCTCGAGACGATCGGAGTGACCGAGCATCTACCCGAGCCCGGCTGCCCGATCCGGACGATCCAGGTCGCCGACGGCCTTCAGCCGGGCGGCCTGGCGTTCGAGCCGGAGGACGATGAGCCGCTTGGGGTCATGCACGAGAACAGGCACTTGCGGGCGGCCCTGCTGAAGCGGGCGGAAGCCGGTCGCAATCTTTGGATGCTGTGGAAGTCGAGGCCGCAAACGGTCGAGCGCGGAACGCATGGCGTTGTCGTTTCGCTCGACGATGGCCGGAAGCTCAGCGCCCCGGTTCTTGCCGCCGTCGATGGCCGTCGGTCGCCGACGCGGGAGACGGCGGGTATTCCGCTCGCCCGCTGGAAGTACGACCATATGGCGGTGGTCTCGACGCTTCGGCACGAGCGGCCGCACGGCAATATAGCCTACGAGATTTTCTTCCGCACCGGCCCGTTCGCGCTGCTGCCTATGACCGACGATGCGAAGGGGCACCGCTCGGCTATCGTCTGGTCGGTGCCCAAGGACGACGCCGCCGGCTGGATGTCGCTCAGCGACGAGCAGTTCGCGGGCGAGGCGCAGGCGGCGATGGGCGGTTTCCTCGGCAAGATCGCAATGGCGGCGCCGCGCTCTACCTATCCGCTCGGCTTCCATCACGCGGCGCGGATCGTGGACGAAAGACTGGCCCTTGTCGGCGATGCGGCGCATGCGATCCATCCGATTGCGGGGCAGGGACTGAACCTCGGTTTCCGCGACGCCGCCGCGTTCGCGCAGGTGCTCGTGGAAGGGTCGCGGCTGGGCCTCGACCTCGGCGACAAGCAATTGCTCGACCGGTATCAGCGCTGGCGTTCGCTCGACGCGCTGTCGGTGGCGGTGGCGACGGACAGCCTGACCCGGATCTACGGCATTCCCGGAAAGACCGCATCCGCGGTCCGCCGCTTCGGAATGGGCATGATCGACCGGCTGAGTCCGATCAAGAACAAGCTGATGAACGAAGCGCGCGGAACGAGCGGCGAGCTTCCGCTGCTGCTGCGCGGGCTGCCGATCTGATTATTGAAGCGTCGGCTGGACTTCGGCGCCGCTGACCGCCGCCCGCTGGAACTGCATCAGCTGGACGAGCAAATCGGCACGATCGTCTAGGGTCGCGGCTTCGAGCAGGGCCTGCTTGGCTCCGACGTCGAACGGGGCGACCTGAGCGATGGCATTGACCAGCATCTCGTCGTCGAGCCGCTGAACAGCCGCCCAGTCGACCTGCAATCGCATCGCATCGCCGAGGCGCCGGGCTTCCCGTTCCACTTCGGCGCGGAGGGTCATCGACAGCGGCGGCGGCTCGTTGTCGTCGAAGGCGCCCGAATCGACATCGGCATTGCGATAGGCCGTCTCGAGGTCCGCCTCCGCGATCAGCCGGAAGCGCGTCGCGCCGTGCAGGATGATGTTGTATCGACCGTCGTCCAGCTCCTCGACGCCGACGATGTCACCGACGCAACCGACCGGATAGAGGGGTGCGCCTTCGTCCTCCGGTGCATGCGGCTGGACCATGCCGATGCGGCCCGGACCATCCAGCGCATCGCGCACCATGTCGCGGTAGCGCGGCTCGAAGATGTGCAGCGGAAGCTGCGAACGGGGGAAGAGGATCGCTCCGGGGAGAGGGAAGATCGGCAGCCGCATTGGCCGCTTGCCGCTCATGTGAACAGGAGCGCCGAAAGCCGCCGCCGCTGCGTGCGCGCCCATGGGTCTTCGAGGCCTTGCGCCTCGATCAGCTGAAGGAGCCGCTGCCGGGCAGCGCCTTCGTTCCAGTCGCGATCGCGGCCGACGATGTCGAGAAGGATGTCGGCTGCCGCGTCGCGGTCGCCCCCCGCCATCTTCGCGCCGGCGAGATCATAATGGGCACCGAGATCGTCCGGGTTGGCGGCGATCCGCGCTTCGATCTCCGAATTGTCGATCTCGGGCGCCGCCTCGATCAGTTCGAGCGCGGCACGGGCGCGGCTGACGTCCGCATGGTTCGCCACCTCGGCCGGCGCTCCGTCGAGAAGCGCGCGAGCCTCGTCCGCCTGACCCGCGGCAAGCAGCGCGCGGGCGAGGCCGCCGATCACCGTGGGATTGTCAGGCGCCATGTCGTGGATCTGCTGGAAGATCGAAACTGCGCGGGGCGCATCGCCATCGGCCAGCACGCCCTCGCCCATGGCAATCAGCGGCTCGATTTCCGCCTGCTGCTCCGCCGCTTCGCCCTTCACCCCAAGCTGTGTGAGCAACTGGTCGATGACGCGCTTGAGCTGTCCCTCGCTGCGATAATTGGTGAGGTCGGCGACCGGTTGGCCCTTGAAGAAGGCGTAGACGGTCGGGATCGACTGGATCTGAAACTGCGATGCGATGAGCTTGTCCTGGTCGACGTCGATCTTGACCAGCTTCACCGCCTTGTCGGCATAATCGGCCGCGATCTTGTCGAGGATCGGGCTGAGCTGCTTGCAGGGGCCGCACCACTCCGCCCAGAAATCCAGCAGCACGAGGTTGGTCATCGACGGTTCGATGACATCGCGCTGCAGGCGCTCGACGGCTTCGCGTTCGACTTCGCTCATGCCAAGGGTCGCCACGCTTCCAAGACTCCTGCTGTCGTGTGGCGGCCCATATGGTCGGCTGTGCCGCTCGCCACAAGCCGCGAGCGAACCATAACGCGGGCTTAACCCGTTGCGGCTAGTGCGGCGCCATGGCCGTACGAAGCGCACGCCTGTCAGTCAGCGTCTGGTACGCAATCGCGGCGGCAGTGGCCGTCGGCCTTTTGCTACGCGTGCTCGCCGCGGCCGGCGGTGCGCTGTGGACGGACGAGGCCTGGTCGGCGCTGCACGCAGTCGAGGTGCAGACTCCACTCGGCGTGTTCCTGTCCATCAACCACGACAATAATCACCACCTCTATTCGCTCTGGCTGCAGGCGATCGGACTGCAGGGATCGCCGCTGCTGGCGCGGGCGCCGGCAATCACGGCCGGAACTTTGACAATCCTCGTCGCGGCGCTAATCGGAGCCAGGCGATCGGCGGGCGCGGCCGTCGTGGCGGCGCTCCTGTTTGCGGTGGCACCGATCCTCGTCACCTATGGGTCGGAGGCACGCGGCTACGCGCTGATGCTGCTGGCGGCGATGGTGATGCTGCTGATGCTGGACCGGTGGCTGGAGGGCGAGCCGACGGAAGCGCCGGTGATGGGACTCACGATCCTGGCGTTGTTCGGTATGCTTTCCCATCTGACGATGGCGGCGTTCGTCGGCCTGCTGTCGATCTGGGTCTTTGCGGTCCGCCGGTCCGAGCGCGGGCCGTCCGATGCCCTGCGGTCGACGATGAGGGTCATGGGACCCCCCATCGCAGCTTGCGCCCTGGTGATTGCGGGCGTGTTCGCCGCTGCCAACGCAAGTCCCGGAGGAATGCGCGTCGGAGGCTATTCGCCGTTCACGGTCGACCGCTACGCCCTGGCGATGAGCGATTTGTCCGCGACGACGCTCGGCATAGCCTTCGGCCCTTGGTGGCTGGCTCCTGCTCTGCTCGGCCTGCTTGCCGTCTGGATCGCCGCAAAGCCGCCGAAGTGGGTCGGGCGCTGGCGCCTGCTTCTTCCCCTGCTGATCCTCAGCGTCCCCCTCGGCGTAGCGCTGACCCGGTCCGGCAATCCGGAATTCGCGCGCTACTATCTGTCGAGCGCAATTGGGGTCCTGCTGCTCGTTTCGATCTGGGTTGGCCGGGAACTGCGGGCACCCCCCGCCCGAAGCGCAATTGCGGTTGCGGTGCTGGCAATCATGGTCGGCGGCGGATTGTGGGGCGATGCGCAACTCATCCAACTACGCCGCGGCGACCCCGACCGGCCGCTGCAGATCATCCAAGCGCAGTCGAAGCACAGCCCAACCGTCGCCTTCGCCGAAGAGCGGCTGAAGGCCGTGCTGATCGCGGCCGGCGAGCGTCGGGGCTACCGCTTCCAGACCGCCTCGGGCTGCGATCCGGCGGAGTATCTCCTCGGAGCGCGCTGGTCGCCGATCCCGGTCCGCAAGGAGGTCGTCCGTTGCGATACGACCTGGCATCTGGTCGACTATGGCAACAGCGGGCGGCTGTCCGGCGAGGGTTGGGCACTTTACCGCGCGGAGCGCTTGCAAAGCATTGGGGTGGCTGGTAGCGGGCCGCCTCCAGCGCGGGAATCGCGCAAACGCCACGAGCGGGCGTAGCTCAGGGGTAGAGCACAACCTTGCCAAGGTTGGGGTCGAGGGTTCGAATCCCTTCGCCCGCTCCAGCGACTTCTCTGAAGTCCCCGTCCGATCCGGTCAGAGCGTTTTGGCGGGGCTGTAGCGCATCTCGTGCTGCACGATGGTCGCGCGGACCACGTCGTTCATCAGCTTCATCCGGACCCCCAGCGGCGTCGCGGTCTTCTTGATCATGACCGCCACCGAATAGCTGCGCCCGTCCGGCGCGGTCAGGATCCCGATGTCGTTGTAGCCGGCCTGGGTCGCGCCGAGCACCTGGCCGGTGCCGGTCTTGTGGCTCAGGGTCCAGCCCGGCTTCAAGCCGCCGCGCAGGCGATTCTTGCCCGTCGACGTCTGGCTCATGATCGTCAGCAGCCGCGCAGTCGACGAAGACGAAAGCAGCTCGCCGCGCTTCAGCGCCGCCAAAGCGTCCACGATCGCATTGGCGGACGCGCCGTCATACGGGTCTTCGAGGTAACGATTGAAGGCGGCCCGGCGCAGCGACATCGGCAAGGCGTTGCGCGCATCATAGAAGGCGCGGCCGATCGAGTAGCTGGGCGTCCAGGTAAGACCTGCGATGCGACTCTGGAGCGATCTCTCGCCATCGTAGAAGCGGATCGCTCCAAGGCCCTTGGCACGGATCATTGCGCGCACCGCTTCCGGGCCGCCGACCGAGCGCATGAGCTTGTCGTTGCACGTGTTGTCGCTCTTGGTGAGCGCCTGATACATCAGCTCGCCGAGGCTCATCGTCGTGCCGCCGCCGAGGACCTTCTGCGCAACCGGTTGGTGAAAGAGCGTGAGGTCTCCGCGAGTCAAAGTGACCCGTTCGTCGAGGCGGACGCGGCCCCGATCCACTGCGTCGAGCGCGGTGATCGCGACCCACAATTTGCTGACGCTCTGCTGCGGCGTGAGCTCGTCCCCGTTCCACGACGTGCTCCAGCCCTCATTGACGGAGCGGACGGCAATGCCGACCCGTCCATTGAACGCCTTGCCAAGTTCGTCGACCCGCTTCGCCAAATAGACCGGAGCCTGCGGCGGTCGAGCCGCTTGCGCAGGCTGCACGGCTGCAGCACTCACCGCCACCGCGGTCTGAGCCGATAGACTGGACCCCGACTGGCCGAGCGCAATCACGGCCAGGCCAAGGCTAAGCCAAGTTGACGTCATGACGACACGTCTCCCCCACCAAAAACCCACAGCGCCAGCAGCTTAGCGATGATTTGCTGAACGCAGGCTGTTCCACCCGGCGCGAGAACAGGAATCGCACCGCGGGCGCGATTTGCCAAGCCCTTTCAGGCGGCCGGGAAGTCGTTTCTGGCCAGAAGAGCGCCCAATTCGATCTCGTCCAGGGCGCGTTGCACGGCGACATATTGGCGGGCCTGCCGGATCCACTGCTCGGCCCTTCCGGCACCCGGCAGGCGCATGGTTTCGGCCAGAGCGATGTCGACCTCGCCGTTTTCCAGTGCGGAGAGCGCCCGGAGATAGCGCGCGTCGGGTTGCGTCGACGGGCGATCGGCGCGCCTGATCTGGACCAGGGAGCCAAGCTCGCGCTGGAATTGCGAAACCCATCCGTCCGTCGGCGCGGACGAGCGAAGTACCGGGCCGAGTTCGCGATATTGGCTCGTCAGGTCGTTAAGCCGGACGGGGGCGTGCGAGCCGGTGACGATAGTGGCCACTGCGCGTGGATGGGTCCGCCCGAACCGGTCTAGCAGCAATGGCTCGAGATAACCGAGCGCAACACCGCGATCGACAGCACGGCGCGCCGCGAAGGCGACGAGCAGAGCGTCGGCTCTTCCCGCCGACCCTTCCACGCGCTCCGTCGTCGTCTCAACCTGCTCGAGGCGATCCTCGATCTTTTCGATTTCCTGCGATTCAGCCGCGGCCCCGGCCACAAGGGCGATCTTTTGAGGCGGGGCCCTGCTCGGCATGGTGGCCGAAGGCGGCGGTTTCGGGCCGATCCCGAGGAATTGCGCCGCCTGCTCATAGTGTGCGAGTGCCCAGGCCGCTCCGGCCGCGCCAGCAAGAAGCAAGGCGATCACCAGAAGAAGCCGGGTGCCCCAACCAAGCCCGGTGCGATGCGGTGCGGTAGCCATCGTTGGGCTCAAGTCTCGCACAGCCGGGCGCAGAGAGCCAGAAGGTCCGTGTCATTGGGCGCCCGCGCGGCCCGGACCTCCTCCCAGCCATCGCCCGCGGCCTCGGCTGCCGCCGCGCTGATTGCCGCGAGCCGGACGGTCGCGCGCCGATCCGGATCGATCAATTCCGCGAGCCGGCGTGCCGCGCGCGGCGAGTGCACCACCGCGACCTGACCCTGAAGCGCGTCGAGCCCCGCGACCTCGGCTTTTTCGAGCGCGCGATAGATTGGAACCGGGGTGATCGATCGACCAATCAGCGCGGGTTCCCGCCGGTCCTCACCACAGAGGTGAAGAAGACGCGCGCCGCCATCCACTTCGGCCAGCAGGCTGTCGATCCCGCCATTGCCCACGGCAGCAACACCCAGGCCGGAAACAAGGGCGGCAACCGCCGTTCCCTCGCCGACCGCATAGACCGGCAGGTGACGATAGCGATCGAGACTGTCCCCGGCCGCCTTCACGCTATTGGCGCTGGTCAGCAGCAGCCCGTCGAAATCCGAGGGTTCGGGCGGCGACCAGTCGAGATTCACGATCTCGAACAAGGGTATCGAAACCGCGTCGAGGCCGAGAGCCTGCGCCTTGACGACGGTTTGACGGGCAGCCGCTTCCGGCCGGAAAACGAAAAGCCGCCTCATCCGGCCCTGAACAAGGATCGGATCGAGTCCGGCGCTTTCTCTAGCAAGGCGAGAGCCAGCCGCGCCGGCGATTCATGATCGTCGCACTCGAACGTCGCCTCGTCGCGCAGCTGATCGCGGCCGTCTTCGGACAGGATCTGCACGCGCAGGAAGACCTTTCCGTCGTGAATCTCGCCCAGCGCGGCAACGGGGGAATGGCAGCTTCCGCCCAGCGCCGCAGTGAAGGCGCGCTCGGCCCTGATGATTGCGTGGGTCGTGTGATCGTCGACGATGGTGAGCATGGACGCCGTGACCGAATCCCTCGCGCGGCATTCCATGGCGATCACCGCCTGCGTCGGGGCCGGCAGAATGACGTCGAGTGGCAGCGGGGTGCCGACATTGCCCAGGCCCAGCCGTCGCAGGCCAGCGCCAGCCAGCAAGGTGGCATCGACCTCGCCGGCTTCGAGCTTGGCCAGGCGCGTCTGCACATTGCCGCGCAAGGGCACGATCCGAAGGTCGGGCCTGAGTGACAGCAGCTGCGCCTTGCGCCTTGGCGAAGACGTTCCGACGACTGCGCCATCCTTCAGCGCATCGATGGAGTCGGCGCCGATCAGGCGGTCCTGCACGTCACCGCGCTGACGGACGGCGGCGATGCGGATCTCGCGCGGCCGGATCGCTTCGACGTCCTTGAGCGAATGGACGCAGAAATCGACTTCCTTCTCCAGGAGGGCGCGGTCGAGCTCCTTGGTCCAGAGCTGCTTGCCGCCGATCTCCGCGAGAGGACGGTCCTGGACGCGGTCGCCGGTCGTCTCAATCACTTGGATCTGGACGTGATCGGCCGGCCAGCGATTGGCGACCTCGAGGGCCGAGGCGACCTTGTGCGCCTGGGCAAGAGCAAGAGGGGAACCACGCGTACCGAGAATCGGAGATCTCATCATGCCCGCTAGCTAGACCCGAAGCCCTGCACCGTCGAGCGGCGCCCCTAGCGGATGCGGTGCGCGTCGGGCAAAGGGCGCCGGATGGCATTGATCCTCGGCCTGGAATCCTCCTGCGACGATACTGCGGCGGCGCTCGTCACGAGCGATCGGCAGATCCTCGCGCAGGCGGTCATCGGCCAGAACGAGGCGCATCGCCCCTTCGGCGGCGTCGTTCCGGAGATCGCCGCGCGGGCGCACGTCGAGATCCTTCCGGACCTCGTCCGCCGGGTGCTTGCGGACGCGGGCAAGAGCATCGGCGACGTTGACGCCATCGCCGCGACAGCCGGGCCGGGATTGATCGGTGGGGTGATGGTCGCGCTGCTTGCGGGCAAGGGCCTCGCGCTGGGCACCGGCAAGCCGTTGGTCGCGGTCAATCATCTCGAAGGCCATGCGCTCAGCCCGCGCCTGGTCGATCCGGACCTCGGCTTTCCCTATCTGCTGCTGCTGGTTTCCGGCGGGCATTGCCAATTGCTCGAAGTCGCCGGCGTCGGCGAATATCGGCGGCTGGCGACGACCATCGACGATGCGGCTGGCGAGGCTTTCGACAAAGCGGCCAAGCTGCTCGGACTGCCCTATCCGGGCGGACCGGCGATCGAGGAATTGGCGGAAGAGGGCGATCCTGCTGCGGTCCCATTGCCGCGCCCCCTGGTCGGTTCGGCCGAACCGCATTTCTCCTTCGCGGGACTGAAAAGTGCGGTGCAGCGGGTGGCTGCATCGGGCCAGTACGCGCCGGCGGACATTGCGGCCTCCTTCCAGCAGGCGGTGGTCGACTGTCTGGTCGACCGGACCCGCCTTGCGCTCGATCGCTCCGAGGCTCCCGCGCTTGTGGTCGCGGGAGGGGTGGCGGCGAACCGCGCCGTCCGGACCGCCCTGCAGCGACTTGCCGGGGCGAAGGGGCGGCAGTTCAGCGTTCCGCCCGGCTGGCTGTGCACGGACAATGCCGCGATGATTGCATGGGCAGGCGCCGAGCGGTTCGAGCGCGGGCTGACGGATACGCTCGATGCGCCGGCACGCGCGCGCTGGCCGCTCGATCCGGCGGCGGACAAGGTTCGTGGAGCGGGGGTGAAGGCATGAGCTTCGATCGGATCGGAGTCATTGGCGGCGGCGCCTGGGGAACCGCTTTGGCGCAAGTGGGCGCGAGCGGCGGACGCGACGTCCTGCTCTGGGCGCGCGAGAATGAGGTCGTCGAGTCCGTCAATGCCGACCATGAGAACCGCGCCTTTCTCCCGGGGCAAAAGCTCAGTTCGTCCATCCGCGCCACCGGCGATCTTGCCGATCTCGCAGGCGTGCGAGGCCTGGCTGGTCGTGACGCCGGCGCAGCATATGCGCGCCGTACTCGAGGCCGCGCCGCCGTGCGACAAGCCGCTGATTCTCTGCTCGAAGGGAATCGAGGAGCACAGCGGCGCATTACTCCATCGCGTAGCTGCTGAGGCATGTGCGTACGCATCGATCGCGGTTCTGTCCGGCCCCACCTTCGCGCACGAAGTCGCTGCCGGTTTGCCCACCGCGGTCACGCTTGCCGCTGAAGATCAGGCGCTTGCCGAATCCCTCCGCGAACGGATCGCTCTGCCCACGTTCCGGATGTACCTCAGCGACGACGTGGCGGGCGCGGAGATCGGCGGGGCGGTCAAGAACGTGCTCGCGATCGCCTGCGGGGTGGTCGACGGCAAGGGCCTCGGTCAGAATGCGCGGGCCGCACTGATTGCCCGCGGCTTTGCCGAGATGACGCGGTTCGGCCTGGCCAACGGAGCGCGGCGCGAGACGCTCGTGGGGCTATCGGGTCTTGGCGACCTCGTGCTCACCTGCTCGTCGACCAGTTCGCGTAATTTCTCGCTGGGCAAGGGCATCGGCGAGGGCCGCTCGCCCGACGAATTGATGAGCGACCGGCGGACCGTCGCCGAGGGGGCCTTCACCGCGCCTGTGCTGGCGCGGCTGGCGGGTGAAATGGGCATCGACATGCCGGTCGTGGCAGCGGTGGCGAAGCTCCTGTCGGGCAGCGCCAACGTCGACCAGGTGCTTCAGGAATTGCTCGCGCGTCCGCCGCGGCCGGAAACGCACTAAGCCGGTGCGGAACCTAGAAATCGATCGCGATGCCCTTCTTCTCCCAGTCGCCGTAGCGAGTGGGATCGAGCCGCTGCTCCTCGCCGTCGGGCGGGACGCTTCCGCCGCCGGCTTCCGGTTCCGGGATGGGCGGCGACTTGGCGAGATAATCGGGCGCCCTTGGGCGCTTGGCTTTGGTCATGCGCTGAAGATGTGCGTTTGGTCCGCCGATGCCAAGCGTTGAAGGCCTGCCCGCACGCCGAGCGGCGCTCCAGATGCTCGATGCCGTCCTGCGGCGCGGGCAGACGCTCGATTCCGCCGCCCAATCTTCGAAAGGGCTGAAGCCGGCCGACCAGGGACTCGCGATCGCCATCGCGGGCGAGGCCCTGCGGCGATTGCCGGATTTCGACGCCCTGATCGACAGCGCGACGCGGAACAGGCTGCCCGACGACAGCAAGGCGCGGATGGTCCTGCGAATCGCGCTGGCGCAGAAAGTGGGTCTCGGAACGCCCGATCATGCACTGGTCGCGACGGCGTTGCCGCTCGTCGACGGCGGGCCGCGACGGCTGGTGCACGGCGTGCTCGGGACCCTGTTGCGCAAGGGCGTGCCGGCGATGGATGCGCCGCTCCTTCCCGAGCAGGTCGAGGAACGCTGGCGCAAGGCGTGGGGCGATGACGTCGTTGGGGCAGCGCGCCGCTCGATCGCCAGTCGTCCTCCGTTGGATTTGAGCTTTGCTAACGACGAGGCTGCGAAGGGATTCGCAGGCGGCACATCGCTCGCTCCGAGACACGTCCGCTTGCATGACGCGGGCTCGGTGGCCGATCTTGCCGGCTACGGCGAGGGCAGCTGGTGGGTGCAGGATCTGGCCGCTTCCCTGCCCGCGCGGCTGATCCCGGCAGGAGCGGCAGAAGTCCTCGACCTCTGCGCGGCGCCGGGCGGGAAGACGATGCAGATGGCGGCCGCCGGACTTCAGGTCACGGCGGTCGATCAGGCCGAATCGCGGTTGAGCCGGCTTCGCGAAAATCTTCAGCGAACCGGCCTTGAGGCAAAGCTGGTCGCGGCGGATGCTACGACGTGGCAACCCGGAAAGCAGTTCGATGCCATCCTGCTCGATGCGCCCTGCTCCGCAACGGGAACGTTCCGCCGGCATCCCGAAGTCCTGTATCGTGCCCGGCCCTCGATCATCGCGTCGAGCGCGGAGCTTCAGGCGCAGCTTCTTCAGCGCGCCGCTGAGTGGCTCAAGCCCGGCGGCGACCCTCGTCTATGCAGTCTGCTCGCTCGAACCGCAGGAAGGCGAGGACATTGTTGGCGGTTTCCTCGACCAGAACGACGGCTACCGCATCGATCCGCCGAAGCCCGGGGAACTGCCCGACTTCGTGACGCCTGACGAGCGCGGCTGGGTCCGCATTCTACCCGGGACGCTCGAAAGCGAGGGCGGCCTCGACGGCTTCTTTGTCGCGCGCCTTGTCCGTGACCTAACTTAGCGTTTAATCGGAACAATGACCGCGCCGCTGATTTCCCCATCCATCCTGTCCGCCGACTTCGCCCAGCTGGGCGAGGACGTCCGCGCGATCGACGCGGCCGGGGCCGACTGGATTCACGTCGACGTCATGGACGGGCATTTCGTGCCCAACATCACCATCGGTCCGGGCGTCGTGAAGGCGCTTCGGCCACACTCCGCCAAGCCGTTCGACGTGCACCTGATGATCTCGCCGATCGACCACTTCCTCGACGCGTTCGCCGAGGCCGGTGCGGACATCATCACCGTCCATCCCGAGGCCGGGCCGCACCTCCATCGCACCATCCAGCGCATCAAGGGCCTCGGTAAGAAGGCCGGTGTCTCGCTCAATCCGGCGACTCCGGCGAAGATGCTCGATTATGTTCTCGACGAGATCGACCTCGTCCTGGTCATGAGCGTCAACCCGGGCTTCGGCGGGCAGAAGTTCATCACCGGCCAGCTCAAGAAGATCGAGGCCATCGCGAACCGGGTCGCCAAGGAGAACCTCAAGGTCGACATCGAGGTCGACGGCGGCATCGACGCGAAGACCGCGCCTCTCGCGGTCGCTGCCGGAGCGACGGTACTCGTCGCCGGAACCGCTGCCTTCCGTGACGGCCCAGCCTCCTACGCCGCCAACATCAGGGCCCTCAGGGGAGAGGGATGAGTTCCGACAGTGCGGCACAGAATGCCGTCGTCCAGAAACTCGCCAAGCGACCGCTTTTCTCGCGCCTGTTCGCCTCGGGCGGCCAGCCGCTCAAGCTCGTCGCCGTCCCGCGCGACCATGTGCAGGGCGACCGGAAACGGGGCGACGCCTTGCTCGCCGGCCGGTTCGTCCTCGGCAATGAGGCGGTCCAGCTAACCGACCTGGATTTCGCCGCCTTGGGCGTCGGCAATCCGGTCGCGGACACGCTGCAGGGCTTCTCCTGGCTGCGCGATCTGGCCGCCGCCGCCTCGCGGGAGAAGGGCGCGCGCGTTGCGGAAGCCCTCGCCGGGCGCTGGCTCCTGGCCCACGGCACCCGTGTCGATGACGCGTGGCGGCCGGACCTGTGGGGCGAGCGCATTCTCTTCTGGACGGCCTATGCGCCCTACATCCTGTCGAGCCGCGACGCGGGCTACCGTTCGGCGCTTCTGAACACCCTCGTCCGGGGTGCGCGGCATATCGAAGGCAATGCCGACAAGGCGCGCCCGGGCATCGACCGGATCACGGCCTGGTCCGGACTGGTCGCCGCCGGCCTGCTCGTTCAGGGCGGGGTTCCTCGCGTCGCGAAAGGCGAATCGGGACTGGCCCGCGCACTTTCGAACGCGCAACTCGAGGATGGCGGCCTGGTCAGCCGGACTCCGTACGAGCAGATGCTGCTGGTCGACCGGCTTTCGCTGCTTCGCGCCGCCTATTTCGCGGCCAAGCAGAGCCTGCCCGACGCGATCGAAGCCGCGGCGGCGGCCGCGCTCGCTGCTCTTCATGGGGTCACCATGGGCGACGGCGCTTTGTCGAGCTGGCAGGGCGGCAATCCGGGCGATGCGGCGCGCCTGCACGCCTTGGTCGAAGGCTGCGGACTTCGCGCCCGCCCACTTCGGCAGCCGCGTGGCTGGGGCTTTCACCGCATGTCCGCGCTTGGGACGGTGCTGGTCATCGACGCCGCTGCGCCGCCCCCGCCAAAGGCGGCATCGACCGGCTGCGCCTCGACCCTGGCTTTCGAAATGTCGGACGGCGTGCAACGTCTGGTGATCAATTGCGGCGGGCCCGCTCCCCTGCCGACGGGCCTGCCGAACGATCTCGTCGAGGGCCTGCGGACGACGGCGGCGCACAGCACGCTCATCATCTCCGACACGAATTCGACGGCGATCATGCCCGACGGATCGCTGGGCAAGGGCGCGGAGGACGTCACCGTCGAACGCAGCGAGGACAATGACTGCAGCCGGCTGGAGGCGACCCACGACGGCTACGTCCGCGGCTTCGGCCTCGTCCACAAGCGCAGCCTGATGCTCGGCAATGACGGCAAGGAGCTTCGCGGGGCTGACCAGATGACGCCGAAGGGCCGCCGCAAAATCCGCGATGCGGTCCCCTACGCCATTCGTTTCCACCTCGCGCCGGGCGTCGAGCCGACGATCACCGCCGACGGCATGGGCGCGATCCTGCGCTCGCCTGGCGCGCCGCCGTGGAACTTCCGCTGCCGCGGTGCGAACCTCGGCATCGAGGAAAGCCTGATGATCGACGGGCGAGGGCAGACGGTGGCCACCACTCAAATGGTGATTCAGGGCGAAGTCCCCGCTATCGGCGGCGAAGTTGCCTGGCAGTTCCGCCGCTCCAGCTGATCGAAGGATCTCGCATGACCGACCTCGTCCCCGTCAAAAGGGCGCTCATTTCGCTTTCCGACAAATCGGGCCTGGAACGTTTGGCCGAGGGTCTGTCGAAGCACGGCGTCGAACTGGTCTCCACCGGCGGAACGGCGGCGAAGCTGCGCCAGCTTGGCCATCAGGTCCGCGACATTTCCGACCTGACCGGCTTCCCGGAGATGATGGACGGTCGGGTGAAGACGCTGCACCCCAAGGTGCATGGCGGGCTACTCGGCGTGCGCGACAATCCGGAACATGCGGCGGCGATGGAGGAGCACGGGATCGGCGCGATCGATCTCGTCGTCGTCAATCTCTATCCCTTCGAAGCGACCGTGATGCGCGGGGCCTCGCGCGACGAGATCATCGAGAATATCGACATCGGCGGCCCGTCGATGGTTCGTTCCTCCGCCAAGAACCACGCCTTCGTCGCCATCGTCACCGACCCGGCGGACTATGAGGAATTGCTCGGCGAACTCGGCGAGAATGGCGGCGGGACGTCACTTGCGTTCCGCAAACGGCTTGCCGCGAAAGCCTATGCCCTGACGGCAGCATATGATTCGACCATCTCGCAATGGTTCGCCTTCGCCGACCAGGGAGAGCGATTCCCGCAGGTGTGGACGCGCGCGAGCAAGCTGCTGATGCCGCTGCGCTACGGCGAAAATCCGCACCAGTGCGCGGCGCTCTACGAACCGATCGGTCCGCACGCGACGGGGATTGCGCAGGCCGAGCAGGTGCAGGGCAAGGAGCTCAGCTACAATAACCTCAACGACGCCAATGCGGCGCTCGAGTTGGTTGCGGAGTTTCGCGACGGTCCGCCGACGATCGTCATCGTCAAGCATGCCAATCCCTGCGGCGTTGCCCGCGCGGACAGCCTGCTGGAGGCGTGGAACGACGCGCTGGCCTGCGACAGCGTCTCTGCCTTCGGCGGGATCGTGGCCGCCAACCGTGCGCTCGACGGCGCAACGGCGGAAGCCATCACCCAGATTTTCACCGAGGTCGTCGTCGCTCCGGACGCCGACGAGGACGCCCGCGCAGTCTTCGCCAGGAAGAAGAATTTGCGGCTGCTGCTGACGGACGGTTTGCCCGACCCGAAGCGCGGCGGTCAGGCCATCGCGATCATTGCCGGCGGCATCCTCGTCCAGGATCGCGACAATGGCTCAATCTCACGCGACGAGTTGAAGGTTGTCACCAAGCGGCAGCCGACCGAGGACGAGATCCGCGATTGCCTGTTCGCCTGGACCGTCGCCAAGCACGTGAAGTCGAACGCCATCGTCTACGCCAAGGACGGCGCGACCGCGGGGATTGGCGCGGGCCAGATGAATCGCCGCGACAGCGCACGCATCGCTGCGTTGAAGGCAAAGGAAGCCGCCGAAACCTACGGCTGGAGCGAACCGCGCACGGTCGGGTCAGCCGTGGCCTCGGACGCCTTCTTCCCATTCGCCGACGGGCTGCTCGCCGCGGTTGAAGCCGGCGCGACGGCGGTGATTCAGCCCGGCGGTTCGATCCGCGACGACGACGTCATCGCGGCGGCTGACGAAGCCGGATTGGCAATGGTCTTCACGGGAATGCGGCACTTCCGCCACTAGCGGATGACGTCTCCGGCCGTCCCCGGAGCGGGGACCTGCAGTTCTTCGATGTCGGCCTTCCTCATACGGAAGAGCTCACGATCCTCGGGGCCGAAGCCCTTGGTCCACAGCACCGCTCCGAACGCGACGAGGATGGCCGGGATGCCGAAAAGCAGCTCGGCCCATTCCGGAAGCAATGTGGCTAGATAGCCGACAACCGCCGCAGCAGCAGCGGCCCAGACGAGCGGCCAGCGCCAGCCGTTCACACGGGCACCCAATATGCTGCAGAGAAGCTGCGACTTGACGATGGCGGCGAAACCCAACGCGAGCATCAGCCCGATCGCCGGCCCGGTCGCCTGCCACATGACCGGCATCTCAAACTGCTGCATGATGAGAATGAGTGCTACTGCAAGTCCCGCCTCGAGCGCGAGCATGGAAAGGCTGATCAGCATGTTCCGGTGCCGCGCGACGTAGATGAGCGCCGCCTCACTGACCGCCGCCATGGCTGCAACGACTTCCGCCGCAAGCAGGAAAGCCAAGGCTGCCGTTCCGGCGACGAACGCCGGGCCGATCAGACCCATCACTGCTTCGCCCGGAATGGCCAGAGCGAGCGCCACGCCAAGCTGCGCGCCGATCACCCAGAAGCCGACCTGCCGCACCTGCTTCGCGACGGCCTTCTTGTCGCCCACCTTGAGGTTGCGCGCGACGACCGGGCCGAGGATCGGGTCGAAGCTGGTCTTCAGCTTCGAGGGGAGCGATGCGACGTTCTGCGCGACATAATAAATGCCGACTACCGCCGGTGAGAAGAACAGGCCGAGCACGGCAATGTCGACGCGGCGCGAGCCCCACTCGACCGCATCGGCGGCAGCGACCGGAATGTTGCGGCGGGCCATCGTCCAGAGAGCGGCAGGATCCGGCCGCCAGTCGCGCGGAAGACCGTAGCTCTTCACGAAAGGAATGATCGAAGCGATGAGCGCTCCCACCATCGACAGCACATAGGCGATGATCAGTCCGTCGCGCGTCGATATGTAGGCCCAGACGAGCGCCGCCGCGCTGATGATGATCGGCTCCACGATTGCCCGGGCGCGAACCGTCGACGTGATGTCGTTGCGATAGGCTAATGCGGCGAGCATGATGTCCGACCATGCGAGCGCGATGATCGTGATCGGCAGCAGCCATTCGAGGCCGGTGATCTCGCTGTTCGGAAACATGGCCTGCGGAAAGATCATCAGCAGGCTCATGAAGAACATTGCGCCGAGTGCTGCAACGAGCAAGCCATCCCAGACCACGCAAACGTGCGGCTTGTCGGTGTGCGCCAGTTGTTGCGCCAGACCGCGCTTCAACCCGAGCGTCGCAAGCTGCGCCGCGAACTCGACGATCAGGACCGCATAAGCGAAACGCCCGAGCGCCTCCGCGCCGTAGATGCGGCCGGCGATGAACAGGAACGGCAGGCGGGCGGCAAGGCGGAAGCAGAAGCCAAGGAAGTTGATCCTGCCTCCGCGGGCGAGGGCCGCGAGATCCGCCGGTGGCGGCGAAGCCGGCGGAACTGAACTCAATGCGCGGCGCCCCAATGCTCGCCCCAGCCGACTTCGACGTCGAGCGGAACGTCGAGCTTGAGCGAGGGTTCTGCCGCTGTTTCCATGACGCCGCGAACCACGGCGGCCGCCTCTTCCTCGCGGCCGTCCGGGACTTCGAACACCAACTCGTCGTGCACCTGCAGAAGCATGCGGACACCGTCGAGCCCGGCTTCGGCAAGCGCGCCGTCCATGCGGGCCATCGCCCGCTTGATGAGGTCGGCGCTGGTGCCCTGGATCGGGGCGTTGATTGCCGCGCGCTCGGCGCCGCCGCGGATCGACGGATTGGGCGAGCGGATGTTCGGGTAGAAGTGTGTCTTCCGCCCGAACAGCGTCTGGGTGTAGCCGTTCTCACGAACGAAATTCAGCGTGTCGTCCATGTAGGCGCGGATGCCGGGGAAGCGTTCGAAGTAGCGGGCGATGATCGCCGAGCCTTCCTCCCGCGAAACGCCCATGCGCGAGGCGAGACCCCAGGCGGAAACGCCGTAGAGGATGGCGAAGTTGACGGTCTTCGCCTTGCCCCGCGTGTCGCGGTCGACATGGCCGAACAGCTCTTCGGCCGTGATGTTGTGGATGTCGTCGCGGTTGCGGAAGGCTTCCTTGAGCTGCGGGACGTCGGCCATGTGCGCAGCAATGCGCAGCTCGATCTGGCTGTAGTCCGCGCTCATTAAAACGTAGCCGGGCTCCGCGACGAAGGCGTCGCGGATTTTGCGGCCAAGCTCGGTACGGATCGGGATGTTCTGCAGGTTCGGGTCGTTCGAGGAGAGGCGTCCGGTCTGCGCGCCGGTCAGGCTGAAGCTGGTGTGCACGCGGCCGGTTTCCGGATTGATCACCGCCTGCAGCGCATCCGTGTAGGTCGAACGAAGCTTCGTATGCTGGCGCCAGTCGAGCACGAGCCGCGCGCATTCGACGCCCTCGGCGGCAAGCCGCTCAAGCTCATTCACGTCGGTCGAATAATGGCCGCTCTTGCCCTTGCGGCCGCCCTTCAGGCCGAGCCGTCCGTACAGCACGTCGCCGAGCTGCTGCGGCGAACCGATGGTGAAGGGGCCGCATGCCGCTTCGTAGATGCGCTCTTCGAGCTTCGCGATCTCCTCCGAGAACTCGCGGCTGAGCTTCGCGAGATAGTCCCGGTCGACCTTCACACCGCGGCGCTCCATCCGGCCGATGACCGGGATCAACGGCTGGTCGACTCGCTTGTAGACTCGCTCGGCATGCTCGGTGGTCATGCGCGGTTTGAAGCGCTGCCACAGGCGAAGCGCGATGTCCGCGTCCTCGCCGGCATATTCGGTCGCTTCCTTGAGCGGCACCTTGTCGAAGGTGATCTGCTTCGCGCCTGAGCCGCACAGCGACTTGAAGCTGATGCACTCATGCTCGAACTGCGACTTGGCGAGATCGGAAAGGTTGTGGCCGAAGCTGCGGCCCGCATCGAGATCGAAGCTCATCAGCATCGTGTCGTCATAGGGCGCGACGTCGATGCCGGCCTTGTCGAACATCACCCAATCGTACTTGAGATTATGCCCGATCTTGAGGACCGACGGATCTTCGAGAAGCGGCTTCAAACGGTCGAGAACAAGCTGCAGCGGAAGCTGGTTCGGGGTTTCCGAATAGAGATCGACCCCGGAGTGTCCGACCGGAATGTAGCAGGCGCGGTTTGGGCCGGTCGCCAGGCTGATACCGGCGAATTTCGCGATGATGCAGTCGATGCAGTCCGTTTCGGTATCGACCGCGACAAAGCCTTGTGTCCGAGCTTCGGCGATCCAGCGATCGAGCGACGCTTCGTCGGTCACCGTCTCGTATTTCGAAACGTCGACCTCGATCTTCTCCGGCTCCGCCGGCTTCGCCATCGGCGTCTTCTTTTCCATCGCCGCAATGACGTCATTGCGAACGGTCGCGCCGGTGTTCGGCGAACCGCCGCCGACCATGCGGTTGAGCAGGGTCTTGAACCCCTGGTCTTCCAGGAATTCCCGCAGCGGTTCCGGTGGAATGCCCTTCAGCGCGAGGTCCTCGAGCGGTTCCGGAAGCGGAGCATCGCAGACCAGCCGGACGAGCTCGCGCGAGAGGCGCGCATCGGCGGCAAAATCGATCAAGTTCTGCTTCAGCTTGGGCTTCTTGATCTCATCGACCGCCGCAAGGACGGCCTCGACGCTACCGTGATCCTGGATGAGCTGGGTGGCGGTCTTCGGGCCGACGCCGGGAACGCCCGGCACATTGTCGACGCTGTCCCCCATGAGCGCGAGAACCTCGCCGACTTTTTCGGGTCCCACGCCGAACTTCTCGTTCACCGCCGCTTCGTCGATCCGCCGGTCGTTCATCGTGTCGAGCATGTCGACACTTCCGTCCTCGACCAGCTGCATCAGATCCTTGTCGGAGCTGACGATCGTCGTCTTCCAGCCGGCTTTCTTGGCGGCCATCACGTAGCAGGCGATGATGTCGTCCGCCTCGAGCCCGTTCTGCTCGATGCAGGGGATCGAAAAGGCGCGCGTGGCGACGCGGATCAGCGGGAATTGCGGGACCAGGTCTTCAGGCGGCGGAGGGCGATGCGCCTTGTACTGGTCGTACATCTCGTTGCGATGCGTATGCTCCGACGCATCGAGGATGACCGCCATGTGGGTCGGCCCCTCAGCATGCTTGAGGCCGTCCGCGAGCTTCCACAGCATCGCCGTGTAGCCGTAGACTGCGCCAACGTTCATGCCATGCCGGTTCGTGAGCGGCGGCAGGCGATGATAGGCGCGAAAGATGTAGCTCGACCCGTCAACCAGGTAGAGGTGCTTCTGCATGTTATCGGGGGCGTCGGACATGAACGGGCGGGTTTAGCAGGCTAGTTGAGGGATGCCAGCGGGCCGGCCTTCAGCCCATCAGCAGCGGCCAGAGCACCATGCCGAGACCTCCGATGCTGATCGCGAAGACGACGGTCCGCACGACGGGCACGCCCATCGCATACAGCGGCAGGTATATGGTGCGCGCACCCAGCCATATCCAGCCGCCGAGGGCCGTTATCCAGCTGGTTTGGCCAGCGATGACGACTCCCAGCAGCGCCACGACGGCGATCGGGAATGTCTCCTGGAAATTGGCCTGGGCGCGGGCGAAACGGCCCCCGATAGGATTGAGCGGCGGCAGCGATTCATCGCGTGCGCCCACGTTCCATTCGCGGCCGTACTGCTTGGTCTTTAGATGGACCGCGGCGAATATGTGAACGAGCAGGAGCACCGCCCCCAAGGCGGCGATCTTCAGTTCCACGGGCATGTTGCCCTCCCCCTTCTTGCGAGCGCGCAACTAAGGGCTTTCAAGCAAATCGCGCTCGCTGTGAAGGCCTCTGGGCTAGGGGACGAGCACCGTGTCTTTCGCTTGGGCGTCGGTCTGAGGGTAATCGAGCGTGTAGTGCAGACCGCGGCTTTCATGGCGAGAGAGCGCCGATCGGATGATCAGGTCAGCAACCTCAACGAGATTGCGGAGCTCGATCAGGTCGGGGGTCACGCGGAAGTGCGAGTAATAGTCGGTGACCTCCTGGCGCAACATGTCGATGCGGCGCTTGGCTCGCTCGAGCCGCTTGGTCGTGCGGACGATGCCGACGAAGTTCCACATGAACCGGCGAATCTCGCCCCAGATCTGGTTGATGACCACTTCCTCGTCGCTGTCCGTCACGCGGCTTTCGTCCCACGCACGTACCTCCGGCACGGGGGCGAGCGCCTCCCAATGAGCGAGAATGTGCTGCGCCGCTGCTTCGCCAAAAACGAGGCATTCCAGCAGGCTGTTCGATGCAAGGCGGTTCGCGCCATGAAGTCCTGATTCCGTGACCTCGCCGGCGGCGTAGAGACCCGGCGCATCCGTGCGCCCATGGAGGTCCACGACCACGCCACCGCAAGTATAATGTTGTGCCGGAACGACAGGGATCGGTTCCAGTGTGATGTCGATGCCGAGACCGATCAGCTTCTCGTAGATGTTCGGGAAGTGGGCGCGGACGAAGTCCGGGTCGCGATGAGATATGTCGAGATGGACATAGTCCAAACCGAGGCGCTTGATCTCATGGTCGATCGCTCTCGCGACAACGTCGCGGGGCGCGAGTTCGGCGCGCTCGTCGACACGCAGCATGAAGCGCTCGCCCGTGCCCGGGATCTTCAGATGACCGCCCTCCCCCCGAACGGCTTCGGTGATGAGGAAGTTCTTGACCTGCAGATTGTATAGGCAGGTGGGATGGAACTGCATGAATTCCATGTTCGAGACGCGGCAGCCCGCGCGCCAGGCCATGGCGATCCCGTCGCCGGTCGCTCCGCGCGGGGCGGTCGAAAAGAGATAGGTCCGCCCCGCCCCGCCAGTGGCGAGAACGGTCGCGCGTGCGGTCAGCGCCTCGACGCGCTTTTTGCGGCGATTGTACGCGTAAAGTCCGTGAACCGCGCCGCTGGTCGAGAAGGTCGTGGCGTGCCGGCCAGTGATCAGGTCGACCGCGACCATGTCCGGGATCAGGGTGATGTTCGGGTGCTTGAGCGCGGCCTTCTCTAGCGCCTGCTGGATGGCGGCCCCGGTAGCGTCCGCCACATGGACGATCCGCCGGTGGCTGTGGCCGCCCTCGCGGGTGAGATGCAGGGCACCTCCCTCATTCGCGAAGGGGACACCGAGATCGATCAGCCGCTGGATAGCGCGCGGAGCCCCCTCGACGACATGCTCGACGACGTCCCGGTCGTTGAGACCCGCGCCGGCTATCATCGTGTCGTTGATGTGGGATTCGAAGCTGTCGCCTTCTTCGAGGACCGCCGCGATGCCGCCCTGCGCCCAGCCCGTTGCGCCTTCGCCCAGCGAGCCCTTGGCGATGACCGACACCTTGCGTTCCTCAGCGAGGTTCAACGCTGCCGTGAGCCCGGCCGCGCCCGACCCGACGACCAGGACGTCCGCGGTCGCGCTCATGCGGCCCGTTCGCTGACCAGGCTGAGGAACACGTCCTCGAGGTCGGGTTCGCGCGTGCGGACATCGACGATCGCCAAACCGTCGCGCGCGACGGCCGCCAGCACCTGGCCGGCATTCACCTTGTCCTTGCGATAGGTGATCTCGATCGTCCGCTCGTCGACGAGATTGATGTTTTCGAAGCAGGCATTGGTCGGGACGGTGTCGATGTCATGGTCGAACGTGACGACGACGGCCTTTTCCTGCGCCTTCGCCACCAGCTGACGCGTCGGTTCGTTCGCGACCACGCGTCCATGATGGATGATCGCGATGCGGTCGCAAAGCTCCTCCGCCTCTTCGAGGTAGTGCGTCGTCAGGACGACCGTAACGCCATTGGCGTTCAATTCGCGCACATAGGCCCAGAGCTGGCGCCGAAGCTCGATGTCCACGCCCGCGGTCGGCTCGTCGAGCACCAGGATTGGCGGCGAATGGACCATGGCCTTGGCCACAAGTAGCCGGCGCTTCATCCCGCCCGACAAGGTGCGCGCATAGGCGTCCGCCTTGTCGGTCAGGTGCATCGCGGCGAGCAGGGCGTCGGTCTGCCGTCCGGCACGAGGTATGCCGTAGAGACCGGCCTGAATCTCCAGCGCTTCCTTCGGGGTGAAAAAGGGGTCGAACAGGATTTCCTGCGGCACGATCCCGATCGAGCGCTTCGCGTTGCGCGGATGCTCGTCGATGTCGAAGCCCCAGATGTTCACCGTCCCGGCGCTCTTCACCACCAGTCCGGCGAGGATGTTGATGAGGGTCGACTTGCCGGCGCCGTTGGGTCCGAGAAGCCCGAAGATCTGCCCGCGGGGGACCTCCACGCTGACATCGTCGAGGGCACGCTTTCCGCCGGCATAGGTCTTCGAAACGGAGTCGATGCGGATTGCCGGGCTCGTGTCCATGCGGTCGCATAGCGGGCGACGGCGCCAGCCGACAAGCGAGGCCCGCCTCCAAGATGTAAACGCGGCCTTTACCCTAAGCGTAAGATCGATCTTGAGGAGAAAAGGTTACCGCCGGATTTGCGATGGGTCCGGTGCGTCTCTTCAACCTGCTTGCGGCAGGGCTGCTGTCGATTGCGACGGCCGCGCCGGCGCTTGCCTCGCCCGTCGCGGCGCCGAGCCCCGCGCAAGGCCGCGTCCAGATCCATGCGCCGGGAAGCATCAGGCTGATGAACGACCTGAACTTCGCGACGCTGGTCGTGACCGGCGCCGGTACCGCGGTGATCAATCCGAACACGGACCTGATGACCACCACGGGCGGTGTCTTTCACTATGGCGGCACGCCCTATTCGGCACTCTTCGAAGCCGTTTCGCCCATCAAGACGATCGTTCACATTCGCGCGCCCAAAAAGGCGATTACGCTCACCCGGGTCGGCGGCACCGAGACGATGCAGGTGAACAATTTCACCGTGTCGGGCACCGGCAGCCGCAACGTCGTCGCGAAGGAGAGCTTCTCGTTCTCGGTCGGTGGCACCTTGTTCGTGAACGCGAACCAGGTTGACGGCATCTATACGGGCACGTTCGAGGTCGAGCTTCAGTACAATTGAGCGACCATCGTTAACCGGCCGGCAACCGCACGAATTCACCCCGTTGCACGACATTGAAGCCGCTTCTCCGGCTTGCTACCTGTTCGGCATGGACCAGCCGCCTTCTTCCGCAAACGCAATCCCGCCGCCCGAAGTCTATCGGGTGAAGACCCTTCAGGTCGCGTGCGACGGCTCCGGCGAAGTGTCGGCGGCGCTCGGCCATCCGCGCGTGTTCCTGCGTATCGAGCCCGAGCTCGGCTTCGTGGAGTGCGGCTATTGCGACCGCCGGTTCGTTCTTGAGGGCGGGGTTGCGGACCAGCCGGTATAGTCTGACGCTCGCGGACTGGCGCGAACAGCCAGCGACCCTATATCTCGATAATGTCCATCCCTACCGATCCCCGAAAGTTCCTCTATCGCGACGGCGCGCTCGATCCCGATGAGGCGAAGCGCCTGGCTGCGTGCCACCTCGCGCATTGCGACGACGGCGAGCTCTATCTTCAATATTCGGCGAGCGAGGCGTTCGGGTTCGACGACGGACGCTTGAAGACTGCTGACTATAGCACCGTGGCCGGCTTCGGGCTTCGCGGCGTGGCCGGCGAAACCACCGCCTTCGCACACGCCAACGAGATCAGCGCGGCGGCCATCGATCGGGCAGCGGCCACGCTCAAGCTTCTCGAGCCGGGAAAGGGCCGTCCGGCGTCGCCGCCGTCCCGAACGAACCAGGCCATGTACATCGCCGACGACCCGCTTTCAGCCGTCCCGTTCGCGGAGAAGGTCGCGCTCTGCCAGCGTATCGACGCGGCTGCCCGCGCTCGCGATCCACGGGTGGCGCAGGTCGCGGTATCGCTGGCGGCGAGCTGGAGCGTCATCGACATCGTTCGCGCCGACGGCTTCGTCGCCCATGACGTCCGTCCGCTGGTGCGGCTGAACGTGCAGATCGTTGCGCAGGACGGCGACCGGCGCGAGACCGGCTATCACGGCCTTGGCGGGCGCTACCTCTACGGACAATTGTTCGAGGAGGCGGAGTGGAACCGGACGATCGACGTCGCTCTCGCGCAAGCGCTCACGAACCTCGAATCCGTCGCGGCTCCCGCCGGCGAAATGCCGGTGGTGCTCGGCCCCGGCTGGCCCGGTGTCCTCCTGCACGAGGCCGTGGGTCACGGGCTGGAAGGCGACTTCAACCGAAAGGGCACGTCCGCATTTTCCGGCAGGATCGGTGAGCGTGTCGCGGCGCCGGGCGTGACGGTCGTCGATGATGGCGCAATCGGCAACCGGCGCGGCTCGCTCACCATCGATGACGAAGGTACGCCGACGCGCCGCAACATCCTCATCGAGGACGGCATCCTCAAGGGCTACATCCAGGACCGGCTCAACGCGCGCCTCATGGGCGTTGAGCCGACCGGCAACGGCCGGCGCGAGAGCTTCGCCCATGCGCCGATGCCGCGCATGACCAATACCTTCATGCTCGCCGGCAACGACAATCCGGGAGAGCTCGTCGAGCGCGTGAAGGACGGCATCTATGCCAAGAGCTTCGGCGGCGGGCAGGTCGACATCACCAGCGGCAAGTTCGTCTTCTCCTGCACCGAGGCCTACCGAATCCGCGGCGGCAAGATCGCCGAGCCTATCAAGGGGGCGACCCTGATCGGCGATGGACCGACGGTCCTCACGAGGATCAAGGGCATCGGCAACGACCTCGAGCTCGATGAAGGCGTCGGCATTTGCGGCAAGGGCGGCCAGTCCGTCCCGGCGGGCGTCGGTCAGCCCACGTTGCTGATCGAAGGCCTGACGGTCGGAGGAACGGCGACCGCGTGACCCCTCGGCAAAGCTCGGGACAGGCCGACTGGCGGCGGGAGGTCCTCGGCTATTGGTTCGGCCTCCAGCCTGAGCAATGGTGGAAGCCCGATGCAGCTATCGACCATGACGTGCGCGAACGCTTCCTCAAGCTTTGGGAGCTGAAACGGCAACTGCCCGCCGACCATTTTCTCGACGATCCGCTCACGGCGCTCGCCGGAGTGATCCTGTTCGATCAGTTCCCGCGCAACATGTTCCGCGACCACGCGGATCAATTCTCGACCGACCACCTTGCGCTGGCCATTGCGAAACAGGCTGTCGACCGGGGCTTCGACGACCAGTTGCAGGCGCAGGAACGCGGCTTCCTGTACATGCCGTTCGAGCACAGCGAGACCCTGGCAGACCAGAAACGATCGGTGCAGCTCTTCACGGCGCTCGGAAACGATCACCTGCTTGGATATGCCAAAAAGCATCACGACGTGATCGAGCGCTTCGGCCGCTTTCCGCACCGCAATGCCATCCTGGGCCGGGCGCCGCGTCCGGCGGAAGTGGCCGCGGGCGACGTGGTACCGTGGTGAGCGGACTGGTCGAGGTCGCACGGTTCGACACGCCGCTGCGGGCCGAACTGGCCCGGATGTTCGTCGAAAGCTACGGACTGAACGCCCTCGTTTTCGACGGCAATCTGTACAACAATTCGGAAGGCGCTCTCATCGGCGTGCGCCTGATGGTTCCGGAAGATGAGGCCGACGAAGCGCGCGAAGCGCTGCGCAACTACCGCCCCTAGAGCAGGTGCGCGATCGGCGTCGGGTCGACGCCGGCGTTCTTCAAGCGCTCCTCGATCTCCGCGCGCGGCAGGCCTTCCTCGCTCCTGGCCAGAGCCCAGGTCAGGGCCGAACGTGTCCCGGTCCGGCAGAAGGCGAGCACATTGCCGCGCGACTGCTTCAGCGCCTCGCGCATTGCCTCGGCATCCGCCGGTCCGATGCCACGGATAATGGGGATCGACCGGTAATCCATGCCGGCTGCCGTGGCGGCTTCCTCGATCTCGGCGCCCAGCGGCTGGCCCGGCTCTTCGCCGTCCGGGCGATTGTTCACGATCATGGTCACGCCCTGCTGGACGAGCGCGGCGACGTCGTCGGGCTGAACCTGTGCGCTTACGAAAACCTTGTCATCGATCTGGCGAATGGCCCGTCTCCTCGATCGGCGTAGATGGCCTCAAGCGTCGGCGGTCGCAAGCACGGCGAGCATCGCTTCGCCGTAGCGTTCCAGCTTCGCGGTGCCGATCCCCTGGACCTCGCCGAGCTCGAACAGATTGCGCGGTTTGCGCTCGGCGATCTCGCGCAGAGTGGAATCGTGGAAGACCACATAAGGCGGAACGCCAGCCTCCGACGCGATGCGGCGGCGCTCCTCCCGCAGGGCCTCGAACAGGGGGTCAGCGGGTCCTTCCTGGCGGCGGCGTGAGGACCGCCTGCGCGGCGGAGGTACGGCGATGGTGAGTTCCTGCTCCCCCTTCAGGATCGGCCGGGCAGCGGGACCGAAGCTGAGCCCGCCATAGGCGTCGGTGCGAAGCGCATCGCGCGCGATCAAAGCGCGCGCCACCGGCCGCACCAGCGCGACTTCGTCTTCCGACGCGATCCCGAAGACCGACAGTCGGTGATGCCCGAAGCTCTGCACCTTGTCCGTTTCCTTGCCGGCAAGCACGTCCGCGAGGTGCGCGACGCCGAAGCGCATTTCCGTGCGGAACGCGGCCGAGAGCAATTTGCGCGCGACCTCCGTCGCATCGATCGTCTTCGGCGGGTCGAGGCAATTGTCGCAATTGCCGCAGGTCTCCGGCGGGTCCTCCCCAAAATGCCGGAGAAGGATCGCCCGGCGGCAAGTGGATGCCTCGACGAAGGCAGCGAGGGTATTGAGGCGCTCGCGTTCGGCTGGACGACGATCCGCATCGACCTCCTGCTCCAGGCGGTTGCGGGCGCGCGCAAAATCCTCCGCCGACCAGAAGAGCCAGGCCTCCGCCGGCTCTCCGTCGCGGCCGGCGCGCCCTGTTTCCTGGTAGAAGGCCTCGATGGACTTCGGGATGCCCGCGTGCGCGACGAAGCGCACGTCAGGCTTGTCGATGCCCATGCCGAAGGCGATCGTCGCCGCGATCACCATTTCTTCCGAGGCGACGAACGCCGACTGGTTACGCGCGCGGATCGATGGGTCGAGACCTGCGTGATAGGGGAGCGCCGAGCGGCCGGCAGCGGCAAGCTGTTCGGCGATCCGCTCGGTCTTGTCGCGGCTCGGGGCGTAGACGATGCCGGGTCCAGGCTGCGCCGCGAGCAAAGTCTTCAATTGCGCGTTCAGCCCGTCGCGCGGGCGGACGTGATAGCGGATGTTTGGACGATCGAAGCCCGCGACGATGAGCCCGTCGTCCTGAATTCCGAGCTGCGCCAAGATGTCGGCCCGCGTGCGTGCGTCGGCGGTCGCGGTCAGGGCCAGCCGGGGAACGTCGCCATTCTCGTCCAGCAGCGAGCGCAACTGGCGATAGTCGGGACGGAAGTCGTGGCCCCATTCGCTGACGCAATGGGCCTCGTCGATGGCGATCAGCGACAGGTTCGTGCGGCCGATCAATCGGCGAAAGCCGTCGCCGGTGGCGCGTTCCGGGGCGACGTAGAGCAGATCCAGCTTACCGGCGTTCAGCCGCTCGACGGTTTCCTCCCGGTCTCCGTCCGCCGACGTCAGCGAAGCGGCACGCAGTCCGATCGCGTTCGCGCTTCGGATCTGGTCGTGCATCAGCGCGATGAGCGGCGAAATAACGAGTGCCGTCCCTTCGCGAACGACGGCGGGAAGCTGGTAGCAGAGCGACTTCCCGGCGCCGGTTGGCATTACTGCGAGCGTGTTCTGTCCCGCGAGGACGCGCTCCACGACCTGATCCTGCACGCCGCGGAAATGGTCGAAGCCGAAGACGCGTTTCAGGGTTTCGAGCGGGTCGGTCATTTCACTTTTCGATTGGCGGCGCGGGCCGCGGCTTGAAGGTCAGGCCTAGCGAGGCGGCACCGCTCCGCCAAGCCTACTCGGCCGCTTCGGCAGCCTCTTCCAGCACCCGCTCAGCCTGCTGCCGATACCAGAGATCGGCGTAGAGGCCGCCGCGTTCGAGCAGTTCCTCGTGCGTGCCGATCTGGGCGACGCGGCCGTCTTCCAGCACGGCGATGCGATCGGCGCCAACGACGGTCGAAAGACGATGCGCGATGATGATCGTGGTGCGGTTCCTGGCGATACGCTCCAGCGTCTCCTGGATGGCCTGCTCGGTCCGGCTGTCGAGAGCGCTCGTGGCTTCGTCGAGGACGAGGATCGGCGGATTCTTGAGCAGGGTACGCGCGATGGCGACGCGCTGCTTTTCGCCTCCCGACAGCTTGAGCCCGCGCTCACCGACCATCGATTCATAGCCATTCGGGAGCGCCTGCACGAAGTCGTGGATTGCGGCGCCGTCCGCGGCGTCCTCGATCTCCCGCTTGCTCGCCTCGCCGCGGCCGTAGGCGATGTTGTAGCCGATGGTGTCGTTGAACAGCACGGTGTCCTGGGGGACGATGCCGATGGATGAGCGCAAGGACCGTTGCGTGACTTCGGCGATCGGCTGGCCGTCGATCAGGATACGCCCCGCCGATGGATCGTAGAAGCGGTACATCAGCCGCGCGAGCGTCGACTTGCCCGCGCCTGACGGACCGACCACCGCCAGGCTAGTGCCCGCCGGAATGTCGAGGTCGATGCCCTTCAATATCTCGCGGCCCGGCTCGTAGCCGAAACGGACGCCTTCGAATTTCACATTGCCGCTCTTCACCGCAAGCGGCGGCGCTCCGGGAACGTCTACGACCTCGGCGGGCGTATCGACGAGATCGAACATCGCCTCCATGTCGATCAACCCCTGGCGGATCGAGCGATAGACCCAGCCCAGCATGTCGAGCGGCCGGAAGAGCTGCATCAGCAAGCGCGTTGACGAGAACCACGTCGCCCGGCGTGAATTGTCCGCGGCTCCACCCCCAGACGGTGAAGATCATGGCGCCGGCCATCATCAAGTTCGTGATGAGACTCTGGCCGATGTTGAGCCAGGCGAGCGAGGTCTCGTTGCGGACGGCGGCGCTGGTGAAGGCGGCAATCGCCTCGTCGTAGCGCTTCGCTTCGCGCTCCTCGGCGCCGAAATATTTGACGGTTTCGTAGTTCAGCAAGGAGTCGACGGCGCGGCCGATCGCCTTGTTGTCGACCTCGTTCATGTCGCGCTGAATCTGCGCTCGCCAGTCGGTGACCTTGCGAGTGAAGGCGATGTAGATCGCCACCATTCCCAGCGTGGCGGCGACCAGGCCCGCACCGAATTTCACGAAGAAGATGACGCAGATAGCGATCAGCTCGATCACCGTCGGCGCAATGTTGAAGAGGAGGAAATAGAGCATCATGTCGATGCTCTTCGTGCCCCGCTCGACGATTTTGGTCAGCGAGCCGGTGCGCCGTTCCAGATGGAAGCGCAGGCTGAGGTCGTGGATGTGGCGGAAGACCCGGCCCGCGAGCCTTCGCGCCGCATGCTGCCCGACCTTTTCGAACAAGGCATTGCGCAGATTGTCCGCTAGCACGCCGGCGAATCGCGCGGTGGCATAGGCCGCGACCAGCGCGGCGACGATGCCGAAGGCCACGGCCGGACCGGACATGCGGTCGATCACCGCCTTGTAGGCGAAGGGCATGGCGAGCACGACGGCCTTGCCGACCAAGACCAGGATCACCGCCGCGACGACCCGAGCCTTCAGCTCCGTCTCGCCCTTGGGCCACAGCATGGGCAGGAAACGGACCAGGGTCTGGAACCCTGCCGATTTCCGCTCCGGTTGCTGCGCCTCGTCCGCCATCAGCCTTTAGGTAGGGGGGCGATACGTGGGTCGCAAATGACGCGCGCGAAATGGAAGGAACCGCGACGTCCATCAGCGGTTATGCCGGCAAGTTTCGAAGCGGATTTTTCCAAATGGAACCAGTCTATTACGTGATCGCGATCCTCGGCTGCGCCGACGGCTCCGCGCAATGCACGCCGGTCGCCACGATGCCGACGCAATATGCATCGCAGTCCGCCTGTTCGGCCGGAACGCAGCAGGCGCTGATCGCCAACACCGACTTCGATTTCCCGACGATCGTCGCGGAATGCCGCGCGGCACGCCCCCGCGCGACGGCGGAGCAGGACCGGCCGGACAAGATCCCGGCCCTCGCTCTCCGCGGCTAACCGGCAAGAGCCCATCCGCGGCCGAGACGATTTCAACATGCCCGCGTGAAGGAGTGAGAAGTGTCCGACGTCATGGAACCGATGATCCACGAGGATCAGCTGCCCGGCCATGAGAGCCAGCTGGAGCCAAAGCCCGACTGGGAACCGCGCTACAAGGGATCCGATCGCCTGAAGGGCAAGGTCGCGCTGATTACCGGCGCGGACAGCGGCATCGGCCGTGCGGTTGCCGCCTTGTATGCCCGGGAAGGTGCCGACGTTGCGATCCTCTACCTGTGCGAGCACGACGATGCGGCCAAGACCAAGGAGATTGTGGAGGCCGAATGCCGAAGGGCGATCACCATCGCGGGCGACGTGGGTAACAAGGAGTTCTGCGAGCGGGCCGTGAAGCAGACGATCGACGAGCTCGGCCGCCTCGACATTCTCGTCAACAACGCGGGCGAGCAGCATCCCGACGACAACATCCGCGACATCACCGAGGACCAGCTCAAGCGGACATTCCAGACCAATATCTTCGGAATGTTCTTCCTGACGCAGGCCGCGGAGCCGCACCTTAAGGAGGGCTCAGCGGTCATCAACTGCACGTCGGTTACGATGTACAAAGGTTCGCCCCAACTGCTCGACTACAGCTCGACCAAGGGCGCGATCACCGCCTTTACCCGCTCCTATGCGAAGAACGCCATCGAGAAGGGCATCCGCGTGAACGGCGTTGCCCCGGGTCCGATCTGGACTCCGCTGAACCCATTCGGCGGGCAGAAACCCGAGGATATTCCGGACTTCGGCAAGAACACGCCCATGGGCCGGCCAGGCCAGCCCAACGAGGTCGCTCCCTCATTCCTGTTCCTCGCCTGCGAGGATTCCAGCTACATGATCGGGCAGATCCTCCACCCCAACGGCGGAGACCTGACAGCCAGCTGACCGGTTTGGGAAGTCTTCCCAACTATCGGCGCGAAATGCACCAACTTACTGGGCCGGTCGGCGGACGCTGTACTGTAAAGTCACGATATTTTTCATTTGGCACAGTCCCTGCATTGAATGTGGCGTGGCCCAACCAAGGGTCACGGCACAAAAAGGGAAATGCCATGATCGTTCTGAACTCCGCTCGCGACACCGCCACTGCTTTTGCAGCCGCCTTCCTTACCGCGATGCTCTTCGTCAGCTCGGCCACCAGCGCGCTGCCGATCGCCTAACCACTCTTACTCGAAGGAATATTCAATGAACCAACGTTTCCTTCTCAACAGGTCCCAGGGCAAGGTGATGGGCGTGGCCGCCGGCCTTGCCGACTGGACCGGGGTTGATGCGCTTCTGATCCGTCTCGGCCTGGTCGCCGCGCTTCTGCTGACCGGCCCCGTCGTGATCCTGTTCTACATTTTGACCGGCTGGTTGGCCTCGGACCGTTGATCCGGAGCCACCCTTCCGTACCATCCTCCATGTGGATGACCGTTCCGACCCGTTTCAGCTCCAGCGCTTCATCGATGCGCAGCAGCCCGTCTATCAGACGGCGCTGACGGAGCTTCACGCGGGCGCCAAGCAGAGCCACTGGATGTGGTTCGTCTTCCCCCAGTTGGCCGGCCTCGGCCGGAGCCCTACGGCCCAATTCTATGGAATTCGTTCGCTTCAGGAAGCTCGCGCCTATCTCGCTCACTCGATCCTGAGCTCTCGCTACCGCGAAGCGGCCCAGGCTATATGCGACTGGTCCGGGAGGAAGACCGCCGCGGAGATCCTTGGCGATGTCGACGCGATGAAGCTCAAGTCGAGCCTCACCCTTTTCGAGAATGCGTCCGGCGATCCCTTGTTCGCAGAGACCCTTCAAGCCTTCTTCGGCGAGCCCGACCCAGAGACGATCCAGATCCTCAAACGAACCTAGTCGAACAGGTCTTCCAGAAACGACTTGCGACGCTTGTGCGGCTTGTGACCGTACCCGTGGCCATATTGCTGAGGCTGCGCACCCCACGGTCCGGATTGCGGCTGCGCGGCTTGGGGTGCCGGAGCCGCCTGCTGCGGAGCCTGGCTCGCGGCATTGCGCTCTATGATCTTGTCGAGCTCGCCGCGATCGAGCCACACGCCGCGGCACGTCGGGCAATAGTCAATCTCGATACCCGAGCGTTCGCTCATCACCAGCGCCGCTCCGTCGACCGGACAGGCCATCGGCCCGGAATGATTTGCCATCTTAGTTCTACCTCTCAGTCTTCCCTGTCAGGCCGACGTAGGAAAGCGGAAGCCCGCTTTCCAGTTCATTCGGGCGACGCGCAGCCGCGCCGTTCTTCTCCGCCGACGGTCAGCACCGCCTCTTGCGGATAAGTGCGGTCGGACATGCCGTCCGAGCAGTTCGGCCGAAGGCGGGTGATCAGCTTGAAAGGTTTGCCCTGGAACGTGCCGACCCACACGCCGCCGTCCGGCCTTGGATTGAAGCGGGTCCAGATGCGCGTCCCCGCTTGGTCTTCGGGCGTCGAGTAGGTCACGCAACGGCCTTCGACCCTGGCACCCCAGAACGGCTCAGTGCCGATCGCCTTCACCGGCGTGGTCCGCAGCTCCTCTCCGTCTTGGATCAGGCAGGCGCTGACCTTTGTTCCTGAGGCGTCGTTCACCGCCGGATCCACGGCCTTGTTTCCTGGCGATTCGGCAGGAACGGCCGGGGGAGTCCCCTCGTTCGATCGCTGGATTTCGTTGGTTGGCGCGGTCTCATTTACGACCTCGCCCGACTGTGTGCAGGCGGTGAGAAGCGCGACACAGGCCGCAACCGTGGTCAGTCTCATGGTGCCCCCTTTCGCCCCGAATCAATCATCCACTCGTCCCACGGTTGCCGGTTCGATGCTCCGTTCGTACCTTGGATGCTCAACGAGGGAGAGTCGCATGCGCAAGTGGATAGCTGGAACATGCATCGCAATCTTGGCCGCGGCACCGACCTCGGCGGCGTTACCGACCGGTGCGAAGGCGCCCAACTTCACAACCAAGGGCGCAATCGCGGGAAAGCCATTTAAGCTGAAGCCTCGCCGAGCAGCTCAAGCACGGACCGGTCGTGCTCTATTTTTATCCGAAGGCGTTCACCAAAGGCTGCACGCTGGAGGCGCATGCGTTCAGCGAAGCCGCGAAGGAATTCAAGAAGGCCGGCGCCCGAGTGATCGGCATGTCGGCGGACGACCTTCCCACGCTGGAGAAATTCTCCGTCGAGGGCTGCCGCAACGCCTTCGCGGTGGCGACTGCAACGCCCGAGGTGATCAAGGCCTACGACGTAGCCCTGAAGCAGAAGCCGGAGATGACCGACCGCACCTCATACGTCATCGACCGGTCCGGCAAGATCGTCTTCGTCCATTCGGACCTGGACTGGAGCCAGCATGTTTCGAAGACGCTCGCGGCGGTGAAGGGCCTCAAGCGCTAGCGCTGGACTCGCCACATCTTGAACGGCGAGTTCTCCGGCAGCGGCACGGGCGTCAGCCACGACGGAACCCGGCCCCGCGACAACTGACCATAAAAACCGTTCGGGGTTTCGGCCCGGAAGATCGTTGCCGTCGACATGTTCGGGCAGACCAGCAGATAGTCTGAGCGATATTTGGCGATGATGCGCCGCGCCTGCTGCTTCGTCGCCGCGGAATGCCTTCATGACGTCGGCGATCTGCTCGCCGTTGCGATGGTACGGCCCGGTCACCGCGCTGTGATGCGTGACGGTGATCAGCCGCGGACCGAGATCGACGAAGGTGAAGACGATCCCCTTCGGCTGCTGGGCGACCGGCTTCAACGCCCATAGCGACGGACACTGGCGGTTGGCCTTGTCGACAGCGCGCGCCGCCGGTTTCTTCTTTTCTACTGGGTAGAAATTGCTCGCTGCCGGGGCAGCAGCACCGAGTCCCGCGACGACCAGCGCCGCCGTGCCAAGCACGCGCACGAGCATGTGCTTCGACTTCTGGGCGAGCGGCACCGTGACCCACAGCAGCGCGATGGCGCCGGACAGCGCAAGCACCTGGGCCGCCGGGCCGGCTCGCGTCTGCCACAGCAGCAACAGGCCTGCCACGACTGCCGGCGCTGCGACGGCGAGGATGCGGCGTAGAAGGTCGGCGTTCTTCCGCTTGACCCAAGCGAGAAGCAGCCACCCGATGACGCCGGTGATCGGGATCGAGGTGACCGCGACGACAGTCTGCCAGCCGTGGCGATAGATCGGCCGCGCCTCCCGAACGTGACTCAGCCACAGGTCGTAGACTTCAGGTGATACGCCTTCGAGGCGGGTCAGGCATTGCGGCCAGATCGAAGCGTGGAATGCCGCGACAGCGACGCCGGCGCCCGCGGCAAGCGCCAGTCGCCGCTTCCAGTCTGCCGGGGAATACATCGCCAGCCCCAGCAGCACTGCCGAACCCAGCAGTGCATCGGACAACCACACTGAGGAAAGCGCATCGCATATCGGCGCACGATTTGCGTAGGAGGCGAAGACCAGGAAGCCCATGGCCGTTCCGCCGCCTAGGCTGGCGGCATAAGCAGACAGCCTGCCACGCTCGTCCCGATCCCAAACCCAGAACAGCACCATCGCCACACCGGCGATCGCGAGATAGATGAGCATCTCGAGCCCGATCGCGAGCGACAAGGCCGAAGCCAGTCCGGTCACCGCCCCGCCACGAGCACGCACGGGATCGGCCATTCCGGCCATCGCCAGCGCAAGCAAGGCCAGCTGCCAACCGTGATGGTCGATGCGCGCAGGCATGAACATCCCGATGCACGAGTAAGCGAAGAAGAATGCAATGAAAGCCAGTGGATAGGCCCTGCGGTCGATCAGGCGGCGGACGATCAGTGTCACCGAGAAGAGCAGGAGAAGAAGCGGCAGCATCGGGGCAACGGCGATCGTCACCCGCTCCGCATCGACGCCGCCGATGATCGGCCGAAGCGCCAGGATCAGTCCCGCGATCGGCAGGTCGACCAATCGCGACCAGTGAACGTTCGCTCCATCGGGCGGGTTCAGCTTGTACTGGCGGAGGTCATACCAGTCCTGCCCGCCAAGCAGCGCACGGACCTGGCTCATCCGCAAATTATCGTCCGTGTCGGGAAGCGCGAAGAAGCGGATCGCGTTCCAGCGATCGATCACGAAGTAGGTGCAGAAGATCAGCCACGCGACCACGACAACCCATTTCCAGTGTCGGTCGATGATCTGCAGGACGCGATCCAAGCATGGCCTCTTCGTTAAGGGGTTCCCTGCTGTAGCGGGGCGCGGCTACAGAGCAAGCAGACACCTCCGCCCTATGCTTTCCGCACTTCATCCCGACCAGCGCCGCTTCATCGCACAGCTTGCGCGTTTCGCGATTAGCGGAGCCGCGGCCACCGCCATTGGGATTGGCGCCTACGCCATCGTGGCGCTCCTTCTTCGCTGGCATCCCCAGCTCGGCAATTTCCTCGCCTATGTCGTCGCGGTCGCGTCCGGCTACCTGCTGCACAGCAAGTGGAGCTTCAAAGACCATGGCGCCGAGAGGACGCACGGCACGAAGCTGCGGTTCGTCACCGTTTCGATCATCAGTTACGCGCTCAACAGCTTCTGGGTGTGGCTGCTCTTCTCGCATTTGCAGCTCGGGCGCGCGGCTCCGATCCTGCCCATGCTGTTCGTGACGCCGGCCGTGACATTCATCCTCAACCGTCAGTGGGTTTTCCGCTGATGGAACGCGAAGTCTACGAAGCGATGGCAGAGCATGACGAGCGGCACTGGTGGTACCGCGCCCGCCGTCAGGTCGTTGCTGAGCTCATCCGCCGCAAAGTATCGTTGCCGAAGGAGGCAAGGCTTCTCGAAATCGGCTGCGGCACCGGACACAATCTGGCGATGCTTGGCGAGTTCGGCTCGGTTGAAGCGCTGGAGGTGGATCCGATCTCGCGCAACCTAGCCGAGAAGCGTCTGGGACGAACCGTCCTTTCGTCACCTTTGCCCGCGCTCGAAGGCATTCCTAACGGCACTTACGACATGATTGCCGCACTCGACGTGATCGAGCACATTCCCGACGACGAGGCTGCGCTGGAGGGGATTGCGCGCGTGCTCAAGCCCAGTGGCAAACTGGTGATGACCGTTCCGGCACACCAGTGGATGTGGTCGGCGCACGACGTCGTGAACCACCATCAGCGCCGCTACTCGAAACGCGACTTCAAGAGGCTCGTCGACAATTCGCCGCTGAAGCTGGAATCGATCGGCTATCTCAACAGCCTGTTGTTCCCCATCGCAATGGCTCAGCGGCTGGCGTCGAAGATCACCGGCAAGGAAGATACGAACCTCGCGCCGCCGGCCGAGCCGATCAATCAGGCGTTGGAACGCGTCTTTGCGCTCGAGCGTCGAGTGATCGGCCGTATTCCGTTGCCACCCGGTCTTTCACTGTTCGCGGTTGGGTCGGCAACGTAGCCGAGCTTTCCAGCACGCGGCTCGCGCCCGGCGACTTCCTGGACGATGTAAAGCGGTCGGCCCTTCACCTCATTGTACAGGCGGCCGATATACTCGCCCATCAAAGCGAGGACGAACATCTGGACCGCGCCAAGCACGACGACAACGAGCATGAGCGAGGTCCAACCTTGGATGTTGCGCTCGGTGAACCAGGCGTAGGCGATGTAGGCGATGATCAGCAGCGAGCCTACCGACAGAACGAGGCCCGCGTGGCTGGCGAGCTTCAATGGCGCTGAAGAGAAACCGGTCAGCGCGTCGAACGCGAAGCGCAGCATCTTGCGCAGCGGGTACTTGGTCGAGCCTGCGAAGCGCTCATCCCGGTCGTAAGCGTGGGGGACTTGGCGGAAGCCGATCCAGCTCACCATTCCGCGGATGAAGCGCGCTTGCTCGGGCATGGCGAGGAAGGCTTCGAGTGCGCGGCGACTCATCAGACGGAAGTCGCCCGTGTCGAGGGGGATTTCGATCTCGGTCGCTCGGGAAAGAAGGCGGTAGAAGCCGTGCGCGGTCGCGCGCTTGAACGCGGTCTCTCCGGCGCGGCTGCGGCGTACGCCGTAGACCACGTCCGCTTCCTGCTCCCGCATCGCTTCCAGCATCAGGGGCAGCAGTTCCGGCGGGTCCTGCAGGTCCGCATCGATGATCAAGATATTGTCGCCGCGACAGAGGTCGAGACCCGCGGTTAGCGCGAGCTGATGACCGTGATTGCGCGACAGGTTGATCGCTAGGACATGACCGTCGGCTTCCGCGATGCGCCGCATTGCCGACCAGCTTCCGTCGCTCGACCCATCGTTGATCAGCACGAGCTCATAATCGTCGTCCGCTGCCTTGCGCGCGGCGGCCGTGAGCCGGCGGTGGAGTTCGCCGAGGCAGGCTTCTTCGTTGAAGCAGGGAACGACAATCGAAAGCGCGGTCATCGATCGATACGATAGAGCATCGACCCCTTGCCCCGCCAGATGGGCGTCATGCCTTGGGTCAGTTCCGGATTGAAGGCAGGAACGTCGACCATCCAGACATAGTCGAACTTGTCGCGCGGGATCGCCTGCAGCGCCTTGTTCACCGTCCAGCGCCGCTTGCCGCACCATTCCGGAAAGACCATTTGCGACGGGTCTTTGCGAAAGACACCCGCTTCGAAATAATTCACCTTCATCAGATTGACGCCGTCGATCTGCCACTGGTCGTTCGAGAATCCTTCCCGGCGGGCCATGATCATTCCCGGTAGGTGACTATCACGCGGCACCGCCCATTCCCGGCCGCACTCACGGCCAATCAGCGAAACAACCTTCGCGCCCCGCGGAAGGTGGTTGAGCGCCTCCAGCTTCGCCTCCTGGTCGATGGCGGCGATCGTCATGCTCCAGGTGACGCCTGCGAGTCTGATCAGGAAAACCGTCACGCCGATGATCGCGATCGCACGCGCGGTCGGTAGGTCCGTGTCCCCACGGAAACGGATGGCCAGCGGGATCAGCGCAACCACGTAGGGTGCCAGCCGCATGTCCGCATAGGCCGATCCAAACACCGTCCAGGGAAGAAACACGAACGCGACGGCAAGGACAAACGCGGAGAATGCGAGGTTACGCGAAAACGCGAGATGGCGGCTGAAGATCGCGAAAGCCGTGATCAGCGGAATGACGCTCACGGTCGCAATGTCAAACCAGCGCCAGCGGTCGCGGACGGCCGAATAGATCCATTCCCACTTCAGCTTCCAGTGGAACCATGAACGGGTCATGGTGCCGCTCGTTTCGTACCGCCACGCCATCATGGCGAGGATCGGCAGCGCCATCACCGAGGCGTGGACTGCCGCATTGGCGTTGGAACGGAACCAGCCACGGCCGCTGTCGTGCTGCCGGACCGCCTCGGCCGAGTAGGCCAGCAGTCCCAGCGTCCCCCACCCGAACGTGTGCGTGAAGAAGATGACGAAGGAGATCGGGACGAAGATGATCGCGCGCAAGCGAAAGCGGCCCTGCCGGGCAAGACGCAGCCAGAGGCCGAACGCCAGGAAGGCAAGCGCCATGGACAATGAGAAGTTGACGAACCCGAATAGGAAGGGATGGTTGTAGACGAGCAACAGCGAAAACAGCGCCGTCGGCGGAAGGCGATGATGCACCTCGCGCGCGACGAGCAGGAACCCTGCGGTGGTCAGCGCCGGGATCGACATGATGATGAGCTTCACCGCAAGCTCGAGCCCGAGGATTGGGCCCAGCAGCTGCACCAATATGTCCACGCCGAGATTGCCGATCGGCGCCCAGTCGTACTGGTAGAACTGGCTCAGCCAGGGCGAGCTGTCGCCCTGCAGTTGGACCCTGTAGCGTCCGATATGTCCGAGCAGATCGACGAGCGGCGCGTTCTGCGGATAGAGCAGGGGCACGATCGACAGCAGGATGAGCAGCGCGGCGAACCAGCGCGTTTCCCACCATTCGCGATGGGCCGACGCGGGCGGTTCGACCGCGGCATGCAGCGCGAAGGCGGTCATCCGTTTGTAACAACCCCTAGTAGCCGGAAGCGCTGCCCATTAGTGACCGCGGCGGCTTTGTCCACTTGGCTTCGCGTGATATTCAACAGCGATACAGCTTCAAGCGCCTAAGCGGGAACGACTTTTCTGCGAGGAGGCATGGAATGAAGACACTTTTGATCGGTAGCGCGGCCCTGTTCGCGTCTGCGGCCGCGATCGCTCAGGTCGCGCCGGCAACCAGCTCCGCCGCAGCTCCGGCTGCAAAGGTGCACACACGCGCCGAAGTGCAGTCGAAAATCGCGCAGCATTTCGCGAAGCTGGACACGAACCGCGACGGCTCGCTCACGAAGGCCGAAGCCGATGCTGCGCGCCAGGCGATGCGTTCGCAGCGCGGGGAACGCCAGGCGGAGCGACGCGAAGATCGGCGTGAGAATGCCTTCGAGCGCTTCGATTCCAATCGCGACGGTGCAATCAGCCGGGCCGAGTGGAATGCCGCTTCGGCGCAGCGCGAGCAGCGCGTGGCTGCATGGGACCGCGACGGCGACGGGCGCCCCGATGGCCGCAAGCTAGGGCGCGGTGGCATGGGTGCCCTCGGGGTCCACATGTTCGTGGTGGCCGACGGCAATAGCGACGGACGATTGACCCTGCAGGAAGCGCAGGCCGCAGCGCTGCGTCACTTCGACATGGCCGACGTCAATCGCGATGGGCAGGTCACGCCCGACGAGCGCAAGCAGATGCGTCAGCGCATGCGCGCCGAACATCGCAGCTAAATTTTCGATCCCGCGACAGGAAGGAGGCTCGGCGGCAACCCGCCGGGCCTCTTTTCATTTCACCGGTTGAGCGACCCTGGACTTGCGCTGCGCAGGCGCCTTGGCGGCGCTGCCCCGCTTTCGGTACCGCTCTTCCGCTTCGGCGATGTAGTCGCGCGTGATCGGGAGGGCATTGCGGTCCCGGATATACTGGACCTGGTAATTGCACCCCGCCCCGCTCTCGAACATCACGATCCCGCCGGCGAGATAAAATTCCCACATGCGGAAGAAGCTCTCGTCGTAGAGTTTCACCATCCGGTCCCGAGAGGCAGTGAACCGCTTCAGCCATTCGCGCAGTGTGAAGGCGTAGTGCAGCCGAAGGATCTCGACGTCACTGACGATCAGCCGCACCTTCTGGCTTGCGGGCGTCATCTCGGACAACGCCGGGACGTGATAGCCAGGGAAGATATATTTGTCCGTGAATGGGTCGGGCGCCTTGGCCGATCCTCCAAGCTTGCCGATCGTGTGCAGCAACATGACGCCGTCTGGCTTCAGGAGGCTCCGGCACTTGGCAAAGAACTCATCGTAATGCGCCACTCCGACATGCTCGAACATGCCAACCGACACGATTCGGTCGAACTGTTCGTCAAGATGCCGGTAGTCGATAAGCTCGAAACGCACGTGCTTTGAAACGCCAGCGTCCTCCGCTCGGCGGCGCGCAACCTTGAGCTGTTCCTCCGATAATGTGACTCCGAGGACGTCGACCCCGGCGACCTTGTGCAGGTACAGAGCCATGCCGCCCCAGCCCGAGCCGATGTCGAGCACCTTCTGCCCGGGCTTCAAATAAAGCTTTGCCGCGATGTGCGCCTTCTTGTCGGCTTGCGCCTGTTCGAGACTGTTCGACGGATCGGTGAAATAGGCGCAGCTGTACTGGCGGTCGTCGTCGAGGAAGGCCTCGTAGAGCTCATCGCTAAGGTCGTAGTGATGCGCGACATTGCTCCGTGCGCGCGACGGCCGATTCCGGCGGAAAATCGCCTTCAGCGGTGCCAGCTTGCCCTTGCCGATCAGCTTCCGGTTGCCCTTAACGTCCTCCCAGCGATTCGAGCCGACGACCAGTTCGAGAAAGTCGAGGATTGTCCCATCCTCGATCACCACGCGCCCATCCATGTAGGCCTCGCCCATCCCAAGGCGCGGATTCTTCAGAATGTCGAAGGCGACCTTGCGGTTGGTGAAACGAACGGTGAGGTGCTTGCCGCCGCCGGGCCCGTAGGTCGCCGGCGGCTTGCCCGGAACAATCAGGGTGATGCTGCCCTTCTTGAGCAGCTTTTCCACGAGCCTGCCGATCAGCGCCATGCAAACCTCCAAATGCCGAGGGATGCTGCCACGCCGTGCGGAGTTGGGCAACGCGTCAGGCCGCTTCGCGGCTCTTTCGCTTGCGCTCTGAGGCGGTCTTCAGCTGGCCGCAGGCGGCGTCGATATCCCGCCCGCGGGGCGTGCGGACCGGGGCGGAGATACCGCCCTCGAAGACGATATTGCTGAACGCCTTGATGCGCTCCGGCGTCGAGCATTCGTAAGCCGCGCCCGGCCAAGGGTTGAACGGAATGAGGTTCACCTTCGCCGGTAGACGATAATGGCGGATCAGCCGGACGAGCTCGCGCGCGTCCTCGTCGCTGTCGTTCTTGTCCTTCAGCATCACATATTCGAACGTGATGCGGCGCGCGTTGTTCGCGCCCGGATAGGCCGCGCAGGCCTCCAGCAATTGCTCGATGCCGTACTTGCGGTTGAGCGGCACGATCTCGTCGCGGACTTCCTTGGTCACCGCGTGCAACGACACTGCCAGGTTCACGCCGATCTCGTCGCCCGCGCGATCCATCATTGGAACGACACCGCTGGTGGAGAGTGTAATACGCCGCTTGGACAGGCCGAGCCCGTCGCCGTCCATGACGATCTTCAGAGCGTCGCGGACATTGTCGAAATTGTACAGCGGCTCGCCCATGCCCATCATCACGATATTGGTGAGCATGCGGCCCTCGGGCTGGCTAGGCCATTCGCCCAGCGCGTCGCGGGCCAGCATGACCTGGCCGACGATCTCCGACGGCTCCAAATTGCGCACGAGCTGCATCGTGCCGGTGTGACAGAAGCGGCAGTTCAGCGTGCAGCCGACCTGGCTCGACACGCAGAGCGTCCCGCGGTCGGCATCCGGGATGAAGACCATTTCGAACTCGTGGCCGTCATGGGTCTTCAAAAGCCACTTGCGCGTGCCGTCGGTTGAAACCTGAGCCTCGACCACTTCGGGCCGGGTGATGACGAATCGCTCGGTGAACCAGCCGCGCTGCGTCTTGGCGATATCGCTCATCGATTGGAAGGCGCTGACCCCGCGATTGTAAATCCAGTGCCAGATCTGCTTGGCGCGCAGCTTGGCCTGCTTCGGCTCGAGTCCAGCTTCCTCCAGCGACGTGCGAATCCGGTCCTTCGAAAGACCGACCAGCTCGGTCCTCCCATCGGCGCGCGGAAGCGCCGCCCGCGGCACAGGCACAGGATCGATGGGGCCGGGAATCGGCATGATGGACGTGTCGGCACTCATGGCAGGCCGCCTATCTAGTTATTGGCGCTGCATTTTGCCAGCGCAGCGCGCCGCCGCAGCGTCGATCGCCGTGGGTGCACCGTCGAGGAGGTAGCGGTCGGTGAACCTGCCGCCCCCCTGATCGCGCGACTGGATGCGCATTCCGCTAGCCGACCTGGCAGCGGACATGATCGCAACTTCCTGCGCCGAATCTCGGCTCCAGGCCCAGTCTCCCCTATTTGAGAGAAGGAAGGGCCGGTCGCCGACGGTGAGAATGACGGTCGAGCCAAGACGCGGAACCCGGCTGAGCTGGGTGAAGAATTGTCCGCGTCTAGGTCCGGCTTCGTCGAACGCAAAGCCGGCCCGCGCCTGGACCTTGCCCTTCAGTGCGAGTCGGAGAGAGCGGCTCGCAGCCTCGCAGGCGCCGTCGCGATGGAGTGCAACCCATTGCCCGCCCGCGAAGAGCAGTTGCGCGGCCGACGCCGGGACGGCGATGATGAGAATGAGGGCCGGGAGCCAACGCATCCGACAAGAGTAGCTGGGCTCAGCCCTCGAACAAGGCGGTTCCGATACGGACGGCCGTGGCACCCAGCATCACCGCCGGCTTGAAGTCGGATGACATGCCCATGCTGAGGCCTGTGACTCCATTGTCATCGGCAAGCTTGGCGAGCAGCGCGAAATATGGAGCGGGTTCGGCGCCGATCGGCGGGATCGCCATCACGCCCGCGAGCGGCAGCGGCGAAGCACGGACCGCCTTGACCAGAGCGCGCACGTCGGAAATCCTGCATCCGCCCTTCTGCTCCTCCTCGCCGATGTTCACTTGAATATGGACCGAAGGTGCTCCGGCCGGCTCGTCCGCTTCCTTCGCCAGGGCGTCCAGCAATGACTGCCGATCGACCGAATGGATGACGTTGAACAATTCCACGGCCTCCGCCGCCTTGTTCGACTGGAGCCGGCCAATGCAATGCAGCCGAACCTCCGGATAGCGGGCGATCAACGGCGGCCATTTCGCCAGGGCTTCCTGAACCCGGCTCTCGCCGAAATCGCGTTGCCCGGCAGAGATCAGCTCCTCGATCTGCTCGGCCGAACGCGTCTTGCTGACCGCGATCAGGCAGATGTCGTCAGGATCGCGCTTGGCGACTCGAGCTGCGCTCGCGATCTCGTCCAGGATTCTCTGACGGCGCTGGGCGGCAATGCTCATCGCGTCGGCTATAGGTAGGCCGATGACCGCTCGCCAGACCGCTTGGCCCCGCACCTGGCTGATGACCGACGAGCGCCTCGGCGTTCGCTTGTGGGAGGCGATCGACCGGATGCCCAAGGCTTCGGGTATCGTCCTCCGTCACTACACGCTCGCGCCTGCCGAGCGCCTAAGCCTCGCGGCGGAGGTCGCGTCGACCTGTCAAGCGCGAGGGTTCACGCTAGCGGTCGCCGGCGACATCGATATGGCGCGCACCGTGGGCGCTAGTTTGATTCACAATCCGCCTGCCGTCCCGGCCGGCATTCCATTTTCGAAGGCGATTCATTCACTTGAGGAGGCGGAGGCGACTGCGCGAATCGGTGCGTCCCTCGTCTTTGTCTCGCCGGTCTTCGCCACCCGCTCACACCCAGACGCCACCGCGCTAGGCCCCGATCATGCGAAACGACTCGCAGATGCTGTGGGTGTGCCAGCGATCGCGCTCGGTGGAATGAGCGCGCGCAGGTTCGCGGAGTTGGAAGGTTTCTACGGCTGGGCGGGGATCGACGCCTGGCTAGGCGACGAAGGCGCTTAGAACTTGAACGCCGTTCCGACGTAGACCGCCTGGCTGTCGCGGCGGTTGTCCTCGACGACCTGGCTGCGGTCGCGCTCGACATTGTAGCGAACGCCGCCGGTAACGGCGATCCGGCGAGTGATGCTGTAGGCGCCGCCCACGTCGAGCGAATAATTCTCGCGATCGGCGAGCGCTGCTGCACGGTCGTCGCGCTCCGCACCGACGGCTACGCGGCCGGTGAAGCGCTTGAGCGAGTAGCTGACGCCGACGACGGCGCTTTCCTTGTCGCCGATCACCGGATTGCGCGACTCGGACTTGGCCACGTCGCCTGAAATTGCGAATCGGCGCCAGCCCACAGCAGCCCCGAGATTGTAGCTTGCCGGCGTGAGTGCCGTGACCGGTGAGGCCGAACCCGCGTCAGCGGTGCGAGCGCGAAGCGCCGCATCCGGACGGGCGCGAATGGCCACTCGGACTTGCGACGGACGCGACTTGGCGGCGGCCGGCGTGAACTTGAAATCCGTTAGAGAAAGGCCGCGATTCCCGACGGATGCAGCCAGCTTTGGATCAGCGCCGGAGGGCGTGAACGTCGAGAGAGGATCGAAGCTGACGGCGACCGCCGGCTCCTTCTTCTTCGACGGAGCAGCGATCGCAGGAGACAGCAGAAGACCCACCGCGGATACCGCGGCGAGCAACTTCGCGCTCCGAGAACGACCGAGACTCGGCAATTCAAATCCTCCTGTTACGAGTCGGATATAGTCGGGCGAACCTGAAGGTTCCACAAGCGGATTCGATTCCGTCTCATTCTGTTGCAGCAGTAACACAGAATCCAGCGCCTCACGCTGCTTGCCCCTGCTCCACCAGTATCTATAACGCCCTTCGACCGACTTACCCCAAGAGGATTGCCGATGCCCCGCCTGAAGACCGTTGCCGCCGCGCTTGTCGTCATTGCCGTGGCCGTGCCGGGCTGTTCGCGCAACCGCGACGCTCCCGTCGAGCTTGCCCCATCGCGCATGACGACCATCGGCGTGAACGCCTATCTCTGGCGGGCCTCGCTCGACACCTTGTCCTTCGCTCCCTTGCTGCAGGCGGATGCGAATACGGGCGTGATCATCACCGACTGGTATTCCAATCCGCAGTCTCCCGCCGAGCGGGTGAAGGTGACGGCTTCGATCCTTGACCAGGATCTTCGCGCCGACGCTCTTCGCGTGACGGCTTCGCGGCAGGTCAACCAGGGCGGCACGTGGGTGAACGCGACCGTGTCCGCCGCAACGGTGCAGAAGCTTGAGGACATCATCCTGACCCGCGCACGCGATCTCCGCCGCTCCACAGTTCGAGGCTAGTCTGATCTGATGACCGGCCGTTTCGATCCGGCCGTTGCGGACGTCCGCTGGCAGGCCCGGTGGGAAGAAGCGCAGAGCTTTGCCGCCGACACGGCGAGCGCCAAGCCTAAGACCTACATCCTGGAGATGTTCCCCTATCCGTCGGGGCGCATCCACATGGGCCACGTCCGCAACTACACCATGGGCGACGTCCTCGCGCGATTCCGCCGGATGCAGGGGCACGAGGTTCTCCACCCCATGGGTTGGGACGCGTTCGGCATGCCCGCCGAAAATGCGGCGATGGAACGAGGCGTCCATCCAGGCGCTTGGACCCGCAGCAACATCGACAGCATGCGCGCCCAACTCAAGCGGCTGGGCTTCGCTCTGGACTGGAGCCGCGAGCTCGCGACCTGCGACCCCGACTATTACGGGCACGAGCAGGAGTTGTTCCTCGACCTCTACGAAGCCGGGCTCGTCTACCGCAAGGAGAGCGAGGTCAATTGGGACCCGGTCGACCAGACGGTGCTCGCCAATGAGCAGGTGATCGACGGCAAGGGTTGGCGCTCCGGCGCCCCGGTCGAGCGGCGGCGGCTGTCGCAATGGTTCCTGAAGATCACGGACTTCGCGGAGGAGCTTCTCGAAGGCTTGGGTGAGCTCGAGGACTGGCCCGACAAGGTCAAGCTGATGCAGGAAAACTGGATCGGCAGAAGCCGCGGGCTGCAGTTTCGCTTCCGCCTCGCTGGGGCCGGGTCGATCGACAGCGTCGAGGTTTTCACGACTCGTCCCGACACGATTTTCGGTGCGAGCTTTGTCGCCATCGCACCGACTCATCCGATCGCAGAGGCCGTCGCCGCCAGCGATCCGGCTGCCGCCGAGTTCATCGCCGAGTGCCGTCGCGGCGGCACCAGTGCTGCGGAAATCGAGACCGCGGAGAAGAAGGGCTATCGCACTCCCGTCGAGGCTATCCACCCGCTCGACCCCGACTGGCGATTGCCCGTCTACATCGCGAACTTCGTGCTGATGGACTACGGCACGGGCGCGATTTTCGGCGTTCCCGCGCATGACCAGCGAGACTTCGAATTTGCCTCCCAATACGGTCTTCCGATCCGGCGGGTCGTCGCGCGTTCCGTGGAGGAAGCCGGTCAGCCGATCGTCGGAGAAGCCGAGTCCGAGCACGGCGTTGCGGTCAACTCCTCGTTCCTCGATGGACTTCCAACCGAAAAGGCGGCGGCCGAAATCATCAAGCGCGCCGAGGCGCAGGGATGGGGCCAGGGAACGACGACCTACCGGCTGCGCGACTGGGGCGTTTCGCGACAGCGATATTGGGGCACGCCGATCCCGATCATCCATTGCGATGCCTGTGGGGCAGTGCCCGTTCCGCGCGACCAGCTGCCGGTGGTGCTTCCCGAAGACGTGAGCTTCGACCAGCCGGGCAACCCGCTCGACCGCCACCCCAGCTGGAGGGATGTCTCCTGCCCTTCGTGCGGAGGCGGCAGCGCTAGGCGCGAAACCGACACGCTCGACACGTTCGTGGACTCGAGCTGGTATTTCATGCGCTTCGCCAGCCAGCCGGCGGACAAGCCGTTCGACCGCGAAGCGGCGGAGCAATGGCTTCCCGTCGACCAGTATATCGGCGGGGTAGAGCATGCGATTCTCCACCTGCTGTACGCGCGCTTCTGGACGAGGGCGCTCAATCGCATTGGTCGCATCGGCATGAGCGAGCCGTTCCGCGGCCTGTTCACGCAGGGCATGGTCACCCACGAGACGTATCGCGCCGGCGACGGCAGTTGGCTCAGTCCGGACGAGGTCCGCCGCAACGGAGACGACTGGACGCATATCGAAAGTGGCGCGCCCGTCACTCTCGGCCGCGTCGAAAAGATGTCCAAGTCCAAGCGCAACACGATCGATCCGGAGCCGATCATCGCGCGCTACGGCGCCGACGCCGTCCGCTGGTTCATGCTGTCCGACAGCCCGCCGGAACGCGATCTCGAATGGTCCGAAGGCGGCATCGAAGGCGCGGCCAGGTTCGTGCAGCGCGTGTGGCGCCTGGCGACGACCGACACAGTAGCGGACGGCGCGGATGAGTCTATTGAGCGGAAGCTCCACCGCACCATTGCCGCGGTAACAGAGGCGCTGGACGGCCTGCAGTTCAACAAGGCCGTGGCGCAGCTCTACGAACTCGTAAGCGCGATCGAGAAGGCGAAGCCGTCGGCGACGCGTTCGGCCGCGATCAGGACCCTCGTCAGGTTGGCCGCGCCGGCGGCTCCGCACCTGGCCGAAGAAGCCTGGGCGGTACTCGGGCAGGAGGGCATGGTCGTGGACGCGGCATGGCCGAAGTTCGACCCGGCGATGCTGGTGGAAGACCAGGTCACGCTCGCAATCCAGGTGAACGGCAAGCTGCGCGATACGCTCAATGCACCTCGCGGCCTCGACCGAAGTGCCGTCGAAGCGCTGGCGCTTGGCTCAGAGAAGGTGCAGCGGATGCTCGATGGCAATCCGCCGCGAAAGGTCATCGTCGTGCCGGACCGGCTGGTGAATATCGTCGCATGACGCGCTGGCTTTCTTTCGCAGCCGCGGGACTGTTGCTCTCCGCCTGTCAGCTGCAGCCGCTCTACTCCGGCGGCTCGGCCGGACCTGTGGCGTCCACGCTTTCGTCGGTCACCATCGCCCCAATCGAGGGGCAGGTCGGATGGCTCGTCTACACCAAGCTCAAGGATCGGCTCACCGCGTCGGGGAGTAGCGAGCCGCGCTATCGGCTGAGCGTGGAGCTGGACGACAATATCGTCGGCCTCGGCATTCGCGGCGACCGAGCCGTTACTCGCGAGCGCCGTACGCTTCGCGCCCGCTATCAGCTCATCGAAGTTTCGACGGGGGCCGTGGTGCTTGATGCAACCGCCGGCTCGGACGCCGGCATCGACGTCGTCAGCTCCGAATATGCAACCGTGGCCGCCGAACAGACGGCAGCGGAACGTCTCTCCGAAGTGGTCGCCGATCAGATCGTCGCGCGTTTGGCCTTGTTCGCAACGCGCACGCGCGCGGCGCAGTGAAGGCGGTAAAGGGCAGCATCGGTCGCTCGGTCGACGAGCCCGATCCAAGGGTGCGCTTCTATCTGTTCCACGGAACGGACGAATCGCAGTCCGGTGCGCTGGGAGAGCGTCTCGTTGCTGCGCTCAAGGCCAGCAAGCACTCCATCTCCTCCGCTTCGTTGCGAGGCGATCCTGCATTGTTGGCGGACGAAGCAAGCGCCATCGACATGTTCGGTGGGGCGAAGGTCATCTGGCTCCAGCCCGCCGGTGACGAAATCGCTCCTGCCGTCGAGGCTCTGATGGAGACTGCCGCGTGCGAAAGCCCGGTCGTCGCGATCGCAGGCCGCCTGGGCAAGACGTCCGCTTTGCTCAAGCTCGCCGACTCGCACGACCTGGCGCTGTCCCACGTCTCGTATGAGCTGGATGCGCGCGATGCCGAACGGCTCGTATCGGATCTGGCGCGCACGGAAGGATTGAGGACCCAGCCGGGCGTTGCGGCACGGATCGCGGAAGCCTGCGCGAACGATCGCCGGATGATTGCTCAGGAATTGGCGAAGCTGGCGCTATACCTCGATGCGTCCCCAAACGCTCCGAAGGACCTCGGATCGGACGCGCTGGACGCCGTAGGCGCCGACATGGGCGGAGACTTCCTCGGCGTCGCGGACCTCGCGTTGGGTGGAGATGTGCGTGGCCTTAGCGAAGCGCTCTCGCGGATGTCGTCCGGGGACAAGGACGCAATTCCAATCGTCCGGTCCCTCCAACGTCGCCTTCTGATGCTTGCACCCATTCGTGCCCGCGTCGATTCGGGCGAGCGCGTGCAGGCCGTCATGACGTCAATGGGCAAGGCGCTGTTCTGGAAGGATAAACCCGTAGTTGAACGAATGCTGGGCATGTGGGACTCATCCGGGCTGGCGCGCGTGTCTGAACGCACGGGTGCGCTGGAACGGCGACTGATGCGCGGGGATGCGCCACCTCCTGCGGAAGCGCTTGGCGAAGAGCTGATCGCAATCGCGCGGCAGGCGCGGCGGCGCTGAGGGCGCCGGACGTCGAATAGCTAAATTGGCTCGCCCGAGAGGCGCTGACAGACCATGTCGAGCTGATCGAGGCTGCTGTAGTGCAACGTCACGGTTCCGCGCTGCCCGTTATGCGCGACTTGGACCTTCAGTCCGAGCATGTCGCCCAATTGCCGTTCGAGCGCGAGAAGATCGGCGTCGATAGGTTTGGCGGCGTTGCGGGCGCTCGCGCGGGAAATATCGATTCCCGCCCCTGGCTTGACTAAGCGGGCGCGTTCCTCAGTTTGACGAACCGAGAGCCCTTTGGCGATTACTTCCTTGGTCAGTTCCTCGGGGTCTGGAGCGGCAGCAACCGCCCGCGCGTGACCCATACTGATATCGCCTCGCACTAGCGATTGACGAACGAACTCAGGAAGATCCAGCAGTCTCAAGAGGTTGGCCACATGGCTTCGGGACTTGTGGACGAGCTTGGCGACATTGTCTTGGGTATGTCCGTGCCGTTGGATGAGTTGGCGAAAACCCTCCGCCTCTTCGATCGCATTGAGATCTTCGCGCTGAACATTCTCGATCAGCGCGATCTCCGCTGCGGTCGAATCGTCGATCTCGCGTACCAGCGCCGGAATCGTGTGGAGCCTCGCCCGCTGCGCAGCGCGCCAGCGGCGTTCGCCGGCAACAATCTCGAATCCATCACCATGAGGCCGCAACAATATCGGCTGGAGAACGCCCCGTTCCGCGATGGAGTCGGCCAGTTCGTCGATGGCCTCTTCCTTGAACTGGACGCGGGGCTGCTCAGGATTTGGCCGAATTCGGCCTATCTCGATCTCGCGAACGCCGGCAGCCGGTGTCGAGGCCGCCTGAGAGGCTGACGCGGATGGCAGTGTCTGCTCGCCCAGAAGCGCCTGAAGGCCACGACCCAGGCCAGATGCAGGCTTGTTAGTGCTCATGCGGCTTCAGCGTGGCGCGGCAGGCGTGCCATCAATTCGCGAGCCAAATGCACGTAGGCTTCGGAACCAGAGCATTTCAGATCATAGATCAACGCCGGCAGCCCGTGGCTCGGCGCCTCCGACAGCCGTACATTCCTGGGAATGACGGTATCGAACACGGCTGGCCCAAGGCATGCACGCACATCGTCCGCCACCTGTTGCGACAGCTTGTTTCGCCGATCGAACATCGTGAGGGCTATGCCAAGGATCTGAAGCTCAGGATTGAAGGCCACACGAATACGCTCGACGGTCTGCAAAAGCTGGCTGAGCCCCTCCAAAGCGAAGAACTCACACTGCAGCGGAACCAACAAATGCCTCGCCGCCACCAGACCGTTCACCGTGAGGAGACCCAAGGAGGGTGGGCAATCCATGAGGCAGATGTCCCAGCGCCCTGCCGGAACGACATCGAGAGCTCGCTCCAACCGACGGGCCCGATCCTCAAGCGCGACGAGCTCAACCTCGGCGCCTGACAGGTCCATGGTCGCTGGCAGGAGCTCGAGCCTCGGCACGCGTGTCGAGACAACGCTTTCCACGATCGCCGCATTGCCGATGAGCACGTCGTAGCTGGACCTCTCTCGCCCGGCCTGGTTCACGCCAAGCCCCGTCGATGCATTGCCTTGTGGGTCCGTGTCGATCAGCAAGACTTTCCAACCGACCGCCGCAAGCGCCGTGGCGAGGTTGATGGCGGTGGTCGTCTTGCCAACTCCACCTTTCTGGTTCGCGACAGCGACCCTGATCATGGCTTCTTTCTGGCCCCCACCTTCGTCAGCACCAGAATCTCGGATTCGGGATTGGTGCGGCTCTGTTCCACCCGAACGTCACAGTGCCAGTTTCGCTTGGCCTGCGCCAGTTCCGATTGTGCATTTCTCCCCTTCGGGAGGATCCAGACCGTCTCACTTGTGGAAAGATGGTGTGATATCGCAAGTAGCCCGTCCAAAGGTGCGACCGCACGAGCTGTGATGACCTCGTATGTGCCATTAGCTCGCTCCACCTTATCCGAAAAGACTTGGACCCGGTCCGACAGTTTGAGCCGACACACTGCCGAGCGGAGGAACTCCGCCCGAAGTCGGCGCGGTTCGACTAAAGTCACCGGACCCTCCGCCAAAATGGCGACGATCAACCCCGGAAGGCCGGCTCCCGACCCGATGTCCACCCACGAAGCAGCGCGGCGCGGCTCAAGCGGCACCAGTTGGGCTGAGTCGAGGATGTGACGCTCCCACACCGCTTCAAGGGTCGAAGGCGCGACCAGGTTCTGATGCCCTGACTCCGCCTTCAGCAGATCAACGTAGGTTTCAATGCGCTCAAATGTTTCACGTGAAACATCGCGTCGCGTCGCCCGTGCCAGTGCTTCTATCATGCAGCTCGGCGCGATGCAGCAACGTACAAGGCGGAAAGTGCGGCAGGGGTGACACCCCGGATGCGTGAGGCTTGGTCGAGCGTTTCGGGCTGCGCTGCCTGCAAACGCTCGGCCATCTCAGCCGAAATCCCCGGTATTGAGGCAAAATCCAAGCGTGAGGGTATGCCCACACTCGCGTCACGCTGGACGGCAACCCACTCTCGCGCTTGGCGCTCAACATAGGGCGCATAGAGCGCATCGGCCTTGCCCTCGGCCGTCTCAGCCCAATCCGGACGTGTTCGTGCCTCGAAGTGGCTCTCAATTTGCTCGCGCCGTCGCGAGGTGACGCAGCCGGCATGCAGGGCCTCCTTCCCGAGCCGAGAAGTCGCATTGTCGGCCCGGAGAGCCAAGCGATACTCGGCTCGAGCGGTCATCATGCGGTACGGCTCACTGACGCCCTGCAGTGTCAGATCGTCGATCATCACGCCAATGTAGCTGCGGCGACGATCGAACCGCACCACCTCGAGGTCTAAGGCGTGAGCGGCGGCGTTCAGGCCGGCGTTCAAACCTTGCGCTGCCGCCTCCTCGTAACCGGTCGTGCCGTTGATCTGTCCCGCGAAGAAAAGGCCGACGATATCGCGCGTCTCGAGAGTCGACCCGAGGCGCCGCGGGTCGACGAACTCATACTCGACGGCGTAGCCTGGCCGCTCGATCTCTACTCGCTCAAGGCCGTGAATGCTTCGAACGAAATCCGCCTGAACATCCACCGGCAAAGACGTTGAAACGCCGTTTGGGTACACGACGTGATCGTCCAGCCCCTCCGGCTCCAGAAATATCTGGTGACTATTGCGATCCGCAAACCGCTTCACCTTGTCCTCGATCGACGGACAATAGCGAGGGCCTCGACCTCCAATCGCACCCGCGAACAATGGGGAGCGCGCGAAATTCGCGCGTATGATGTCGTGCGTCCGCTCGTTCGTGCGAGCGATGGCGCAAGCAAGTTGCGGTGCGCGGATGCGTTCGTCGATTGCCGACATCGTCCACGGGTCGGGATCGCTTGGCTGCTCTTCGAGGCGCGCCCAGTCAATAGTTCGGCCGTTTAGGCGCGGCGGAGTCCCGGTCTTCAGTCGCCCCTGCGCGAGGCCGACTTCCCTGACCTGTTCTCCAAGGGCCACGGCAGCGCGCTCACCACGGCGCCCGCCATCGGTGACTTCGTCGCCGACGAAAATACGAGCATCAAGGAAAGTCCCCGTAGCGATCACGAGAGCGCGACACGTGAGTGTTCCATCCGCAGTTTGCAGACCCGTCACGCGTCCTCCCACCAGCTCAAGTGCCAGGGCTTCCGTGACGAGAACATCTACACCCGCATCGTGGACCAACTCACGCATGGCCCGGCGATACAGGTTGCGGTCGACTTGGAAGCGAGGCCCCCGCACTGCCGGCCCTTTGCTTCGGTTGAGCATCCGGCGGTGAATCGCAGCACGGTCGGCGGCGCGAGCCATCAGGCCATCGAATACATCCAACTCGCGAACGAGGTGCCCCTTCCCCACCCCACCTATCGACGGGTTGCACGACATCTGGCCGATGTCCTCGGCGCGAAACGTCACTAGGCCCACGCGTGCCCCGCGACGAGCAGCAGCAGCGGCGGCCTCACAGCCGGCGTGGCCAGCACCAATTACCAGTACGTCGAACACTTGAGGCGCTTAGCGAACTTGAGAGGGTTAGAAAATCATCTCAAACGATTGTTTCACGTGGAACATTCATTTGCCGAGGCAAAAGCGACCGAACAGTGCGTCAAGCACATCCTCCATGCCGGCCCGGCCGGTCAAGCGGTCTAAAGCAACTCGGGCGCCCCGGAGGTTTTCAGCGACCAACACGATGTCATCAGTCTCGGTGGATCTTTCGAGCGCATTGCGGACCTCGGCGACGTGGGCCGCCTGCCGCCGATTCAGGGCCACCTCTCCCTCAGGAGGCAGCAGAGTTTGAGCTAAGCGAGCGATCTCCACGAGGAGGGAATTCAAACCCTGACCAGAGATGGAAGACACTGGAAGGGAGCCGCCCGGCACGTCCTTCCGGTCTTGCAGATCGGAGCGCCCGTGAACCCGGATCAGGCAATTCGCCGCTGGAGCATCTTTCGGCTCACCCATCCACAACAGTATATCGGCGGAGCCTAAGAGACTCCGCGTGCGGTCAACACCCATACGCTCGACGGGTTCGGACGCGTCACGCAGCCCGGCGGTATCTGTCAGCAAGATCGGCACACCCGCGATCGACAATGGAACCTCGATGAAATCCCGCGTCGTGCCCGGTATCTCCGTGACAATGGCGCGCTCCTGCCCCGCTATCGCGTTGATCAGGCTAGATTTTCCCACATTCGGAGGACCTGCCACGACCACCCGGACTCCGTCCTTGAGCGGCTCGACGCGCGGGCGATCAATCCAGATTGAAAGTTCGTCAGCAAGCGCGGCGCAGTCGGCATTCAGTGTCGGATCCGGATCGACGGTATCCTCATCCACATAGTCGATTGCGGCCTCCGCTCGGGCCGACAGCTGCATCACATGTTGCTGCCACGTCTCTACCTGGCGCCGGAGCCCGCCTTCGGCCATCATCAGCGCGGCCTTCCGCTGTGACTCCGTCTCCGCCTCGAGCAAGTCGGCAAGCCCTTCAGCCTCGGTGAGGTCGATGCGGCCGTTCTCGAAAGCCCGCCGAGTGAATTCTCCCGGTTGGGCGACGCGCAATTCTTCGATGGAAGCCAGCTCCGCAATTATCGCATCGACGATCGCGCGACCGCCATGACATTGAAATTCAATGACATCTTCCCCAGTGGAGCTGGCGGGGCCGTCAAAGCGCAACACCAAGGCTTCGTCGAGGACGTCGCCGTTGCTGCGGCGAAGTATCCGCAGACCCGCTTCCCTTGTGCGAGGCAGGCTTCGGGCGAGCTTCATCCCTGCTGCATGCGCCCGCGGCCCGCTGACACGAATGATGCTTACGGCTGCCGGCGGGCGGCCGCTCGAAAGGGCAAAGATGGTATCGGCGCTCACGAGCGCGCCCTAGGCGGCACGCCCACAAGCATCAATCCGGGTCAGGCGAACAACTTGCCCAGACCAACGACCGGATCGACCCAACCGTCGTAGACCATCTTCACGGCCACATAGACGACGACTAGGAGTCCGACATAAGCGATCCAGCGGTAGCGCTCGATGTAGCGGGCGATAATGTTAGCCGCGACGCCCATGAGGATCACCGCGAAGATCAAACCGACAATCAGGATGCCCGGATGATCGCGAGCCGCGCCAGCGACCGCCAGCACGTTATCCAGGCTCATGCTGACGTCCGCCACGGCAACACCCCACGCAGCGCCGGCGAAGCTCTTGGCCGGCTTCAGGCCGCTGTGCTCGTCTCCATGAATCTCCTCGGATCCCGGGCTCTCTCCAGCGTGCCGGAGCTCGCGCCACATCTTCCAGGCCACCCACAAAAGGAGGAGGCCGCCAATCAGGATTAGTCCGATGATCTGAAGAAGCTGTGTCACGACAAGCGCAAAGGCGATGCGCAACACGAGCGCCGCAAGCACGCCGATCACGATGACCTTGTGCCGCTGATCCGGCGGTAGACCCGCGGCCAAGGCCCCAACGACGATCGCGTTGTCGCCGGCAAGCACGAGGTCGATCATCAGCACCTGGAGGAAGGCCGCGAAGGCGGCCGGCTCCGTGATGTTCGAGAAATCAGTGACGATCGAATTCCAGATGTCGGCAGGAGAGCCGAAGCCTGCCGGGGCCCCATGGGCGGCGGCGGCAATCAGCAATTCGAACATTCAGCGATTTCCCTGTATTTGGAGGACCAGAGGCCGAAAGCCCGTGAAGGGCCTTCGGTTCCGACGGATCTTACTGGTTCATCGAGGCGAAGAAATCCTCGTTGGTCTTCGCATCCTTCATCTTGTCGAGAAGGAACTGCATCGCATCCACCGTGCCCATCTGCATTAGGATGCGACGAAGGACCCACATTTTCGACAGGACGCCTTGGTCGACCAGCAGCTCTTCCTTGCGGGTGCCGGACTTGCCGACATCCAACGACGGGAAGATGCGCTTGTCGGCGACCTTGCGGTCGAGGACGATTTCGCTGTTGCCGGTACCCTTGAACTCTTCGAAGATGACTTCGTCCATCTTCGATCCAGTATCGATCAGCGCGGTCGCGATGATGGAGAGGGAGCCGCCTTCCTCAATGTTGCGCGCGGCGCCGAAGAAGCGCTTCGGACGCTGCAATGCGTTGGCATCGACGCCGCCGGTGAGAACCTTGCCGGAGCTCGGAACGACCGTGTTGTAGGCGCGTCCGAGGCGAGTGATCGAGTCCAGAAGGATGACGACATCCTTCTTGTGCTCGACTAGGCGCTTGGCCTTTTCAATAACCATTTCAGCGACTTGCACGTGGCGCGAAGCCGGCTCGTCGAACGTCGAGCTGATCACCTCGCCCTGCACCGAGCGCTGCATGTCAGTGACTTCTTCCGGGCGTTCGTCGATCAGCAGGACGATCAGGAATACCTCGGGGTGGTTGGCGGTGATCGACCGGGCGATGTTCTGCAGCAGGACGGTCTTGCCGGTACGCGGTGGAGCAACGATCAATGCGCGCTGGCCCTTGCCGAGCGGCGATACGATGTCGATTACTCGGGCCGACTTATCCTTGACCGTCGGATCCTTGGGATCGAGCTCGATCTTGGAAGTCGGATAGAGCGGCGTGAGATTGTCGAAATTGACCCGGTGACGGACGGCCTCGGGGTCGTCGAAATTGATCTGGGTGACCTTGGTCAGCGCGAAATAACGCTCACCTTCCTTGGGAGCGCGGATTTCGCCTTCCACGGTGTCGCCTGTGCGCAGGCCGAAGCGGCGGACGACGCTCGGCGCGACATAGATGTCGTCGGGACCCGCGAGATAATTCGCCTCCGGCGAACGCAGGAAGCCGAATCCGTCGTTGAGGACTTCGATCGTCCCCGATCCCATGATCTCGGCGCCGGTTTCGGCGCGGACCTTGAGAATGGAGAACATGATGTCCTGCTTGCGCAGCGTGGATGCGCCCTCGACACCGAGTTCCTCGGCCATGGAGACGAGTTCGGCGGGGGGAAGCTTTTTGAGATCTTTGAGATGCATGTGATGAAATACTTCGAACGAAGGGGAGGAACGGCTTTATCAAAAAGCGCAGGATGGGCAGGACGCCTCACCCGGGACAAACGGTTCATCGGCAAAGGAAGTGAACTGGCCGATTTAGCCGTCGAATTCGAGGTATGTCCGGCAGTGCTGCAAGTCAATGCTCCGAGGCACAGGGAGCGTTAGAAAGGCTTCACAATCACGAGGACGACGATGATTGCGGTGGCAACGCCGGGAAGCTCATTCATGATCCGCAATGTCTTGTTGTCGAGCGGCCGCTTTCCAGATGCGAGGCGCTTCCCGTACGATCCGAGCCAGCCCTGATATCCCGACAGGCCGACGACCATCGCCAGCTTGGCGTGGAACCAGCCCTGCATCCAGGCATCCGTGATGTAGGCCAAGGTCAGGCCGAGTACCCAGACGACGATCATCGCCGGCGCAAGGATGATCGTACGGACCCGGTCTTCGCGCTCCGTCCACGCACGGTCCTCAGCCGAACCGGGCGTCGTCTCATGATGGTAGACGTAGAATCTGGGCAGGATGAACAATCCGGCGATCCAGAAGACGACGAAGGTTACGTGGGCGGCTTTGACCCAAGGATAGGCCACCCTCAGCAGCTCGGTGAGATCGCTCATGCCGGTTTCTTCACCTCTGCAAGCATCTGCTCGACATGTGCGATGGGCGTATCCTGGAGAATGCCGTGACCGAGATTGAAGATGTGCGGCCGTCCGGCGAACGCGTCAAGGACGCGGTGGACCGCGGCGTTCAGACCCTCACCCCCCGCCAAAAGCGCCAATGGATCGAGATTGCCCTGGACAGGCAGTTCGGCCGGAAGTTGCTTGTCCGCCCAGACCGGATCCACGGTCTCATCAAGGCCGATCGAGTCTACGCCGGTCTCACGAGCATAAGCCGCAAGCTTTCCGCCCGCCCCTTTCGGAAACCCGATGAACTTCACTTGCGGATGCCGTTCCCGCACGGCCGCTGTGATACGCGCCGTCGGTGCAATCACCCAGCGTTCGAACTCTGACGGAGCGAGACTCCCCGCCCAGCTATCGAACAACTGGACCGCTTCCGCTCCGGCGTCGATCTGACCGGAAAGATAATCGAGCGTAACCTCCTCGATCCTGCCGATGATCATCTCGAAGAGCGCGGGGTCGGCATAGGCCAGCCTTCGCGTTTCCGATTGGTCCCGGCTGCCCTGCCCGGCCACCATGTACGTCGCAACGGTCCAGGGAGCGCCCGCAAAGCCGATCAACGTGGTCGAGGGCTCCAGGGCCGCCTTCACCTTGCGAACGGTCTCGTAGATGGGCTCCAGGCGCGCCAGGTAAGGCGTAAGGTCCTCGAGCGCGGCCGCCATCAGCGGAGGGGTCAGGCGCGGACCCTCGCCGACCACGAACGTCAAGTTCTGCCCGATCGCGAACGGCACGATCAGAATGTCGGAAAAAAGAATCGCCGCGTCGAGTTGCGGGAAACGCCGCAAGGGCTGCAACGTCACGTCGGCCGCGGCGTCGCTGTCATACACCAGATTCAGGAAGCTGCCCTTGTCAGTCCGCAGCTGCCGATATTCGGGCAGATAGCGGCCAGCCTGGCGCATCATCCAGACAGGCGGTGGACTCAGATGTTCACCGTTCAGGACGGCAAGCAAAGGCTTGTGCGAAGGCTCGGCTTCGGACCGCTCGTTCGGGCTCGAGGCCACTCTCTATCTCTTCCTATATATAAGAATCTTAAAATCTTGATGTAGTAGTTGGGGCGCGGGACGCGGGGTTTAGGCGTGGCTCCCGAATTTGCCAACAAGACGCTCGGATCGACTCTCCAGCGGAATCGGCGAGTCGTTCTGGCTGTTGCCCATGATTTCACAGCCTGGGGATCGAAATGGGCGTACGTGGATGAATCTTGGGAAGGACCGATACGGACCTTGGACAAGCCTCCCGTTGAGCCGCTCCCCAAGTCCGCGCTAGGACCCCGGACAGTCTTTTCCACAAGGTTGTTCATGACAGGGCTCATCCTCGCCTCCGGAAGCTCCATCCGCCGAAAGATGCTCGAGGATGCGGGCCTGGAGTTCGAGGTCGTTCGTCCGGACGTCGACGAAGAGCGAGTCAAGGCGCAGGAGACCGAGCCGGGCAAGATTGCAAGGGAGTTGGCGGAGGCCAAGGCGGTTGCGGTGAGCGCATCTCGGCCGGGAAACTGGGTCATCGGAAGCGATTCTGTCGTCGCGGCCGGCGATCGTCTGTTCAACAAGCCAGCCAACTGCGAAGAAGCTGCGGAGCATCTGCGGTTCTTTTCAGGCAAGCCGATGCTTCTCACCAGCAGCGTCGCCTTGGCGCGTGAGGGCCAGATCCATTGGAGCCATGTCGGGTTGGCGGAACTCATGGTGCGCGACCTCAGCGACGATTTCATCCACGCCTATTTGAAGGAGGAGTGGCCGGAGGTCGGCTACACCGTGGGAGTCTTCCGAATGGAAGGGCCAGGAGTCCAGCTGTTCGACTCCGTTGCTGGCGATCATTTCACGGTTCTCGGAATGCCGCTGATTCCGCTCCTGAAGGCGCTGCGTCAGAGGGGGATGCTGCAGTCATGACGTCACGACGTCAGCGGAACCTTCGGCCATGATTCGCCTCGCCCTCACCGGCTCGATCGGCATGGGCAAGTCGACCGTCGCGAAGATGTTCGAGCGTGCGGGTGTGCCGGTTTTCGATGCAGACGCCGTCGTTCGCGATCTCCAGGCAAATGATCCTGAATTGATTGCGGCGATAAGTGCGCGATTTCCCGGAACGGTCCGGAACGGAGTACTCGATCGCGAGGGACTGGCGCAGCACGTGCTCGGCTATCCCGACGAGCTGTTGGCTCTAGAAGCGATCGTCCACCCCGCGGTGCAGGCGGCGCGCCAGCATTTCATCCAGGCCAATCGAAACGCACCTGCCTTGCTGTTCGATATTCCGCTTCTATTCGAGACCGGCGGCGGGCAAGAATTCGATAAAATCCTCGTTGTTTCCGCTCCCCACGAAATCCAGCGCCAGCGGGTGCTCGCCCGCCCCGGAATGACTTCCGTCAAACTGGACGCGATCATCGCCCGGCAAACCCCGGACGAAGAGAAGCGGCGTCGCGCCGATTTTGTGATAGATACTGGCACTGACTTATCCACGACTGAGCGCCAGGTCGCCGACATTCTGGCTTGTCTCGGAATCGCCCGAGGTGAATAGGAGATTGGTGCGGGAAATTGTCTTCGATACCGAAACCACCGGCCTCAATCCGACCGGCGGCGACCGGATGGTCGAGATCGGCTGCATCGAAATGGTCAACAGGGTCGAGACCGGCCGAAGCTTCCACGCTTACTTCAATCCCCTTCGTCCGATGCCCTCGGAAGCGGAGGCCGTTCACGGGCTGTCCAGCGTATTCCTGTCAGGGCAGCCGTTGTTTGCGGACAAGGTCGAGGAGCTGATCGAATTTCTGGGCGATGCGCCGTTGGTTGCGCACAACGCCTCCTTCGATTTCGGCTTTCTCAATCACGAGCTGCAGCTGTGCGGGCGGCCGATCGTCTGCATGAGCCGTATGGTCGATACTCTGGTCCTCGCGCGGGCACGGCATCCGGGCGCCAAGCACAGCCTCGACGCTCTTTGCACGCGATTCGGCGTGGACCGCAGCCTTCGAGTGAAGCATGGCGCATTGCTTGATGCGCAACTGCTCGCGCAGGTCTATGTAGAACTTACCGGCGGTCGGCAGATCGGCCTCGGCCTTGTTGCCGATACCGATCCGCGGGAAGTCGTCGTCGGCGGGCCGACGGTTACGGTACGGGAGCCGCGAGTTCCCGCGCCCGCACTTCGCGAGCGCGGAGGAACTGGAGGCCCATCGTGCGTTTATAGCGCAGATGGCCAGTCCGATCTGGGAGCGTTTCGCCCAGGCGGCCTGAGCCTGTTGACGCGCTAGTCGGCGCGGGCCTTGCGCCCCCGCCGCGCCAGGAAGGAGCTACATAGGTGGACGTAAGAGTCGCCGGCCATCAGGTCGAAATCGGAGATTCGCTGCGGGACCAGGCGGTCGGTCGCATGCAATCCTTGGCCGAAAAATATTTTTCGCGTGCTGTCGCCGCGAACGTGACGGTGAGCCCGGGTCCGCAGAACGATTTCATCTGCGACATCGTCGCTCCGGTAGCTCAGGGGGTTGTCCTGAAAGCGCACCACCGGGCACCGGAAGCGCGCATCGCCTTCGAGGGCGCCGGAGACAAGATCGAGAAGCAACTTAGGCGCTATTCCAAGCGGTTACGCGAGCACAAGGGCAATGGCGTCGATGCCTTCGTGGAAAGTGCCGGCTACACCATTTTTGCTCCGGCACCCGAAGCGGAGCAAGAAGAGGCAGCCCACCCGGCGATCGTCGCCGAGACGAAGGTCGACATTCCTGAAGCGAGCGTCTCCGACGCAGTGATGCTGCTCGATTTGCGGAACACTAATGCGCTGATGTTCAAGAATAGTGCATCCGGAGAATTGAACATGATCTACCGTCGCGACGACGGTAATATCGGCTGGGTTGAACCGCCCGCCTGCTGACAACATTGGTTATCCATGCAATCGGTGGCGGACGCGGCGGTCGGCCGTGATCGTGAGTGAGTTATGCAGCTTTCCGAATTCCTCGATTTCGACGCGATCAAGCCGAGCCTTTCGGCCGGCAACAAGCGCGCCTTGCTCCAGCAGCTGGCGCAGGTCGCGGCATCTCGCCTAGGCGTCGATCCAGGCGAGGTCCTGTCGAGCGTCAGCGAGCGGGAGCGACTGGGCTCAACCGGGTTCGGCCACGGAGTCGCTATCCCGCACGGCAAGATCGAAGGGCTGAACCGCATCTATTGCCTGTTCGCCCGATTGGCCGAACCGGTCGATTACAAGTCGATCGACGGGCAGCGCGTCGATCTGGTCTTCCTGCTGCTCTCGCCTCCTGATGCGGGTGCGGAGCATTTGAAGGCGCTGGCCGCCGTCAGCAGGGTAACTCGTCACGCGCCGACACTCGAAAAGATGCGCGGGGCGCGTAGCCGTGACGCCCTCGCGGCAGTGCTCTTGGGGGCCGATGAGCGAGACGCCGCCTGATGCTACGGAGGTGACGGCGAGAGGCGCGGATGCCCATTTCCGCCGTTTGGAGGCTCTCTATCGCTCCGCCCCCGTGAACCGCCAGTTTGAGTCCGGGATCGAGATCACCGGTCCGGGTCAGGCCCGAATCCACTTCAAGGTGGATGAGGAGAGTTTCCATGCGGCCGGCGCCGCGCACGGCACGCTCTATTTCAAGATGCTGGACGATGCGGCGTTCTATGCGGCCAATAGCCTGATCAGCGATCGTTTTCTGCTGACAACTGCCTTCAACCTGCACTTCACGCGTCCGATGCGCGCAGGGGAGGCGATCGCTGAAGGCCGGTGGATCAGCGGCAGGCGCAGAGTGACGATAGCCGATGCGCACATCATCGGTCCCGATGGCGAGGAAGCGGCACGCGGGACGGGCACGTTCCTCCGCTCGCACATCCCGTTGAGTAGTCTGCCCGGCTATTCCGGGTGATGGCTGAACGGCTTCCGGCGCATGTCGAAGTGGGCGCGATCATGCGCAGCGTCGAAGCGGACGGCGGGTTCGCAACTGTCCTTCGTAAGGGCGACCCCGATCGCGGGGCGCTGATCCTTATCCTTCAAAAAAGAGGGGAGTTCTGCGGAATTCTGGAGCGTCAACTCGGCCCCAACTTCACTTACGACTGGGATTTCCGGGCGGCGGAACCCGATCCTAGTTCCATTCCACTGTCTGATCTGATCGCGAGCAAGGCCCGGTTTGACGCGGATTCCTGGTTAATTGAACTAGATATCGCGGAGCCGGAACAATTCATCGCTGAAACGATCTCTCCGGGTTGACCCCTAAGCGTTCGCCGGGGAAACGGGTGTCAATCAAGAGCGGGGGGCACCATCCTCTTCGGAAAGAGCCGGAGGCAGGTGCTACGCAAGACGGGGAACCAAAGCCAGGCGCGGAACACGCGATATTCAACGTGATGTTGCATGCCTGTGACGGCGGTTCACCGCACAGAATTCGGAAAATATGATTGTTTCGCTCCGATCAGCGCTGCTGATTCTGGCCGCAGCGAGCGCAAGCTCGGTCGCTCCGGCCCAAGTTGGGCCCGTATCATCGTCCGAGCCGCTGATCCCGGCCACGACCGCTTCGATGCCGAAGATCGTCGTGCCCGAACCGACTTCACAACTGACTTACACGCCGGGAGCTGAACTCCCTGCCGACACTAACATCGACGCGGACGCCGAAGTTACCGCAACTGAGATCCTGAAGCCCAAGGGCGACCTTTCCTCGCTTGTCGCTCAGCTACGTGGCTCCGATCCCGGAAGTCGCGAACTCGAGTGCCTGGCCGTTGGGATCTATTTCGAATCGAAGAGCGAGCCGCTTACGGGCCAGCTTGCAGTCGGTGAAGTCATCGCCAATCGCGCCAATTCCAACGGGCGATTCCCCTCCACCTACTGTGGAGTCTTGTTCCAGCGGGGCCAGTTCAGCTTCATTCGCAGCAAGTCGCTCCCGTCGGTGCCGCGTGCAAGCAAGCAGTGGCATACTGCCGTGGCCATCGCGAAGATCGTCGATCAGGATCTGAAAGATTCCGCCGTCGGCAAGGCCTTGTTCTTCCACGCGAAGCATGTTTCGCCGCGCTGGCGCCTGAAGCGCGTTGCGTCGGTCGGCAACCACATCTTCTACCGCTAGAGCGGTTTCGGATATTCTTGTTTCGTTCTAGGGTGGCCAGCGATGGCTACCCTTATCGAATTCGTGCTTCACCGATGCTCCGCCAATCGCTGCAGAGGTTGCCCGGGGAGTTACCCAACTCTTCTGCCGCCAGGACCTCTTCGCGATCTGCGAGGTCCCGTTGCCGAACGGCCGGCGAGCCGACATGATGGCAATCGACGCGAAGGGAGCGTTGACTATCGTCGAGATCAAGGTGGCGAAATCCGATCTGCTAGGCGATGCCAAATGGACCGACTACCTGGAATATTGCGACCGCTTCTTCTGGGCGGTGCCGCCTGATCTCGCCTCCATCTGCGACGGCGAGCGCTTCCTGCCGAGCGAAGCGGGGCTGATCGTCGCGGATCGCTACGACGCCGTGTTGATGCGCAATGCGACACACCGACCCCTAGCGCCGGCCCGGCGAAAGGCGGAACTGCTGCGCTTTGCCCGCAGGGCTGCGCGCCGTCTCTCGGCCCAGATCGATCCGAGCCTGGGTGACGACTGCTAGTTCAGCTTGAAGCTGTCGAGATCGTCGCTTTTCGGCTTCGCGGCAGGCGTATTTGCGGCCTCGATCGCTGCAAGGAGTTCCCGATTGCGGGTGTCTCGCTTGGCATATTCCCGCGCCGAATAGCCCGCGGCCGTATCCCTCTTGTCCGGATCCGCGCCTTTCGCGAGCAGTAGTTTAACAGCCGGAAGCTGTCGCTGCTGCACGGCGATGATCAAGGGCGTTTCGCCCATGCGGTTCGCCGTGTTCACCTTGGCACCGCGAGAGAGGAGCAGCTCGATGGCGTCCGTGAAACCGACGCGAGACGCGGCGATCAGCGGCGTGTCTCCGTTTGAAGCTGCAAGGTTTGGATCGGCACCCCTGCCGAGCAGGAAGCGAAGCCAGGTATCGTCGCTGCGCGCAATTACGACGTTCAGCGCGATCTGTCCCTTGAGGTTGCGGCTGTTGACGAGCGTGGGGCGGGTATCGAGCAGGGAGGTGACCTTGCCGCCGTCGCGATCGTCCACCGCGCTGAGGAAGGGCTCGGCATCGGAAACGTAGGACTGGCCGAACGCCGGCGCTGCGACGAGTGACACCAGTCCAACCGCAATGAGTGCGAACCGCTTCATATTCTTTGCCCTTTTGTCCCCGGCTCCTTGAACGTACTCCGATAGCAAAGCATGTCTGAACTTGTCATGGCCGATGCGATACCTTTTTGGGAGAAGCCCCTCGCCCAGCTGGACCGCGGCCAGTGGGAAGCCCTTTGCGACGGCTGCGGCCGCTGTTGCCTGCACAAACTCGAAGACGAGGACACGGGCCTGATTTATCCGACGAACGTCGCCTGCGCCCTGCTCGATCGAAAGAACGGCATGTGCATCGATTATGCGCATCGGAAGAAAAGGGTGGCCGACTGCGTTGTGCTCGATCGAAAGAGCGTCGGCTCGTTCGACTGGCTACCGGAGAGTTGCGCCTATCGTTTACGCTCCGAAGGCAAGCCGCTCCATGCCTGGCACTATCTCATCTCCGGAAGCCGCGAGACCGTGCACGAGGCGCGGCAATCCACTCGCGGCTGGACGGTGAGCGAAGCGGATGTCGAAGACCTGGAAGATCATGTCATCGACCGCCCGCTCTGAAGCCCTGCTCCACCACGTCGACCTGCCGATTCCGGTGGAAATCCGGGGTATTCGTGGGGCGAAGCGCCTGCGCCTGCGTCTCGACGAGAAAAGGAGCGTCCTGAAGCTCACCGGCCCCTTGCGCATGAACCGCAAGGCCGCGCTCGATTGGGCGGCGGAGCAACGCGAATGGGTCGAGACGCAGCTTGAAGCGATGCTGCCCGCCGAACCTTTCGTGCCGGGCGCAGTCGTTCCGTTCGAGGGCGAGGACGTCAGGCTCGAGTGGAACCCGGCGGCGCGTCGGACCGCTGAACTTACCGGCGAACGCTTGGTCTGCGGTGGACCGCAGGAGGGGTTTTCGCGAAGAATCGAGACGTTCTTCAAACGCCGCGCAGTCGAAACACTGTCGAGGGAAACGCAGGGTATCGCCGAGAAAGCGGGCGTCACCCTCCGTGGGGTTTCGATCGGGGACGCCGATACGCGCTGGGGAAGCTGCTCTTCGTCGGGACGGATCCGATACAGCTGGCGGCTGATTCTCGCTCCCCCGGACATTCGTCGCTACGTTGTCGCGCACGAAGTGGCCCACCTGGTGCACATGGACCATGGGCCGGCATTCAAGGCGCTGGAGCGCAAGCTGTTCGAGGGTGACGCCGACGCGGCGCGGCTATTGCTGAGGGGGATCGGGGGCCGGCTCAAGTGGGTCGGCCGGACGCGCTGAGCTTGGCGGAGGCGGCGGAGGCCTGACGACCACCGGCCGCGGAGGTTGCTGGCGCTGAGGCTGCGGACGCTGCGTGCTTCCAGGTGGCAGGACCTGGTCCAGCCATTGCTGATCGAGCTGCTGGCTGGTTTGCGGCTGTTGCACGGGCTGACCCGGTGTCGTCACCGCCACGGGGTCCGTCGGCTGTCCCGGAAGCGGATTGCCGTTCTCATCGACCAAAGGCTCAAAGGCGACCTCGTTACCGTACAGGTCTTCCTCCTCGCCGAGATCCCAGTTGGGCATCGGCACTTCCGTCGTGAAGTTTTCGACCGGCCGGCGCGCAACGGCAGTGACCATGAAATCGTGAAAGGCGCGGGCCGGTGCCGTTCCGCCTTGCAACCCTGCGATCGCGCGCGCGTCGTCACGGCCCATCCAGACGCCGGTCGTGAGACCGCTTGAGAAACCAATGAACCAGCCGTCCTTGTTGGAGCTCGTAGTGCCCGTCTTTCCGGCAACGGGCCGGCCGATCTGCGCGGCGCGGCCGGTGCCGGTCAGGACCGCCGTCTGCAGCAGGTCGACCATTTCGGCGGCGACCCATGGCGCAACGAGCACCCGCCCTTCCTCGCTGTCCTTCTGGTAAAGCAGCCGGCCGTCCGCGGTGACGACCTTGCGAATCGCATAGGGCGACACCGACACGCCCTGGTTGCCGACCGAGGCGAAGGCGCGCGTCATGTCGATCAGCCGCACGTCGCTCGTTCCGAGCACCATCGACGGATAGGTCGATATGTTGCTGCTGATGCCGAAGCGCCGCGCCATGTCGGCGATCGCTCCGAAACCGAGCTGCGCGCCGATCTTGGCGCTCACGGTATTGATTGAGCGGGCGAACGCCTCGCGCAGGCTCACCGGCCCGGCGTGCGTTCGCGTCGAATTGCGCGGAGTCCAGCCATCGATCGTGACCGGCTCGTCGACGATCGTGTCGGTCGGCTTCATCCCGGATTCGAGGGCCGCGAGATAGACGAAGAGCTTGAACGAGGAGCCGGGCTGCCTCTCCGCCTGGGTGGCGCGGTTGTAGATCGAATCGACATAGTCGCGGCCGCCGATCATTGCCCGGACGGCACCGTCGCGGTCAATTGCGACCAGGGCGCCCTGTGCGCTCTTCGGCGTATTGGCCGCGATTGCGCGCTCGGCGGCCGTCTGCATGCCCGTGTCGAGCGTGGTCCAGACTTCGATCGGCTCGCTGCTCTCGTCGATCAGAGTGTCGAGCTGCGGCAATGCCCAGTCGGTGAAGTAGCGCACGCTGTTCTGCCGCGTCGTCGGCTGGATCTTGATGGCTGCGGCGTCAACCTGGGCAGCGCGTTCCGCCGATACGAACCCGTTCTCGACCATCGTCCGCAGCACGACTTCGGACCGGTCGCGCGCTGCCTCGACGTCTGCGGTCGGTGAATAATTGGATGGCGCCTTTACGAGCCCAGCGACGATCGCCGCCTCTCCGAGCGAAAGCGTGCGCGCACTATGCCCGAAGAATCTCCGAGACGCTGCGTCGATGCCGTAGGCGCCACCGCCGAAGTAAACGCGGTTGAGGTACAGCTCGAGGATCTGGTTCTTCGAAAACTTTCGCTCGATTGCCAGCGCCAGTACGCCTTCCTTGATCTTGCGACCGAAGGTGCGGCTGTTGGTGAGGAAGATGTTTCGGGCGAGCTGCTGCGTGATGGTCGATCCACCCTGCGTCCACCGACCGGTGTCCACGCGCACCTTGGCCGCACGGGCAACGCCGACCGGATCGACACCGAGGTGCGACCGAAAGCGCTTGTCTTCCACGGCGATCATTGCTGCGCGCATTTCCGGCGGGATCTGCTCGTAGCGAAGCCACTGGCCGAAGCTTGGCCCGATGTTCACCAGAACAGCGCCATTCGCTCCTCGTACGCGGATCATCTGCCCGAGGTCGGAGCGCTTCGACAGGTCAGAGTAGCTAGGGAGATTGGCGTAGGCGACCGCGACGGCAACAATCAGGGCAATCAGGCTGACCAGCGCGACATAGATCAGCGCCTTCATCGCGGTTGCGATTGGCCGGCGGGTCGGCTTGGGATCGGCGCGGGCCATCTTGGCTCGATGGATAGAAACTCGCGGGTCAGGCGACAAGCGTCAGCCTCTTCCAGTCACAATCGGCGAATTCGCGTATCATCATGCTCACAAGGTCCCTCGCGACCGCCTATCCCAAGTGCCGGGTTAGCGGCGGATTAACCCTGTTTTGACTATTGCCCAATAGCAGTCGTTTCCATGACGGCGCGAACCGCGCTCTTGGCGATCGCAATTGCGACGGCAGCATGGCTGGCCGCGGCCCCCGACGCACGCGCTCAGTGCCGCCTGTGCGAAGAGCCGACGACGACACCTCAAGCGGACGGCAAGGAAGCCGCAATCGAACTCCAAGTGGAAGCCGGGCTCGACTTCGACCGCCTCGTTGTTATGGACGCTGGCGAGGGAAGCGCGACTTTGCTTCCCGACGGAACCCGCCAGGTCAGCGGCTCCGTCGAAGCGATCAGCGGACGCGCAATGGTCGGCGAAGCGCGAGTTCGCGGCGAACCCGGCAGGGCCATCCGGATCGAGCTTCCATCGCGCGTGGACATGCATTCGCTGAGCGGCGGACGGATCACGATCGATCGGATTACATCGGACCTTCCGTCCATGCCCCGGCTCAATTCGGCTGGAAAGCTGACGTTTCGCTTCGGAGGACGCATTCGGGTGACTGGAAACGCGGATGGCGATTTCCGTGGCGACTTGCCGATCACCGTCGAATACCTCTGAAATCCTCCGAAACGGACGAAAGTCTTTCCGCATCGGTAACCATTCCCCTGAAGCAACCCGTAATCGAGTGGGGTTAATGCGGCAGATACGGGAGAGCGGACCAAGCGTCGGCACAACCGGCATTGTCTAAGCTCGGAACAAGTGGGGAATCCAATGACCAATCTTCTTCGTATGACGCTGGCCGCGTCCGTCGCGGCCCTTACGCTGACGTCGGCTCCGGCAGTTGCCGCTCCGACCAGCTCGAGCAACGGTCCCGCCACGGCGCGCGCCCGTATCGTGAAGCCGCTGACCCTGACGCGCACGTCGCACATGGATTTCGGTGACATCGTGGTTCAGGACGGCGGCGTTGCAACGCTGGCGATGGGCGGTGCCTTGACCTGCACCGGTGGCCTGCTGTGCGCCGCGACCGGCACCCCGGCTGCGTACCTTGTGACCGGAACCAACAACCAGCTCGTGACGGTGACCGCTCCTGACGTGTCGCTGACGAACGCTTTGAACCCGGGCACTCCGCTGACCCTGGATCTCAACGCGCCGGCCTCCGTCCTGCTGCCGAATTCCGGCGCGACTGGCGAGAACTTCTCGGTTGGCGGTTCGATCGCCGTCGCCGCCACGACGCGCGACGGTGTGTACACCGGCGACCTCGCTGTCACGGTCGACTATCAGTAAGCTGGCTGCCCAAGAGGCTGACCAGAGGAAAGGGGTCGCGGTTCGCCGCGGCCCCTTTTCGTTATCCAGGGCTGGAAACAGCCATGGTTAGCTGAATTTCAACCATATTCGACCAATTCTCCTCCGCTCACCCGAGAGGAGTTTTCAATGTCATTGTTCCGCCATGCGGCTCGCGCCGCGCTGCTTGCTCCCCTGTTGCTCTGTGCACCAAGCGCGCAGGCCGGAATCGGCGATCTTCTGGTCGCTCCGACGCGCATCGTCCTCGATGGCGGTCGGGGTACCGAGATCATCCTCAACAATATCGGCGAAGACGTCGCGACCTACCGCATTTCGGTCGAGCTTCGTCGAATGACCCCTGACGGCGTATTGCACGACGTGACGGATCCCAGCGCAGCCGAACAGCTCGCCCAATCGATGATTTCTTATGCTCCCCGGCGGGTCACTCTGGCGCCCCGCGAGCCGCAGACCATCCGCATCTCCGCGCGCGCACCCAAGGACATTCCGGACGGTGAGTATCGCGTTCATCTGCTGTTCCGGGCCGTCCCTCCGCCGACGCCGGTTGCTCCAACCCAGGAAGTGAAGGGCGTCGCCTTCCAGCTCACGCCAATCTACGGCGTGACGATTCCCGTCATCGCACGCTTCGGAAATCTCACGGCGCTGGCCGGGATCGCGGACGTCAAGCTGACCAAGCAGGACGGCAAACCCGCGATCAGCGTGCAGCTGACCCGCAACGGCGACCGCTCGACCTTCGGCGAAGTCCGTGTGCTCAAGGCGGGCATCAAGGATCCAATCGCCGTCCAGCGCGGAATCGCCATCTACACCGACGTCGGCGAGCGCTCGCTCACCATCCCGGTCGACGAGAAGTATGCGTCCGCCGCCACCGGCAAAGTCACGGTCCAGTACGTCGAGCCGGGCGATAACGGGATGCTGACGCTGGCCGAGACGGATGCGGTGTTGAATTAGGGCCGCGAGGGGTCGGAGCAGGAAACGATGATCGGCGCCGGCAAAAAGCTGGCAGCGATAGCCCTGCTCGGCTTGTGCTGCGCCGGAGGCATCGGTGCCTCAGCGGCAACGCCGGGCGCTGACACGTGGACTGCGGACCCGGAAGCCCAATTCCTGCTCGATGTTCAGCTGCGCAGCCGGCGCCTCGGCGACGGCGTGCGTGCGTACGATACGCCGACCGGCACGTGCATCATGTTCGGCGACTTCCTCAACGCCCTCGACGTTCCGATGAAGATCGATTTCCCCGCTCGCAAGGCCGTGGGCTGGGCTTTCAAGGAAGATCATCGGATATCGATCGATGCGTCGTCCGGTGTCGTAACCTACGGAAAAACAACGGAAAGAATGGCAGCTGGAGCCGTTCGCGAAACGCCGGACGGCTGGTGCGTCGACGCGGCCAGCCTGACAAAATGGTTCGGAATCGCGGTCAAGCCGAATACCAAAGGGTCCGCGCTTGTTCTCGAATCCGAGGCCAAGCTGCCGATCGAGCTGGCTATCGAGCGGGAACGCCGGGCAGCGCAGATCAAGCCCGCGAAGTTCGACCTCAGTACCTTGCCGAGCGTGAAGCTGCCTTATCGGATGTGGCGCGCGCCGGCGCTCGATTTCGTGGTCAATGCGGGTGTCACCTACCGCGCGCAAGATGGTGTTCGCGTCGACCGAAGCACATCCATCTCCGCCGCCGGCGAGATTGCTCATCTATCCTACGACGCGCGAATCTCGACCGATTCCAAGGGCGTGCCGAGCAGTCTGCGGTTGCAGGCGTACAGGTCAGACCCGGAGGCCGGGCTCCTCGGCTCGTTGCAAGCGACGCATATTGGGTTCGGCGATGTCGCGGGGCTCGACAGTGGGCTGGGTGGGTCCGCGGTCAGTGGGCGCGGCGCAGTCGTCACCAATCGGCCGCTGTTTAATCCCACCGCCTTCGACAAGACGCGCTTCGAAGGCGACCTTCCGCCGGGGTGGGAAGCGGAGCTCTACCGCAATGGAGAATTGCTCGCGTTCGCCAGACCGTCGGGCGATTCGCGCTACGAATTCCAGGACGTGCAGCTGCTGTACGGCGAAAACCAGGTCAGCATCGTGCTCTACGGTCCCCAAGGCCAAATCCGGACACGTGAAGAGCTGATCAATATCGGCGAGCAGAACCTGCCGCCCGGGAAAACCTGGTACTGGGCTGGGGTCAATCAGCCGGGCGAGGACGTCGTGTCGTTCAACGGCACCACATACGTCAGCGAGCTTCCAAAGGCTCAGGCCGCCGTTTCAGTCGAACATGGTCTCGACGAAAGGACATCTGTCGGCGCGATCGCGCGGGCGATGCTGATCCAGGACGAGCGGGTCACGTTTGTCGAAGGCTCGGTGCGACGATCCGTCGGCTCAGCGCTCGTGGAACTGGGCGCGGCCTGGGAAAGCGGCAACGGCAAGGCCCTTCGCGCCCAGGTGGTCGGGAAGTTCGGCTCCGTGAACGTCCGTGGCGAGGCTCTCGTCACCAACAACTTCCACATCGACCGCGAAGCCGAAGGGTCGCAACGCAGCTCGCTCCGCGACTTCCGTCTCGCGGTGGACGCGCCGATCCGCGTCGGAAAAGCGCACATTTCCGCGCATTCCGACGTCAGAATGGCGAAACATGCCGACTCATCGAGCGAGTTGGAGGCGGCAGCCAGGCTGTCCACGACACTACAGCGCTTCAACCTGGCCACCGATGTGCGGTACCGAAGGCAATACCTTGCTCATGGGCCATCCCCACCCGGTCAGATGGAAGTGGCATTGATCGGGTCGGGTGGTGTCGGAAACGTGCGATTGCGCGGATACGGCAGCGTGGAGGTCGCGCGCCGAACGCGGTTCCGCTCGGCCGAGATCAGCGCCTACTGGTCCGCAAGCGATACGGTCGATTGGGAGGGCGCCCTCGCGTACGACGCGGGCGCCAAACGCGCGCGTGCGCGGATTTCGCACGTTCGCCGGTTGAACACCTTGGCGCTGGCGGTGACGGGCGAAGCTGCCACCGACGGATCCGTCGCCGTTGGCCTCAACCTCAACTTCTCGCTCGATCCCAGCCAGGGGATAAGTCTTTCCCGTCAACGGCTTGCTGCCGCTGGGGCCGTACGCGCGCGAGTTTATCGCGACCGCAACGACAACGGGGTTCGAGACCCGTCGGAGCCGTTCGAAAAGGGGGCTTTGATCACGACCGGCACGCGACTTTCGGAAAATCCGACGGACGATCGCGGTACGGTGCTCGTCGGCGGCCTTGCCACTTATCGGCCGCTGGCGGTCGGAATCGACGCCAGCAGTCTCTCCGATCCCAACCTCGTCCCGAGAAAGGCGCTGCAGGTAGTCACGCCTCGCCCCGGCGTTGCCGCGGAGGTCGAGATCGGCCTCGTCGGCGCGGGCGAAATCGAGGGCGCGGTCGTCAAGAGCGGTAGCCTGGGCTTCGAGGGGCTCACGCTCGAGCTGCTCGACGAAGCAGGGAAGGTCGTGGCCCGTACCCAGACGGACTATGACGGCTACTTCCTCTTCGAGCGGGTCGCCTACGGCCGCTACAGCGTGCGGGTGGCAGCAGAATCGGCAGCGATCGCGAAGATCCTGCCGCAGCTCGATGCACCGGCGATCATCAGCGAGGACAAGTCCGTCGCGCGCTTGGGCTCGATCGAGGTCACGCCCCTGCCCCGGGTAGCCTCTACCAATTAGAAGTCGTCTCGGGCGACTCTCGCATCGCGAACGATATCGATTCGCAAAAAGCAGAGCAGCACAGCTCGCGATTTCAAATGGTGCGGTCGAGAAGACTCGAACTTCCACGGCCTTTCGGCCACAGCGACCTCAACGCTGCGCGTCTACCAGTTCCGCCACGACCGCACGTCATGAAGATGGGAGGCGGTCGGCGACCGCAAACCCGGTAGGCGCGCGCCTCTAGCAACTCATTCCCCCCCGCGCAACGCCGCCGTTCGTCCCGCCGCGGGACGAATCCTTAAGACGCTGTTTACCAATGGCCCGCCCGGCGTTTAGCTAGGCGTAATGCTCTCGCTCCTGCTCATCGCCTCCGTCTCCGCTGCGCCCACTGCGGACCGACCGCGCACGGCCGCGGCCGAGCCGGCCCGGGCCTTCGTGCGGATCATCCGGGGTGCAGAAATCCGCTTCGGCGAGGCGATGCGCCTCGAGGAAGGCGTGCGGCGCGATACGGTCGTGCGCGAGCGCGACGGTTCCGTCCGCTCTGCTTCCCTGATCGAATTCTACTAAATTAGATCTTCGGCTCGCCCAGGGTGACCGTAAGTTCCTGAGCCGCCGGCGGAATGTTGAGCTCGGCGCTGTTGAAGCTGGCGCTGCCACCCGGCGGAAGCGACTTCGCCGGCGGCGGAATCGTCCATTTGTAGACGACCTTGCCCGAAGCATCGTGCAATTGGGCGTGGATCGGCGGCACCTGCTGCTGCTCATCGGTGGGATTGATGATCCGCCCGCTGATATTGAGGAACTCGTTGCCGCTCGCCAGCTGGGTCCGGTCGCTATGCGTCATCATCAGCTGCAGAGGCGTTTCGGCGGCGCTGGCAATGCCCAGGCGTTCGCGCCATTCCGACGGCGCGAAGAACCAGACGCCAGCAACGATTGCGGCAATCAGCAATACGACGACGGCCGCAATGATGATGCGGCTGCGTGAACCCGTCCCTTCCGGCTCGCGACGGGCAAAGGGGCTGAAGTCGTCGTCCGTCGCCACCCATTCGAGGCGGTGGGAGGGCCCAGCCTCCGCCAGGCCGACAACCTCGGCCTCGGGTGGGATCGCCGGAGGTTCTGGCGCTTCGGCCAGGGGTTCCTCAGTCTCATAGGATCCCGCATCTGCAGTCGGATCGGATTCCTCGGGAAGCACGTCCTCAACCGGCTCCTCCCCGGATACCTCTTCGACGACCTCCGCCGCGGCGAAATGCTCGCGCGGCTCGTCGACGGCTTCGGCAGAGGCCTGTTCGATCGGTGGAGGTGAAGGCGCCGGCTCCTCGGAAGCTTCCCGATCGAGTTCGAGAGGACCTTCGGCGGCCGGTGGGAACTCTCGCCAGCTGTGTTGGCAGGCCTTGCAGCGCACCTGACGCCCGCTCGGCGGGATGGCTCCGTCCTTCACGACATATTGTGTGCCGCAGGATGGGCAGGTCAGGATCATAGCAACACTCGTCCGTCGTTTTCAAAGGGTAAACAGGAATGCGCGACCATTGGCAAGGCGGCGGGCGCGTGCAAGAAACCGCCGGACAAGGAGGGGCGGGCCTCTGTCGGCAATCGTCGAATTCGAGAGTGTTGGATTGCGCTATGGCACGGGTGCCGAGGTCCTTCGCGACCTTGATTTCCGGCTGGCCAAGGGCGGATTCTATTTCCTGACCGGACCGTCCGGTGCGGGCAAGACGTCATTGCTCCAGCTTCTCTATCTTGCGCGCAGGCCGAGCCGCGGGCGCATCCAGCTGTTCGGCCAGGACCTGACCGATGCGCCGCGCGACATGCTGCCCGACTATCGCCGACGGATCGGCGTGGTGTTCCAGGATTTCCGCCTGATCCGGCACTTGTCCGCATTCGACAACGTCGCCTTGCCGCTGAGGATTTCGGGCCGGAGCGACGCCGAGATCGAGGGGCCGGTGCGTGAGATGCTCGCCTGGGTCGGTCTTGCGGACCGCGCCAGCGCCCGGCCCCCGACGCTATCGGGTGGTGAGCAGCAGCGCGTGGCGATCGCTCGTGCGGTCATCAGCCAGCCCGAGCTGCTGGTGGCCGACGAACCCACGGGCAACGTCGACGCGGAAATGGCGGCGCGCCTTCTGCACCTGTTCACCGCGCTCAACCGCCTCGGCACGACGATCGTGGTCGCGACCCACGATATCAGTCTCATCGCCAGGACGCCCGGGGCGCAGCTCATAAGGCTGGAGAAGGGCTCGCTGGCCGATCCGACGGGCAACCTGCGAAATCCACCGATCGGCGCGGGGCAGCCGCAATGAGCGTTTCGCTGCTCGCGGGAACCGAGGCCGAACGCCGCCTCCTTCCAGGTGGAACGCTGCGCGGACCGACGCCCTATGTCATCGCCATCATGACCTTCGCCATGATGATCGTCGCTGCGGCGGGGCTGGCGCTGGCCAATGCGGCGGGCATCGTCGCAGGCGCCGTCGAGCACCGGTATGTGCTGCAGCTTCCCGATGGGTCCGGCGGCAAGCTGGACGCGGCGGTCAGGGCTGCGCAGTCGGTTCGTGGGGTGACAGGCGTCGAAGCCGTTCCCGAAGTCGAACTGCGGCGGACGCTGGAGAAGTGGCTCGGCCCGGGCGGCGTCGGGGAGGAGCTTCCCGTTCCGGCGCTGATCCATCTCGAACTCGGTCCGGGCACGAATGCCGACCAGGTCGGCGCTTTGCTCGCCAGGGCCGTGCCCGGTGCGCGCTTCATCGCGGAGCAGGCCACGGTCGGACCCTTGCTTGGTTCGCTGCGCGCATTGCGATGGCTCGCGGTGGCTTTGGTGCTGTTGATGGCGGCCGCAACTTCGGCGGCGGTCGTGCTTGCCGCGCGCGGGGCACTCGACACGCATCGCTCGACCATCGAGATCATGCACGGCATCGGCGCAACCGACGAGCAGGTCGCCTTGCTATTCCAGCGGAAGATTGCGCTGGACGCCATGGTTGGAGCGCTTGCGGGCGGCATTGCGGCCGCGCTTGCGCTCCTCGTCATCGGAGGTGGGGGGCTGGCGCTGGCGAACGACCTGACCAGCGGCCCGCCGCTTGGAGCGGGCGACTTCGTGATCCTCGCGCTCCTGCCGATCGCTGCGGTCGTGCTTGCAACGCTTGTTGCGCGCTTCGCCGTGCTCAGTGCATTGCACAAGGTCATATGATCGCCCGCTTCTTCTCGCTCCTCGTTCTTCTGTATGCGCTCGGCTTCATCCTGTTCGGGGTGACGCTGGGTCGTCCGGCGAAGGCCGGGGTGAAGACCGATGCCGTGGTCGTGATCACCGGCGGCACCGGCCGCATCGAACATGCGATGAAGGTTCTGGAGGACCGCAAGGCCAAGCGCGTCCTGATCGCCGGGGCGGATCCGCTGGTGACCAAGAAGGATCTCGTCGATCGCTTCGACGCCAATGCGCGGCTCGTCCGCTGCTGCGTCGATCTCGGCAGCGAATCCGTCGATACGCGATCGAACGCCGAAGAGGCCCAGCGCTGGCTTTCACGGCGGAAATTCCGATCCGTCCGACTGGTCACCAACGACTGGCACATGCGCCGTGCGGGCTATGAATTCAGCCGAAGCCTGAATGGGAAGTACGAAGTCGTGCACGACGCTGTGCGCACCGAGCCCAAATTCGGGACCCTTGTTCGCCGAGTACAACAAGTATCTGCTTCGGCGCGCGGCGGTGTGGCTGGACGTCTGATGGCGCTGCTGCGCTCGGCAATCTACGCATTGGTGTTCTATCCCGCGACGGCTGTCTTCATCGTCGGGTGCCTGCTGGCCAGCCTGTTCGGGCGTGAACAGATGCGCAGCGTCGTTCATGCCTGGACCGACTTCCACCACCACCTCGTCCGGCTTCTGGGAACCCGAGTAGCGGTCGAAGGCGAGATTCCGGCCGGCGCCTGTCTCATCGCCGTCAAGCACCAGTCGATGTTCGAGACGCTGGAGATGATGCGCATCGCACACACGCCGGTCGTGGTGCTGAAGCGGGAGTTGGGCTCGATACCGGGCTTCGGCTGGGCGACCCGGACCTACGGCATCATTCCGGTAGAACGGGAGGCGGGCGCGAGGGCGCTTCGCGAGATGCTTGCGTTGGGCAAGGCGTTTGCCAGCTCGGGCCGTCCCATCCTCATCTATCCCGAGGGCACGCGGGTCCGCCCAGGCGAAACGCCGCCGCTGCAGGCGGGATTTGCCGGCCTGTACAAGGCGCTCGGCCTGCCGGTCGTCCCGATCGCCGTCGACAGCGGGCGCATCTGGGGCCGCAACCTGCCGCGCGGCAGCGGCACGATCCATTTCAAGGTCGGGGAGATCATTCCGCCCGGGCTCAAGCGGGACGAGGTGGAAGCGCGCGTCCACGCGGCCATCAACGCGCTCGAACTAGGCGCGCAATCTCGCCCCTAGCTTCTCGGCCGCAGCGACGATCCGCTTCGAGATTTCCGCAAGCTCGGCTTCGGTGAAGCTCTTCTCGGCCGGCTGAAGCGCGACCTCGACGGCAAGGCTAAGCCCGTCGGCGGTCTCGAACCGATCGAACAGGCGGACGCCGGTGATTGCCTGCTTGTCGGCGCCGCGGATCGCCCGAACCAGATTGTCCGCCTGAACGTCGGCCGCGACGAGGAAGGCGAAGTCGCGCGTGACCGGCTGAAGGGCCGGCGGCGTGTAGTGCGCACGGGCATGACCGCTCGAGCGCGGCTCGGGAATGGCGTCGAGATAGACTTCGGCGGCGACCGCGCGCTCCGGGGCGTCGACAAGCTTTTCGAGCCGCGGATGCAATTCGCCGAATGCCGCCAGGACGTCTTCGGTCCGAGGCGAAGCGTCGCGGAACGGCCCGGGTGCCAGGTTGGACCGGCATCCGGGAAGAGCTGCAGGTTGGCGACAGGCGCACCGGCTGCTTCCAGCAGCGCGAGCGCTTCGGCCTTGGCGTCGAAGGCGTCGAACCTTTGGGCCTTGCCGCTCTGCCAGCTGCGCGCCTGCTTGTCGCCGGCGAGGAGCAGAGTGGCGGTCATCCGTTCGGAGTCCGACAAATAGCGGCGCCCGATCTCGAACAGTCGCGCCGAGGCGGCCCCCCGATCGAGATTTCGGCGAGCAGCGGCGATCAGTCCCGGGAGGAGCGATGGCCGCATGACCTTCATCTCCTCGCTGATGGGATTGGCGAGCGTCCATGCGCCGGGTCCGAAGATCTCGGCTTCCTCATCCGAGATGAAGCTCCACGTCACCGCTTCGTCGAGACCGCGTGCGGCTGCGGCGCGACGAACGTTGCGCTCGACGATCTGGGACCGCGTGGCGGTGGGCTTCGCGACGCCGGGCTCGCGCGGAAGGGGCGTGGAAACGACCTGGTCATAGCCGGTGATGCGCGCGACTTCCTCGACCAGGTCGGCGGTCCCGATGACGTCACGACGCCACGTCGGCACGCGAACGTTCGTCGCGTCCGTGAACTCGAAACCGAGCGATTCCAGTATCTTGCGCTGGCGATCCTCCGGAACTTCGACCCCGCCGAGAGCGAAGGCGCGCTCCGGATCGAAGCGGACGGTACGCTCCTCGATCGGCGGACGAGCCGACGTGGAGAGCCTCCGATGCTTCGCCGCCGCAGATGTCGATGATGAGCCCGGTCAGGATATCCAGGCCGTCGCCGAGAAAGGCCGGGTCGACCCCGCGCTCGAAGCGGCTGCGGGCGTCGCTGGTAAGCCCAAGCTTCTGCCCGGTCCGCGCGATATTGGCCGGCGTGAAGTAGGCGATCTCCAGCATGATGTCGGTGGTGCCCTCGGTCACGCCGGAGTCTTCGCCGCCCATGATTCCGCCGATGTCGTGCACCCGTCGCTCGTCGGCGATCACCGTCATCGACGGATCGAGCACATATTCCTTCTCGTTGAGCGCGAGCACCTTCTCGCCATCGCGGGCGGAGCGGGCGACCAATGCACCATCGAGCTTTGCAATGTCGTAGGCGTGCGCCGGCCGGCCGAGGTCGAGCATGACGTAGTTGGTGGCGTCGACGATTGCCGAGATCGGCCGCTGGCCCGCGCTCTTGAGGCGGCGCTGCATCCACTCCGGGCTGGGCCCGTTCCGGACCCCACGGATCGCTCGTCCGAAGAACGCCGGGCAGCCTTCGGGATCCTCGATGCGGATCCCGATCGGAGAGGCGAAGCTTCCCTCGATCTGAGGCACGGCAAGCGGCTTCAGGGTGCCCAGGCCGGCGGCGGCAAGGTCGCGCGCAATGCCGCGGACGCCCATGCAGTCCTGCCGGTTCGGCGTAACGTTCACGTCGAACACGGGATCGTTCAGGCCGGCAAAGTCGGCAAAGGCTGCGCCAACCGGCGCATCGTCGGCCAGCTCGATGATTCCGTCATGCTCTTCGCCGATCTGAAGTTCGCGGACCGAGCACATCATGCCATGGCTCTCGACGCCGCGGATGGCGGCGACCTTCAGCGTAAGGTCGGAACCGGGAACGTAGGCGCCGGGAGGGCCGAACACGCCGAGCATGCCCGCGCGTGCGTTCGGTGCGCCGCAGACGACCTGCACCGCGCCCTCGCCCGCGTCGACCGTCAGCACCTGAAGCTTGTCGGCCTGAGGGTGCCTCTCGGCCGTCAGGACCTTCGCAACGCGGAACGGCGCCAGCGCTTCGGCCGGATTGTCGAGGCTTTCGATCTCCAGCCCGATCGCGGTCAATTTGTCGGCGATGGTCTGCGGCGTCGGCATCCGTATCGAGATGCTGCTTGAGCCAGCTCAGCGAAAACTTCATGCGCCCACTCCCCCGCTGAGCGTGGGCACATCGAGCGCGCGGAAGCCGTAATGTTTCAGCCAGCGTATATCGCCGTCGAAGAAGGCGCGCAGGTCGTCCATCCCGTACTTGAGCATCGCCAGCCGGTCGATTCCGCAGCCGAAGGCGAAGCCCTGCCATTCGTCGGGATCGAGTCCGCAATTGGCGATGACCTTCGGGTGGACCATTCCGGAACCGAGCACTTCCATGAAGCCGTCGCTGCCGCCGATGGTCCGCTTGCCGTTCACGAGCGTATAGCCGACGTCCACCTCGGCGGACGGCTCGGTGAACGGGAAGTAGGATGGCCGCATGCGCAGCACGACGTCGTCGCGCTCGAAGAAGGCCTTGAGGAAGGTTTCCAGCGTCCACTTGAGATGGCCCATGTGGATTGCGCGGTCGATGACGATACCTTCGACCTGGTGGAACATGGGCGTGTGAGTGGCGTCGCTGTCGGAGCGGTAAACGCGGCCTGGCGCGATGAGGCGGATCGGGGCTCCGTGCGCCTGCATCGCGCGGATCTGCACCGGCGACGTATGCGTGCGCAGCACCTTGGGCTCGTCCTCGCCCTCATGCCGTTCGAGGTAGAAGGTGTCCTGCATCGCGCGCGCCGGGTGGAATTCCGGCATGTTGAGCGCGGTGAAGTTATGCCACTGGTCCTCGATCTCCGGGCCTTCCCCGACCGTGAAGCCGAGGTCGGCGAAAATCTCCGCCAACTCATCCATCACCTGGCTGACCGGGTGGACGGTGCCGCTGGGCTGGTCCTGCACCGGAAGTGAGAGGTCGATCGTTTCGGTCGCCAGCTTGCGGTCGAGCTCCGCCGCTTCGAGCGCGGACTTGCGGTCGGCGATCGCGCTCGTGACCTGTTCGCGCAGCGCGTGGATCTTCGGCGCTTCCGCGGCGCGCGTGTCCGGGTCCATCCCGCCGAGGGACTTCAGCCGCTGCGTGATGCTGCCCGACTTGCCAAGCACCGACACGCGCAGCATGTCAAGCACGCCAAGGTCCGGCAGCGCTGCGAATTCGGTCGAGAAGATCGGTGTCTGACGCCATGCCGCGGCCTTAGCTGCACCGCAGCGCAAATTGCAAAGGCCTGCTAAAGGGCACGCCATGCGCACTTGGCCCAAGCTCGATCCCGCCAGCGACCATGACACGCTGTCGATCCTCCACCTCGCGTCCCAGATGCTGGGCAAAATCAGGGTGCGCTATGCGCCCTGGACCAATCACGGCTGGCATGTGGCGCTCCAGCCGAATGCCCGCGGACTGGCGACCTTGCCGACGGCGGCGGGCGATGGGCGCACGTTTACGCTCGCGCTCGACCTGTGCCGGCATGCGATCGTCCTGACGACGAGCGGCGGCGAGCGGGAAGAGCTGGGCCTCGACCAGCAAAGTATCGCTGCGCTCCATTCCGGACTGGTCGGGATGTTGCGCCGCCATGGCCTGCCGTCGGATTTCAGCGGCAAACCGAACGAGATCCCAGACGCCCCTGCGTTCGCGGACGACAGAGCGGCCCGCTCGTACGATCCCGATTCGGCAACCAGATTCCGCGAAGCTCTTGCGGCCATGCTCCCGATATTCGAACGCTTCCGGGCCGGGTTCACGGGCAAGTCGAGCCCGGTCCACTTCTGGTGGGGCAGCTTCGACCTTGCGGTGACGCGCTTCTCGGGGCGGACGGCTCCGACGCATCCTGGCGGCGTCCCGGGATTGCCCGACAGCGTCACCCGCGAGGCCTATAGCCAGGAAGTCTCGAGCGCCGGCTTCTGGGCGGGCGGAGTCACGCAGGCCGCGCCGTTCTTCTATAACTATTCGTATCCCGAACCGGCGGGCTTCCGTGACCGGCAGATTGCTGCCGGCGGGTGGAATGCCGACTGGCAGGAATTCACCTTGTCGTACGATGAGGTGCGGACCGCGACCGATCCCGAAGCGGTTCTGACCAGCTTCCTGCAGTCGACTTACGATGCGGCAGCGGACCTCGCCGAATGGGATCGCGTGAAGTTCGAACGCGAGCCCGTGGCGCCCTAGCCGGGCAGGAACGGGAACGGCGAGATGGTCTTCCGGTTCTCGTGCACGGCGAGCATCTTTCCGGCGGGCGGCATGGCGCGATAGGCGCACTCCATCCTCGGGCACACGGCGCACGCCGGCCCGACCGGAGTCGCCGGCGTGTTCCCCAAGTCCAGCCCATCGGCATAAGCGATGCGCGGCGCGTAGCGGATATCGCAGCCGAGTCCGATCGCGAGCAAGGCATCGTCGCGAAGTTCCGGCCGGATCGGCCGCTCGATCGTCCGGCTGATGGTGAAGAAGCGCTGGCCGTCCGGCGTCTCGATCAGCTGGCGGATGGTCTGGCCCGGCGTCTGGAAGGCGGCGTGGAGATGCCAGCGCGGGCAGGTCCCGCCGAAGTGGGAGAAGGGAAAGCTCTCGCCGGCGTAGCGCTTGGAGATGTTTCCGGCGGGATCGACGCGCAGCATGAAGAAGGGAACACCGCGCGCTCCTGACCGGCCCAGCGTGGTGATCCGGTGGGCGATCTGCTCGACGTTCGCGCCGAACTGTCCGCACAGGCGGTCGATGGCGTAGCGATGCTCCTCGGCGGCGCGCAGGAAGCGGCCGTAGGGCATCATGATCGCGCCCGCGGCGTAATTGGCGAAGCTCATGTGAAGCAAAGCGCGCGTGCCGGCGTCGGGCGGCCGGGCGGCATCCGACATTTGTTGCAGCACCGGCGCCAGCTCCAGCAAGGCCAGCTGGTAGGCCAGGCCGAACGTCCGGTTCTCCGGCCGCAGCAGCGAAGAGATCATGAAGGTGCGGCGCTGCGCATCGTAATGTTGGCTGAAATTGTCGAGCAGCTCGGGGGCGACGACCTGCGCCTCGACTCCGAATGCCTCCTTCAGGCGTCGCCGGAGCGCTTCCGACACTGACAGCGGGTCGTTGAGCGCCTCGCCGATCGTCTCGCAGCGCTCCTCAAGCTCCGGATAATGGTTGCGCTGTGACTGGATATAGTCGCGCACCCATGTTTCCGGGGTGATGAGCGCGCGCGGATCTTCGCCGGGCTCGCCCTCTCCTGTCGGAGGACGCTTCTGAAGTTCGCGAAGCGCAGTGTAGAGCCTGACAACCCCTTCGGAGACTGCCGGGGCATTGTCGGCTAGTTCGATCAGCTCGGCCCGGCCGATGCCGAGATCGGACAACATCGCGTCGGAGAAGATTTCGCCGAGCTGGTCCGCGCCAGCGGTGTCGCCCCCGTCCGACGCGAAAGCCTTCATGTCGATGTCGAAGGCTTCGGCCAGCCGCAGCAATATGCCCGCCGTAACCGGCCGCTGGTTACGCTCGAGGTGATTCAGATAGGAGGCGGAGATGCCGATCTCGGCCGCCATTGCTGCCTGGTGCAGGCCGCGCTCGCGCCGAAGGCGCCTCAGCCTTGCCCCCAAAAATAGCTTCCGCTGCTGCATCGGTAGGATTGTGAAGGAATTTACAAGTTACACAAGTCTTGTTCTGTCAGCTTAGCCCTTATCGGCGCGACATTTACCATCTCCATGTGTTTCCTGATCTTTAGAACACAGGGGATTCGCCATGACTGATTTCGGTGACGTTGTTACTGCTCCAACCGGCCGGTTCGAAGGAATCGAGCGTCCGTACAGTGCGGAGGACGTCCTTCGCCTCCGCGGCTCGCTGCCGATCGAGCACACGCTGGCACGCCGCGGCGCGCTCAAGCTTTGGGAGCTTCTGAACCAAGGCGATCCCGTCCGAGCGCTCGGCGCGGTCACCGGCAACCAGGCCATGCAGATGGTCCGCGCCGGCCTCAAGGCGATCTATCTGTCGGGTTGGCAGGCCGCCGCCGACGCGAACACCGCTGGCGCCATGTATCCCGACCAGTCGCTGTATCCGGCGAACACCGGGCCGGAGCTTGCCCGCAAGATCAACCGCGCCCTTCAACGCGCCGACCAGGTCGAGCACAGTGAAGGCGGATCGAAGCGCGACTGGTTCGCGCCGATCGTCGCCGACGCGGAAGCCGGCTTCGGCGGGCCGCTCAACTGCTTCGAGATCATGAAAGCCTATATCGAGGCGGGCGTCGCCGGCGTTCATTTCGAAGACCAGCTCGCTTCGGAAAAGAAGTGCGGCCATCTCGGCGGCAAGGTGCTGATCCCGCCTCAGGCCGCGATCCGCAACCTCGACGCCGCACGGCTCGCGGCGGACGTCAGCGGCGTTCCGACCGTCCTCGTCGCTCGCACCGATGCGGAAAGCGCCAAGCTGATCACCTCGGACGTCGACGAGCGCGACCATGAGTTCCTCACCGGCGAGCGCACACCGGAAGGCTTCTTCCGCCTGAAGGACGGCACCGGCGTCGATCATTGCATCAAGCGCGGTCTCGCCTTCGCCAAGCATGCCGATTTGCTTTGGTGGGAAACGAGCAATCCGAACCTCGACGACGCCAGGCGCTTCGCCGAGGCGATCCGCCGCGAATACCCGAACAAGCTGCTCGCCTATAATTGTTCGCCCAGCTTCAACTGGCGCGCCAAGCTCGACGAGCAGACCATCGCCAACTTCCAGCGCGAGCTGGGCGCGATGGGCTACAAGTTCCAGTTCGTGACTTTGGCCGGCTTTCACAGCCTCAACCACGGCATGTTCGAGCTCGCCACCGGATATCGCGACCGCGCCATGTCGGCTTACTCGGAGCTTCAGCAGGCCGAATTCGCCAGCGAGGCCAAGGGCTACACGGCGACGCGCCACCAGCGCGAGGTCGGCACCGGCTATTTCGACGCCGTCGCGACCGCCATCTCCGGCGGCCAGTCGTCGACGACAGCACTCAAGGAATCCACCGAAACCGCGCAATTCATCGCGGCCGAGTAGGAGAGGGACAATGACCTATCGCTATTGGGTGATCGGTGGCGACTACAGCGACTGCCGCTTCAGCGACATCGAACCGGGCACGCAAACCGTGCTCGGGCCCTATGACGACGAACTGAAGGCGCGGACCGAATGGCAGCGCCTCACTTTTCGTGACCATTGCGGGGCGACGACGCGCTATTCGATCTGCGTGGAGCCGAATCGCGCATGAGCCAGGTGATCGACCGCCAGCGCATTGCTGCGGAGCCGTCGAACGTATCGGGGGCGGGGGACATCCTGACCCAGGATGCGCTCGACCTTGTCGCGGAATTGCACGAGCGGTTCGACGGCCGGAGGCGTGAACTGCTCGATCGCCGGCTCGACCGGCAGGCGCAATTCAATGCCGGCCAAATGCCCGACTTCCGAACCGACACGCGGGAAATCCGCGAATCCGGCTGGACCGTAGGCAGCATCCCCGCGGACCTGCTCGACCGCCGCGTCGAGATCACCGGACCGACCAACGCCAAGATGGTGATCAACGCGCTCAACTCGGGCGCGCGCGTGTTCATGGCCGACTTCGAGGACGCGACCTCGCCGGTCTGGGACGAACTCATCCAGGGCCAGGTGAACCTGCGCAATTATTGGCGCGGGCGGCTGGGCTTTACCGATCCGGACAGCGGCAAGGGCTATGAGGTCGGCGAGAACCCGGCGGTGCTGATGGTGCGTCCGCGCGGGCTGCACCTGCCCGAGGATCACGTCACCGTCGATTATCAGCCGGTCGCCGGCGCCTTCTTCGATTTCGCCCTCTACGCCTGGCACAATGCCCGGGCGGCGCTGGCCAAGGGCTCCGGCCCTTATTTCTACATTCCCAAGCTGGAGAGCATGGAAGAAGCAGCGCTGTGGAGCGACATCTTCGCGCTGACCGAGAACCGGCTCAGGCTAGAGCGCGGAACGATCAAGGCGACGGTCCTGATCGAGACCATCCCGGCGGCGTTCGAGATGGATGAGATCCTCTACGCGCTGAAGGAGAATATCGTCGGCCTCAACTGCGGCCGCTGGGACTATATCTTTTCGACCATCAAGCGGCTCGGCCGGAGCGCGGAGCGGCTGACGCCCGACCGTTCGGCGATGACCATGGATAAGGCCTTCCTCGCGGCCTACTCGCTGCGGCTGATCGCGACCTGCCATCGGCGCGGCGCCTTCGCGATGGGCGGCATGTCCGCCTTCATCCCGGTGAAGGGCGACGCTTCGGCAAACCAGGCGGCGATGGACAAGGTGCGCGCCGACAAGCTGCGCGAAGTGACCAACGGCCACGACGGCACCTGGGTCGCGCACCCGGCTCTGGTGCCGATCGCGCTGGAAGCGTTCAAGGCGATGAACGGACCGAACCAGCTCACGAAGATGCCGGTTGGCATGCCCGGCCGCGAGGAAATGCTGGAGCTGCACAAGGGCCAGCGCACCGAGCAGGGTGCCCGCGAGAACATTCGCGTCGGCGTACAATATCTCGCCGCCTGGCTTGGAGGGAAAGGCGCCGTCCCGCTCTACAATCTGATGGAGGACGCGGCGACGGCGGAGATCAGCCGCGCCCAGCTGTGGCAGTGGCTTCGCTTCGAGGCGTTGCTCAACGACGGCCGCCGCTTCAACCGCGAGCTGTTCGACGTTTTGTACGACGAAGAGATCGGACTGCTGCAGGAAGTCCCGAACATCGTCGACGCGTCCGAGCTGTTCCGCGAAATGGTCGTCTCAGACGACTTTACCGAGTTCCTGACGCTGCCGGCTTACGAGCGGTTGGACTGAGCTTAGTAAGACGTCGCTAGGTGGAGCGAATAGTCGGGAAAATGCAACCCGTGTTCCTCCCAATTCATGAGCGTCTTCGCCGGGACTACCAAAAGGAAGGATAGCAAGAGCAGGGCGACGGCAGCCCTTCGCTTGCGATCGTCCAGAGTGCGCCAAAGCCAGCGCTCCAATAATATAGTGGGACAAGAGCCAGCCATCCCCACACGAGGCCGACGTTGGTCGAGAAGCTGTCATGTACAATGTTGCCAGACGCAAACGCGGCAAGGCACTAACCAAGACCGAACAGACTGCCCCAAATGAGGTTGGACCCCCATTGTCCTACGATAATGCCGAATAGAAGTGATGGCACGATCGAGGCGGATAGCAGCGGTCCGACAACGAAGACCGTTCGAAATTCGGTCTGGTCATACCAAAGACCGTCTGATCTTTCGGCATGAAGGTCATGAGCAGAAACTGAGCATGTGCTGAAACGGCCAAAAACGGACAAAAAAAGGGCGTCGAGATCAACTCCCAACGCCCTCTCTTGTTCTCTAGCGCTGAGGCTCAGGCCGCTGCCGGCTTGTCCTCGAGCGCCTTCTTCGCCTGGGCGATGATGGCGCCGAACGCTTCGCCTTCGTGCATCGCAATGTCGGCCAGGACCTTTCGGTCGAGGTCGATGTTCGCGAGCTTCAAAGCGTGGATGAACTGCCCATAGGTCAGGCCTTCCGCGCGGACCGCGGCGTTGATGCGCTGGATCCAGAGGGCGCGGAAGCTCCGCTTCTTCACCTTGCGGTCGCGGTAGGCGTACTGGCCTGCCTTTTCGACTGCCTGGCGGGCGATGCGGATCGTGTTCTTGCGACGGCCGTAATAGCCCTTCGCATTGTCGAGGATCCGCTTGTGCTTTGCGCGCGTGGTTACGCCGCGCTTGATGCGTGCCATGTCCCGCTACTCCTTACTTGAGGCCGTAGGGCGCCCAAAGCTTCACGCGCGCCGTATCGGCGTCGGCGAGAACTTCAGTGCCGCGGTTCTGGCGGATGTACTTGGCGTTATGGCTGATCAGGCGGTGGCGCTTCCCAGCGACCCCATGCTTGATCTTGCCGGTCGCCGTGAGCTTGAAGCGCTTCTTCACGCCGCTCTTGGTCTTCAGCTTGGGCATTTCGTCTCCTTTGCGCCCGTTCGGACGCGACATAATCCAACCGCCACGGCATGCCTTTTGGCCGGGCCATTGGTTTTCCAATGATCTGGAAAGCGCGGGCCTATAGATGGGGAGGCCTGCGAAGGCAAGTTACCAGGGCACTTCAGCGCCGTCATAGGCGAAGAATCCCCCCGACTGCTCGGGGCCGACCGAATCGATCACCCTGCGCATGCCCGCGATGCTTTCCTCCGGCTCGAGTGGAGCGGTCGACCCGCCCATGCGGGTCTGGACCCAGCCCGGGTGAAGCACCGCGCAGACCACGTCCGGATTGTCGACCGCCAGGCTTCGCCACGCGGAGTTGAGCGCGGACTTGGACGATCGGTAGGCGATGAAGCCGCCGGAATTATTGTCCGCGATGCTGCCCATCTTCGTGCTGACTGCGATCAGCTTTCCGCGAGCGGATTTGATTGCGGGAAGAACCGACTGAGCAAGAAGGAAGGGCGCGATCGTGTTGACGACGAACGTCTCGGCCCATTGCCGTCCGGCCTTGGCGTCCCGAACCTCGCGCGGTCCGTAGGTGCCGGCGTTGGCGATCAGCAGGTCGAGCCGGTCGAGCCGTTTTCCGAAGTGCTCAACCGCATCGAGGTCGCTCATTTCGAGCTTCTCCACCTCGACTCCGAGGGAATCCAGTTCCGGGCTGGATTCGCGCGCCGTCGCAACGACGTCCCATCCGGCGTTCTTGTACTGGCGGACGAATTCCAGGCCGAGCCCGCGATTGGCTCCGGTGATCAGGACTTTGGGCATGGCTCGTAAACGCCGCTCCTTCGAAAAGGGTCAGTCGTGCGCCGCGTAATCCTCTGCACCCATGAAATGCAGCGAAACGTACGGCTCCTCGCCGACGACCCAGCTGTCGTGGCCCGGCGGGATGTAGAAGACGTCGCCTGCTCGCATCTCGATGATTGCGCCGCTGTCCATCGCTGCGGTGGCGCAGCCGGAAACGACCATTCCGATATGCTCGACGTGGCAGAAGGATTCCCCAAGGGCCGCACCGACATGCTCCGACCACTTCCAGCCGGGCTGATAGGTCGCCCGGCCAATCGTCATCCCACCCAACGTGACCAGCTCGAACTTTCCCAGCTCGAATTCGCGGACCTCATCCGGCGCCTCGAAGCGCTTGAGGACGACGTCCAGCTGCACGGCTAGTCGAACAGGCTGGAGACCGAGCTTTCGTCGGCGATCCGCCGAATCGCCTCGGCCAGCAACGGTGCGATCGTCAGGCGGCGGATCTTGCCGCTGTCGGGATCGCTTTCGCCGCTCCAGATCGAATCGGTGACGACGAGCTCGCGAAGCTCGGACGCCGCGACGCGGGCGGCGGCGGCTCCCGAGAGGACTCCGTGCGTGCAATAAGCGAAGACCTCTTCGGCGCCCTGCTGCTTGAGCGCGGCGCCAGCGTTGCAGAGCGTGCCTGCCGAATCGACAATATCGTCGACGAGGATGCAGGTGCGGCCCTCGACGTCGCCGATGATGTTCATGACTTCGGATTCGCCGGCGCGCTCGCGGCGCTTGTCGACGATCGCCAACGGCGCATTGTCGAGGCGTTTGGCAAGACCGCGGGCACGCACCACGCCGCCGACGTCGGGCGACACGATCATCAGGTTCTTGTTCGACAGACGCGCCTGGATGTCGGCCGCGATCACCGGCGCAGCGAAGAGATTGTCCGTGGGAATGTCGAAGAAGCCCTGGATCTGCCCAGCGTGGAGATCGACCGACAGTACGCGGTTGGCTCCGGCGGTGGTGATCAAATTGGCGACCAGCTTGGCCGAAATCGGCGTGCGCGGACCCGGCTTCCGGTCCTGCCGCGCGTAGCCGAAATAGGGGACGACGGCCGTGATCCTCTTGGCCGACGCGCGGCGCAGCGCGTCGATGCAGATCAATAGCTCCATGAGATTGTCGTTTGCCGGATAGCTCGTCGACTGGACGACGAAGACGTCCTCGCCACGAACGTTCTCGTTGATCTCGACGAAGATTTCCTCGTCGGCGAAGCGGCGGACGCTCGCTTCGGTCAACTCGGTCTCGAGATATTCGGCAATCGATCGGGCCAGCGGTGTGTTGCTGTTCCCGGCGAGCAATTTCATCGGCGGCGCTCCCCAGCGGTTGCCCTGCCTTAGCGAGCGAGTTGCCGTCCCGTAAAGCTTGCTCGGGTTGCCGAGGGCGGTTCGTGCGTTAAGAGCCGCTGAGATGACAGACCGGCTGACCATCGCGCTCGCCCAGATGAACCAGCGTGTCGGCGACCTCGACGGCAATGCGCAGGCGATTCTCGCGATGCGTGAGCAGGCGGCGGGGGCCGACCTGCTGATGGTGCCGGAGCTGCAGCTGACCGGTTATCCGCCCGAGGATCTGGTGCTGAAGCCAGAGTTCGTGCGGCGGACGATGGAGGCGGCCGAGCGGCTAGTCGATGCGACCGTCGAGCCCGGACCGGCGCTCCTGTTCGGATCGATCCATCACGAGGCGGGGCTGAACTACAATGTGATGATCCTCGCCGAAGGCGGCCGGATCGTCGCGCGCACCCTGAAGCGGGAGCTGCCGAACTACGGCACATTCGACGAGAAGCGCGTCTTCGCCTCCGGTCCCCTGCCGGAGCCGATCGACTTCCGCGGCGTGAAGATCGGCGTCCCGATTTGCGAGGACATCTGGCAGGAGATCGTCTGCTCTCACCTTGCCAAGGCCGGAGCGGAATTGCTCCTGGTCCCGAACGGCAGCCCCTATGAACTCGACAAGGACGACAAGCGGGTGAAGCTGGTGCGTTCACGCGTGACGATCACCGGCCTTCCGCTCGTCTATCTGAACCGCGTCGGCGGCCAGGACGAGATCGTCTTTGACGGATCCTCCTTCATCATGCACCCGGACGGGACACGCGTCGTGCAGTTTCCGGACTGGGAGGAGAAGCTTCTCACAACCGAGTGGAGGCGGGAGCCGGACGGTTGGCGCTGCGCGACGCGCGAGAGCCACGAGCTCGATCCGTTTCCCGAGGACGTCTACCGCGCGATGATGGTCGGCTTGGGCGATTATGTGACGCGCAACGGCTTTCCCGGCGTGATCCTCGGTTTGTCCGGAGGGATCGACAGCGCCTTGTCGGCCGCCATAGCCGTCGATGCCCTCGGTCCCGACAAGGTTTGGTGCGTGATGCTTCCGTCGAAGTACACGAGCGACGAAAGCCTGGACGATGCGCGAGAGTGCGCCCGCCTGCTTGGTTGTCGTCATGACGTCATCTCGATCGCTCCGGGGGTGGCGGCGATGGACGAGGCACTGGCCGGAGCGTTCAAGGACACTAAGCCCGGTCTGGCCGAGGAAAATATCCAGGCGCGGCTGCGGATGGTCGCGCTGATGGCCCTGTCGAACAAATTCGGGCCGATGCTTCTCACCACGGGTAACAAGAGCGAGATGAGCGTGGGTTATGCGACGCTCTACGGCGACATGTCCGGCGGCTACAATGTGCTGAAGGATGCCTACAAGACGACGGTTTTCGCTCTTTCGAAATGGCGCAACCGCAACCGGCCGGAGGGTGCGCTCGGGCCAGATGGGCCGGTGATGCCGGCCAACGTCGTCACCAAGCCGCCCAGCGCGGAGCTTCGGCCGGACCAGAAGGACGAAGACAGCCTGCCGCCCTATTCGCTGCTGGACCGGATCCTTGAAGGATTGATCGATAAGGAAATGTCGGTTGGCGAGGTCGCGAACGCGACCGGTGCGGATGCTGAGCTGGTCGCTTCGATGGAGAAACTACTGCTGAAGGCCGAATACAAGCGCCGCCAGGCGCCGCCCGGAGTGAAGATCGGGACCCGCAACTTCGGCCGCGACAGGCGCTACCCGATCACCAATTTCTTCCACACCGGTCCGCAAGTGAAGCTGCCGCGATGAGCGTGATCACGCGCTTCGCTCCGTCGCCAACGGGCCGGCTGCATGTCGGCAACATCCGGACGGCGCTGCACAACTACCTCTTCGCCAAGAAGCACGGCGGAACATTCCTCCTGCGCATCGACGACACCGACCGGGAGCGTAGCCGCGAGGAGTTCGTCGACGCGATCCGCGACGACCTCGCGTGGATGAACCTGATTCCGGACGCCGAGGTCCGGCAGTCCGAGCGCTTCGCCCTTTACGAGCGCGAGTTCGAGCGGTTGAAAGCTGCCGGCCGCGTCTACGCTTGCTACGAGACGCCGGAGGAACTGGACCTTCGCCGGAAGGTCTTGCTCGGCCGTGGGCTGCCGCCGGTTTACGAGCGCAAGCCTGCCGACGAGCCGGCACCGGAGGGGCGTCAGCCGCACTGGCGGTTCCGGCTCGATCACGATGCGCCGATCGAATGGAACGACCTGATCCGCGGTCCGCAACGGTTCGACCCGAAGCTCCTCTCCGACCCCGTCGTGCGCCGCGAGGACGGAAGCTGGCTCTATCTGCTGCCGAGCGTCATCGACGACGTCGACCTCAAGATCACGCACATCGTCCGCGGCGAGGATCACGTCACCAACAGCGCGGCGCAGATCCAGATGTTCGAGGCGCTTGGCGCCAAGCCCCCGGTCTTCGCTCACGAGGCCCTTCTGGTCGCCGCCGAAGGCAAGTTGTCGAAGCGCCTCGGGTCCTACGGAGCCGAACATCTCCGCGAGGAAGGCGTCGAGCCGATGGCCATGCTGTCGCTGCTAGCCCGCATCGGCACGTCGCAGCCGGTGGAGCCGATCGCGAGCCTCGAGGAGCTGGCGCACGACTTCGACTTCGCGCATTTCGGGCGTGCCCCCGCGCATTTCGACCCGCACGAGGTCGAGCTGCTCAACGCCCGGCTGCTGCACAAGCTGGACTTCGCGGCCGTTGCCGACAGGCTTCCGACCGAAGCTTCGGAGGAAGACTGGGTCCTGCTCCGGCCGAACGTCGAACGCCTGACCGATTTCGCGGCCTGGTTCGACGTGCTGCACGGGGACGTCGAAGCGCCGGAGCTCGCCCACGACGAGCGCCTGCTTGTTCGCGATGCGGCCTCGGTGGCGGAAGGTCTCGACTGGAACCCGGACACGTGGCGAACACTCACGACCGAGCTCAAGGCCAGCAGCGGCCGCAAGGGACGCGAACTTTTCCATCCGCTCCGGCTGGCGCTGACTGGACGCGACAGCGGACCCGAAATGGCGGGCCTCGTCGAGCGCATAGGCAAGGACCGCGCGGTCCACCGGCTCAAGGCCGCCGCCAAGCGCTGAAGGTCATTTGCGGACTGCACCCGAGGAAAGGCTTGTCAGTTTCATGGAATGTTGTAACATAACACTCGACTCATCTGTTCTCAGAAGGAGTTGAGCACATGCCCGTTTATGCCAGTACTCAAGGCTTCGCCGATCAGGGCCGTCACCCCCGCGCACTCATGTTCATCGTTGGCGGTCATGCGGTCCTCGTTGCCGCGGTGATGACGGCCAAGATGGAGGTGATCCCCTTAGCCGGAACGACCAAGACGGTGGTGGAACTGATCGAGGAGGTGAAACCGCCGCCCCCGGTTCCTCCGGAGCCGGTCCCGCCCAAGCCCGAACATCCGGTCCAGCCGCGGGATTCGCAGATCGACCTGCAGAAGCCGATCGTGCCGATCCCGACCCAGGATCCAGTCGAGTTCGCCGCGAGCTTGCCGCAGCTTCCTTCGCCGGGGCCCATCGGATCCGGAACGGAGTCCATTGCGAACCCAACGCCGAAGCTCGGCCCAGTCCGCGTTGCGGCAAGATTCGCCACACCCGATTTTCTTCTCCGCCCGCCCTACCCGGACGACAAGGCGCGGCTGGAGGAAGAAGGGACTCTCAGACTTAGGCTTTCGATCGACGAGCGCGGACGCGTGGTAGCCGTCGAGCCGGTTGGGAAGGTCGACCGGTCCTTCTTCGAGTTGGCTCGCAAGCACCTGTTGGCCAAGTGGCGGTACAAGCCCGCAACGATCGACGGTCGGCCGGTACCATCCTCGACGGTCATCACGCTCCGGTTCGAGCTGGAGACTTAGACCCCTTGGCCGAGGGGCGCGACCGCAAGCGGCCGCACCCCCTACGGCCTTCCCGTCGGGGGTCTGGCCCGAGCCGCATGCAACGCCTACATTTGCGACATGTCTTGGATCCCACGTCCCGTCGGCCCGCGCGCGGCACTCGCAGACTTGCGGGCGTTCATGCGCCAGCGCAGCCGTGAGAAGGTCATCGGAGCCATTCTGGCGGTGCTCGTGACGGCGATCATCGTCATCGAATTCCTAATCGATTCCAAGATCAACACCGCCCCGCCGGCGACCATCATCTACACGGAGAGCTGGAAGGCCGATCGCACCGACGCAGAGATCGTTGCCCAGCAGAAGATCGACCAGGCCAAGCGCGATGCGGCTGCCAAAGAGAAGCAACGGCAATTCCAGAAGCTGGAAAAGCAGCTCGGAATGTGAGCTCCGACGCGCGCTTCATGGCTGAAGCGGTGCGGCTTGGCGCGTCGGCTCGCGGGCGAAGTGCGCCCAACCCCAATGTCGGCTGCGTGATCGTCTCGTCAAAAGGCGACATCGTCGGCAGGGGCGCGACTGCTGCCGGCGGACGCCCGCATGCGGAAGCGGTCGCGTTGGAACACGCGGGCGCGAAAGCGAAGGGCGCGACCGTCTATGTCACGCTTGAGCCTTGCGCGCACATTAGCGAGCGCGGCCCTTCCTGCACGGATCTCCTGCTGAAAGCGAAGCCCGAGAGGGTCGTTATCGCGCTGAAGGATCCCGACCCGCGGACGGCGGGCAAGGGTCTCAAGCGGCTTCGCGATGCAGGCCTCGGCGTGAAGCTCGGCGTTGGTCGGAAGGCCGCCGCCGAATCGCTCGCCGGCTGGCTGACCCGGCAGAAGCTCGGTCGACCGCGGATCACGCTGAAGCTCGCTTTGTCGATCGACGGGAAGATCGCTTTGCCCTCCGGCGAGAGCAAATGGATCACCGGCGAAGATGCACGCAAGCACGTCCATCTGGAACGGGCGCAGTCCGACATGATCCTCGTCGGACGCGGGACGTATCAGGCAGACGCGCCACGCCTCGACGTGCGATTGCCGGGCCTCGAGGAATGGTCGCCCCGCCGAGCCCTGCTGACTCGTGGCGATGCGGTCGACGGATGGGAAATCCTTGCAAATCCGCAGGATGTCTACCGACTTCATGACGTCAACGATCTGCTTGTCGAGGGCGGGTCGGCGACCGCGACGGCCTTTCTGACGGCGGACCTCGTCGACCGGATCATCATCTACCGTGCCCCAATCATCGTGGGAGAAGGCAAGTCCTCGTTCGGCTACGTCGGCCTCGACGCGATCGCCGACGCGCACGGACGCTGGCGGACCAGCGACGGGCGTTCGCTCGGCATCGACCGGCTCGAAGTTTACGAGCGGATACGCGAGGCCTAAGCGGCGGACATGTTCACGGGGATTATCACGGACATCGGCGAAGTCGTCAGCGCCGAGCAGCGAGGCGACCTCAGGCTGCGCGTGAAGACGGCCTACGATCTCTCGACCATCGACATGGGCGCATCCATCGCCTGTTCCGGAGTTTGCCTGACCGTCGTCGACAAGGGCGCCGACTGGTTTGCGGTCGACGTTTCCGCCGAAACCGTGTCACGGACGGCCGGGGACATGTGGCGCGAAGGCGCCCTCCTGAACCTCGAGCGGCCGCTGCGCATGGGCGACGAACTTGGCGGGCACATCGTCACCGGGCACGTCGACGGCATCGGCAAAGTCGTCGGAGTCGACCGCGAAGGCGATTCCACACGCATCGGCATCCGCGTCGACCGATCGCTCGCACCTGCTATCGCGCAGAAAGGCTCGATCTGCCTCGACGGCGTGTCCCTGACGGTCAACGACGTACGTGATACCGACGGTGGTGTGCATTTTTCGGTGAATATTATTCCGCACACAGCAGGCGAGACGACATTGGGCGGGCTGACCCAAGGGCAACAGCTCAATGTCGAGATCGATGTTATCGCCCGCTACGTCGACCGGATGCTGGCGGCACGCGCACAGTAGGAACATCTCTGTTTCTGCTTTTCATCACACTGCAGTGTGATATATGCGCGAAATGAGCACCACTCTCATGGATCGGCTGAACGCCATCATCGAAACCGGCGAGGTCAGCCGCGCCGCTCTCGCCCGCGCCGCGGGCCTCCATCCCAATTCGCTGCGCAAGCTGGGGTCTGCCGAGTGGAATCCGACCGCGGACACGCTCGTCCGGCTCGAGAAGCTCCTTCAGCGCGGCAATACCGAAGTGCTGGTCGGCACCGACGCGATCATCGACGAGGCGCGCAACGGCCGGATGTTCATCCTCGTCGACGACGACGACCGTGAGAATGAGGGCGATCTCATCATTCCGGGACAGATGGCGACGCCTGACGCGATCAACTTCATGGCGCGCCACGGGCGCGGGCTCATTTGCCTCGCCCTGACCAAGGATCGAGCGGAGACGCTCGCCCTGCAGCCGATGGTCAACAACAATCGCAGTCGCAACGAGACCGCGTTCACCGTTTCCATCGAGGCCAAGGAAGGCATTTCGACCGGCATCAGCGCGGCCGACAGGGCCCGCACCATCGCCGTCGCCATCGACGCGACGCATGGGCCGGATGCCTTGGTGTCGCCTGGCCATGTCTTCCCGCTCATTGCTCGTCCGGGTGGGGTCCTCGTTCGTGCGGGGCACACGGAAGCGGGCGTCGACATCGCGCGTCTCGCCGGCCTGAACCCAAGCGCGGTGATCTGCGAGATCATGCGCGACGACGGCAGCATGGCGCGCCTCGATGACCTGATGGACTTCGCGCGCCAGCACGGCCTCAAGATCGGGACAATCCGCGACCTCATCGCCTACCGCCTGAAGAAGGACCACATGGTCGAACGCGCGGCGACTACGGCGTTCAAGGCGAACAGTGGCGCAGAGTGGCAGGCGCAGGTCTTCCGCGACAAGGCGACTGGGGAAGAGCAACTCGCGCTGGTTCACGGCGCTCTCGACGTCACCCAGCCGGTGCTGGTTCGGATGCATAGTCTCGACCTTTTTGCCGACGTCCTCGGCGAGGCGGGTGCGCGATCCGGGCTACTCCAAGGCGCGATGCTTATGATCGAGAGTCAAGGCTCGGGAGTCATCGTCGCGTTGCACGCAGCTGCGGCCGGATCGCTTTCGCGTTCCGCCGATCTGCGCTCCGGAAAGGCAGCGGAAGGCGGGGCGGAGCTCAGGAGCTACGGCATCGGCGCGCAAATTCTAGCCGCGCTCGGCATCCACCAAATGATCCTGCTGACCAACACGCATCATTCGCCGGTCGCCTTGTCCGGATATGGGCTGGAGATCGTCGAGGAACGCGCGATCGAGCGTCAGGCCTAAAGCCGTGGCGACGATCCTCCTGGTGGAAGCGCGCTTCTACCCACACCTCAACGACATGCTTCTAGAAGGCGCCCGCGCTGCGATCGAGGCAGCGGGCCACAAGCATGAGACGATCACCGTGCCCGGTGCGCTGGAACTGCCTGCCGCCATAGCGCTGGCGGCGAAGAGCGGCCGCTTCTGCGCTTTTGTCGCGCTGGGTGTGGTGATCCGGGGCGAAACCTATCACTTCGAGGTCGTGGCCGAGGAGAGTGCTCGCGCGCTGATGGAGCTCACGCTCGACGGCTTCGCAATCGGCAACGGCATCCTTACCGTCGAGAAAGAAGAGCAGGCGCTCGTCCGCGCAGACCCAAGGCAGCTCGACAAGGGCGGACATGCAGCACAAGCCGCCCTTGCACTGTTCGACCTTCGCGAGAAGTACGGGGCCTAGCACCGAGCTAGCGCCTATGGATCAGCCGAAGCAGCATCCCTTCGCCTTTCCGGCGCTTTTGATCGGCAGCAGCGCACTTGCCCTTGGCCCATGGTTGGTGCGGCTGTCGGAGGTCGGACCGGTTGCCGCGGGATTCTGGCGGCTGGCGCTGGCACTGCCGTTCCTGTTCCTGATCGCCCGGGTCGCCGGACAGCCGGTGCACTGGCCCGGGCGTGTGCTCGGCACCATCATCGCCTTTGCCGCCTTCTTCTTCGCGGCTGACCTCGCCGCCTGGCACACCGGCATTCACATGACCAAGCTCGCCAACGCTACCTTGTTCGGGAACACGGCGAGCTTCGCCTTCGCAGCATGGGGCCTATGGCTGGTGCGGAGTTGGCCCTCGGCCTTGCAGGGGACGGCGCTCGCGCTGGCGGCGATCGGTTCCGCCCTGTTGATGGGCAACAGCGCCGAACTGTCCCTCCGTAACCTGCACGGTGACCTGCTCGCGCTGGCGGCCGGCCTTCTTTACGCCGGCTATCTGATCGCCGTTGAGCGTGCCCGCGAGAAACTCGCGCCGCTGCCGTTGCTGTTCCTCTCCAGTGCGATTGGCGCTGTCATGCTGCTGCCCGTGGCGCTGCTCTTCGGTGAGCAAATCATTCCGGAGAACTGGACGATCATCGTCGTCCTCGCGATCAGCAGCCAAGTGATCGGGCAGGGACTGCTCGTCTATGCGATCGGCGCATTGCCTCCGCTTGTGGTCGGCCTCGTCCTGCTGACCCAGCCAGCCATTTCCGCGCTGATCGGCTGGGTGGCTTATGACGAAAGGTTGCAGGCGCTCGATTGGCTAGGGGCGGCCGCCATCGCCGCGGCGCTGGTGCTCGTCCGGCTTCCGCAGCGGGGCTTGCAACCGGGCGCCGCAGGGGCGAGTTGAGCCGTCATGGACGAACAACCGAGTCCGCTGCAGGAAATCCGCGACCGGCTCGCGCTCGCCATCGGCGAAAATGCAGTCTTCGATGGCTGGACGCAGGCGTCCGTCGATGCCGCCGCGGATCAAGCCAGGGTCGACCGCGACCAGGCGCGCCTAGCCGTTCCCAAGGATCAGGCGGGCAAGATCGATATCTACATCCGGGCGGTCGACCGGGAGCTGGAGGCCTGGTTCACGCCCGAGCGACTTGAGGGTCTCAAGATCCGCGAGAAGATCCATTCGCTCGTCTGGAGGCGGCTGGAGATCATGGCCCCGGCTCGCGAAGCGGTCCGCCGCGCCCTCTCGATCCTTGCCATGCCGCAGAACGTGCCGACCGGGATGAAGGCCGGCTGGCGGACGGCGGACGTCATGTGGCGCATCGCCGGCGACACCAGCACAGACTTCAACCATTATACCAAGCGCCTGACGCTCGGCGGAGTTTACGCATCGACTCTGCTCGTCTGGCTGGACGACCAGACCGAGGGCTGGGCCGAGACAGCGGCTTTCCTCGACCGTCGCATCGACGACGTCATGCAGTTCGAGAAGTTCAAGGCGCAGTGGCGCGGCCAGGAGCATTTCAGCGTCAGCCGTTTCCTCGGTCGCCTTCGCTATCCCGCTCGCTGAGGCGGGCCTCATAATCTCGCCTATGGCGTTCCCGCGTCGTTATTGATAATCAGTCGCAAGATGAATGCGCACTTCCAACCGGAGTCGATTTCGCTCGACCAGCTGCAGATCGGCTTGCCTGCCTCCATCGCGTCAATTGACTGGGATACGCTGGAGGAAGGCGAAGCGGCGCGCCTGCGCCATTTCGGTTTCGACGAAGGCGTTACCGTCGAGCCGCTTCATCTGGGCCCGTTCGGCCGCGACCCACTTGCCATTCGCGTTGGCCGGATGACGGTCGCTATCCGCCGCAGCCACGCCCGCGCCGTGCGCGTCGTTCCAGCCGCATAGAAAGCCAATGAACCCTCTTCCGCTGGTGGCGGTCGCCGGCAGCCCCAATGCCGGCAAGAGCGCTTTGTTCAACGCGCTGACCGGCGCTCGCCAGAAGGTCGGCAATTATCCGGGGGTCACGGTCGAGCGCCATTCGGGGCGGCTGACCTTGGCCGACGGCCGTCCGATCGAGCTTGTCGATTTGCCGGGCGCCTACAGCCTCGATCCCGCGAGCCCCGACGAAGCGGTCACGCGTGACGTGCTCCTCGGCAAGCAGAAGGGCGAGCGGCAGCCCGACGCGCTGGTCATCGTCGTCGACGCTTCGAACCTCGACAACCACCTCCGCTTCGCTCTCCAGCTGATCGAGCTTGGCCTGCCGACGATCGTCGCTCTCAACATGGTCGACCTCGCCAAGCGCGACGGACTTGAGCTCGATGCCAAGCGGCTCGAGGCGGAGCTTGGAGTTCCGGTGATCGAGACCGTCGCGGTGCGGAAGCGCGGCATGAAGGAACTTCAGACGGCGCTCGACCACATGCTTTCCGCCCCGAGCTGCCCGGTGACCGAGCGTGTGCCGACGGAATTGATCCTGCTGCAGCGCCGCGCCCGCGACATCGCCACGGCGGCGGTGATCAACGAAAGCCCGGTCCGTCGCTGGACGCACCGGTTGGACGGCATATTGCTGCATCCGATCGCGGGCCCGATCATCCTCGCCGGCATCCTGTTTCTGATGTTCCAGGCCGTCTTCACCTGGGCGAGTGTCCCTGCGGACGCGCTCGAAACGGCGACCCTGGCGGTGGGTAACTGGATCGGCAATGCGTTGCCCGATGGAGCCGTGCGATCGCTGATCATCGACGGCGTCTTCGCCGGCGTTGGCGCCGTGATCGTTTTCCTGCCGCAGATTCTGATCCTGTTCGCCTTCATCCTCGTGCTCGAATCGACTGGCTATATGGTGCGGGCCGCCTTCATCATGGATCGCCTGATGAGCAGTGCGGGCCTGTCGGGCCGGGCCTTCATCCCCTTGCTGTCCAGCTTCGCCTGCGCGGTGCCGGGCATCATGGCGACACGAACGATCGACGATCCGAAGGACCGGCTGACCACCATATTGGTTGCGCCGTTGATGACCTGTTCGGCGCGGTTGCCGGTCTACACGTTGATCATCGCTGCCTTCATTCCCGCGGCTTCGGTCGGGCCGGGCATCGGCGTGCAGGGATTGGTGCTCTTTGGCCTCTATCTCGCCGGTATCGTGGGCGCATTGCTGGCCGCGCTGGTCCTGCGCCGGACGGTGGTGAAGGGCGGCGGTGGCCATTTCATGATGGAGCTGCCGAAGTATCAGATGCCCCGTCTGGCCGACGTCGTCATAGGGCTGTGGCAGCGAACTGCGATCTTCCTCAAGCGCGCCGGAACGATCATTCTCGCGACGACGATCATATTGTGGGCGCTTGCCAGCTTCCCGCAGGCGGGTCCGGGCGAAAAGCAGTCGGACGTATCGATCGCAGGCCACATCGCCGACGGCATTCACACGATCGTCGCACCGATCGGGTTCAACAAGGACATCAGCCTGGCGTTGCTTCCAGCCATGGCCGCACGCGAGGTAGCCGTCGCCGCAATCGGCACCGTCTACTCGCTCGATGCCGAGGACGAGCAGGGCCTCCAAACTCTCGAGCAGCGGCTGTCCGGTCGCTGGACGTTGCCGACCGCCTTGGCCTTCCTCGCCTGGTTCGTGTTCGCGCCGCAATGCATCTCGACCATCGCCGTGACGCGGCGTGAAACGAACGGCTGGAAGTGGCCGCTGTTCATGGTCGGATATCTTTTTGTCCTCGCCTACGTGGCGGCGGGCGCAACCTACTGGACGGCGGTGGCGCTCGGTTTATAGCTGCGCCTCAAGCACGGAGGAGAGTGACATGGCGGGCGTGAACAAGGTGATCCTGGTCGGCAATCTCGGCGCGGATCCGGAGGCCCGTTCATTGAACAATGGCGGCGAGGTCGTGAACCTGCGCGTCGCTACGTCCGAGACCTGGAAGGACAAGGACGGCAATCGCCAGGAGCGGACCGAGTGGCACCAGGTCGTCATCTTCAACGAAAACCTCGGCCGCGTCGCCAAGTCCTATCTGCGGAAGGGTTCGAAGGTTTACCTCGAAGGCCAGATCCAGACCCGCAAGTGGACGGACAACCAGGGCAACGACAAGTACACCACCGAGGTCGTCCTGCAGCGCTTTCGCGGCGAGCTCGTCCTGCTCGACAGCCGTGACGGCGGCGGTGGCGGCGGGGGCCGCGACTTCGGCGGCGGTGAGGAATTCGGCGGCGGATACAGCTCGGGAGGCGGCGCTCAGCGCCAGCAGCGTCCGCAGCCGGCGGCGTTCGACACCGACCTCGACGACGACGTACCCTTCTAGGGCTTAGTCGGACTCGTTCCGCTTCAGCTTGGCGAGGGCCGCGAACGGTCCCGCCTCGGCTTCTGAAAGCACTCCTGCTTCCTTGAGGGCCGCCTCGGCCCCCGCGCTGCGCGGATAGGGGTCGAGACCCAGCGCCAGAGTGTCGGCGATCGCGCTGCCAAGATCGATCGCCGATCCGTCGTGAAAGACGACGTCGCAGTCCGATTCGACCAGCTCGACCTCCTCGTCGGGCGAATCCGCTTTGGGCTCGGGCAAGAAGTGAATGTCGAACGCTTCGTCGACATGGGCGTCGACGGGCTCGTCGGTCACCACACAGCTTTGGCAGAGGATTGCCTTCACTCGGCCGCGCGCGCGAACCATCCCACCCTTCCGATCCATCGTCGCGTGCGCCTCCAGCCGGTCCAGGGTGCGAAGGCCGAGACGGTCGGCGATCAGCTTCCGTTCTCCCTCGTCGGCGGAAAGATCGATTCTCTCGCCGTCGCGAATCTGGTTCAACGGCAGCCGGTGCGCGAAATCGTCGGTCATCTTATCTGTCCTTCGACAAGGTCCTGCAGGCCGGCTTCGTTGAGCCTCTGCCACAGGCGTCTCATGCCTGATTGCGTATGAGCAACTGCGTTCGGGGAGGCCGCCTCGTCGCCATAGACGCTGCGTTTCACCTCTTCAGTCCAAGGCTCGTCCGATGCGGCCAGCAGGCGCCAGCGCTCGACGCGGCCGGCGACGGCCCCAATGAGCTTACGGACCTGCTTGCCGAGCGTGGGGTCGCCCAGGCCCATTTCCCGAATTTCCGCATCTAGCGTTTCGACCAGCCTTTCGGTCAGCGCGGCGCTCTCCCGCCGCCCGTTCTCGCCGTCGCGCTCCAGCCGGACCGTGATCAAGGCGATGATGGTCGCGAGAACGGCGAATCGTCCGTTGACCGTGTCGGGCACCTCGCCCGCGGCGAACCAGTGCGTCTGCCGCGCTTCTCCCACCGCGAGGCCGAAAAGGCCCTGACCGCGCTTCGGCTCCCCTGTTAATCTGGCGAACAGGGCGCGGAACATATGACCTCTCTTGAGCTTGCGGCTTGCGCCTTGGGTGGCGCGCCGCATATTGAGGCCGCCCGGCGCTTGCGCAAGCAACGCGCGGAGTCTTGGGAGTAAGTTCGATCATGAAGTCTGGGGTTTTGAAGAGCGTGACCGTTCTTGTCGGCGCGACGACGCTGGCCGGGTGCGGGCTCAGCATCCGCGAACACCGTGGCTATGTGATGGACGAGCAGCTCACCAGCGGCATCCAGGTCGGGACCGACAACAAACAGTCCGTCGAGCGTACCCTGGGCCGTCCGAGCTTCACCGGCACGTTCGAGCAGAACGACTGGTACTATGTCTCCCGCGACACTCGCGCCTTCGCGTTCCGCAATCCGCGTGTCACCGACCAAACTGTGCTTCACGTCCGCTTCGACCAGGCGGGCAATGTCGCTGCCGTCAACCAGACGGACGAGACATTGATTGCCGCGATCAACCCGAATAACGACAAGACTCCGACGCTGGGCCGCGATCGCAGCTTCTTCGAGGAGCTGTTCAACAACATCGGCACGATTAGCCAACCGGGCCTTCCGGGAAGCCAGGGACAGTAAGTCCAGCTAGGCAGCTTTCGGGCTTTGTCCTAAGCCTGCCGCCATGACCGCAACGCCCGCCGGCATGACCTATGCCGATTATTTGAAGCTCGATCAGCTTCTGTCGGCGCAGCAGCCCTTGTCCGAACTTCACGACGAGATGCTGTTCGTCATCATCCACCAGACGAAGGAACTGTGGATGAAGCAGTTGCTGCACGAGTTGAAGCTGGCGATCCCACTCGTGGAGGAAGGCCGCATCGCCGAAGCCTACAAGGCGATGGCGCGGATCAGCCGGATTCAGGCGGTGATGACCTTGTCCTGGGACGTGCTGTCAACCCTGACTCCTGTCGATTATCTCAAGTTCCGCAACGTGCTTGGGACATCCTCCGGATTCCAGTCGGCGCAATTTCGCGAGATTGAGTTCCGCCTGGGACTCAAGGAGCCGAGTTTCGTCAACCATTACGACAAGGGCAGCGCCGATCGTGAGCGGCTAGAGCGCGCTTTGTCGGAGCCGAGCCTGCGCGACGCGGCGGTCGGCGCGCTCGAGCGGGCGGGTTTCGATGTCGGCGATCGGTCCGTCGAGTCGCTCGGCCAGGCCTGGCTAAAGGTCTATCGCGACGCGGACCGCTGGTTCGAGCTCTACGAGCTTGCCGAGAAACTCGTCGACATCGACGACGCGCTCGCGGCGTGGCGACACAAGCATGTGCTGACGGTCGAGCGCATCATCGGCAACCGACCAGGCACCGGCGGCTCGGCGGGGGCGCCCTATCTTCGCGCCACGCTGGAGAAGCGCGTCTTCCCCGAGCTCTGGGCGCTGCGCACAGAGCTGTAAGCGTCGAGGGCCGATGAGCTTCAAGCCATTATTTGCGCGCAGCCTGAGTGCCGATCCGGACCGGCTGCACGTCGCCGCGCACAGCCACCATCTGTGGCCCGACGCCAGCTTCGAGGGTCAGGTCGAATGCTGGGAAGATGCGGCCCGCCTCGCCGACCGCAAGTGGGACCGCATCATGGGCGAGGTCTGGCCCGAGGCGCAGGGGCACGTCGCCGATGAGCTTGGGACCGGCATGCCCGATGCGATCGTCTTCGCGCCGAATACGCATGACCTGCTCGTCAGGCTGTTTTCCGCAGTACCGCGTTCCGGCAACAGCGTCCGCATTCTGACCAGCGACGGCGAGTTTCACAGTGCGCGGCGGCAGTTCGCCCGGTGGGAGGAGAGCGGCGAAGCCACTGTCGAGCGCGCGGCGGCCGAACCGTTCGATACCTTCTCCGATCGCTTTCTCGAGCGAGCGCGCAACGGCGACCACGACCTCATATTCGTCAGCCAGGTGCTGTTCGGAAGCGGGCGCCGGTTCGAATACGTGGACAGTCTCGCGGGTCTCGCCCGGCCCGAAGGACCATGGGTCGTCATCGATGGTTACCATGCGTTCATGGCCGTCGAGACGCCCTTCGACGACGTCGCCGCCCAGTCGGCTTTCTACGTCGGCGGCGGCTACAAATATGCGATGTCGGGCGAGGGCTGCGCCTTCCTCCACGCTCCGCCGGGTTTCGGCGATCGCCCGCGCATCACCGGCTGGTACGCCGAGTTCGAGGACCTGACGCTCCCGCCCGGCTCGGTCGGCTACAGCAAGGACGCGATGCGCTTCATGGGCGCGACGTTCGACGCCTCGGGCCTCTACCGGTTCAACGCGGTGCGCCGGATGCTGTGGGAGAACGGGCTGACCACGGGGCGAATCTCAGCGCACGTCAGCAGGCTACAGGAGCATCTGCTCGAGGCACTGGGCGGCACCGCCTTGGGCGGCGCCGAGCAGCTCAATCGGCCGGGCGACGCCCGCTTCCTCGCGTTCCGCAACGCGAATGCTCAACGCTGGTCAAGCGAACTGAAAGCCCGCAATTGCATCACCGACGTGCGCGGCGACGTCCTCCGGATCGGCCTCGCGCTCTATCACGACGAGAGCGACATTGACGCGTTTGCGCGCCTCGCCGGCGATCTTCGTTAGGGGCGGAGCCCGCGCTGAAGAAGACGGTTGGCGACCTGGGTCACTTCGGCAGGGGAGTCCTTGCCCCAGACCCCGAAGCGCAGCCCGAGGAAAACGTTCATCCCCATGATCGCCCAGGCCTCGACTTCGGTCGCGATCGGGCTGTCCATCGCTGCGACCTCGCCCTTGTCCTTGCCGGCCTGAAGGCGTCCGCCGATTCGCTCGGCGGTCGTGACATAATGTTTGCGGAAGCCCTCCGGGTCGACGAACTCCGCTTCGTCGATGATCCGATAAACCTGGCGGTGGGTCTGGACGAAGGCCAGGAACGATTCGAGTGCGCGGCTTTCCCCGTCGAGCGTGTCGGCGGCTTCCGTCAAAGCCGGTGCGACATGGTCGCGCACCTGCGCCGACATGTCCCGGACGAGCTCCTGGAACACCGCCTCCTTGCTGTCGAAGTAGGTGTAGAAGGTCCCGAGGGCGACACGGGCGCGACTCGTGATCCCGACGATCGAGCCTTCCGAGAAGCCCTTCTCGCCGAACTCCTCCAGCGCTGCGTCGAGAATTTTACGCAGAGTGCGTTGACCTCGCGCCGTGCGCGGGGCCTTGCCGCCGCTTGCAGCACTTGGCTGCATATCGGCCACAGTCGTTCCGGATTCGCCCGTGCTGTCCAACCAAGCCCCCTTGAGTCCCCTGCCGGATCATGGCAAACCTGAAACCCGGTTCAGGTTTCATAACCGCGAATATGGCGACGTGGCAACTAGCCTGTCGCGGGAGAGAATAGGGGAGAGTGGAATGTCCATGAAGTGGGTCAGCGCCGCGCGCTGCGCGATGCTCGCGTCGATTTGTACGTCGGCAATTGCTGTGTCCGGTCAGGCATCGGCACAGGACGTTTCTGCTCCCGCGATCGAAGTGCCGTCCGAAGAAGCGGCTGCGCCTGCGGACCTCCAGACACAGGACGCTGCCGCCTCGGAAAGCGACTCGGACATCATCGTGACGGCTCGCCGCCGCACCGAGCTTCTCCAGGACGTGCCCATCGCGGTGACGGCCTATTCAAGCGAGCAGCTCGACCGACAGGGTGCGCTCGACCTTTCGGACGTCGCCGACACCACGCCCAACGTGAATTTGGAGACGTCGCGCGGCACGAACACGACGCTGACGGCGTTCATCCGCGGCGTCGGCCAGCAGGATCCGGTTGCCGGCTTCGAGCAGGGCGTCGGAATCTACCTGGATGACGTCTATCTCAACCGTCCGCAGGGTGCGTTGCTCGACATCTACGATGTCGAACGGATCGAGGTGCTGCGCGGTCCGCAGGGCACGCTTTACGGCCGCAACACGATTGGCGGCGCGGTCAAATATGTCACGCGCAGGCTGGCGGACGTTCCCGCCGGCAGCGTTCGCGCGAATGTTGGAACGGGAGATCAGCTCGACGTGGTCATGTCGGCATCGACGCCCATTGGCGAAGCGCTCAAGGTGGGCGCCGCTGCCGCGCGGATCAGTCGCGGCGGCTTCGGCAAGAACCTCACCACCGACAACGACAATTACAACAAGGACATCTTGGCAGCCCGGGGAACGCTGGAGTTCGAGCCGTCCGACAATGTCTTCGTTCGCGTGTCCGGCGACTACACTTGGGACAACAGCAAGCCGCGCGGCGGCCACCGCCTGATCCCGTCGCTCATCGGCGGTTTTGAGGTCCTCGACGACGTGTTCGACAGCCGCGGGGGGCTGGTCGACCCAACCCAGAAGGTGAAGGGCGGCGGCATCGCCGCACATGCCGAGTTTGGCGTGACCGACTGGCTGAAGCTGAAATCCATAACCTCGTATCGCAAGGACTCGAGCCACACGCCGATCGACTTCGATGCGACGCCGCTGATCGATCTCGATGTTCCGGCGATCTACCGAAACAAGCAGTTCAGCCAAGAATTCCAAGCGGTCATCGATAGAGGTCCGCTCGCCGGAATCGTCGGCTTCTATTACCTGGACGCCAACGCCAACAACATCTTCGACGTGCGTCTCTACACGCTCGGCGCACTCCTCGGCGCTCCCGGCTTCACGGCGTCGACCTATGGCGACGTGGACACCAAGACCTGGGCCGGCTTCGCTGACTTCACATATGACTTTACGGAACAGTTGAGCGCTTCGGCAGGCCTTCGCTACACGAGCGACAAGCGTCACGCGGTCGTGCTGCGGCAGAACCGCGTGCTTGGCGGCCAGCCAGAACTTGGCGGGGCCGACGGCTTCGGAGTCGGAATCGTGGCCGCCACGACGTCCAATTTCGACGGCCGGCGCAAGGACACGGCTTGGACGCCGCGCTTCTCGGTCAGCTACAAGCCGAACGCCGATCACAACATCTACGCCAGCTATTCGCGTGGCTTCAAAGGCGGCGGCTTCGACCCCCGTGGACAGACCAGCAACGCGCCCGGCGACACGCCGACCACGCCGGCAACCGAAGAGCAGATCTACGACTTCATGGATTTCGATCCAGAGACCGTCGACAGCTATGAAATCGGCTGGAAAGGATCGGCCCTTAGTCGGCGGCTCAAGTGGGCGCTTGCTGCTTTCCTCGCCGACTACAAGGACGTCCAGGTGCCCGGATCTTCGGGTTGCACGACACTCGTGGGCGGTGTGCCGGTCACGTCATTTTGCGGCATTACGACCAATGCCGGCAAAGCGAGGTTCAAGGGCGTCGAACTCGAGACCACCGCGATTCTCGCGGAAAACTTCGCGAGCACGGGCGACCGCCTGAACTTCGCCGGCTCAGTCGGCTATCTCGACGCAGAATATCTCGAGTTCCTGGCGCCGGTGACACCCGGCCAGCCGCCGGTCGACGTATCGGAAAATTACGCGGTCCAGAATACGCCGAAGTGGACGCTCAGCGGCTCGCTCGACTACGACACGCCCGCATTCGGAGGACGCCTGAACCTCAACTCGACAGTGTCCTACCGCAGCAGCAGCCAGCAGTTTGAAAGGCCGTCGCCGGGCCTCGACCAGGAAGGCTTCGCCCTGTGGGATGCGAACGCCGTCTGGCGTTCGTCGGGCAACCGATTCACGGTCGGCCTCCACGGCAAGAACCTTCTCGACAAGGAATATATCGTGTCGGGCTACAATTTCTTGACCCAGAACCCACTGACCGGCGACTACATCCTCAACGCCGCGGGCAATCCGATTCCGGCGGGTGGACTTGGCCAGACGGGTGTGCTCACGGCCTTCTACGGCAACCCGCGGCAGGTGTGGCTGTCGTTCGGAGCCAAGTTCTGACGGATAAGCCAGTCGAAGATGAGGAAGCGCGCGCGATCAGGACGCGCGTGCTCCTCCTTCTTCTCTTCGCCTACATCTTCAATTTCATCGACCGGAACATCGTTGGCGTTCTCGCCGTGCCGATCCGGGAGGAGTTCGATCTTTCCGACACGGCGCTGAGCCATCTCGGCGTTGCCTTCGGCATCTTCTACGCGACCATCGCCATCCCGATCGCCTGGGCCGCCGACCGCAAGAGCCGGGTCAACATCATCGCCGGAGCAGTCGCGCTCTGGAGCCTGCTCACCGCGGCCTGCGGCATGGTCCAGAGCTACGCGCAACTCGTCGTTGCGCGCATGGGTGTCGCAGTGGGCGAGGCGGGCGGAATCGCCCCGTCCTACTCGCTGATCTCGGACTATTTCCCGCGCGAGAAGAGGTCACGCGCGCTTGCCTTCTACTCGCTTGGCATCCCCATCGGCTCGGCTCTCGGTGTATTCTTTGGCGGGTGGCTCGCGGCCCATCTGTCCTGGCGCAGCGCCTTCGTCATCGTCGGCCTACTCGGCCTGCCCGCGGCGTTGCTGATCAAGCTTCTGATCCCCGAACCCGAACGCGGCCGCTTCGATGCGCCGACTTCGAATGCCGCTGCATCGGCGCCATCGGCCAGTGAGGTCTCCCGCGCCCTGCTGGGCACGCCGAGCTTCTGGCTTCTTTCCTTCGGGGCAGCTTCGGGCTCTATCCTCGGCTACGGCCTGATCTTCTGGCTGCCGAGCTTCTTCAACCGCAGCTTCGGGCTTGCCGTGCAGGACGTGGGCTGGTTCTACGGCTCGATCATACTCGTCGGCGGAGGGCTGGGGACCTGGCTCGGCGGTTGGTTTGGCGACCGGATCGGTTCGACGCGACCCGCTGGCTACGCGCTCATCCCGGCGGTCTGCTTCATCATCACTGCTCCGACCTTCGCGCTTGGGCTGTTCGCGCCGAACCTGTGGCTGGCATGGCTGCTATTCACGATCGGCCAGATGCTTGCGCTCGCCTGGCTGGGGCCGGTCATCACCGCCGTACAGCACATCGTCGTGCCGTCCATGCGAGCAACCGCCTCGGCGAGCTTTCTGTTCATCAACAACCTGATCGGCATTGCCTTCGGAATCTACTTCCTGGGCTGGCTCTCCGATGCCATGAAAGCCGTCCACGCAGAAGATTCGCTAAAATATTCAATCCTGTATGGCCTCCTTTTCTACCTTTTGGCCGCACTATTCTACCTGTTCGCCGCAGCGCGCCTGAGGAGGGACATCAAGTCCTAACCTAAGCTGCAAGCCAGCGACATCACGGGTTCATGCCCACCCGCCTATCTCCCCCATCACTACCGGAAGGTGGAACGGTGCCCATTACGCGTCGTTGTCACCAGGAAACGAATGGGAGATTCGAGATGAGGAACCTCATCCTCGCGGCCGGTGTCGCAGCACTAGCGATTACCGCGCCGGCAGCCGCCAAACCCGACAAGGGCGGCGGTGGAGAACGTCAGACTCAGGCTAAGCGCGGCGGTGGCGGAGAGGCCAAAGCACAGCGCGGCGGTGGAGGCCGTCAAGCCCAGGCGCAGCGTGGCGGCGGCCGTGAAGTTCGTGCGCAGCGCGTCGAGCGTCGCGGCGGTGGCGGTGAACGCCGCATGGCCCAGACCGAGCGCCGTGGCGGCGAGCGCCAGATCCAGCGCGCTCGCGGTAGCGAACAGCAGGCTATGCGCGCCGAACGTCGTGGCGGCGACCGGCAGCGCGTCGAACGGCGCAATTCGGAACGCCGGATCGCTGCACAAAACGAGCGCGGCCAACGGCAGACGCAGCGCGTCGAGCGCCGCGACACGGAGCGTCGCTTCGCCATCCTTCGCAGCGACCGCAACGAAGGCCAGGCGCAGCGGGTCGAGAGGCGTCGGGACCGCGATGTCGGGCGGATGGACAATCGGGACCGCGGCAACGAGCGTTTCGAACGGCGCGCCCGCGAGCAGCGCGTCGAGCGCGTAGCGATGGATCGTCGCGAATTACGCAATGACACTCGCCGCGATGAGCGCGATTTCGCCCCGATCCGGGCCTTCGCGGGTGATCCCCGGGACACGTACCGCGATCGTCGGGATTATCGCGACTACGGGCAGTGGCGCGACTGGAACGATGGCGATTGGGATCGCGCGTACGCCGGCCGGGGCATCCCCGCGGCCTATGTCGGCTGCCCTCCGGGACTGGCGAAGAAATCGCCGGCCTGCGTTCCCCCGGGACGTGCGCGTCAGCAGTTCGTCGGTTCCACCCTGCCGACTTACTACGCCTCGAACTACATGCCGCTCGGCCTTCGGGACATTTATTACGACACGCCCGATTATTACTACCGCTGGGGCGACGGCTATGCCTATCGCGTGAACCGTTCCGACAATCTGGTTGCGGCGCTGCTGCCGCTGATCGGTGCGGGGTACGGAGTTGGCCAGTACTTCCCGTACCAAAATCAGCCGTCCTACTACGTCCCGAGCAACTATCAGTCGTTTTACCCCGACTATGGTGACGACTACTATCGCTACGCCAACGGGTACGTCTACGAGATCGACGGCCGATCCGGCCTCGTCGAGGACGTGATCCCGCTTCTCGATCGCGGTTACGGCATCGGCCAGATCATGCCGGCCGGGTACAGCTACTACAACGTGCCGTACCAGTATCGTGACTACTACCAGGACACGAACGACTATTATTATCGTTACGCCCCGGGCGCGATCTACCAGGTCGATCGGGACAGCCAGCTGATTACGGCCATTGCGGCACTGCTTACGGGCGGACTGTCGGTCGGCCAGCAGCTTCCGGCCAGCTATTCGATGTACAACGTGCCGTTCGCCTATCGCGACCGGTACTACGACAGCCCGGATGCCTGGTACCGCTACAGCAATGGCTACATCTACGAGGTCGATCCGACGACCCAGTTGATCCGGACGATGGTTCAGGCTCTCGTCTGAAGCTGAACATGGATCGCGAGTGGCCCGGCAAGCGTTGCCGGGCCATTTCGTCTTCAGAACAAAATAAGGAGGACGCCATGACTTTCCGATTCCTCGGCTTGACCACGGCTGCGCTGGCGCTCGCGGTTGCAGGCTGCGACAGCAGTGAAAGCACGAACGGAGCTGCGCCGGACCAGCCGGCCCAGGCTGCAAAGGCTGCCGGCGACCAGACGATCGCATCCGCGCTCGACAAGAACAGCCGCTTCTATCAGGCGGCCCATGCGGCAGGACTGGATTCCACGCTTGCCGGGCCCGAGCCCTATACCGTCCTTATTCCGCGCGATGAGGCATTCGGGAAGGTCGAAGGAGCACTGAAGGATCCGGCGAACCCGCAGAACCGCGCGGAGCTCACGCGGGTCCTGACCTATCATATCCTTCCGGGCGTGGTTCTCGTCGAAGACCTCGGCAAGGCCGTGGACAACGGCAAGGGCAAGACGCTGGTCCAGACGGTCGGCGGGGACACGCTCACGGCGACGAAGGACGGCGGCAAGCTCGTCCTGACCGATGCGTCCGGTGGGAAGGCGACGATCGTGGAGGGCGATCAGAAGCGCTCGAACGGCGTGATCCACTATGTCGATGCCATTCTGACGCCCGCTGTCCCGACCGCTCCAGCTAGGCAGCAATAACAAGCAGTGGCCGTCAGCCGCCTTTCCTGCTTCCAAGCAGCCGAACGCTCGCTATAAACGACGCGAAATCGGCAAGTTTGGGGGCAGGGGCGACGCATGAAGGCGACGATTGAACGGGCGACACTCCTCAAGAGCCTGAGCCACGTCCAGTCGGTCGTGGAGCGTCGCAATACGATTCCGATACTGTCCAACGTCCTCATCGACGCAAGAGAGGACGGCTCGATCCGCCTGATGGCAACCGACCTCGATCTTCAGGTGGACGAGAGCGTTCCGGCCAATGTCGGCACGCCAGGCGCTACGACGGTTTCCGCACACACGCTCTTCGATATCGTTCGCAAGCTGCCCGAAGGCAGTCAGGTCGAACTGAACGCGGCCGAGGGAAAGATGCAACTTTCCGCCGGCCGCGCCCGGTTCAACCTTTCGACGCTGCCTCGCGACGATTTCCCGGTGATTGCAGAAGGCGACCTGCCGACCAGGTTCGAACTTCCCGCGGCGACGCTCCGCCAGATCATCGACAAGACACGCTTCGCCATCTCGACCGAAGAGACGCGCTATTATCTGATGGGCATATTCCTTCATGTCGCCGACGACGCGCTGAAGGCGGCGGCGACGGACGGGCATCGTCTCGCCCGCGTTACCGTTGCCAAGCCCGACGGCGCGGATGGCATGCCGGACATTATCGTGCCCCGGAAGTGCGTGGCCGAGCTTCGCAAGCTGCTCGACGAGCTCGAGGGCACGGTAGAAGTGTCCATGTCGCCGACCAAGATCCGCTTCGGCCTGGGCAGCGCGGTGCTGACCAGCAAGTTGATCGACGGCACGTTCCCCGACTACAATCGGGTCATTCCGACCGCCAACGACAAGCTGCTTAAGCTCGACCCGAAGAGCTTCGCGCAAGGCGTCGATCGCGTTTCGACCATTGCCAGCGAGAAGACGCGCGCGGTGAAGATGATGGTCGACCGCGACAAGGTGACGCTCTCGGTCACTTCGCCGGAGAGCGGCACGGCGACCGAAGAGATTGCGGCGGACTACGGTTCGGACAACATCGAGATCGGCTTCAACGCGCGCTACCTGCTCGACATCCTCGGAGAGATCGACGGCGACACGGTCGAGGTCCACCTCGCCGACGCAGCCGCTCCGACGCTGCTGCGCGAAAACGACAAGAGCCAAGCGCTTTACGTGCTCATGCCGATGCGGGTGTGACGGTCTGCCGTCTTTGGCGCGGCTGGACCACGCCGGAGAATGCGGCGGCTTATGAACGGATCGTTCGCGGCGAAGTGATCCCGGGAATCGAGGCGCGCCGGATCCCAGGTTTCCGCCACATCGACCTGATGAAGCGCGATCTCGGGGGCGAGATCGAGTTCCAGACTTTGATGTGGTTCGACAGTGTCGACGCTATCAGAGCGTTCATGGGCGAGGACTATGATGTCAGCCACGTGCCGGCCGCGGCGCAAGCGGTGCTCTCCCGCTTCGATGAGCGGGCGGCGCATTTCGAGGTTCTCGACCGGCGCGAGCAATAGCGGCTAAGCCGCTGCAGTGCCGGTCAGCCGCCTCGCCCTCACCGACTTCCGGTCCTACCCCTCGGCGCTCATCGAGCCGGGACCGGGGTTCGTCCTGCTGTCGGGCGAAAATGGCGCCGGAAAGACCAACCTGCTCGAGGCGGTTTCCCTGCTGAGCCCCGGCCGCGGCTTGCGCGGCGCGGCCCTGTCGGAAATGGCGAGGATCGACGGGGCGGGCGGCTTCGCGGTTGCCGCGCGGCTGGGGGATGTCGAGGTCGGAACCGGCACTCAGCCGACCGCACCGGAACGGCGGCAGGTCCGCATCAATACCGCCCCGGCCTCAGTCAATTCCCTGAGCGAGTGGCTGTCCGTGCTCTGGCTCACACCGGCCATGGACCGGCTGTTCCTTGGTTCGGCAGGCGACCGCCGCCGCTTCCTCGATCGGCTGGTGCTCGCGCTCGAACCAAGCCACGCGCATCACTCGTCGCGCTACGAAGCGGCGATGCGCGCGCGAACCAAGCTACTCACGGACGAGGCGCCGGCGGACCCTTCTTGGCTTGCCGCCCTCGAGCAACAGATGGCGGAGCACGGCACGGCCATCGCCGGCGCTCGATCCCGAACCGTCGCCGAGCTTGGACAGAGGACGTTCAACGCGCCAGAAGATGACTTCGCCCGCGCGGACATCCAGCTCGAAGGATGGGAACAGGCCGACCTTGCTGCGCAGCTACGCGACAGCCGCCGCCGCGACGCTGCTGCTGGCCGCGCAGCCATTGGACCGCACCGGCAGGACCTGCTCGTGACTCACCGCGCGAAGCAGATGTCGGCAGCGCGCTCATCCACCGGCGAGCAGAAGGCGCTGCTGCTCGGCCTCGTCCTCGCCCATGCGGAACTGGTGACCGAACGGAGGGGCGAGCCCCCGATCCTGCTTCTCGACGAGGTCGCCGCGCATCTCGATCCCAAGCGCCGCGCCGCGCTCTTCGCGCGCCTCGAAGGCCGGGGGCAGGTCTGGATGACGGCCACCGAAGCCGCGCTGTTCGAAGGGGTTGGGCAGGCCAGCCGCTTTCACGTCGCGGGCGGTTCCTTATCGCCCCACTAGACATTTCGCGTCTTACCGCTATATGGCACTGCAGCACGAAGCGCTTTTCAAGCGGCGTGAACGGTCTCGACAAGGTCGAGGACCCGGCCCGCGCTTCGATCGATTTTGCTCTCCAATTCACGCGGGGCGCTTTTTTGACCCCTTCGGACCGCGCATTTCGCGCGGCCGTTTCATATTGGACTTTACATGTCTTTTCATAATCTTGGGCTGTCCAAGCCCCTCCTCGACGCGCTTGCGGCGAAAAATTATTCGCAGGCGACGCCGATCCAGCTTCAGGCGATCCCGACCGTCCTGACCGGCCGCGATCTCCTCGGCATCGCTCAGACCGGCACCGGCAAGACGGCAGCGTTCATGCTTCCGTCGCTCGACCGCCTGGCGGCCGACCGCAACATTCCGAAGCCGGGCCAGATCCGGATGCTGGTGCTTGCGCCGACCCGCGAGCTCGCCTCGCAGATCGCGGCGAGCGCCGAAACCTACGGCCGCTTCATGCGCCTGTCGGTCGGGGTCATCTTCGGCGGCGTTCCGAATTCAAAGAGTGTTCGCACTGTTGCACGCGGTCTCGACGTGCTCGTCGCGACGCCCGGCCGCCTGCTCGATTTGATCGATCAGCGTGCGCTCAGCCTTCGCGAGCTTGAGATCCTCGTCCTCGACGAGGCGGACCAGATGCTCGACCTCGGCTTCATCCATGCGCTGAAGCGGATCGTCAGCCTGGTTCCGGCAAAGCGCCAGACCCTGTTCTTCTCGGCCACCATGCCGAAGGCGATCAAGGAACTGGCTGACAAATATCTAACGAACCCGGCCGAGGTCGCGGTGACTCCTGTCGCCAAGACCGCCGATCGCGTCAATCAGAAGGTCGTGATGGTCAACCAGCCGGAGAAGACCGCGCTGCTGACCATGTTCCTCAAGGCCGAGCAGGTTGAGCGGGCTTTGGTCTTCAGCCGTACCAAGCATGGCGCCGACAAGATCGTCCGCATGCTTGAGGCAGCCGGAGTCGGGGCGAGCGCAATCCACGGCAACAAGAGCCAGGGCCAGCGCGAACGGGCGATCGCTCAGTTCAAGTCGGGTGAGGTCAAGGTTCTGATCGCGACGGACATCGCCGCGCGCGGGATCGACATCCCGGGCGTCAGCCACGTCATCAACTACGACCTGCCGGAAGTTCCGGAGCAGTACGTTCACCGCATCGGACGCACCGCTCGCGCGGGCGCCGAGGGTAAGGCCATCGCCTATTGCTCACCGGACGAGCGCGGACTGCTGCGCGATATCGAGCGCCTGACGCGCTTGAAGATCGATCTTGCGCCGCTTCCGGACAATTTCGTCCAGGCGGCAGCGGAGCTGAAGCGCCTCAAGCCGGCGCCAGCAAAGCAGGAACAGCCTCGCAGGCAGCCGTCACGCTCGTTCAAGTCGGACCGCCGCTTCGAGGGCCAGCGTCGCGAAAATCGCAACGACCGACCTGGTCAGGATCGCTCCGCCTCGCAGGCCGCCGGCCAGCAGCGCAACGGACAACAGCGTACCGATCGTTCGGCCCAGCCGCAGCGTCATCCGCATCGTGCCGACGGCCACCCTGCGCACCGCCCCGACGGCGGTCAGCAGAAGCGCCGGTTCCACGGACGCGGCCGCCCCTCGGGCCAGCGTCGCGCGGGCTAATCGAAACTGCTAAGCGGTCGCGAGCCTCGGCTTGCGGCCGCGACGCAGTGCGATCCCGGCCGCTCCGAAGCCGAGGAGCATCATCGCCCAGGTCGACGGCTCCGGCACCGCCGTCCCGACGTCCGTCAGGTAGAAGGCGTGTTCTTCGAAGTTGCTGAACCAGTTGTTCAACGTTCCGCCGTCGCTCTCCTCACCGAAGGCAGTGCCGTTCGGGGCCGTCGTTACCCAATAGATTTCGTCGCGATTGAAGTTCGTCGATGCGTGGATGCCTAGGTAGTAGGTTACGCCGGCGGCGGCATCGAATGGCGACAGGAAGTCGAATTCGAAGAGATAGGCGTTGCCGTCGAACGCCGGGAGCCCGGAATCGACCGGGGTGACGCTAACGTTTCCGGTCTGAAGCGTCGCACCCGGCAAACCACCGTTGCTTGCAAACAGGTAATAGGTGAAATTCCCGTCCCAGGCGCTGATGTCGCCGCGGCCCGAGATATATACCCCAGCGCCGCCAACCGTCGTTCCGCCAGCGAAGCTGAAGTCCTCGGCCTGCACCCACTGAGTGGCTTCATTGCCGTCGTCCGGGAGTGGGCGCGCCATTGTCGTAGATGATGGTGGCTTGCGCTGGTACAGCGGCGAGCGCCGTCGCTGCAGCAACGATTAGGGCGTGTGAAAGACGCTTCATCGACACTTCCTCACCTTGTTGCTGCGGTGCGAACTCCCATTACGCGGATCACCGGTTTCATCGGTAAATATCCATTAACTGCCGAACTCATGCAAGTTTGCGGTCGACAGTCGCTCGGTCCATCTCGAAAATCGTCCACGAATTCCCATATAGATGGCACTGACTCACGCGCGCGTACGCGCACGCGCGATTCCGTGGGACTTTCCCGACTTTTCTCCTTATCCCGGACACCATGGCAACAGATCCCAACAGCAATTCCTATGGCGCCGACAGCATCAAGGTCCTCAAGGGCCTCGACGCCGTCCGCAAACGTCCCGGCATGTACATCGGCGACACCGATGACGGCTCCGGCCTCCACCACATGGTGTTCGAGGTCAGCGACAATGCGATCGACGAAGCGCTCGCCGGGCATTGCGACAAGATCCTGATCACCCTCAATCCCGACGGCTCCGTGTCGGTCGAGGACAATGGCCGCGGTATCCCGACCGGGATCCATGCCGAAGAAGGCGTGTCGGCGGCCGAGGTCATCATGACCCAGCTGCACGCCGGCGGTAAGTTCGAGAACACGTCCGAGGACAATGCCTACAAGGTGTCCGGCGGCCTCCACGGCGTCGGCGTGTCGGTGGTCAACGCGCTCAGCGAATATCTCGACCTGACGATCTGGCGCGACGGCGAAGAGCATTACATGCGCTTCCGCCACGGCGATGCCGAGGCTCCGCTGAAGGTCGTCGGGAAGACCGACAAGCGGGGAACGAAGGTCACGTTCCTGCCGAGCCCGGAGACCTTCAAGATCCTGGACTTCGACTTCGATCGGCTCGAGCACCGCTTCCGCGAGCTCGCCTTTCTCAATTCGGGCGTCCGCCTCGTCCTTCAAGACGCACGGCATGAAGAGCTAAAGGAAGTCGAGCTCCATTACGAAGGCGGCATCGCGGCCTTCGTGAAGTATCTCGACCGGGCCAAGACTCCGCTCATTCCCGACCCGATTTCGGTCACTGGCCAACGCGACGAAGTCGGCATCGAAGTCGCGCTCGAGTGGAACGACAGCTATTACGAGCAGGTCCTCTGCTTCACTAACAACATCCCGCAGCGCGACGGCGGCACGCACCTTGCGGCGTTCCGCGCGGCGCTGACCCGAACGATCAACAATTACGCCGACAAGTCGGGCGTGCTGAAGCGCGAGAAGGTCAGCCTGACCGGCGAGGACATGCGCGAGGGCCTGACCGCCATCGTGTCCGTAAAGCTTCCTGACCCAAAGTTCGGCTCGCAGACGAAGGACAAGCTCGTCTCGTCCGAGGTTCGCCAGCCGCTCGAAAGCCTGATGGCCGACAAGATGGCCGAATGGCTCGAGGAAAATCCGGCCCACGCCCGGACGATCATCCAGAAGATCATCGACGCCGCGGCGGCACGCGAAGCCGCCCGCAAGGCGCGCGAGGCCAGCCGCAAGTCGGTGATGGGCATCGCCTCATTGCCAGGCAAGCTGCACGATTGCTCCGAACGCGACCCGGCCAAGTCCGAGCTGTTCCTGGTCGAGGGCGACAGCGCCGGCGGCTCCGCCAAGCAGGGCCGCGACAGCAAGTTCCAGGCGATCCTTCCGCTCAAGGGCAAGATCCTCAACGTCGAGCGGGCCCGGTTCGACCGCATGTTGTCGTCCAAGGAGATCGGAACGATCATCCAGGCGCTCGGCACTGGCATCGGTCGCGAGGAATTCAATCTCGAGAAGCTGCGCTATCACAAGATCGTGATCATGACCGACGCCGACGTCGACGGCGCGCACATCCGCACGCTCCTGCTGACGTTGTTCTACCGGCAGATGCCCGACTTGATCGACAACGGGCACCTCTACATCGCCCAGCCGCCGCTCTACAAAGTCGCGCGTGGCCGGTCGGAGGTCTATCTGAAGGACGATGCCGCGCTGGACGAATATCTCGTCGGCGCTGGGCTTGAGGGCCTGATTCTCGAAACGAAGGATGGTCCGCGCTCGGGACAAGATCTTCGCAGCCTGGTCGAACACGCGCGACGGCTACGGACCCTGATGCGTTACGCGCCGAGGAAGTACGATCCGGCGCTGATTGAAGGGCTGGCGATCAACGGAGCGCTGAAGCCGGATCTCAGCGATGCGGCCCGCCAGAAGGCGATCGCTAACGTTGCTGCGTGGCTCGGCCGTGCCGATCTGGAAGCGCAATGGTCGGGCGAAATGGCGGCCGAAGGCGGCTATTTGCTCCGGCGGCTGTGGCGCGGGGTGACCGACGCCTACATCATCGAGAAGAGCTTTCTCGTCTCCGCAGAGGCGCGCAAGCTGGCCACGCTCGCGGACGAGCAGGCCGCGGTCTACGCCTCACCGTCGACGCTCAAGACTCTGAAGAAGGGCGCCGTCACGGAAGAGCAGGCGCCCGAGCCGATCGAGGGTGTCGAAGAGGAGGATCAGCCCGCCGAAAGCGAGACCAAGGGCAAGGCCGTTGCGGTCAGCCGCCCTTCGGAATTGCTCGACGCAGTGCTTGCCGCAGGGCGCAAAGGGCTGAGCATTCAGCGCTACAAGGGGCTGGGCGAAATGAACGCGGAGCAGCTCTGGGAGACGACGCTTGACCCGTCGAACCGCTCGCTGCTTCGTGTCGAAGTCGCGCAGGCCGATGTCGCCGACGAGATCTTCACGCGCCTGATGGGCGACATCGTCGAACCGCGGCGGGAGTTCATCCAGGAGAACGCCCTCAGCGTCGCGAACCTCGACGTCTAAGGAACTGCGGTAGTCAGAGCGGGGTTGCCGCAGTCGTGACCGCTTCACCGTCGATCACCGTAGCCAGCTACAACGTACGCAAAGCCATCGGCACCGACCGACGCCGCAACCCGCAGCGCGTGCTGGATGTGCTGCATGAGATCGACGCCGACGTCGTGGCGCTGCAGGAAGCGGACAAGAGATTTGGCGGACGCGGAGCGGCGCTGCCGCACGAGCTGATCGACGATCATGGGCTCTACATGCCGGTCTTCTTCGGCGTGAAACATCGTCGCGTGCTCGACCGCATGCCGGGTGGGAAGCACGTAGACGCGATGCTCAAAGTCAACACGCGCAACATGGGCTGGCATGGCAACGCGATCCTGGTGAAGCGGAGCGTGGGCATTCTCGATTGCACCACGCTCGACCTGCCGACGTTCGAGCCGCGCGGCGCGGTGCTCGCCGAGCTTCTCGTCGGCGACGAGCCGCTTCGGGTCGTGGGCATGCACCTCGATCTCTCCGGGTTCTGGCGCCGCCGGCAAATCCGATCGATCCTCGATGCGATCGCCAAGCGGCCGCAACGAATGCCGACGATCCTGATGGGCGACACCAATGAGTGGCGCGACGCCGCCGGTTGCCTCAAGGACTTCGAGCCGCTCTTCCATATCGCCCCGACCGGCCCGAGCTTTCACTCGCGGCATCCGGTGGCTGCGCTGGACCGGATCATCGTCGACAAGGATCTGCGGATCGATGCGGCCGGGGTGCACATGAGCCCGTCGGCACGCCGCGCGTCCGACCATCTGCCGATCTGGGCGAGGTTGTCGGCCTAGGCCGCGCCGGCGATTTTTCGCTGGCGCCGGCGCTGGACCGACGATCCAAGCCCCATGGATTCCCGATATTTGACGACGGTTCGGCGGGCGCAGTCGAAGCCGCGCTGCTTGAGCAGGCCGGCGATCGCGTCGTCGCTGAGGATCTCGACTTCATTGTCGATGATCTCGCGAATGGCCGCCTTCACCGCTTCCGCTGCCGCTCCTTCGCCCTCGCCTTCCGTGGATGCTACGCCTGATCCAAAGAAATATTTCAGCTCGAACAGGCCGCGGTCGCACAATACATATTTGTTCGACGTGACCCGGCTGATGGTCGATTCATGCATCTCGATCGCCTCCGCGATTTCGCGCAGGGTCATGGGCTTCATGGCTGCCACGCCCTTTTCGAAGAAGCCCTGCTGCCGCTTCACGATTTCCGCGACGACCTTGACGATGGTTCGGGCCCGCTGGTCCAGCGCCTTCACCAGCCAGTTGGCGCTGGCGAGGCATTCGCTGAGCCAGGCCCGCGAATTCTTGTCGCTCGGGCCGGACTTGAGCTCCTGATAATAGCGGCGGTTGACGAGCAGCCGAGGCAAAGTCGCCGTATTGAGCTCGACCGCATATCCTGCGCGCGTGCGACGGATGAAAACGTCGGGCGTGACGCTTTCCATGCTCCTCGTCGAGAATTGGCAGCCGGGCTTGGGATCATAGACCCGCAACTCCCGAACCATGTCGGCGAGGTCTTCATCGTCGACGCCGCAGATCCGCTTGAGGTCCGCCATGCGGCCCTTGGCGAGAAGGTCGAGATTGTCGATCAGACGCGCCATGGCCGGATCGTACCGGTCGACTGCCCTGGCCTGCAGTGCGAGGCACTCGGCGAGATTGCGGGCCCCGACACCGGCGGGGTCGAGGTCCTGGACCAGCGCGATGGCGGCTTCGATGGTGGGGAGGGGAGCGCCGGTGGTCTCCGCAATGTCGCGGACGGACAACGGAAGATAGCCCGTATCCTCGAGCATTTCCACGATCGCTCGGGCGAGGTCCCCGACCTGCCCTGACGCGCCGTGTAATTGGTTGAGCAGGTGCTCGGCCAACGAATCTGCCGCATATTCCATGCGCTCGAAGTCGGGGCCCTCGTCGTCTGCACCACCGCTGCCGACCACCACATCGGTGAAGCTGTCCGTTTCGAGCGCCTCGTTGTTCCAGTCGAAATCCAGCGGCTGGTCGTTAGTGCCGTCCAGCGTGAGCATGAGCTCGTCGGCACCGGGCGCCGCAGGTTCCTCGAGGGAGTCTGGCGCAGTGCTGTCGAATGTCTCGGCCGACGGCGCGGCATCATCGTCCCCGCCCGAGGCGGCCTCTAGCAGAGGGTTTTTCGCAATCTCTTCGGCGATCACCGCTTCCAGCTCGAGATTGGATAGCTGCAGCAGGCGGATCGCCTGTTGCAGCTGCGGCGTCAGGACGAGTGCCTGCGTTTGCCGGATATCGAGACGTGGGCCGAGTGCCATTGCGCTAAGAGACTAGCGGCAAAGGATTAAAGGGCGAAGCTCTCACCGAGATAAAGGCGACGAACTTCATGGTCGGCGACGAGCGCTTGGGGAGTGCCCGCGAAAAGCACCTGCCCATCGTAGATGATGCAGGCGCGATCGACGATGTCGAGCGTCTCGCGGACGTTGTGGTCGGTGATGAGCACGCCGATGTCGCGCTTTTTCAGCTCGCGGACGAGCTCGCGAATGTCGGCGATGGAAATAGGGTCAATGCCCGCAAACGGTTCGTCGAGCAGCATGATCGACGGGTCGGCGGCCAGCGCCCGCGCGATCTCACAGCGGCGGCGCTCGCCTCCTGACAACGCCATTGCAGCGGACTCACGCAAGTGCGTCAGGCCGAACTCGCCGAGTAGTTGCTCCAGCCGGTCACGCCGGGCCCGGCCATCGGGCTCCGCGACCTCCAGGACCGCCATGATGTTCTGCTCGACCGTCAGCCCTCGAAAGATCGAAGTCTCCTGCGGCAGATAGCCCAGGCCGAGGATCGCGCGGCGATACATCGGCAGTTCGGTGATGTCGTCGCCGTCGAGGAAGATGCGGCCGCTGTCCGGCTTCACCAGACCCATTACGGAATAGAAGCAGGTCGTCTTCCCGGCGCCGTTCGGGCCGAGAAGGCCGACGACCTCGCCGCGATGTACGTCAAGAGAAACGTCGTGCAGCACTGCTCGTCGGTCGTATGCCTTGGCTATCGATCGGACTTCGAGCCCGCCAGCCGCCTGCGGTTCGAGCGCCGCGCGTGGAAGGGTGGCAGCTTCGTTCATTTGCCTAGCTGCCGGAGCGCTGCGGAACGGTGAAATGACCTGTAACGCGGCCGCCGCTCTGGCCTACGCCGGCAGGGCCGCCGTCGATGATTGCGCGGCCGCTGTCGAGATCGATGACCAGCCGCTGCCCGCTGATCGAAGACCCCTCGCGCTGCAGGACGACATCGCCGACGAGCGTGATCAGCTTGCGGTCGAGATCGTAGATTCCAAATGTGCCCCGCGCCGTCTCCGACGGGCTGCGAACGGTGACTCCACCGCTCGCGTCGAGGCGCTTGATCTGAACTCCGCCGCTGCTCGAATAAGCGACGGTCAGGCGCGATGTGTCGAGCGTCAGCTCGTCCTGCCTAACCTTGACGTTGCCGGAGAACATGGCCCGATCCGCACGCTCCTGCACCTCGAGACGATCGGCCGTAAGATCGATGGGTGCGTCGCTGTTATGACCTTTCAGCGCAGATACCGGCTCCTGGGCGACCGCTGCAGCCGCAACCGGGAGCGCCCAAGACGCGACAAGGAGGAGCGGCAAGCGGCGCATTGCTCTCATCTGACCGCCCCCTGCACGATTTTCAAGCGAGTGCCGCCGTCGAGCACCACCGTCCCGCTGTTCAGGTCGGCCCGAAGACGACCTGCCTGGAAGCGTCCCAGCTTCATCCGGCCGGCGACGCCGCCATCGCTGGTCATGGTATTTTGCTTGAGGTCGACCGTGACGTCACGGGTCAGGAGGCTCTCCCCCTCCGGGCCATTGACGCGCACTGGCCCGTGCACGGCAACCCGCTGCTCGTCGAGGTTGTATTGCCCTTGGTTGGCCGCGACCGTGACTGGTCCCTGGGACAGGCCGAATTGAGCCAGCATCCCCCAGATGTCGACGATCGGCTGCTCCGATGTGCGCTGGAGAGCGCGGTTGGCGGTGATCAGGAACTTCTGCCCCCGATTGTCCTCTCCCGTGTAGCGAGCCTGCTCGACGCGCATGCGCTCCGGCGCGTTCTCCACCTGGTTCTTGTCCAGGATGAAGCTGACGTCTCCGCGATTGTCGAGCGGAGCCATGGCGAGGAATGCGATGACGACGCCGACCGCGCTCGGCAGCGCGACCTTGGCGAAGCCCACGAGCCTGTCGTGCGAGCTTCCGGGCACTGCCCAGCGCTGTTTCGTCGCGCGTTCCTGGTTGGCAAGCTCAGACATTCATCAGCCGTCGTGCGCGAAAATATCCTGTTCGGGCCAGCCCGCGAGGTCGAGCAAGGCACGGTTCGGTAGAAAATCGAAGCAGGCTTGGGCGAGAGCGACCCTGCCCTCACGAACGAGGCGTTCGTCCAGCTTTTCCTTGAGCGCGTGAAGGTAGCGGACGTCGCTTGCGGCATATTCGCGCTGAGCGTCGTTCAGCTCCGGCGCGCCCCAGTCGCTGGTCTGCTGTTGCTTTGAGATTTCATGGCCCAGCAGCTCCCTGACCAGATCCTTGAGACCATGCCGGTCGGTGTAGGTACGAACCAGGCGCGACGCCGTGCGCGTGCAATAAAGCGGCGCGGCCATGAAGCCCAGATAGGCTTGGATCATCGCCACATCGAATCGGGCGAAATGATAAAGCTTCAGCCGGTTCGGGTCGGCGAGGAGAGCCTTGAGATTGGGTGCGGAATAAGCGCTCCCCTTCCGGAATCTCACTAAATGCTCGTCGCCGTGGCCGTCCGACAGCTGCACGAGGCAGAGCCTGTCGCGCGCGGGATGCAGTCCCATCGCCTCCGTATCGACCGCAACCGCACCTTCGAATTGTACTTCGGCAGGAAGGTCTTCCTCGTGAAAATATATGCTCATTCATTCGTCCCGGAACCTGGTTCGACGCGTTGTCGGATGCCCCTGTAGCAGACTTGCCACCGCTCTTCTTAAGCCCATGCCACGCAAACGCGCGGGAATCACTGGAGAGACACGCTTTTTTGATGTAGGGGCCTGAATGGTGCGTGAGCAGAACGCACGAGACCGGTTGCGCTCTTTGGGCCCAGCGCGTTGGTTCGGAAGGTCTGGGGCACAAGGATTTAAGACGAATATGGGTTTCGATAGAGGGCGTAAGGGGGACCGCGGTGGTCGCGGCCGTGACAAGCGCGACGATTTCTTCGGTGGTGGTGAAAGCAGCAGCTACGGCGATCGCGGAGGTTTCTCCGGCGGTGGCGGTGACCGATTCGGCGGTGGCGGCGGCGGCGGCGGTGGATACCGCGGCGGCGGTGACCGGTTCGGCGGTGGCGGCGGCGGTTTCGGCGACCGTGCCGGCGGCGGTGGCGGCGGTGGATTCCGCGGCGGCGGTGACCGATTCGGCGGTGGCGGCGGCGGCGGTGGATTCCGCGGCGGCGGTGCGGGCGGTGGCGGCGGAATGCCTCCGCAGGTCGTCGGCGAAGGCAAAGGCGTCGTAAAATTCTTCAATCCGCAGAAGGGCTTCGGCTTCATCGTTCGCGATGACGGCGGCGAAGATGTGTTCGTGCACATTTCGGCGGTCGAGCAAGCCGGTCTTGCGGATCTGGCGGACGGCCAGCCGCTCGAATTCACGCTCGTCGATCGCGGCGGACGGATTTCGGCGACCAACCTTCGCATCGACGGTGAGCCGATGGCCGTGGAACGCGCCGAGCGCGCTCCGGAGCGGAAGCTGACCGGAGAGAAGGCGACCGGTGTCGTAAAATTCTTCAACGCGATGAAGGGCTTCGGCTTCATTCAGCGCGACGACGGCCAGCCGGATGCATTCGTGCACATTTCGGCGGTCGAGCGTGCTGGCATGCCGACGCTCAACGAAGGCGACCGTCTCGAGTTCGAAATCGAAGTCGATCGTCGTGGCAAGTTCGCGGCCGTGAATCTGGGTCCGGTTAGCGAATAACGCTTTTCAGTGAGGGGCAGAGAGAGCCGGCGGGAGCGATCCCGCCGGCTTTTTCATGTCACCATCGCCAGCAGGGATTCGATGCGGTCCGCCTCGTTCGCCGGCTTGTCGGTGCGGATTCGGCTGATCCGGGGAAATCGCATCGCCAGCCCCGACTTGTGCCGGCTACTCTTGTGGATCGAGTCGAACGCGACTTCGAGCACCAGGCTCCTCTCGACCTCGCGCACCGGCCCGAATCGCTGCACGGTGTGACTGCGCACCCAGCGGTCGATCCAACGCAGTTCCTCGTCGGTGAAGCCGAAATAGGCCTTCCCCACGGGCAGCAACTCATCCGACTCATTCCAGCAGCCGAAGGTGTAGTCGCTGTAATAGCTCGATCGTTTTCCTGACCCGCGCTGCGCGTACATCAGCACGCAATCGGCGGTCAGCGGATCGCGCTTCCACTTGTACCAAAGGCCGGTACGGCGGCCTGCCACGTAAAGGCTGTCGCGCCGTTTGAGCATCATGCCCTCGATGGCGGCGTCGCGCGATCCGGCCCGGACCTCCTCCAATTCCTCGAAGCTCCTCGCTTCAATCAATTGCGAAAGATCGAATCGCTCGGGATCGAGCTTCGGAACGAACGCTTCCAGGCGCCTGCGCCGCTCGGTCCATTCCAGCCCGCGCAGGTCTTCGTCGCCGTCGAACATTATGTCGTACAGCCTGACGAAGGCCGGATAGGTGCCCAGCATCTTCTGACTGACGTTCTTGCGCCCGAGCCGCTGCTGCAGCGCATTGAAGCTCGCCGCGGCTCCCCCATGCAGATCGGCGCTGCCCTGTTCCGACCCGCGCACCAGCAGTTCGCCGTCGAGGACGCCATGCGCCGCGAAGGATCCGGCGATTTCCGGAAAGCTTCCGCTGATGTCATCGCCGGTGCGGCTGTAGATTCGGGTCTGTCCGGCGATGTGCACCAGCTGCACGCGGATGCCATCCCATTTCCACTCGGCGGCATAGTCGTCCAGCGACACGCGCGTTTCCTCGAGCGGGTGGGCCAGCATAAATGGTCGGAAGACGGGCACATCGCGCGCCGTCGGCTGAGGGCCGCGGCCTTCGGCCCAGTCGAACAGTTCGAGGAAGGGCGGCGACAGTCCGTGCCACACCTCCTCCACGGCCTCGACGTCAATCTCGAACGCGTCGGCCAGCGCCTGCTTGGCCAAGCGGGCCGAGATGCCGACGCGAAGGGCGCCCATGGCCAGCTTGAGCAAGGCGTAGCGTCCCGATGCATCGAGATGATCGAGCAATTCGGCGAGCGTCTTTGGCGCGTCCATCTTGCTCGACGTGCGAAGGCGGTCGACGGCCTTCGAAATGCTGACGGTCGCATCGTCGATCTCGGGCTCGCCTGTCGCCGACGTGTCCCACAGAAGCGAAATCGTCTCCGCCGAATCGCCGACATAGTCCCGGCTCATCCGGAACAGGATCGAGTTCGATTCGCTCTTCGACCAGTCCGCGAACCACCGCCGGTTTCACGTGCGGAATGTCGAGGGTGCCGGTGAGTGCAGCGAGGGCAATGCCCCGATCCGGGTCGGGTGTGGCCTTGAGATAGTCGCCGATCAGCTTGAGCTTGGTGTTGCGCGATCGCGTGTAGACGAGGTCGTCGAGCAGCTGGGAGAAGGCGCGCATCGCGCCGTCAATGCATGAACCGCCTTACGGTGTCGAAACGTTCAATCTTTCTCCCGAAAGCGAGATGGTAGCTCCGGATAGAGGCTGCAGCATCCCCGGCCCGCCCGGTAAGCCTTCAGCATGCGCGAAGGCGACCAGAGAAGTCCCGCTAGAAGCAGCGGCGAGCAGAACAGGGTCGCGCCCCAATACGGATAACGACCCGCACCAAGCTCCCACGCGGCCATCTGGAACTCGCCTCGCATGGTCTGCGGATAGCCGGTCATGAGGTGATGCAGGTCGTGCGCTCGAATGGCTGCCCGGCGCCAAGCAAAATTCGGAAATCTCAGGTCAACAGGTCCGAAGCGGCAAGACCATGATTTGGCGGAGTCTTCAGTTCCCTCCTCGCTCCGCAGGACTTCGAGAGCCTCGTTCCTAGTCAGCATGGCTCACTCCTCCTCTAGGAAGAGCCGCGCCTGATCTTCAGAAGCCGCGCTGAGTGCTCTCGAAGTGAGCGGCTTGATGCCGCGTCTTGGGGGGAGGTTCGATGGGAGCTTGACGTTCCACGCCAGTCCGAGGGCTTGAAGCAACTGGATGAAGCGAAAGCCAGGATCGAATTGACCCGGATAAAGCCCATGCCGAGCCGAGCTCGGAAAAGCATGATGGTTGCCATGCCAGCTCTCCCCCATCGTCGGGATCGCCATTATTCCAACGTTCGACGCCTGAATCACGGCTCCTTCGATCATCCAATCGTCAGGCTCGCCCGTATGAGCGAAGTAGGAGATGCACCAGTGCATTGTCGTGCAGGCGCCGACTTTGACGAACACTCCCCAAACAACCCAGGGGAGGCCGCCGAGCAAGAAGAGGATCGCGGCGATGGGAATCTGCTGCCACATCCACGTCCGATCAAGCCAGCGATAGAAGGGGTCGTCACTGATCCCTGGCCTCGGGGTCGAAACCGGGGGACGTTCAAGCTGCAGGCGGAAATTCAGATAGTAGAAGCCGTCGATCGGCCAAGAGCGGCCATGCCGCAGGAACCAGTGGCAGTCCGGCTGCCGTTGCGCCCAATCCCGACTGTCGTGGAGCCTGATCGTCCAGATCGGTCCCCCCCAATTCCAACCGCCGTTCCCAACCACATCAGGACATAGTCCACCCACTTCGGAGCTTCGAAACTGCGATGAATCAGGCGACGATGGAATCCAACCGAATGGCCGGCGCACAAGGTGACTGCAGCCAACAACAGGAAGACGAGCAGCGCGCCCCACGTGAAGGTCAGGGGCCCGAGAACGACTGCTCCAGCGAGCATTGAAACGTTCCACAGTGATCGGGCGCCGTCCCACTTTACCAGGCCCTGCGTGGCGCTCGCCTGATCGAGCCCGGTCAGTGAGTTGACCTTGAATGCCCCTTCGGCGGCTCCGCCAGCTACACTCATGCACAGATCCTCAACGGCACGTCCGAACCGAGCTAGGCACTTGGTACCGTTGGATTGTTCAGGAAGCTAGTGAAGGCGGACGGCGAGAGCGGCGAGAATCGCGGTCGTGTCGGTGCTGCGGTCACTGCCCAGGGCCTCGTCCATATGTTCGAGGCAGCATTGCACCGTTACCCGGTGGCCGGGAAGCAGCGCAAGCTGGGCCGAGCGGTGCGCCAGGCATTCCAGAGTGGCCAGCCCATTGATCGCCGCCACCTCGCGGATGGCGTCCATCTGGGCGTGAATGTCGAGCGGCGACAGGCGGGCGGCACGCTTGTTGAGGTCGGCGATGCGCTGGCCGAGCTGTGCCCGGACATCGCTGAGTGACCCTGAAGCTCGCGTGCGTGCCATGGGGACAGTTTCAACGATGATGGTTAAGGGGCGGTTACGGGCCCGTGTCGCCTTGACAATTTGTCCGGTCCCGGCCATTTGCGCCGTCGATCGAGCGGCCTCAAAGCGCCGCTCTCTTCGTTTTCAGAATTTGGGATAGCCACGATGGCCAAGCCGACAACCGTCAAGATCAAGCTCGTCAGCACGGCCGACACGGGCTTCTTCTATGTGACCAAGAAGAACCCTCGGAACCAGACCGAGAAGATGAGCTTCCGCAAGTACGACCCGGTCGTCCGCAAGCACGTCGACTTCAAGGAAGCGAAGATCAAGTAAGCCGGACGGGCGCTTACGCGTCCGCCGTTGCTGGCTCCTTCCGGGCAAGCAGAGAATCGACCTCCTGCACGAACCGAGCCACGGAAATCGGCTTGGTGACGTACGACTCCGCTCCCGCTCCGCGGATGCGGTCTTCATCCCCTGCCGTCGCGTAAGCGGTTACGGCCATGATCGGCACCGACTTCAATGCTTCATCCGCGCGGATAAGCTGGATCAGCTCGAGCCCGCTGACGTGCGGTAGCTGGATGTCCGTAATAACCAGGTCCGGCGTGAAATCGCGGGCGGCGTCCAGCGCCAGCCGGCTGTCCGTCACTGCCTGCGGCTCATGGCCGTGCGCTGCGAGCAGGTCGCAGAACAGCTTGATGTTGAGGGCGTTGTCCTCGACAATCAGGATCTTGGCCAAACGAACTCCACCCTCGCATTCTCGCAGGTGACTTAAGCCATGCGAGCTAACTCGACAAATGACGCTGAGACGCTCGCGCTCTCAGCGCTTGCCGCCACCTTGACGGACGAACGCCGCGCGCAGCGGTTCCTCGACCTGTCCGGAATCGACACAGAAGATTTGCGTTCCCGGGCGGCCGAGCCTGACCTGCTTGCGGCGCTCCTGCGTTTCCTCGAAGCGCATGAACCCGACCTGATCGCCGTCGCCGAGGCCATCGGCGCCAAGCCGGAGGACGTGGTTCGCGCACGGGAGGTGCTCGAAGCTTGAAGCGGCCGCTGCTTATTACCGACTGCGACGAGGTGCTGTTGCACATGGTCAGCCACTTCGCCGAGTGGCTGGAGGCGGAGCATGACGTCCGTTTCGCGCTGGAGACGGGCCGCTTCACCGACGCGATGACGCGGGTGTCGACGGGCGAGACTCTGGACATGGACCAGGGTTGGATCCTGCTCGAAGCTTTCTTCCGGGGCGAGATGCACCGCCAGACCCTGGTCCCCGGTGCGGTCGAGGCGCTCGGCCGGATCGGGGAGGGGGCGGACATCGTCATCCTGACAAATCTCGGCAATGAGGCGCATCCCTGGCGCGTGGACCAGCTCGCAAGGCACGGCATACGCCATGACGTCATCTGCAACAGCGGGGGCAAGGGAACGCCCGTAAAGGACATCATCAAGAAGAAGCGGCCGTCGCGGGCCGCGTTCGTCGACGATCTGCCCATGCATCACGCGTCCGTCGCCAGACATGCACCGGAGGTCTGGCGCCTTCACATGATCGCGGAGCCAAGGGTCGCGAGCGCCGTTCCCAAGGCCGAATATGCCCACGCGCGGATCGACGACTGGCCGACGGCGGCCGACTGGATCCTTGAACGGTTCATGGAGGAGGAATGAGCAAGACCGTCCTGATCACCGGTTCGACCTCAGGGTTCGGCCGTGCCTCTGCGAAACGCTTCGCCGACGGCGGCTGGAAGGTGATCGGGACAGGACGCCGGGCGGAGCGCCTTCGCATGCTTGCGGACGAGCTTGGCGATGCCTTCCTGCCGCTCGAAGTCGACATGCGCGACCATGGTGCGGTGGAAAGCCTGGCGAAGCTGTCGCCGCCCTGGGGCGACATCGACCTGCTGCTCAACAATGCAGGAGGCGCACCGCCGACCACGCCGCTGCCGGATACCGACTGGGCGCGGCTCCAGGAAGTCATCGATACCAACATCACCGGGCTGGTTGTTCTGACGCGGGCGCTTCTGCCGAAGCTGGTCGAGCGCCGGGGGCAGATCATCAATTTGTCTTCGGTGGCCGCGACCTATCCGTACAAGGGCGGCGCGGTCTACGCCGGCACCAAGGCCTTCGTCCGGCAATTTTCGCTCGATCTTCGCTGCGATCTTGCTGGCACCGGCGTTCGCGTTACGTCCATCGAACCGGGCATGGCCGAGACCGAGTTCACGGTCGTGCGTACGGGCGGAGACCAGGCCGCGTCGGACGCGCTCTATGCCAACGTCGATCCGCTGACGGCGGAGGACCATGCCGACCTCTTCTGGTGGCTCGCCAACCTTCCGCCGCACATGAACATCAACACGATCGAGCTGATGCCGGTGAACCAGAGCTGGGCAGGCTTCGCGGTCCATCGCGAGGGTTGACCCGGCGCGGCCGCGGGTGTTGAGCGCCGGCCATGAGCATCGATCAGCGCCTGGCCGAAATCGGCCTCACCCTTCCGCAGCCCGCCGCCCCCGTCGCCTCTTATGTACCGGCGGTCGAGCACGGAGGATTGCTGCATATCTCCGGCCAGATCAGTTTCGCCGAGGACGGAGGCCTGATTAAGGGCCGGCTTGGCGAGGACATGGATGTCGACGCCGGAATCGCCGCTGCCCGTCGCTGCGGTGTCATGTTGCTGGCGCAAATGAAGGCGGCGTTGGGATCGCTCGATCGCGTGGAGCGTGTCGTGAAGCTTGGTGTCTTCGTCAATTCCACGCCGTCCTTCATCGATCAGCCTAAAGTCGCCAACGGCGCGTCCGGGCTTATGCAGGAAGTGTTCGGCGAATCCGGACGCCACGCGCGCAGCGCGGTTGGGGTCACGGTTCTTCCGCTGGGCGTCGCGGTCGAAGTGGATGCGATCGTCGCAATCCGGGCCTGATCCGCTGGATCCTGGCGCTTGGGGCTTCGCGCATCGGGGCCTGCATTATGGCTCGGCCTTCCCCGAGAACAGCCTCATCGCCTTTGCGGCTGCACTCGAATTCGGCGCGGGAATCGAATGCGATCTTCGATTGACGGTCGACGGGCGCATCGTGATTTTCCACGACGCGGATGCGTGGCGAATGTGCAGCAGCCGCCGGCAGATCGGGCAATCGACACATGAACAAATCTCGCGGCTTCGCCTCGGCGAGGGGCCGATTCCAACGCTCGAAAGTCTGCTTGCACTGGTGCAGGGCCGGGTCCCGGTGTTGCTGGAAGTGAAGGTGGAGGACGACCTCTGGCGCTGGGTGCCGGCGCTTCGGGACGAGCTCGGCTCTTACGTCGGCCCCTTCGGCGTGATGAGTTTCGATCCTCGTCTTCCACGGCTGTTGAAGACGAATTTGCCGCACGTCCGGCGGGGCTTGGTCGTCCGGGATGGCCTGGCCCCTTGGAGGCGACGCCTTGCACTATGGCTCGCCGACCCCGACTTCGTCGCAGTGGACCGCCTCGCGCTCGGAAAATCCTGGGTTGCTCGGCTGCGCGACCGCATGCCGGTCTACAGCTGGACCATCGCGAGTGCCGAGCAACGGGCGAAAGCGCAGGTTCATGCCGACGCCCTCATCTGGGAAGCCGATGGCCGACCGTGAAATCGAAGTCGTCGCCAAGCTTACCTCCGGCGTCAGCGGTTTGAACAAGCATGCCTGGGACCGTCTGGCAGGCGACGACCCCTTCGTCAGCCACGCTTTCCTGTCCGCGCTGGAGGACTCCGGAAGCGTTGGCAAAGGGACCGGCTGGACCCCCGCCACGATCCTCGTCGAGGACGGCGAATCCCACCTTACCTCCGCTGCGCCGGCCTATCTGAAGACGCACAGCCAAGGTGAATATGTATTCGACCAAGGTTGGGCGGATGCGTTCCAGCGGGCGGGAGGCTCCTATTATCCAAAGCTCCAGGTCGCAGTTCCGTTCACGCCGGTCCCGGGACCGCGGTTGCTGGGCAAGCAGCCGCAACACCTGCTCGGAGCCGCCGAAGCCGTGGTAATCCAGAACGAGATTTCATCGGCGCACATCACCTTCATCGACGAGGCGGGAGCTGCGGAGGCGGAACATCGCGGCTGGCTGATCCGGCACGGCATCCAATATCATTGGCACAGCCGCGGCTACGGCAACTTCGCCGACTTCCTCGACGCGCTCACCAGCCGCAAGCGCAAGGCCATCCGTAAGGAGCGCGAAGCGGCGCGGCGTGGGCTGGAATTTAGGGCGCTTCGCGGGGCGGAAATCGGAGCCGACGCTTGGGACTGGATGTGGCGCTTCTACCAGGACACGGGGTCGCGAAAGTGGGGCCAACCCTATCTCACCCGCGAATTCTTCGACCTGATCGGCGAGCGGATGAGCGAGCGCCTTTTGCTCTTCCTCGCGGTGCGCGACGGCGAACCTATCGCAGGTGCGCTGAACCTGATTGGCGGCGATACGCTTTACGGCCGGTACTGGGGCATGGTCGACGAGGTTCCCAACCTGCATTTCGAGCTTTGCTACTATCAGGCCATCGATTGGGCCATCGCCAACGGACTCACCCATGTGCAGGCAGGAGCGCAGGGCGAGCATAAATTGGCGCGGGGGTATGAACCGGTGCTCACGACCTCAGCGCATTTCATCGTCGACCCAAGCTTTCGCCGCGCAGTCGACCAATTCCTGACTGGTGAGCGGCAGGCCATCGCCGCCGAGATGGACTGGCTGCGCGGTGCCTTGCCCTATCGAACGTCCTCGTCGGAGTAGATCGCGACGCGTCCGCCTTCGGCGTCCGCAACGCCGCGATACATTGCGCGAGTGGTGAATCCCCAGGCAGTCTCGCCCGACGGCGAAACGGCGATCAAGCCGCCCTTGCCGCCCAATTCCTCGATGTCCTGAAGCACGCCTTCGAGCGCCTGCTGAAGGCCTTCACCGGCCAGCCGAACCCTCTCGGCGAGCTGATGGCCGGCCACGGCGCGAATGAAGTATTCGCCAGATCCGGTGGCGGACACTGCGGCGGCACGGTCGTCGGCATAGGTGCCGGCGCCAATCAGCGGCGAATCGCCGATGCGGCCCCACTGCTTGGCCGTCAGCCCGCCGGTCGACGTTGCGGCGGCGACATGGCCGTTCCCGTCAACCGCAACGGCTCCGACAGTTCCGTATTTCACGTCGGCGTCGAAACCGCCTTTCGCGAGCAGCTCGTCGAGTTGGCGGCGTCGTTCGGAGGTCACGAACCACGCATTGTCGACCTGCTCAAGCCCTGCCTCGCGGGCGAGACGGTCTGCGCCCTCGTAGGACAGGAAGACGTGCGGTCCCCTTTCCATGAGCACGCGGGCAAGGCTGATCGGCGCCCGGGTGGTACGAACGCCTGCCACCGCGCCGGCGCGGCGGGTTGCGCCGTCCATGATTGCCGCATCGAGCTCGACCAGCCCCTGAGCGTTCAGCGTACTTCCACGACCGGCGTTGAAGCAGGGATCGTCCTCCAGCACCCGGACCGCCGCTTCCACGGCATCGACGCCGGATCCGCCTGCGCTCAGGACCGCGCCGCCGGCCGCAAGGGCATCGTGCAAGCCTTTCCGGGCACGCTGTTCGTGGTCGGCATCTCCATGATCGGGACGCATCGCGCCCGCGCCCCCGTGAATAACCAGCTTCCATCGCGTCTCGGCCATGGAGCGCGCCTAGCAGAGCCGGTACGGGCAATGCGAGCCGCTTGACTCCGAGCGCGGCAGAGATATTATTGTGATATCAGTTTTACAGGGAGGCAAGAATGTCGACAGGGGAAGTAGCGGCACTGAATTCCAGCAGGGAGCGCACGGCTGCGACGACCAGCGGCTATCCGATATTGCTGCTGATGCTCGCGGTGACAGGCGTCGCCGCCTTTCTCATCTATCGCGGCTTCCAGACGCACAGCCCGATCCTGATCGGCAATACCGCCTGGATCGGCGGCGCGATCGTGCTCTTCCTGGCCTGCGGCTTTTACATGCTGCAGCCGAACCAGGCGGCCGCGATCACCCTATTCGGCGATTATCGCGGGACCGATCGTTCGACTGGCCTTCGCTGGGTCCTGCCTTGGATGATCCGCAAGAAGGTCTCGGTCCGCGCCAACAACTTCATTTCCGAGCGGATCAAGGTGAACGACCTGCGAGGCAATCCGATTGAAATGGCGGCGCAGATCGTGTGGCGAGTCGTGGATACGGCGCAGGCCCTGTTCGACATCGACGACTACAAGGAGTTCGTGAAGGTTCAGGTCGAGGCCGCTATTCGGGCTATCGGCTCGCGCTACCCGTACGACGACTTCGAACATCTCGAAGTAACGCTTCGCGGCAATCACGACGAAGTCGGCGTCGAGCTTCGCAACGAGCTGAAAGCGAGGCTATCGGTGGCCGGGATAACGGTCGATGAATGTGGCTTTACGCACCTTGCCTACGCGCAGGAAATCGCCGGAGCGATGCTTCGGCGCCAACAAGCGCAGGCCGTGGTGGCGGCGCGCAAGACCCTGGTCGAGGGCGCTGTCGGCATGGTCGAGATGGCGCTCGAGCAATTGTCCGAAAAGGACGTCGTCCATCTCGACGACGAGCGCCGGGCGGCGATGGTTTCGAACCTGATGGTCGTGCTGTGCGGCGAGCGGGACACGCAGCCGGTCGTGAACACGGGCACGCTGTACACCTAAGGCTGCATCGATGACCGGCGGCGATCGCAAGGCGTATCCATTGCGGGTTGATCCGGCCCTCTGGTCGGCGGTCGAGCGCTGCGCGGCCGCCGATCTTCGAAGCGTGAATAGCGAGGTCGAATGCCTGCTGCGCGAGGCGCTGAAAGCACGCGGGGTGAAGCTCGATCCGCCGCAGCCGGTGAAGCGAGGCCGCCCTAAGAAAGAGGAAAAGGACTAGTTCAGCCGACCGACAATTCGTGCTGCTGGTTCAGCAACTGCCATTCGTCGAGATCGCCGAGCATCGCACGAGCCGATTGCTCGGTCAGGTCGGCCGCGCGCTTGAGGCTCGTCCGCTCGGTCCTAAGACGTTTGCCGATCTGGGCAAGAATCTCCGCCGACCGTTCCGACCTGGCCGCGCTTCCCGAATGGTCGCCCTGTACTCGGATGCCGACCACCGCGGTGCCAATAGCCGGCAGTCCAGCGGCAAGAACGGTGAACCATTCGTAGTTCGCGTCCACCCATGCAGGCGCGACAGCGAACCCGGTCAGCAAGACGATGGAGCTGCAGAGAGCGAGAACGAAGGCAGTGAAGCTGATTATCCCGAGGCGTCGATCGAGGCGCAGGATCTGCCTTGCCGCGGATCGGTGATAGGCGACCTGCGGCATGATCTCATTGTCGACGATGGTTGCAGAGAGAGTTTGCAGCCGGGCCGTGTCGATTCGGCCGACCGGGGCGCCGATCGCGTGCCACACCCTTGCCGCATACCATTCGATCCAGCGCCGGGCGACTGGATCGGCGGCAGTGCCCGGGGGGTCGGGAGCTGCGACGCCGAGCAACTTAAGGGTGCGCATGGGGCGCAGTCGCTCGGCGAGCTGACGATAGTCGAGCCAGCGGCGATGCCATTGCTGGCGGTTAGCGGCGACCGTATTCACGAGGATCGCGAGCACCACCACGAACAGCGCCGATTCCAGGAAGATGCTCCACCCCGGCAGTACGAGGTTGCTTACACCGAGGAGCACCGCGAGCGCTCCAAGCACGAAATTGAAGACGTGCCCGCTGCGGAAAGATTGGGCGAAATGGCCGGCGAGACTATCCGACCACTCGTAAGCGGATCGAAGGAGGTCGAGCGGCACGGAGACCGCCTCGGCGCGGTAGCACGCCTCACGATACCGCGACCATTCTTCAAAGGTTTCAGCGAGCGAATTGTCAGTGCGGAAATGCCTACGCTTCACCCTTGATACGCCGGCGACGGCGAGCAGCAGCGGATATTCGATCCGGAAGCGCCAGCGTCGGCGTCGCTCCTCCTGGAAGTCGCGGATGAACTGTCGCTCGCGGCTGTCGCCTGGCGGCGCAAGCAACATCTCGAGCACGCTGCCGAGTTGTTCCGGAGAATAGGGCCTAATCATCGCCGGATCGTTTGCGGCCGTGACGAATGCCGGGTCGAATGCGCCCCACCGGACGGTCGTCGTGGAAGGATTGTCCGGCAGGACATGGATGACCGGCCGCGCCATGTCCGCGGCGAACCGGACGACGTCCGCCGTGCCCCCGGCGCCGCGCGACGGCAGTCCATCCCAGACGGCGATCAGCAAGTCGCTGTGCGACACCGTCGCGAGGCCGGCCATGATGTAAGGCTCGATCGCATCGTCCGGTCCCCCCGGAAGTTCGAGGACACCGGTCGCTTTGTGCAGCAGACTGCCCAGGCGCTCGCGCGCTCGATCGTCGATCATGTCCGACCGATAGCGCTCGCCCTCGAACGGCAGGATGGCGTGAAGCTCAAAGCCCATTTCTAGAGCTATGGCCGCCGCGATCTGGTCGGTCCCGTCCGCCAGCGATGAGTGAAGGATCAGCCGTGCCGGCGTTCCGTCGAAGAATTTGGCGTTGACCGAACCAATGGCGGCTGCCCGAGTCTTCAGCTCGGAAAAGATCAAGATCAGCTGCTTCTCAAGGTGATCGATGGCTCCAACGGGCAGCGCGCCGTGGCGGTGGCCAGTTATCCCGACCGCCAGGACGAACGGCAGCAGCGGCGGGTGCTCACGCACCCGCCGAGCTGACTTCAGGTTCACTTCGGGTGCGGTAATCGCCGCCCCCTTTTAGGTCTTCCCGCCGTTGGCGATGATCGGATCGTATGGCTCAACTGACTTCGATGCGTCGTCACAAGTGAAATTCCACTGGAAGCTGACATTCATCGTACCATTCTTGGCATCGTTGTTGTTGTTGTCCGTGAACCTCGCCGTCTTGGGCGACACATTGTTGTTCTTCGCCACGCCCCCGATCTGGGTCGACTGGTCGCCGCTGCCGGTCGGCGGGCAACCGGCAATGTTGTCCGCCGTGTCGAGATTATCGAACTGTACGTTTGCGCCGGTGTTGTCGGTGAGGGTGAAATCGAACCCGCAAGCGCCGGTGTCCTTGCCGACTGAGAATGGGCCGGGAGGGCCGCTGATGATAATGGCGCTGCCGCTCAGGTCGGCAGTGAGCGCAACATCGATCTTGTTTCCGGAACCGCCCATGTCGTTCTCCTCTTCGAGTTGATCTGGCCTGCTCCCCGCAAGCGTATCGTCGTGTCCCATGATCTTCCCCTTCTGATGCTCACAAGCCTCTGAATTCCGGTTCGCGGTAACCCATCGCTGCGAGCTTGGCGGCAAGACTGCGAGCTTCGGCATTTCGGCTCGCGCGCTGCAGGATGAGCTGGCGCTCGCTCATTTCGGGCGGCCTTTCGGATACGGATCGGGGAAGCGCGGCGAGAGCCTGCCTCCATGCCGCGCCGGCCGCTGCTCGATTGCCTTTCGAGAGCTGGATGTCGCCGACAATGCGGAGCGTCTTGGCGACAAACAGGGCATCCTCTGCCCGATCGCTGGTCGTCACAGACCTCGCCACCTCGTGCGCGCGCGCAGCGTGCGACAGGGCTTCCGCAGCCGCTCCAGAAGCCAGAGCGACGTTGGCGCGCGTTATCAGGCAATCGCGGTGCAGGGCTCGCCACTGCGCAACACTCGGATCTTGAGCAATGAGCGATTGGGCAATTGAGCACCCGGCGTCTGCGTGCCCGGCGGCATTGGAAAGCATGCGCAATGCCAGGAGATACTCGGCCAGGTTGAGCCGCGCTCTTGCAGCGAAGTCCAGCCACTTGCTGTTGCCACTCTCGACTTTCAACAGTCGGCTAGCATGCGAGGCGGCTTCCTGGGCGTGGCGGACCGCAACGTTCAGCCTGCCACGCATCGCATGGAGGCGTCCCAGAGCTCGGTGAGCCGGAACGAGCATCGTTTCATATTCGACGTCGCCGCCGCTTTGCCTCAGCCGCTGTTCCAGTAGCTTCACATGCCGCTCGCGCTCTGCGATAGCCAGGTCGAGGCGCCCCTCCGCCATGTGCGCATCCGCCATCCATGCGAGGGCTTCCGGCAGGGCCTTCTGATAGTCGTCGTTAGTCGGATCGGCAGTTGCGATCGCTTCGACAGTTCTCATCGCCGCTTCGAACTGGCGCGCTGCCTCGCCGTAGCGGCGCTGGTCGAACAGCATGATCCCGAGATTGGCGTCCGCGTATTGCGTCTCCATTCGCCACTTCATGTTGTCCGGTTCGAGCGCGACCATCCGGCCGGCGAGCCGCTTGTATTCGCGAAATGCAGCTTCGGCTCCTTGTGCATTACCTCTCCGAAGGGCGATGTCGGCAGTCCAGAAGACGTTCTGCGCATGATCGAACAGCCGCTGCGGGTCGTCAGGCTCCCGTCGGATCGCCTCCGCAGTGCCTGCCATGGCTGTCCGGTAAAGGCGTAGCGAACTCTCGAGGTCGCCCCTCGAATTGGCGACGTCGGCCATCATCGTCAGGGCGCGCGAACGCTGGAGAAGAGCGGCGTCGGTCAGGTCCGACATGTCCTGCTTCTTGTAATAATCGAGGACCTTCGAGCCGACGCCGTCCAGCGCATCGAGCCGGCCGACCGGCTCGAGCTTCGACCTCAGGTCGCCGAGCATGAAGCCGATCAGGCCTTCAGCCTCGCGGCGCTGGTCCCGTGCCGAATCTCGAGCCTCGATCGCCGCGACTGCGAGGCCGCTCGCCACGAGCATGCCGGCGAGTGATGCGGCGGTTACGATGGCCATATGCCGGTGACGCCGAACGTCATCGCGACGGACGAGGTCGTCGAGCCCCACTCCGAGCATTCCGGCGACGAGCTTCAGGAAGCCCCTGCGCCGGCTATGCGTGCCTCCGCGCAGATCCGCAGCGAGAGGTTCGGCGCGCTTCGCCGTCGCGCGTCCCCGCCGATCGTACTTGTACCGCAGTGCTCGAGGCAGGCATTCTTCCTGCTCGCGTCCGGGAATTTCGCTGGCGAACGGTTCGCCGTCGACGATGACTGCAAATACGCAGCCTTCGGGCCGCAGCCGCTTGAATGTCTCGATCTCCGCATTGGTCCACCGGGATTCGGCGGCCGCAGGGGAGCAAAGAACCACCAGGAATCGGGACGCGGCGAGCGCCGCACGGATCTCGTGGCCAAGATCGCCAGAGGCTGGCAACTCCTGCACATCGCGGAAGATGGGCGTCAGCCGCCGCGGCACAGAGCCATGTTCGGTAACCCGGCCGACCAGGTGGTTGGGCACGCGAAAGTCTTCCAGCGCGTCCTGCAGCCACTCCGCCATGGCCTGATCGCGATGGCTGTAGCTGAGGAATGCGAAATAGTGCTGGGAGCCGTCCGCGAAGGGCGTCGTCGAGCTAGCGTCCCTCGCGGTACGCGTCCAATCAGACGGTCGGGCAAATAGCGTCATCGCCGCCCCCGCAACTGCAGCCAAGCGACTTATCACTATCGATTAACCAAGGCGAATCAGGTGGGACCGCTCGCTTGGCCACAAGTGCGGCAGGCCCTATATGGTCGGCCATGTCTTCCATTCGCCCGTGGCGGGATATCGCTCGGCGCCAGTCGCGCCAGATCATGGTCGGGTCCGTCCCCGTAGGCGGAGACGCGCCCGTCACCGTGCAGACCATGACGAACACGCCCACCGCGGACGCACGGGCGACGATCGACCAGATCCGCCGCTGCGAGGAAGCAGGCGTCGACATCATTCGCGTGTCTTGCCCCGATCAGGACAGCACGGCGGCGCTCAGGGAGATCGTCCGCGCCGCCAATGTGCCGATCGTCGCCGACATCCACTTTCACTATAAGCGCGCGCTCGAAGCCGCCGACGCCGGAGCGGCCTGTCTGCGGATCAACCCGGGCAACATCGGTTCCGAGGATCGGGTCAAGGAAGTCATCAACGCGGCGCGCGCGAACGGATGCGCGATCCGCATCGGCGTGAATGCGGGTAGCCTCGAGAAAGACCTGCTCGAAAAATATGGCGAGCCGTGCCCGGAGGCGCTGGTCGAAAGCGCGCTCGACCATATCCGCATTCTCGAGGACCATGGCTTCCGCGAGTACAAGGTGGCGGTCAAAGCCTCGGACGTGTTCCTCGCCGTCGCCGCCTACCATGCGCTGGCGGATGCCGTGGACTGCCCTCTGCACCTCGGAATTACCGAAGCGGGGGGCCTGATCGGTGGCACCGTCAAGTCCTCGATCGGCATCGGCTCGCTTCTGTGGGCCGGCATCGGGGACACGATCCGCGTTTCCCTCTCGGCTGAACCGGAAGAGGAAGTCCGCGTCGGATACGAGATCCTCAAGGCGCTCGGCATCCGCAACCGTGGAGTCCGCGTCGTCTCCTGCCCGAGCTGCGCGCGGCAGGGGTTCGACGTCATCCGCACGGTTCAAACGCTGGAAGAGCGGCTGCAGCATATCCGCACGCCCATGTCGCTGTCGGTACTCGGCTGCGTCGTGAACGGTCCCGGCGAAGCGCGCGAAACCGACATCGGAATCACCGGCGGCGGCCAGGGCAAGCACATGGTCTATCTGTCCGGTGTCACCGACCACCACGTTCGCGACGAGGAGATGGTCGACCACATCGTCCGGTTGGTCGAAGCGAAGGCGGCCGAACTCGAAGCTGCCGCTGCCGCCGAGCAGACACTCGACGCCGCCGAGTAGGCTGCTAACGCGGCGCGGTGAACCGCGTCGTTCAACATCCCGTCCAGGCATTCGCCGCCGCGCTCGCCGCGGTCGGTATCCTGTCGGTCATGGACGCGGTGATGAAAGCGCTGGTCCTGGCGTTGGGTATCTACGTGATCAGCGTGTGGCGCTCGATCGTGAACCTGATCCTTACCGGAGGGCTCTATCTGCCGAGGCGACTTCCGTGGCCCAACCGTTCGATCCTCAAGATTCACGTCGGCCGCGGCGTCATCGTCGCATTGATGGCCTTTCTCTTTTTCTGGGGAATAGGTCGAGTGCCCCTGGCCCAGGCGATCGCACTGACGTTCATCGCCCCCCTGATTGCGTTGATGCTGGCCGCGATGTTCCTCGGCGAGCGGGTTGGGCCTCGTTCGATTGCCGGGTCGGCGACGGCCTTCGCGGGCGTGATCGTCATCGTGCTGGGGCAGGCGCGAGCCGATCTGGGCGAAGAGGCCCTTCTCGGCACTCTGGCCATTCTCGGCTCGGCCGTCTGCTACGCCTGCAACATCGTCCTGATGCGCCACCAGTCGCTCGCGGCGAAACCGCTGGAGATCAATTTCTTCCAGTCGTTGACGATCCTGATCATCTGGCTGTCGGCCGTCCCGTTCATGGGCGTTCCACAATGGCCGTCGGAATGGTGGACTTGGATTATTGTCGCGGCGATCATGTCGACTGCGGGTGGCCTGCTCTTTTCCTGGGCCTACGCGCGCGCCGAGGCCAGCTACCTCGCGGTTACCGAATATAGCGCTTTCATCTGGGCCGCGATCTGCGGATGGCTCTTCTTCAGTGAGCCCGTGTCCGCCTTCACCGTCGCGGGGGCGGGCCTGATTGTCGGCGGATGCCTTCTGGCGGCAAGCAAAAAGCCTGCCGCTCCTCCGGAAATCGAGGTGGCTTGATGGCCTGGTTCTGGCTCATTCTTGGTGGACTGTTCGAGGTCGGCTTCACCACGTCCCTTCGTTACGTCGACGGGTTCAAGAATCTTCCGTGGACGATGACATTCCTGGTGTCCGTGGCGATCAGCATGGCGCTGCTCGAATATGCCGCGCGCACAATCCCGATGGGGACGGCCTATGCGGTCTGGGGCGGCATCGGCGCGATCGGCACGGTCGCCGTGGGGATGATCTGGTTCGACGAACCCGCGACCACGATCCGGCTGCTTCTCATCCTCGGTATCGTGGCAGCGATTGCGGGCTTGAAGCTCACCGCCTAAGTCCCGCGCTCAAATGACCACCACGCCGCAACCCGTCCGCGGGACCCAGAGCCTGCTCGGAGAAGACGTCGACCGCTTTCACGCGGTGATCGACGCGTTCGACCGCGTGCGCCGCCTGTTCGGCTTCAAGCGCGTCGAAGTGCCGGTCATTGAGCCAACCGCCGTTTTCGCCCGCACGATCGGGGAAACCACGGACGTCGTCTCCAAGGAGATGTACTCCTTCCAGGACCGTGGCGGCGAGCTGATCACGCTTCGGCCGGAGTTCACGGCGGGCATTTGCCGCGCCTATCTGAGCGAAGGCTGGCAGCAGTATGCGCCGCTGAAGCTCGCGGTGCACGGCCCAGCCTTTCGCTACGAGCGGCCGCAGAAGGGTCGCTTTCGCCAGTTTCACCAACTCGACGCCGAGGTGATCGGCGCGGGCGAGCCCGCGGCCGATGTCGAATTGCTGTCGCTCGGCGATCAACTGTTGCGCGAACTTGGCATTCACGACGGCGTGACGCTGCAGCTGAACACATTGGGTGATGCGGAAACGCGCGACGCGTGGCGGGCGGCACTGGTCGATTATTTCCAGGCGCATCGCGGCTCGTTGTCGGAGGACAGCCTGACCCGGCTCGAGCGCAATCCGCTCCGCATCCTCGATACCAAGAACGCAGACGAGCGGCCGATTGCCGACGCTGCGCCGTCAATCGACGATTATCTGACCCCGGAAGCGTCGGATTTCTTCGCTCAGGTTACGGCCGGGCTCGATGCGGCAGGGGTTCAGTGGACTCGGAATGCCCGGCTCGTTCGCGGGCTCGACTATTACCGGCACACCGCGTTCGAGTTCGTCACCGATCGGCTTGGCGCGCAGGGCACGGTCCTTGCAGGCGGCCGCTACGACGGACTGATCGAATCTCTTGGAGGTCCGCATACGCCGGCGGTCGGCTGGGCGGCTGGAATCGATCGCCTCGCTATGATGATCGAGGCCCCCTTGCCCGAGACCTCGACCGTGGCTGTCGTGCCGCTCGGTGAGCGAGCGGAAGCCGAGGGTCAGAAGATCGTCGCCGGTCTCCGGCGTGAGGGCATCTCCGCCGACATGGCCTACCGCGGCAACATGAAGAAGAGGCTGAGCCGAGCGAACGCGGCCGGAGCAAAGTACGCGCTGATCCTCGGAGACAACGAACTGGATGCCGGAGAAGCCCAGCTGAAGGACCTCACCACCGGGGAACAGAGGGCCATCTCGCTCGAACTGATTGGGGACGCGATCAGCCGATGACGCAGATTTCGTCGGAACGCATCGCGAGCATCGAAGCGCGCAAGCAGGAACTTGCCGACGCCATGGCCGCGGAAAACCTGTCGCCGGACGAATTCATCCGCCTTTCGAAGGATTATGCGGCAATCGAGCCGGTCGCCGCTGCCGCTCGCGAAGTGCGCCGGCTTCGGGCCGAGCTTTACGTTCTCAACGGACTGGTTGCCGACCCCACCGCCGAAGCCGAGCTGAAGGAAATGGCGGCCGCCGAAGCCGAAGAGATCCGCCACAAGCTTCCGGAGGCGGAGCGGGCGCTGGCACTCAAGCTCCTGCCGCGCGATTCGGCGGACGAGCGGGCGGCGATGCTGGAAGTTCGCGCAGGTACGGGCGGCGATGAGGCGGCGCTGTTCGCCGGCGATTTGCTCCGCATGTACCAGCGCTTTGCCGAGGTGCAGGGCTGGCGCTTCGAGTTGATCTCTGCGAGCACGTCAGACGTTGGCGGCTACAAGGAAGCGGTGGCTTCCATCAGCGGCGCCGGCGTCTTCGCAAAGCTCAAGTTCGAAAGCGGCGTGCACCGCGTCCAGCGCGTGCCCGCGACCGAGAGCGGCGGGCGGATTCACACGTCGGCCGCGACGGTGGCGGTGCTTCCCGAGGCCGAAGACGTCGACGTGCAGATCGAGGACAAGGACCTTCGCATCGACGTCTATCGTTCGTCCGGACCCGGCGGTCAGTCGGTGAATACGACGGACAGCGCGGTACGCATCACGCACATTCCAACCGGCCTCGTTGTCATCCAGCAGGACGAGAAGTCGCAGCACAAGAACAAGGCCAAGGCGTTGAAAGTGCTTCGCACGCGCCTCTTCGAATTGGAACGGGAACGGTTGGCGAGCGAGCGCGCCGGCGCGCGCAAATCGATGGTCGGCTCAGGCGATCGTTCGGAACGCATCCGCACGTACAACTTCCCGCAGGGGCGCGTGACCGATCACCGGATCAACCTGACCCTGCACAAGCTCCCGGAGATTCTGGAGGGGCCGGCCTTGGGCGAATTGCTCAACGCCCTGATCTCCGAGGACGAGGCGGAGAGGCTCGCCGGTCTCGAGGAGGCGTGACCGCAATCGCGAAAGCCCTGTCGCGGGCGACCAATGAGCTTGGCCGGGCCAGCGACACGCCGCGCCTGGATGCCGAGCTGCTGATGGCGGAGGCTTTGCACATCGATCGCGACAAGCTGATCCTGTCGCCGCCGCAGCGCGATGTGCCCAAGCGCTTCGTCGAAATGCTCGAACGGCGAAAGGCGGGGGAGCCGGTCGCCTATATCACGGGTCGCCGCGCCTTCTGGAATATTGAGCTTCACGTCGGGCCTGGGGTGCTCATCCCGCGGCCGGACAGCGAGGTCCTGATAGCGTCAGCCCTTGAGCATTTCGAAGGGACGGACGGCCCGCAACGAATCCTGGACCTGGGAACAGGGCCCGGGACTCTGCTCCTCGCCGCTCTCGATCTGTGGCCTCAATCGACCGGGATTGGCGTCGACGTCTCGAGAACAGCCATGTCCTATGCCGCGGCGAACGCACGTCGCCTCGGCTTCGAGCCGCGCGTAAAACTCAAGGAAGGCGATTGGGCGAAGGGCCTCAAGGAACGCTTCGACCTGATCCTGTGTAATCCGCCCTACGTCGCGGAGGATGCGGAACTTGGTCCTGGCGTCCGCGAGTTCGAACCGGATGAAGCGCTTTTCGCGGGCAAGGAGGGGTTGGATGCGTATCGGGAACTGGCTCCGCAATTGCCGGCGCTGCTCAATCCGGGCGGACTGGCCGCAATAGAAATCGGGCACGATCAGGGCGAAGCTGTCACCGGACTTCTCGCTCGGGACGGTCTGCAAGCAAGGGTTGCGAAGGACCTCGGCGGGCGTCCGCGAGCGGTCCTCCTAACCTGGGTGTAGTAGAAAAACGCTTGGTTTTTCGCAATTCAATGACTACATCCTCTGTGAGGACCGGGCTCGCTCCCTTGAGAGAAGCTGGGCAGAACCCGCTCCACCCCCGACGCAATCGACCGATCGATAGCGCTTTTTGAAGCGCTGTCCGGAACGAGAGGGTCAGGCCCCGGCGCCGCCGTGCGCTTGCCTGCCCTCGAAGGTGAAAGGGGAAGCTTCTGGTTAAGGAAGTAGGAATTTGATCAATAATCGTCAGGGCGGCCGCAGGCGCGGTCGTGGAGGTCAGCGGGGACCGAACCTCGGAGGACAGTCCGGGGGCGGTAATCGCCAGGATAACCGGCAGCGCGGCAATGCGGCGCAGCTGCTTGAAAAGTACAAGAGCATGGCGCGCGATTCGCAACTCGCAGGCGACCGCGTGCAGAGCGAATATTACCTGCAATTCGCAGACCATTATTTCCGCGTGCTCAGCGAGAGCCGCGCCCGCTTCGAGGATCAGAATCCTCGGCGTCAGCGTGACGACGATCTGGACGAAGATGAAGGCGATGACGAGCTGATGGACGCGTCCGGCGACGACAATGTCGAAGCGGAGACCGAAGCGCGACCACAGCGGCAGCGCCGTGAACGCAATGACCGTGACGAGCGCAGCGACCGCGGCGATCGTGGCGAACGCCGCTACTCGCGCGAGGATCGCTCGCGTGATGAAGGCGATGAGCGCAACGGCTACGATCGCGACAATGCCGTGGACGAGCGGATCCCGATGGATGTTCTGCCGCCGGCAATCGGTCGCGACGACGGAAAGAGCGACGAGGTGGCTTCCGAGGACGCTGAAGCTCGTCCCCGCCGCCGTACCCGCCGGCCGCGTACTGCCCAGGATGGTGAAGGCGAAATCGCTCCCGCCGCGTGATTTTCACGCTTAACCGCGACAAGAGCCGAAAGCTCATCGAAGGGCTCACCGAGCCCGCAATTATCGTTCGCGGTGCCTCGGTCGTCATGAGCAACCGGGCGGCCCGCAACCTGCTTGGCGTAGCCATTGAGGGCGTGGACGTCCGACAGGTCTTGCCGCATCCCGCCCTCATCGAGCGCCTGGTGCGGGGCCGGCTGACTGGGCCGGAGGAAGTCGAGGCAGCGGGCTTCGGCCATTCACGCAGGCAGTGGCTGGTCCGCATCTCGCCGCTCGGCGAGGGCGATCTCATGGTCCGGCTCGTCGACCGCAGCGAGGCCCGCGCCGCCGAACAGATGCGCGTCGATTTCGTCGCCAACGCCAGTCACGAACTGCGCACGCCGCTCTCGACATTGATCGGCTACACGGAAACGTTGCGGGAACGCACTGCCGATCTCGACGGCGACACGCAAGAGCGGTTCCTGGCCATCGTCCATGACGAGGCAAGGCGCATGCAGCGGGTTGTTGAGGACCTGATTTCCCTGTCGCGGATCGAGGCGGAGAAATTCTCTGCGCCGACGGAAGCGGTGGACCTCGAGCAGCTTGTCGAAGTCTCGATCGAGAGCGCCAGGCGAATGGCAGAGGAGCGCGGAACCGAGCTTGTAACCGCGATCCACGCCCATCTGCCGCCCGTCGCCGCGGACCGTGTGCAGATCCTCCAGGTGCTCGACAATCTCATAACCAATGCGTTGCGGTACGGTGAACCGGGGACAAGCATCACCGTGGCGGCGTCGCTTGAGGATGAGATGGTTCATCTCTCGGTGGCCGACCGCGGCGAAGGAATCGCACGCGAGCATCTTCAGCGCCTTACCGAGCGCTTCTACCGCGTGGATACGAGCCGCAGCCGCTCGCTGGGTGGGACGGGGCTAGGCCTCTCCATCGTCAAGCATATCGTCGAACGGCACCGCGGCCGGCTGACCTTCGAAAGCGAGGTCGGCGAGGGAACGACCGTGCACGTCCTTCTTCCCGTTTCGACCAACGCGCCGTCGTAATGGTGGCGTTCGTTTCGCGACAGCCTGCTACGTTGTCACAATATTGTAATCAGACCGTCACGAACTGGTCGCGGAACGACAGGTAGGGGACTCCCAGCGGATGTGATCCGAAACGGGAGCTAGCCAGTGAAGAAGATGATGATTGCGCTGCCGCTCGCGGCGGCGCTTGCTGCGTGTGGAAGTAACGGCGGCGGAGATGGCGCGGCCAAGCAGCAGCTTAAGGTCGTCGGTTCGTCGACCGTTTATCCCTTCACCACTGCAGTCGCCGAGCAGTTCCAGCGCGACAATCCCAACGTAAGCGCGGTCGTCGAATCGACGGGCACGGGCGCGGGCATGAAGCTGTTCTGCGGCGGCGTGGGCGCGAACTTCCCTGACATCGAGAATGCTTCCCGGCAGATCAAAAAGAGCGAGTACGAATCGTGCGTCGCCGCCGGCGTGAAGAACGTCATCGAAGTTCCGGTCGGGATCGACGGCCTGACCTTTATCCAGGCGAAAGGCGCCGAGCCGCTGAGCCTGACCCAGGCGGACGTCTACAAGGCGCTCGCCTCCAATCCGTACGGAAGAGGCGCGAACACGGCGCAGACCTGGAAGGACGTCAATCCGGCGCTTCCGGCGGTCAAGATTCGCGTCCTCGGCCCTCCGCCGACGTCGGGCACCCGCGACAGCCTGGTCGAGCTCTATCTCGAAAAGGGTTGCAACTCCGATCCGGCGATGAAGGCGCTCAAGGAGTCGGACGAGGCGAGGCACAAGGACGTTTGCACCAAGGTTCGCGAGGATGGCCTGTTCGTGGAGGCGGGAGAGAATGATAATCTCCTTGTCCAGAAGGTGACCAGCGATCCGGGCACCGTCGGGATCCTCGGCTACTCCTTCCTGGATGAGAATGCGGATAAGGTCAGCCCGGTACAGATCAACGGCGTATCGCCGACGGAAGCGACGATCTCGGATCTCTCCTATCCGGGTGCGCGCAAGCTCTACATCTACGTGAAGGGCGAGCACCTCGCGGCCAAGCCGGCGCTTCGCGACTTCGTAGCGGCTTACAGCAAGGCGTGGGGCAAGGGTGGTCCCCTCGAGCAGCGTGGCCTGGTCCCGCTGCGCGGCGCGGATCTCGAAGCCGCCAACAAGCAGGCCACGGAACTGAAGCCGCTCGATCCGGCTGGGCTGAAGTAACCCGCCCAAGCCTGACATGACGCTTGGACTTGCCTTCATCTTGATCCTGCTGGTTGCCGCGGCGATCGGGGGGATATCGTATGTACGCGCCGCGCGTCTTCGCGAAGGCGGCAGACTTCACTCCCTCCCCGCCTATCATGCGGCCCATGCCGTGCTGTGGATCCTGGCGCCGGCGCTGCTGGTGCTTGCTGCCTGGACGCCGCTGCAGAACCGGCTCGTGGACGAGGCGGTGCTCGCTACCTCGGAGGGCCAGGCCCTCCCCGATTTTGCGATGCAGCGGGACACGATCCTCGCCGAAGCGCGGCAGATCGCGAATCGTGAGATCGAGGCCGGGTTCAATCCCGAGTCGACCGCGATCGCTCCGCTGATCAAGGAAGCGGAAGATCGCTATTCTTCGATCGGGGGTGTCGCCGCCATCCTTTTCGCGTTGGGCGCCGCCGGCCTGCTGTTCGTACGCAAGCGCGACCGCCAGTTCCGCGCCCGAACGTCGGTCGAAAAGTGGATGACGGGCCTTTTGATCGCGGCATCCACGATCGCGATCTTCACGACTTTGGGCATTGTCCTTTCGCTCCTGTTCGAATCTTTGCGCTTCTTCGCGTTGGTCCCTCCATCGGAGTTCCTGTTCGGACTGACCTGGAGCCCGCAGGTCGCGATCCGCGCCGACCAAGCCGGGTCGTCCGGCGCGTTCGGGTCGATTCCGCTGTTCTGGGGCACGATTCTGATCGGCGCGATCATCGCGATGATCGTCGCAATCCCGCTCGGCCTGATGAGCGCGATCTATCTCACCCAATATGCCGCCCCCAAGGCGCGATTGGTGATCAAGCCGCTGCTGGAGATCCTCGCGGGCGTTCCCACGGTGGTTTACGGCTATTTCGCCGCCCTGACGGTCGCACCCTGGATTCGCGAATTCGGCATCGCGATAGGCGTCGAATCCGCGAGCAGCGAAAGCGCTCTGGCGGCAGGACTCGTCATGGGCATCATGATTATCCCGTTTGTCAGTTCCATGGCCGACGATTCGATCGCGGCTGTTCCAGCGGCGATGAACGACGGCAGCCTGGCGCTCGGCGCGACACGCTCGGAAACTATCCGCAAGGTGTTGCTCCCGGCGGCCCTTCCCGGCGTCGTCGGCGGCATTCTGTTAGCCGTCAGCCGGGCAATCGGCGAAACCATGATCGTCGTCATGGCGGCAGGTCTGGCCGCCAACCTCACCGCCAACCCGTTCGAGAGCGTGACGACCGTCACGGTTCAGATCGTTCAGCTGCTCACCGGCGACCAGGAGTTCGACAGTGCCAAGACTCTTGCGGCTTTCGCGCTCGGACTTGTGCTGTTCCTGATCACGCTCGTCCTCAACCTCATCGCGCTGAGCGTCGTGCGCAAATATCGGGAAGCTTATGAGTAGCGCCACTGCGGACGCAGCGATCACGCGCTGGACCGGGGACGCGATGCAGAACCGGTTGCGCAAGCGCTACCAGTCTGAACGGCTCTTCAAGCTGCTCGGCCTAATGGCGGTCGGCATATCGCTGGCCTTTCTCGCCTTCTTGCTGGCTACCATGATCTATCGGGGCGCAGGCGGCCTGACCTTGGATTTCCTGCAGGCTTCGGACTCAACCGATCCGGCAATGGCCGGCGTCTGGGGTGCCTTGAAGGGCAGCTTCCTGACGATCGTCGTGACGATGGCGCTTGCCTTCCCGGTGGGCGTTCTGTCCGCGATATATCTCGAAGAATTTGCCGCCCGGAACCGCTGGACCGACACGATCGAGGTTTCGATCAACAACCTCGCGGCCGTCCCGTCGATCATCTTCGGCCTTCTCGGCCTCGCCGTCTTCCTCAACTTCATGCACATGCCGCGCTCGGCCCCGCTGGTGGGAGGCCTGACGCTTGCCCTGATGACCATGCCGGTCATCGTCATCGCCGGCCGGAACGCGATCAAGTCCGTGCCACCCTCCATCCGCGAGGCGGCGCTGGGTGTAGGCGCTTCCAAGATGCAGGTCGTGTTCCATCACGTCCTGCCGCTCGCGCTTCCCGGTATTCTCACCGGCACGATCATCGGCATGGCCCGCGCGCTCGGCGAGACCGCCCCGCTGCTCATGATCGGCATGCGGGCATTCATCGCCAATCCTCCGTCGGGCATTTCGGAGCCGGCCACTGTGCTGCCGGTTCAGATCTTCCTCTGGTCGGATGAGGTGGACCGCTCCTTCGTCGAGAAAACGAGTGCGGCGATCATCGTCCTTCTTGTGTTCATGCTGTTGATGAACGCGCTCGCCATCTATCTTCGCAACCGCTTCGAGCAACGCTGGTAGGCAAGATGCTCATGAAAGAAAAAACTCCGATGACTCCAACTACGCCGGTCCCGACGCCCTCGGCGGCAATCGCTGCCGACGCGGGCCGGGAGGGGCCGTCGACGGCGGAAAAGCCGCTCCCGCACGAGCCTTCGGTGCTCGACGATCCCGTCGCCAGCGGTTCCCCGCTCCAGGATCGCCCACTGAGCGGCCTCGCAGTGTCCCTCGGCACCGATGCGGACGAGCATGAAGAGGTGAGGGCCAAACGCGAACCGAAGATGCGCGCTCGCGGCATCGACGTTTACTACGGCGAAAAGCAGGCGCTCAAGGACGTCTCGATCGATGTTCACGAGGATCGGGTGACGGCGTTCATCGGTCCGTCCGGCTGCGGCAAGTCAACCTTCCTGCGTTGCCTGAACCGAATGAACGACACGATCCCGTCGGCGCGCGTCACCGGTAAGATTGAGCTCGATGGTACGGACATCAACTCGCCGGCAATGGACGTCGTTCAATTGCGCGCGCGGGTCGGCATGGTATTCCAGAAGCCGAATCCCTTCCCGAAATCGATCTACGAGAACGTCGCCTACGGCCCGCGCATTCACGGCCTCACGTCGACGCGCGCCGAGCTCGACGAGACGGTCGAGAAGTCGCTGAAGCGCGCCGGCCTTTGGGACGAGGTCAAGGATCGTCTTGCGGAGAGCGGCACCGCGCTTTCCGGCGGACAGCAACAGCGCCTCTGCATCGCCCGCGCGATCGCGGTTGATCCGGAAGTCATCCTGATGGACGAGCCCTGCTCTGCACTCGATCCGATCGCGACGGCGCGTATCGAAGAGCTGATCCACGAGCTCCGCGGCCGCTACGCGATCGTCATCGTGACTCACAACATGCAACAGGCCGCGCGAGTGTCCCAGCGGACTGCCTTTTTCCACCTCGGCGAGCTGGTCGAATACGGCAAGACCAGCGAGATGTTCACCAACCCGCGCGAACAGCGCACCCAGGATTATATCACTGGGCGGTACGGCTGATCGGAGCAGAACCATGCAGCAGCAGACCGGCCACACGCTCAAGGCCTTCGACGAGGACATCGATCGCCTTCGCGGGCTCATCAGCGAGATGGGCCAGCTCGCGCAGCAGGCCATCATCGAGGCAATGCGTTGCCTGGTCGAGCGCGATACGGAATCCGCGCAACGCGTTGTCGAGCGCGACAAGGAAATCGATCGGCTAGAGATCGAGACCGAGAAGCGCGTCGTGCAGCTGATCGCGCTCCGTGCGCCAATGGCGGGCGACCTTCGCGACGCGGTCGCGGCGCTCAAGATCTCCGGCGTTGTCGAGCGGATTGGCGACTATGCCAAGAACATCGCCAAGCGGGTTCCGCTGCTCAATGGAGCGAGCGATATCGAGCCCATGTCGCTACTTCCCGAGATGGCGCGGATCGCGACCGACATGGTGACTGACGTCCTCCGCGCCTTCGTCGAGCGTGACGCAAAGGCCGCAGTGCGTGTCTGCGAGCGCGACCAGGCGGTGGACGATTTTTACGACTCCATCTTCCGCACGCTGCTGACGCACATGATGGAGAACCCGCACAACATCGGCCAGTCGGCGCATTTGCTGTTCGTTGCGAAGAACCTGGAACGTGTCGGCGATCATGCGACGAACATCGCCGAGATGGTTTATTATGCCGCGACCGGAGAACATATGGTCGAGCCCACCAAGAAGCGGCGCAGGAAGCCCGCATGACGCGCAAGAAGCTCCTGCTTGTCGAGGACGACCGGGCGCTGGCCGAGCTCCTCATCTGGCATTTCGAGCGCGAGGATTATGATGTCCGGCGGACCGGCGATGGTGAAGAGGCATTGCTTCTCGCCAGCGAGGATCCGCCCGACGTGATCATCCTCGACTGGATGATCGAGGGCATACTTGGCCTCGAGGTCTGCCGCCGCCTTCGCCGCCGTTCGGAGACCGCCAATGTTCCGATCATCATGCTCACCGCGCGCGGCGAGGAGAGCGACCGGATTCGCGGCCTGGAAACGGGCGCGGACGACTATGTCACCAAGCCGTTCAGCCCGCGCGAGCTCGTCGCCCGCGTCGGCGCCGTGCTTCGTCGGGTCCGTCCGGCGCTGGCAGCGGAACAGCTGGGCTATGACGACGTCGAAATGGATGTCGCGGCGCATCGTGTCCGTCGGGCTGGCAGCCCAATTTCCCTTGGCCCAACGGAGTTCCGTCTCCTCAAGCATTTCCTCGAGAATCCCGGGCGCGTCTTCTCTCGCGAGCGGCTGCTCGATTCGGTCTGGTCGCATGATCCGGACATCGATCTGCGGACCGTCGACGTGCATGTCCGCAGGCTACGCAAGGCGCTCAATGACGGCGGCCGCAGGGACATCATCCGGACCGTGCGTTCGGCGGGTTATTCGCTCGACGCCGAGGCGTGAAGTCGCCGTCACACAACCGAAACAAAGGCGTCATTTAGTCGTCGCGGCCCACCCCTAGAGACGAGTCACCGGCGGCAGTGCTGCCGGTGATTCCAAGGGGAAATTTCAACAATGTCACGCAAGCTTTTGGCTCTGGCTGGAGTCGCACTCGTCGCAACTACCGTCAGCACTGCCGCAGAGGCCCGCACGCAGATGCGCGCAGTCGGGTCCTCGACCGTATATCCGTTCGCCAAGCAGGTTGCGGAGCGCGTCGCCCGCGCCAATCCGCGCCTCGGCTCGCCGATCATCGAATCGACCGGCACTGGCGCTGGCATAAAGCTGTTCTGCGCCGGTGTTGGAGAGCGCTTCCCGGATGTCGCCAATGCCTCGCGCCGGATGAAGGCTTCAGAAGCCAAGGCGTGCGGCGCGAACGGCGTTACCAAGATTACCGAGATCCAGGTCGGCATCGACGGAATCGCGCTTTCGACGTCGAAGCGCACGCCGCTCGCGGGACTGACGACGCGCGACGTTTATCTCGCCCTCGCCAAGACGCCGTTCGGCAAACCGAACCGGGCCAAGACCTGGAAGGACGTGAATGCGAAGCTTCCGGCGCTTCCCATCCGCGTCTACGGCCCGCCGCCGACAAGCGGCACGCGTGACGCGTTCGGCGAGCTGGTCATGACCGCAGGGTGCGAGACGAACCCAGGCATGGCTGCCGTGAAGAAAGCCAACGAGACCAAGTACAAGGCCATCTGCACCGGTATGCGCGAGGACGGCGCGTTCATCGAAGCGGGCGAGAACGACAATCTGATCGTTCAGAAGCTCGAGGCGAATCCAGGCACCGTCGGGGTGTTCGGCTATTCGTATCTCGAAGAGAATGCGAACCTGCTGAAGGGCATCCCCATCAATGGGGTCGCGCCGACGTATGATTCGATCAGCAGCTTCAAATACCCGGGAGCGCGTCCGCTCTACGTCTACATCAAGAACGCGCATGTCGGCGCCATCCCGTCGATCAAGGCATTCGTTGCCGAGTTCACGAAGGAAAGCGCTTTCGGTCCGCGCGGCTACCTGCGCCAAGCTGGCCTGATTGCCGCTCCAAACGCCGCGCGGGCGCGATCGCAGATGGCGGCGCGCAGCCTTGCTCCGCTCAACTTCGCGAGCCTCAAATAGCTCGGAAACTCAAAAGACAATGATCCAGTTGGCACCGGCTCCCTTGGGGGCCGGTGATCGAGGCCCCCCAAAGAGGGGGCGGGGGAAAGGGACTTCAATGACTCGCAAGTTCGTAATCGCTGCGCTTCTCTCGGGCAGCGCGTTCATTATGTCGGGGACGGCTCATGCCGCAGCTCAGGAACCGGCCGCCGCACAGCAACCGGAGGCTACCGAGCCGGACGCTTCGGACGCCGCAGCCGATGCCACGATCCAGGGCACTGGCCAGGTCGACGACCTCCAGGCAAAGATCGAGCTCCTGCAAGCGCAGGTCGAAGCGCTTCAGGAAGCGCTGGAAGGCGTGAAGACTCAGCAGGCCAAGGCCGTTCCTACTTGGAAGGGCGCGCCTGAATATGCCGACAAGGAGGCGGGCTTCACCTTCAAGCCGCGCGGCCGACTTCAGTATGACGCGGGATATATTTCCAATCCGGACGATGACCCCAATGGCAGCCTGGCCACCCGCAACCTGGGCTTCAACTCGCGCGTTCGCCGCATTCGTCTCGGCGCCGAAGGCACCATTCCGGGCGGCTTCGGATACAAGTTCGAGATGGACTATGCGAATGGCTCCGTCGGGTTCGGCGACGCCATCATCACCTATGCGCCGTCGGGCAAGCCTTACAGCTTCACGATCGGCAATCACGAAACCATGAACGGCCTCGAGCAGATCACGAGCTCGCGCTTCACCAGCTTCATGGAGCGCGCCGCGTTCGACGACGCCTTCGTCAACACCCGCCGCATCGGTGTGAGCGCTGGCTATGTCAATGCGGCCGGCGACATGCGCTTCAACGCCGGCCTGTTCACGGGTCACTCGATCGACGGCACGTTCGATAACGACAGCTGGATCGCGGCGGCTCGTGCCACCTACTCGCCGCTGATGGGCGCGAACCAGCTCCACTTTGGCGCAAACTTCCAGCACCGCGAGTTCCAGAGCAACAACAATGGAACGACCGCCAGTTCGTCGGGCCAGGCGTCTACGAACCAGACCGCTCGGTACCGCGCGCGTCCCTATACTCAGACGACTGACATCCGCTTCGTCGACACCGGCAATTTCGCTGCCAAGTCCGACGACATCTTCGGCCTCGAGTTCGGCGGCATCTTCAAGTCGCTGCACCTTGCGGCTGAAGGCCAGTATCTGAAATCGAACGCCTACAGCGAAGGTGACACGCTCGACTTCAGCGAGAACAATCTGAACCGCTTCCCCGGCGACACGGTCACGGCGCTCGTTCCGGACGGCAACCCGAGCTTCTGGGGCGGTTATCTCGAAGCGGGCTATTTCCTGACCGGCGAGACGCGCGGCTACAAGAATGGCGCGTGGGATCGCACCAAGGTCCTCAAGCCGTTCAGCAAGGGCGGCTGGGGTGCCGTTCAGCTCAATGGCCGCGTCGATTATCTCAATCTCGACACCGGCAAGCTGAAGGAAGCGTTCAACAACAACTTCCAGACCGGCACTGCTGCAGCGTCGACGAACTACACGCGTGGCGGCAAGCAGCTCGGCCTGCTCGCCAGCGTGGTGTGGATCCCCGAGGACTGGATGCGCTTCTACCTCCAGTACAGCCACGCGTTCGTGACGGGCGGCCCGCTGGCCGACGAAGTCTCGGGCCTGTCGAGCTCGGATCCGGACGTCGACAACTACGATTACGGCGTCGACTTCGTCGGCACCCGTGCGCAGATCGACTTCTGATCAGTTAGGCTTTCCGCTCCACTCCCCGGAACGAAAGCCCGGCCCTCTCGCCCGGATGTACGGCGAGGGGGCCTTTCTTTTTCCTAGGCCGGGTCGACCAGCCGGGGCCGGTGATCCTCGTCAAGGGCAACGAAGGTGAAGAGGCCTTCGGTGACCTTGAGCTCGGTCGCGCCGCGGTCTCGGCTGGCGACGACCTCGATGCGCACGCCCATGGAGGTTCGGCCGACGCGCTCCACCTCCGCATAGACCGAGATGAGGTCGCGCAAGTGGATCGGGGTGATGAACTCCATCCGCTCGATCGCGACCGTGGCGACGGCACCCTGCGCCCGGCGCGAGGCGGCGATGCCGCCGGCGATATCCATCTGGCTCAGCACCCAGCCGCCGAAGATGTGGCCGTTGGCGTTGATGTCGGTCGGGCCGGGTACGACGCGAAGCATGGGCTCGCGGATATGGTCACTCACTGGTTTCGTCCTTTTCAAATTTGTTGGCTTCGGCGTCGTGCCCGCTACGCGCGCTCAGGAAAACGAGGCTCATCAACGCCCTCGCGAGCAGGACCGAGAGTCCTGCCCCGAGGGCCGTCGCAAGAAGCAAGTGAATATGAGGCCCCTGACTGCCGCGCGCGACGAGCAGGACCGCGATCGCCGCAACCACGATCGAGAAGAACGCAAGAAGCTTCATGATCCGGCGAAACTTGCGTAGCAGCGAAAGTCGCGGGCTTGGAAGTGGGTCTGGGCGGGGCACGGCCTTCCCTTTGACTTCGCGAAGTGGGACTATCAAGGCTTGCACCCGGCACCGGACTCGGAGGCTGCAATGAACGTTCAGATGATTCTCGGCGACAAGGGGACCGAGGTGGCGACCATCTCGGCTCAGGCCACTGTCGGCGACGCCGTCCGGCTGCTCGGCGAGCGAAGGATCGGCGCCTTGCCGGTCGTCGACGGCGACGAGATCGCCGGCATCATGTCCGAGCGCGACGTAATCTATTGCCTGCGCGATCACGGCTCGGAAGTGCTGGATTGGCCGGTCAGCCGCGTCATGACCGCGCCGGCGATCACGGTTGACCCGTCGACGCCTGTGCTCAGCGCTTTGGCTTTGATTACGCAGCGGCGGATTCGGCACTTGCCGGTGGTCGCCAATGGCCGCCTGGTGGGAATCGTGTCGATCGGGGATCTGGTGAAGCACCGTATCGAGCGGATCGAGAGCGAGGCGGCGGCCATGCGAGAATACATTCA
>CAWAQT010000008.1:477500-580649 GCA_963784245.1 uncultured Alphaproteobacteria bacterium
GGCGCAGGGACCCTCTGTGGCGGGTAGTTTGACTGGGGCGGTCGCCTCCTAAAGAGTAACGGAGGCGCGCGATGGTGGGCTCAGGACGGTTGGAAACCGTCTGTTAGAGTGCAATGGCATAAGCCCGCCTGACTGCGAGACTGACAAGTCGAGCAGAGACGAAAGTCGGTCATAGTGATCCGGTGGTCCCTCGTGGAAGGGCCATCGCTCAACGGATAAAAGGTACGCCGGGGATAACAGGCTGATAACCCCCAAGAGCTCATATCGACGGGGTTGTTTGGCACCTCGATGTCGGCTCATCACATCCTGGGGCTGGAGCAGGTCCCAAGGGTTTGGCTGTTCGCCAATTAAAGTGGTACGTGAGCTGGGTTCAGAACGTCGCGAGACAGTTTGGTCCCTATCTGCCGTGGGCGTCGATATTTGAGAGGAGTTGACCCTAGTACGAGAGGACCGGGTTGAACATGCCTCTGGTGGACCTGTCGTGGCGCCAGCCGCGCAGCAGGGTAGCTATGCATGGACGGGATAACCGCTGAAAGCATCTAAGCGGGAAGCCTCCCTCAAGATAAGATATCTCAGGACGGTCGAAGACCACGACCTTGATAGGCCGGGTGTGGAAGTGCGGTAACGCATGGAGCTAACCGGTCCTAATTGTCCTATTCGCGCTTGATGGATCCACACCATCATCGACAGGCCTGCAAAGGTCGGTCGGAAAAGCAGCTGGATAAACGCACGGTTTCTAGAACTTCTGTACGCCGTCACCATAGCTTGGTGACCATAGCGTCCGTGACCCACCCGATCCCATCCCGAACTCGGCCGTGAAACCGGACAGCGCCGATGGTACTACTGCTTAAGCAGTGGAAGAGTAGGTCGTCGCCAGGCTTTGCTGGCGGCGTGCGGAAGTAACCCATTTGCAATGTTTTCAAGGCCGCTGGGGGCATCCGCCCGCGGCGGCCTTGTTGTTTGGCGCGGGGTGGAGCAGCCCGGTAGCTCGTCAGGCTCATAACCTGAAGGTCGCAGGTTCAAATCCTGCCCCCGCAACCAATCAAGCCCGCTTTCGAGCGGGCTTTTTTGTTGCCCGGAACGCGCGCAGGCATCCGGCGATTGAACGCGCATGCCGCGCCAACCTGTGCCCGCACCGATGGAGGCCCTGCTCGCCGCCGAACTGCCGGAAGGCGACGGCTGGCAGTACGAGCCCAAGTGGGATGGCTTCCGCTGCATCGGCCGCCGTGACGGGGATGCGATCGAAATGATCTCGCGATCGGGCAAGCCACTCGGTCGCTACTTTCCGGAAGTCTTGGAGATCCTCGGTCGGACCAAGGAGCATAGCTTCGTCGTCGACGGAGAGTTGATCCTTCCGCTGGCGGATCGCCTCGACTTCGAAGCGCTGCAGATGCGGCTCCACCCGGCAGAGAGCCGTATCCGCAAGTTGGCCAGCGAAACGCCGGCGCAACTCATGTTGTTCGACATTCTTGAGATCGGCGAAGAGAGCTTCGACGAACGACCTCTAAGCGAGAGACGCAAGGCGCTTGAGCGCTTCCACAGAACCAATGTGGTCGACGGCCTACTCCTTTCTCCCGCAACGACAGACCATAATCGGGCACTCGACTGGCTCGGGCGCAGCGGCGGCGCCCTGGATGGGGTCATCGCAAAGCGCTCCGATCAGCCGTATCGGTTCGGCGAGCGGGCGATGGTCAAGGTCAAGCAGCTCCGCACGGCCGACTGCGTGATCGGAGGGTTCCGCTATGCCGAGAAGAAACGTGAGGTCGGGTCCTTGCTGCTCGGTCTCTACGACGACGAGGGTGCGTTGCATCACGTCGGCTTCACCTCCGGCCTACCGAAGGAGCGCCCCGCCCTTACGAAGAGGCTGGAAGAGCTGATCGAGCCTCCGGGTTTCACCGGCAACGCGCCGGGCGGGCCGAGCCGCTGGGCGAATGCGCGCTCGACGGAATGGCAGCCGCTGCGGCCCGAGTTGGTTGTGGAAGTGCGCTACGACCAGGTCACGGGCCGCCGCTTCCGGCACGGGACCGCGCTCCTCCGCTGGCGTCCGGACAAGGCGCCCAAACAGTGCACGTTCGAGCAGCTCGCACCTGAGCTTCGGCCATCGGAAATTGCGGAGCTTTTCGGGAAATGACCCAGTCCGATCTCTTTGCGGAGCCGCTTCTTGCTGGCCTCGACTATCGCGAAGACATCATCAGCCGCGACGATGAGCGCGCCCTCGTCGACCAGCTCGGGACAATGGACCTTGCGCCCTTCCGCTTCCACGGTTGGACGGGCAACAGGAAGACGCAAAGCTACGGCTGGCGCTACGACTTCGACGACGCGAGCTTCCGGCCGACAGAACCCATTCCCGACTGGCTGCAGCCCCTCCGTGAGAAGGCCGCCGTGTTGGCGAAGGTCGATCCAGCCGAGATCGCGCATGTGCTCGTCGCCCGCTACGACCCGGGAGCCGGCATAGGCTGGCACAAGGATCGCAACATCTTCGATCGCGTGGTCGGCATCTCGCTGAATGCGCCGGCGACCCTGCGCTTCCGTCAGCGCGACGGCTCCAGCTTCAGACGATTCAGTCTGCCGGTCGAGCCGCGCTCGGCCTACCTCCTGTCCAGCGAGGCCCGGCATGAGTGGGAGCACAGCATCGCGCCCGGCGACGACCTCCGTTTCTCGATCACATTCAGGACCCTGTCGGAACTCGGCCGCAAGAAAGCGGCGGAATTTCAGCGCAATTCATAGCCGGCGAGGCACTCCGCCACCCAGCGCGCTGCCGCCAGCGCGCTAAGGTCCGTCGGATCGAGCGGCGGGTCCCATTCCGTCAGGTCGATGACCCGCACACGCTCCTGCGACGCGAGAAAGCGGACTGCCCGGAAGAAATCGGCCGCAGCCATCCCGCCCGGCCGCGCTCCCGGCGCGGCGGGAAACTGGGATCGGTCGATCACGTCGATGTCGCAGTCAACGACGATCGCCTCGCAATGCTCGACGTGGGCCAGCGCGCGTTCGATTGCGCCCTCAATTCCGTTCAAGCAAACATCGCCGATAGTGATAACCAGATTGCCGGCGTCGATGGCGTCGCGATGCATCTTCGCGCTGTTGGCAAAGCTCGCGAGGCCGACCTGCGCGATGTTCGCTCCGGGCAGTCCATCCTCAATTAGCGCCCGTACCGGGTTCCCGTTACTGAGGCCCTCGTCCGTCTCACGCATGTCGAAATGCGCGTCCAGCGTGATCAGGCCGACTTTCTCGAGAGGCATGCCAAGACCGAGCACCCCCGGACGCGTCACGGCGTTATTCCCGCCGACGAGCAACGTGAGATCACGCCGAGTGGTGCTCGTCTCCACCGCGCTTCGGATGGGGCCCGTCGCCTGCTCGATGGACATGCCCGCAACCGCCACATCCCCATGATCCGCGATCCGGGCCGCAATCTCTCGCCCGCTCTCGATGTCATAACGCCCGATGCGACGCAGCGTCTTGCGCAGCCGCGCCGGCGCCTGATCGCAGCTTCCCGGCGTCACAGACCCCACACCAAGCGGCGCCCCGACGAAGCCCAACCGGCGCATCCTCGTCCGCGGTGACGATCAGGTCGGAAAGGTTGGGCCAGCCACTCATGCCTTTGCCGTAGCAACTGGTCTCGCCTAAGGCGACGGGCATGTGGGACCGCCTGCTCGTCGACTGCCGTATCGCCACCATGGAGCCCGCGCCGGGGAACCCGCTCGGCATCATCGAACAGGGCGCGATCGCCATCGAGGGCGGGCGTATCCTGCGGGTTGGCAAGCGCACGGAACTGGCGGGCTTTCGCGCGAAGGAAGTCGTGCCGCTGGGCGGGGCATGGGTCACGCCCGGACTGGTCGACTGTCACACTCACCTGATCTTCGGGGGCACGCGCGCGGACGAGCATGCGATGCGCCGCGCGGGCGCGACCTATGAGGAAATCGCACGGGCGGGCGGCGGCATCGCCTCGACGGTACGAGCCACGCAAGCGACGTCCGACGACCAGCTTCTCGCTTCCGCGGCGTTACGCCTCGACGCGCTGATGCGCGGCGGTGTCACCACCGTCGAGATCAAGTCGGGATACGCGCTCGACGTGGAAGGCGAATTGCGCATGCTTCGCTGTGCGGCCGCGTTGGCCGCGAGCGAGCAGGTACGGATCGTACCCACGCTGCTCGCGCTCCACGCACTTCCGCCAGAGTATAAGGACCGGCGCGACGATTATGTCGCAATGATCGCCGACGAACTGATCCCGCGCGCTGTCCGCGAACGGCTGGCGACCAGCGTCGATGCCTTCTGCGAAAGCATCGCGTTCACGCCCAAGGAGGTCGAGCGCATCTTCACCGCCGCACAGTCAAACGGGCTGCCGGTCCGCCTACACGCCGAGCAGCTCACCAACCAGAACGGTGCGGCACTTGCGGCGAAACACAAGGCGCTATCGGCCGATCATCTCGAACATCTGGATGACGCCGGCGCGAAGGCCATGGCCAAGGCTGGCACCGTTGCGGTGCTCCTGCCCGGCGCCTTCTACGCCTTGCAGGAAAAGACGAAGCCGCCGGTCGAGCTATTGCGCAAGCACAAGGTCCCGATCGCCATCGCCACCGACTGCAATCCCGGCACCTCGCCGATGCTCTCACCTACGCTGACCATGAACATGGCGTGCACCCTGTTCGGGCTGACGCCGGGAGAAGCGCTTGCTGGAATGACCATCAACGCGGCTCGTGCTTTGGGTGTAGCGCGCGAGGCTGGCAGCATCGCGGCGGGCAAGGCGGCGGACCTGTGTGTGTGGCGTATCGAAAGCTTGGCCGAGCTGGGCTACTGGATCGGCCTTCCGGGGCCGGAAAGACGAATTTACGGGGGAGCCGACAGCTGAGCGACCGACGCGACAACAGCCGCCATATCCGCGCTCGCCGCGGAAGCGAGATTATGGCGAAAAGCTGGGCCACCGAAGCGGCGGTGCGCATGCTGATGAACAATCTCGACGAAGAGGTCGCCGAGGATCCGCAGAGCCTGGTCGTCTATGGCGGCATCGGGCGTGCTGCGCGCAACTGGCAATGCTTCGACAAGATCGTCGAGACGCTCGAGCGGCTGGAGGAAGACCAGACCTTGCTCGTGCAGTCCGGCAAGCCCGTCGGCGTCTTCCCGACGCACAAGGACGCTCCGCGCGTGCTCATCGCCAATTCCAACATCGTGCCCAAGTGGGCGAATTGGGAGACATTCAACCAGCTCGATCGCGCCGGACTGATGATGTACGGCCAGATGACCGCCGGCTCGTGGATCTACATCGGCACGCAGGGCATCGTCCAAGGCACGTACGAGACCTTCGCCGAGATGGGCCGCCAGCATTTCGGCGGAGACCTCAAGGGCAAGTGGATCCTGACAGCCGGACTTGGCGGGATGGGCGGAGCGCAGCCGCTCGCTGCGGTGATGGCCGGCGCGCACTGCATCGCCATCGAGTGCCAGGAAAGCCGCATCGAGAAGCGGCTGGAGACGCGCTATCTCGACCGGCGCGCAACGAGCATCGATGAGGCGCTGGAGATCATCGCCCAGGCCGAGGAGCCAACCAGCGTCGGCCTGCTCGGCAACGCAGCCGAAATTCTGCCGGAAATGCTCAAGCGCGGAATCCGTCCGGATGCGCTTACCGACCAGACTTCGGCGCACGACCCTGCCAACGGCTATTGCCCGGCGGGCTGGAGCGTCGCCAAGTGGCAGGAGATGCGCGAGCGCGATCCCGCCGCCGTCGCCGAAGCGGCCCGCGCCTCCATCGCAGTCCATGTCGAGGCGATGCTCGCGTTCAAGGACATGGGCGTCCCGACCTTCGATTATGGCAACAACATTCGCCAGGAAGCGAAGGACATGGGCGTCGCCCACGCGTTCGACTTCCCCGGCTTCGTTCCCGCCTATGTCCGCCCGCTCTTCTGCCGCGGCGTCGGCCCGTTCCGCTGGGTCGCTCTTTCAGGCGATCCCGAGGACATCTACCGCACCGACCAGCGAGTGAAGGAGTTGATCCCCGACGATCCGCATTTGCACCGCTGGCTCGACATGGCGCGCGAGCGGATTGCGTTTCAGGGCCTTCCGGCGCGCATCTGCTGGGTGGGCCTCGGTCAGCGCCACAAGCTCGGCCTCGCCTTCAACGAAATGGTCCGCAACGGCGAAGTCAGCGCGCCGATCGTCATCGGCCGCGACCATCTCGACAGCGGCTCCGTCGCGTCGCCCAATCGCGAGACGGAAAGCATGATGGACGGAAGCGACGTCGTTTCCGACTGGCCGCTGCTCAATGCGCTGCTTAACACGGCCGGAGGCGCGACCTGGGTATCGCTGCACCACGGCGGCGGCGTCGGCATGGGCTATTCGCAGCATAGCGGCATGGTGATCGTCGCCGATGGCACCGATGACGCTGCCCGCCGCCTCGAGCGCGTGCTGTGGAACGACCCGGGCACCGGCGTCATGCGTCACGCCGACGCCGGTTACCGCATCGCCGTCGATTGCGCGGCGGAGCAGGGTCTCGACCTGCCGATGATTTCGTAGGCTCGTCCACGGGTTCGTGGTAGCAACCGTGCGTCGCACCTTGGGGGAGGCTGCCGATGCCCTATCGCAATGCCTACGTTTTAGTTCTGGCATTCCTGGTGCTGACCTTCGTCGCCTTCTGGCCATCCTACCTCAAGGATTTGCCGGCCGCGGAGATCGCTTGGCACTTCCATGCAGCGAGCGCTGTCCTCTGGACCATTCTCGCGGCTTTGCAGAGCTGGTCGATTCACAATGACCGCTGGGCGCTCCACCGGAATGCGGGGCTGGCCGTGTTCGTCCTTTTCCCATTCTTCCTCGTTGCTGGAGTGTGGGTCATCCATCTCGAGGCGACCACGCTCGCCGGCGGCCTCACCGACCCGAAGAACGTCGAGATAGCTCAGATCGGCATCGTCGATCTTCTGGCTAATGGTGGCTTTGCTCTACTGTTCTGGGGCGGTCTGAAGTACCGCTACAAGGTCCATCTGCATGCCCGCTACATGCTGGCCACACTCATGTTCGTGGTCGGGGCGATCATCTGGCGATTACTGCGCGGCTATGTCCCGATGTTCGATATCGATCTCGTCCCATTCTCCTACGTCTTTGCGCTGTCCAACGCCGTACCGATCGCCTTCGCGCTTTATCTGTACCGGCAGGCGCCCAAGCATGGCTGGCCCTTCCTGCTGGTCGCCGGGATTATCGCCGCGCAAGAAATCCTGTTCGAGACGCTTGGGCGGGTCGACGGCTGGGCGTGGATTTTCAGCCAGATTGCCTTTGCGAACTTGCCCCTGCTGCTGACGCTCACGGGAATCGTCAGCCTGGGCATCGCATGGCACGGCTGGGTAGCGGGCGCACGGCCGACCGCTCCGAAAGCGGCAGCGACGGCCTGACCCGACGGCTGGCTCGCTCGCCACGAATCTCCTAGACGCGGCGCCATGAGCTTCAAGATCGACCCGACCGCCGTCACGCTGGATCATTTGCGCCGAATATGGGCGGGCGCCAGCGTCTGTCTCGACGACGCTTCGATGCAGCGGGTTGCGGCCGCGGCGGCCTCGGTCGATCGGATCGTCGCCGGCGGCGAGACGGTCTACGGCGTTAACACCGGCTTCGGCCTGCTGGCGAGCACGCGCATTCCCGACGAGCGCCTCGCGGAACTGCAGACCAACCTGATCCTGTCGCACAGCGCGGGTCTCGGCGATCCGCTGCCGCGCCACGTGACGCGGCTGATGATCATCCTCAAGCTGCTCGGGCTTGGCCGCGGTTACTCCGGCGTCAGGCCGCTCGTCATCGAGGCGCTCCAGGCCTTGCTCGAACATGATGCCATGCCGCTGATCCCGTCGCAGGGCAGCGTTGGCGCATCGGGCGATCTCGCGCCGCTGGCGCATCTGATCGCGGCGCTCATGGGCAAGGGCAAGGTCGACGTGCGCGGCAATGTGATGACGGCCGAGGCTGCGCTGAAGACGCTGGGCATGCAGCCGCTGCAGCTGGGTCCCAAGGAAGGTCTCGCCCTGATCAACGGGACTCAGGCGTCGACCGCGCATTGCCCTCGATGCCTTGTTCACCGGCGAACGCGTCTTCGCTTCGGCCATCGCGGCGGGCGCCCTCTCGGTCGATGCGTTGAAGGGCAGCGCCAAGCCGTTCGACGCCCGTCTGTCGGACGTCCGCGGCCAGCCGGGCCAGATTCGCGTCGCCTCCGCTATCCGCAACCTGCTCGACGGAAGCGAGATCATCGCCAGCCACACGCGCTGCGGAAAGGTGCAGGACCCCTACAGCTTCCGCTGCCAGCCGCAGGTGATGGGCGCCGCGCTCGATCTTCTGGAAAACGCCGCGCGGACGCTGACTATCGAAGCCGGCGCCGTGACCGACAATCCCATCGTGTTCCCCGACGAGGACGAGGCGATCTCGGGCGGCAATTTTCACGCCCAGCCGGTCGCGTTCGCCGCCGACATAATCTCCATGGCGCTTTGCGAGGTCGGATCCCTGTCGGAGCGGCGCACGGCGGTGCTGATCGACCCGAAGATGAGCGGCCTGCCGCCTTTCCTGACGCAGGACAGTGGCGTGAACTCCGGCCTGATGATCCCGCAGGTGACGGCCGCAGCCTTGGTCAGCGAGAACAAGTCGCTGGCGTTCCCGGCCAGCGTCGACTCCATCCCGACCTCGGCCGGGCAGGAGGATCATGTCTCCATGGCGCCGATCGCCGGGCGGAAGGCCGCCCAGATCGCGCGCAATGCAGCGGGCGTCGTTGCGGTGGAGCTGATTGCTGCCGCGGAAGCGATCGATCTGCATGCGCCGCTGAGGACCAGTGCGCGGCTGCAGGCTATTCATTCAAAGGTGCGCGAATTTACGCCGCGCAGCTCGTTCGACCGCTATTGGGCCGACGACATGTCGGCCCTGCAAACTGCCGTTCTTGCCGGCGAAGTCGGCGAAAGGGTGATCGCCCTTAGCTGATGCGCGTCCAGCGTTGCTCCTTGCAGAACAGGCCCGCAATCGCGCAGCCCTTCACGACCATCGTGTTCGGACCGAGCTGCCGAACGGTCGCGGAACCGCGGATTTCCCGCTTCGGCTCATAGGCCCGGCCCTTGTAAACGCCGGCACCCTGGTGACGAAGGTCGCTGAGGACCCGCGTGCCGGGTTCCGCGCCTTTCGCGCGATTCTTGGCGGAGGCCCAGCTGACGGTGCCGCAATAGGCCTCACCGCAGCGCTCGACGTTGACGATCACGCTCCGCTTCGGGTTCGCCCACTTGCCTTCAAGGGCCTGCGCGCTCGCCGGTGCGGACGCTCCAAGCGCCACGGCGGCCGCTGCAATGCTCAAGATGAACCGTTTCATGAGGTGCCCAATAGCCGGACTTTAAGGCAAGAATGGTTCGCTGGAATTGCTGCCGGATGAACGACTTAGTGGAAGTCGCGGCTCTTCGGGATGACGTTCACGTCGCGCGGATGCCCCGCGGCGGGCGGTCGCCAGCTTCCGCCACCGTCGCCCTGGTTCAGCGTCGACGGCATCAATTCGTCGCTCAAATGCCTCAGCATGTGGGTATGATCCTCCAGCTGCCGGGCGACAAGGTGGATGACGCCGTCCTCCGCGTCTTTCTGGATAATGCCATGCACCGCGATCAGGCGCGCGCCCATGACGATCTTGCGCTGCTTTTCGAACACATCGGGCCAGACGACGAGATTGGCGATGCCGGTCTCGTCCTCCAGCGTGATGAAGCAGACGCCCTTGGCGCTGCCCGGTCGCTGGCGGATGAGGACAAGCCCCACCATCGATAAGCGCTTCCCGTCGCGGACCGACTTCAGCCGGTCGGCAGTGACGAACTTCTGCGCCGCATAATGCTCCCGCAGGAAGCGCAGCGGGTGCGCCTTCAGGCTTAGCCGCACCGTCTGATAATCGTTCACCACATGCTCGCTGAGCGGCATGGCCGGCAGGCGAGCAGGCTCCAGTTCCGAACCTTCGTCGCGCGCCTCGGCGGCGAGGAACAAAGGCAGGTCCGGCGCCTGTTTCAGCGCCCGCGAATCCCACAGCGCGGCACGGCGATCGAGGTTCATCGACCGGAACGCATCGGCCGACGCCAGCCTCTGAATGGCATGGACGGGGACACCACCGCGGGTGCGCAAGTCCTCGACGGAATCGTAGGGTCGCGATCTGCGCGCGTTCACCAGCAGGTCAACCGCGTCGCGGTGCAGCCCTTCGACCTGGCGGAAGCCTAGCCGCAGTGCCAATCTCCCCTCCCGCTCGCGGGAGGGGTTGGGAGGCCTGTCGCACGGATCCCGGGAGGGGGAGAGGTTCCAGCGTACAATCCCAGTCGCTGTAATTCACATCCACCGGCAGCACCTCCACCCCATGCTCACGTGCATCGCGGACAATCTGCGCCGGCGCGTAGAAGCCCATCGGCTGCGAATTGAGCAGCCCACACGCAAACGCCGCCGGATATTTCCACTTCAGCCAGCTCGACACGTAGACGAGGTGCGCGAAGCTCGCCGCGTGGCTTTCGGGGAAGCCATATTCGCCGAAGCCCTTGATCTGGTCGAAGCAGCGCTGGGCGAAGTCCGGATCGTAGCCGCGCTCCACCATCCGCCCGACCATCTTGTCCTGCAGAACGTCGATGTTTCCGCGCGACCGGAACGTGGCCATGGCCTTGCGCAGTTGGTTCGCCTCCTCGGAACTGAACTTCGCCGCATCCAGCGCGATCTTCATCGCCTGCTCCTGGAAGATCGGGACGCCCATGGTTCGGCCGAGGATCTTCTCCAGCTCGTCCGGCTCGCCATGCGCGGGATCGGGGCAGGGGAAGGTCACCGGCTCCTTGCCCGATCGGCGCTTGAGGAAAGGGTGGACCATGTCGCCCTGGATCGGACCCGGTCGGACGATAGCGACCTCGATGACCAGGTCGTAGAAGCAGCGCGGCTTGAGGCGTGGAAGCATGTTCATCTGCGCGCGGCTCTCGACCTGGAACACGCCCAGCGAGTTGCCCTTGCACAGCATGTCGTAGACCTCGGGCACTTCCTGCGGGACGGTCGCCAGCTCGAAGCGCTCTCCATGATGCAGGTCGATGAGGTCGAAGCATTTGCGGATACAGGTCAGCATGCCGAGCGCGAGCACGTCGATCTTGAGGATGCCGAGTTCCTCGATGTCGTCCTTGTCCCATTCGATGAAGGTGCGGTCCTCCATCGCGCCATTGCCGATGGGCACGGTCTCGGTCAGCGGTCTCTCGGTCAGGATGAAGCCGCCGACATGCTGCGACAAATGGCGCGGCATGCCGATGAGCTGCTTGGCGAGCATCATCGTCCGCTTGAGGTGCGGATCGTCGAGGTTGAGCCCGGCGTCCTTCGCCCGCTCTTCCGCGACTTCGGCTTCCATGCTGCCCCAGTAATTGGAGGCGATGGCGGCGCAGACGTCCTCGCTCAGCCCCATCACCTTGCCGACCTCGCGAACCGCGGAGCGCGGTCGATAATGGATGATCGTCGCCGCGATCCCGGCGCGGTCGCGGCCGTATTTGTCGTAGATGTGCTGGATCACTTCCTCGCGCCGCTCATGTTCGAAGTCGACGTCGATGTCGGGCGGCTCCTTGCGCTCCTCGGAGATGAAGCGCTCGAACAAGAGGTTGCTGGTCGCCGGGTCGACCGCAGTGATGCCCAGGCAGTAGCAGACGGCGCTGTTCGCCGCCGACCCGCGGCCCTGGCACAGGATCGGCGGATCGAGGCTGCGCGCGAAAGCGACGATGTCGTGGACGGTCAGGAAATAGCGCGCGAAATCGAGCTTCGCGATCAGCCGCAGCTCATGGTTGAGCTGGGTCAGCACCTTGTACGGGATTTTGTCGCCCCAGAATTTACGCGCGCCTTCCCATGTCAGATGTTCGAGATGCTCTTGCGGCGAACGCCCCTCCGGCACCGTCTCCCGCGGATATTCGTAGCGGAGCTCGTTAAGGCTGAAATTCAGGCTGTCGGCGAACTCCCGCGTCGCCGAAATCGCATGCGGCCAGCGCGCGAACAGCCGCTCCATCTCCTCGGGCGATTTCAAATGCCGTTCGGCGTTCGGGTTGAGCAGATACCCCGCCGTGGTGAGCGTGACCTTCTCGCGGATGCAGGTGACGACATCCTGCAGCGGCCGGCGGTCGGGCGCATGATAATGGACATCGTTGGTCGCGAGGATTGTGCAGCCGTTCCGCCGAGCCAGCCGGTCGAGACGCTCGATCCTGGCGCTGTCGTCACCGCGATAGAGCCAGCTTGCCGCGACGTGGCGAAGTGACGTCAAAGCTTCACGCAGCCGCGGCAATTCCCCTTCGAAATCATCGAGATCGTCGCTGGGCCAGGCGATGAAGGCGATCCCTTCGGAATGATCGGCGACGTCGGAAAGGCTGAGATCGCATTCGCCCTTGTCGGCGCGCATCTTGCCGAGGCTCAACAGCCGGGACAGTCGTCCATAACCGTCGCGGTCGATCGGATAAGCGAGCAGGCTCGGCGCATCGATGAGGTCGAGCCGGCACCCGATCAGCGGCTTGAGGCCCACCGCGTCGCAGGCGCTGTGCATCCTGACGACACCCGCAAAAGTGTTGCGATCGGCAATGCCGATGGCGTCGTAACCGACCGCGAGGGCCGTCTGCACCAGCTCGATCGCATCCGATGCGCCGCGCAGGAAGGAGAATGGCGAGCTGACGCCAAGCTCGACAAATGCGGAAGGCGCGATGGGCGGAGGAGGCATATCCTCGGTCCGCACCAATCGAAGCCGGGAGAAGGACGGCTTGTCGGGCATCAGCCGAACAGGCCATGGATGTACCACTCGGGCAGGCCGCCGCGTCCGTCGCCGAATAGCCCTTCGCGGTAGATCCAGTAGCGGCGGCCGGCTTGATCCTCGACGCGGTAGTAATCGCGCAGGCGAGCGGTGGATCGCTCGCGCCACCATTCCGGCGCGATCCGCTCCGGCCCTTCGACACGGGCGATGTCGTGCACCGCCCGCCGCCACACGAAACGGCGCGGAACGCCTTCTGGCGTGGCGTAGACGACGGCGATGGCTTCCGGCCGGTCGAGCATCCGCTGCGGCCGCGCCGCTGCCGGGGCTGCCCGCACTGCATCGGTCTTCTCCAGCGCAGGTCGCCATCCGCTCGCCCGCTCGGGCAGATGGCTTTCATAGGGCTGCGGCCGCCGCACCTTGTCGGAGCCGAGCTTCACGCTCAGCCTATCGATCAGCCGCGCCACCTCGCGTTCGCTCGACGGCTCTTCGACGAGGCTATCCTGCGCGGCCGACAAATCCTCCGCCCAGCTCGCTTCCAGCACAAAGGCATCGAAACCGAAGCCGGGATCGAGCGCGGAAACCTTGTCGCCGATCAACCGATGAAGATGCTTCTGCTCCCGGCTGGGAATGCTCGTCGCGACCGAAGCGACAGCCGTGCTTCCGTCGACTCGGAAACCGGTCAGCGTCAGCCGCCGTGCACCCAGGTGCCGCCGCTGAAGCTGCTGGACGAGGTCGGGGATCAGCCGCTCGAGCGCCTGGGCCGCAGCCTCCGGATGCGTCGCGGGCTCTTCAAGCTTGAGCAAGGCACGCGGCGGCCGGTGGGTGGGAATTGCGGTCAGCGGCTCCGGCTTGCGGCCAAGCGCGCGGTCGAGCGCATCGACCGGATTGTCCGCCTCGCGGAAACGGCGGGCGAGCGAGCGCCGCTCGATCCCGGCCAAGGTGCCGACGGTCTTCAGTCCCAAACGCTCCAGCGTCCGTGTCGCTTCCGGCGGCAACCGCAGCGCTGCGACCGGCAGATCGGCGAGCTTCGCGCCGGTGTCCTTGCCGCAGATCATCGCCGCGGCATGGCCGTAATGCGCCAGCGCCCAAGCGGCCGCGGCCGTCGGCGCCATGGCTACGCGGGTCGTAAGGCCGGCCAAGGCGAATCGCGTCTGCACGTCCGCGACCAGCTTGCGCTCGCCGCCGAACAGATGCGCGACGCCGGTGACGTCCAGCCGCAGCGCATTCGCGCCGTCCACTTCGACCAAAGGCGACCAGCGCCCGGCCCAGCGCGCCAGCCGTTCGACCAAGGCCTGCTCGCCAGCGGGATCGGCCGGCACTGCGATCAACGATGGATCGAGCGCGCGCGCATCCGTCAGGCGGGCACCCGCGCACGCACCGCGTTCAGCCGCCGATCGGGTCACCGCATGAATGATCGGTCCGTGCGCGCCTTCGACGGTGAGGACGACCGGATCGTCAGGCCCGAAGTCGCTCGACCTCGCCCAGCGTTCCACGGCCAGGTGCGGCAGCCAGATGGAAAGCACCCGCCTCATATGCGATGCCCCAGCGGCCGGGCATGGTGGCCACGAGCGCGAAACAGTTCCACTTCCCAGGCCGGCGTACCCGAAGCGCGCGGATCGAGCGGATTGGCGATGCTCGGCATGCTCGCGATCCGCCAGCGCATCCGTGCGCCGCTGAGGTTGGCGGTCCCGGCCAGCCGCACCAGCCAGCACGGCACCCGGCTCCGCTCCGCCGCGACCGCAAGCCGCCGCGTCGCGGTGAAGTCGAGGCTCGCGGGATCGCCCCACAATTCGCCGATCACTCCGGACAGGCCCGAACATCTCAGGCCTTCCTCCATCGCCCAGAGCGCGAGCTTCGCGTCCCGCGCCTCGACATGGATGAGTTCGCCGCTGCCCAGCCCCGGCGGATAGATGCGGCCGCTTTCGATGATCGCCATGCGGTCCTGCACCCACAGCAAGGGCTTTTCGCGGTCCGTCTGGGCAAGCAGGAAACCCGCCCATCCGGCATCGCGGGGCGAGCCCGCGAAAAGCTCCGACAAGGTGGGGCTGGGCGGCGCCGGCACGCGCCAGCGCTCACCCAGCCCGCTGGGGAGCTGGAGAGATTTCAGCCGCACGGCTTCCGCCACCGGGAACCAGGGAAAGGCCACCAACCACACGACTCGCAACGTTTATGTTCTACTTTTGTTCTTGTCTCGCGAGTCAGTGGATGGAGTCAATGGCGCGACTCCGAGGCAGCCGAAATCAGGCTGTTCGCGCGACCTTCGCGTTTTTGGCGGCCGGCCTGCGGCATTCATCGGCCGCAGCTCGGGCGGACGGCCCTCGGCTTCGGTCAGGAAGGTGCGGATTTCGATTCACCACCTGGCTGAGCACCGGCCGGTGAACCGCAAAACCGCTGTGATAGGTGTCCACCTCGACCGCCTTGTCCCGCTCATGGTCGCGTCCGCGCGCGGCGCTTGGAGCAACGATCCCGTCCCGCCGCGACCAGAGCGCCAGAGTCGGCACAGGCGGCTTGTGCGCGAAATTCTGGAATGGCGGCTCGTTCACGTCGTGCCCGGCGATCCGCTCATAATATTCGCAGACGTTGGTGTTGGTCTTGAGGTCGCCGGAGAAACGGCGACCCGAGCGTGACGACCCCGCGAACCTTGTCCGGGCAGCGATGCGCCAACTGCCGCGCAAACATCCCGCCGAGGCTCCAGCCGACCACAAGCACGGGTCGTCCGCCGCCGATCTCGTCGAGCCTCTTTTCCAGCAATTCCAGCGTGTCCGCCTTGGCGCCCGGTGTTCAGTCCCTGCAGCCACGGATGCACCCGCCAGCCAGCGCGGGCCAGCGCCCGGCGCAGGTCCATCGTCGTCCGGTCGGTGGCAAGAAAGCCGGGAATTACGAGTGCCGGCGGCCCGTCTTCCGGCCCGCGCGGTCCGAGGGGGCCCAAGCCCGCAAGGTAGCGCGGAAGATGCCAGGCGATTTCCCGCAATCGATGCCAGCCCGGAGGTGCGAGGTCGTCCGGGTGAACCTTGCTCGCCGGAGCGGCGATGGTCCGAGCACCTTTCATGTCCTGAAGATGGGGTCTTTCCGTTACCGGAACAATAACTTTTGAGAATTAAGGGTGCGATTTCAGGAACCTGTCGATTTCCCGCACCACCCCGTCCGCAGCCCGGCGGGAAACTGCAAAAGCCATGTGGCTGCAGTCCAGCTCGGTCGCCTCGTCTCGTTCTCCGTCCAGCCCGAAGGCAGCGCGCGGCGCCACAATCCCGTCGTTGCGCGACCAGATCGCCAGGTGCGGCACCGGCGGCTTCGCCGTCACCCGCGGGATTGGACTATCCTCGACCTTATGGCGGGCGACGAATTCGTAGAGCTTCCAGACGTTGTTTTGGTGCAGGTCGCCCGAAAACGGCGAACCTAGCGTCACCACCGCGCGAACCTTGCTCGGCGCGTGCCGCGCCAATTCCCGCGCATAGAGCCCGCCGAGACTCCATCCGACGATCAGGATTGGCTCCTTCGATCCGATCGCGTCAACGCACGCTTCCAGCCTGTGCAGCGTGTCGGCTCGGACGCCTGTGTTCAGTCCCATGCCCCAGGGGTGAACCCGCCAGCCCTGGGCCGCGAGCGCCTTTCGCAATGCAAGTGTGGTGGAGTCGCGAGCGAGGAAGCCGGGAATGACCAATACCGGTGGCCCGTCCTCCGGGCCGATGGCGCCGCGCGGGCCGAATCCATGCCACAGCCGAGCCAGGTTCCACGCCAGTTCGCGGACACGCTTGAAGCCGGACGGTGGCCTGTCGTCACCCTCCCACTTCGCTTTAGAGATATTCGCCCCCGATCAGCTCCTGCAGTGCCTTCGGCAACTTCACGCGCCCGTCCGCCGTCTGATGGTTTTCCAGCAGCGGCACGAGGATCCGTGGGCTCGCAAGCGCCGTATTGTTGAGCGTGTGCGTGAAACGCACCTTCCCGTCGCTGCCGCGGTAGCGGATGTTCGCCCGCCGCGCCTGCCAGTCGTGAAGCGTCGAGCAGCTATGCGTCTCGCGATACTTGCCTAGACTCGGCACCCAGCTCTCCAGGTCGTTCATCCGGAACTTGCCCAAACCCATGTCGCCGGTGGAAGTTTCGATGACCTGATAGGGGATTTCGAGCGCCGTCAGCATGCTTTCGGCCAATTCGAGCAGCCGCGCGTGCCATGATGCCGATTGCGCCTCGTCGGCCTCGCAGATGACGTACTGCTCGACCTTCACGAACTGATGGACGCGCAACAGCCCGCGCACGTCCTTGCCCGCGCTGCCCGCCTCGCGCCGGAAGCAGGGGGAGTAGCCCGCGTAGAGGATCGGGAGCTTGTCGCCCTCGATGATCTCGCCCGAATGGAGCGAGGTCAGCGCGACCTCCGCCGTTCCCGCAAGCCACAGCTCGTCTGCCGGGATCTCGTATGTTTCTTCCCGGTGACCCGGGAACTGCCCCTGGTTGAGGAAGGCCTGCTCGCGCGCCATTGAGGGGACGGTGATCGGAGTGAAGCCGGCGTCGGCGATCCGCTCCAGCGCCCAGCCCATCAGCTTGGTTTCGAGCAGCGCCAGCCGGCCCTTGAGGCAATATTGCCGCGATCCCGAAACCTGGACGATGCGGCTGAGGTCGGCCCAGTCGTTCTTCTCGATCAGTGCGACATGGTCGAGGGGCTCGAAGTCGAACTGCGGAACCGCGCCTTCCTGCCGAACGACCGTGTTGAAGCTCTCGTCAGGTCCAACCGGCGCGCCCTCCCAAGGGATGTTCGGAACGCGCATCAGCAGCGAGTTGAGGAAATCTTCCTTCTCACCCAGCCGCTTTTCATATTCTCCGGCTTTCGCGCCCGCTTCCTTCGCCTTCGCACCAAGGGCGGCGCGTTCCTCCGGCGCGGCATCCTTGAAAGAGGCGCTGATGCTGTTCCGTTCGGCCCGCAGATTGTCGATCTGGGTCCTGAGATGGCGCACTTCCGCCGCAGCCATGATCAGGGCGTCAAGGTCGAGATTGGCGCCCTTGTCGATGATTGCGCGCTCGACGGCCTCTAAGTTCGTTCGGATGAAGTCCAGTCCCAGCATGGCCGCGGCACTGCGCGAATTGCGCCGCAACCGCAAGTTCGCCTAAGCGCCGCAAATGCCATCCGGTCTGATCGCGCTCCTCGACGATGTCGCCACCATTGCCAAGCTTGCCGCTGCTTCCGTGGACGATGTCGGCCTCGCCGTCGGTAAGGCGGGGACCAAGGCCGCTGGCGTCGTAATCGACGATACGGCGGTGACGCCCCGTTACGTCACCGGCCTCGCGCCGGAGCGGGAACTGCCGATCATCGGCAAGATTGCGCTTGGCAGTCTCAAGAACAAACTGCTGATCCTGCTTCCGGCGGCGATGCTGCTCGCCGCCTTCTTGCCCATACTGATCACGCCCTTGCTGATGGTCGGCGGCGCCTATCTCGCGTTCGAAGCGACCGAGAAGATCATCGAGGCGATTGCCGGCGACCATCATCATGAGGACGAGGTGATCGACGCGCTGGACGACCCAGCCGAGTTGGAGAAGTTGCAGGTCGCCGGAGCTATCCGCACCGACTTCATCCTGTCCGCCGAGATCATGGCGATCGCGCTCGCTGAACTCGAGGGTAACGGCATCTGGATGCAGGCCGCCGCGCTCGCCGCAGTGGGTGTTGTCATCACCGCCGCCGTTTACGGGGTGGTCGGCCTGATCGTGAAGCTCGACGACATCGGCCTGCACCTGGTGGAACGGCGTAGCCGAGCGCCACAGCTGGTGGGCCGCGCGCTCGTGTTCGGCGTGCCGCATCTGCTCAAGGCTCTTTCGATCATCGGCACCGCGGCCATGCTCTGGGTGGGCGGCGGAATCCTTCTGCATGGGCTGGAGGAACTGCACATTCTCGAAGCGCTGCCGCACTTCGTCCACGACACCGCCCACGCGCTGTCGGGTGGGTCGGCGGTTATCGAATGGCTGCTGAATGCCGTCGGCGCATCCATCGTCGGCGCCATCGTCGCTGCCCCGATCGTCGGCGTTGTGCACCTTCTTCACAAGCGCAAGAAGGACGTGGCAGCGACCGCCTAGTCGAAGTGCAGCCTTCGGTAGCGGCCGCGAAAGAACAGAAGCGGGTCCAGGTTGGCGTCGAAACTCGCCTTGACGACCTCTCCGACCAAGATGTGGTGATCGCCGCCGTCATAGACGGCGTACCTCTGGCACTCGAACACCCCGAGCGATTCCTTGAGCACTGGAGCGCCGAATTCGCCGCGCGACCAATCGTTGACCCCGAAGCGATCCTCTTGCCGAGTTGAGAAGCGGATTGAGGCAGGCTGCTGCTCGGTCTGAAGCACATTGATCGCGAAATGATCGGCGACGGTAAAGGCCGAAGCGCACGCCGCCTGCTTGTGAATGCACACCAGCAGCAGCGGGGGTTCCATCGACACCGATGTGAAGCTGTTCGCCGTGATTCCGACCGGCTGGCCCTCCTCGTCGAAGCAGGTGACCACCGTGACTCCGGTCGCGAAGCAGCCGAGGGCATCGCGCAGGGTACGGGGATCGGAGCCCGTTCGATATTCGTGGACTGGTGCGTCGTCGGCCATTGGTGAGGGCTATAGCGCGCCTGATCGAATCCTCCACCGCTCAGGCACGGAGTCGCGCGAGCAGGCCCGGGCGCGCCAATGGCTCGAATGTCTCGCCGGCGCTCTCGGGGTCGAGTGCCTGGCTCTCGGCGAGATTGCGCTCCGCCGCCGTCGGCTCATCGGGGATGTAGTGAACGAGTCCGCGCCCCTGGCTTCCGCTGAACGACTCAATCGTCTTGATCAGCGACCCCGTCTTGGCCAGCGTCGCGTCGATCGTATCGACCGAGACGCCAAGGTGCTCGGCCAGCAGATCTGCCCGCAGCGCCGCAATCGTCTCCTCGGCCCCTTTGTTCGTCTCCAAATCCGCATCGATCAGCAGGTCGCACTCGCTGTCGAGACCCATCGACCGGTTGTTCATGTTGGCCGACCCGACACGGATCATGCGATCGTCGACGATCGTGATCTTCGAATGGACGTAGATGTCTCCGCGCTTCTCCGTCACCGGATAATAGAGACGGAAGCGGCCGTGCTTGTCGCATTTGCGCACGACTTCCATCAGCTGAGCCCGCGCGCCGCTCATCGCCGCATCTTCCAGCCAGCCGTCGGCGCTGTGTGGATTGACGATCACGATCTCGGGCGGATCGTCCTCCGACAAGCGTTCGCAGATTGCCTTGGCGATGACCCGCGACGCGAAATATTGGTTCTCAGCGTAGATGAAGCGTTTCGCGCTCTTGATCATGTCGACGTAGAGCGCCTCGATCTCGCGAACGCATTTCTCGTCCTCATACTCTCCGCGCGTTCGCGCAATGGCGATGTCGACGTTGCGGAACTGCGGCTCCAGCTCCTCCGGCCATGGGTCGCTGGCGGCTTTAGGCGGTTCGATCGGCTCGCCTCCTGCCGCTTCCCACCGCGACCGCGCATGCTCGCCGAGGGCGGCCGCGACCTTGCCGTCCACAGCCATGGTCGCATCGTGCCACGGCCCGTAAGCCCGGTGGGTGGTCGGCCGGTGCCGATGCTCGTCGTCATCGAGATGACCCCGCGTGTCCCATCGGTCGGCGGTCATGTCGATGCCGCCGCAAAAGGCGAACCTGTCGTCGATCACCACGATCTTGTGGTGATGGCTGGCACCGACCGCATGCGCGCCATCGAGCTTGAAGTGGATCTGGTTGCTCGCCGCCCAACGCGCCAACCGCAGCACCGTCGTCCCGCGTCCCAGCAGCTTGATCGCGCCTAGGTCCCACTTGAGGATGTGGATCTGCAGTCCCGGCCGGTTCTTCGGCAGCCAGGACAGGAAGGTGCCCAGTTCCGCCGGAGCGCCGTCATCGGCATCGTAATCGAGGCAAATCCGAGTGTCGAAATCCCAGCCGATCAGCAGGATCTGCTTCTCGGCGCGAAGCATCGCCTTCCGGGCCAGGTGGAAATAGTCGGCGGCATCGACGACGAGCGAGGCGCGTTCGGCGCGCTCCACCCGCCAGCAATTCCGGCCGGGCTCGAGCAATGTCGTCCTGTTATCCACTGAGCACCCTCACGACGACGCAGAACGCGGCAAAGCGGCTGCGGTTTCGCTTCCGAAACGGCTCGTCGTAGGAACGACTGTCCGAAGCTCTCGTTGGCAGTTGACATGGCGGAAACACAGCGAAAATTCTCGGCGGCGGCTTGGGGGGTCCACGCATTTTCCGCGTCGGGCGCCGTGCTCGCGCTTCTCGCCGTGCTGGCGATCAACGGGCATCGATGGACCGAGGCCATGCTCTGGCTATTCGCCGCACTGGTCGTCGACGGGATCGACGGGACGTTCGCCCGCGCGGCCCGAGTGAAGGAGCGTGCGCCGCGCGTCGACGGTGACGTGCTCGACCTCGTGATCGACTATCTGAACTACGTCTTTGTCCCGACGCTCTTCATACTCGAAGCGCGGCTTCTGCCCGGTCCGGTCGCAGTCCCGCTCGCGGCCCTCATCCAACTGTCCTCCCTCTACATCTTCGCCCGCCGCGATATGAAAACCGAGGACAATTACTTCCGGGGCTTTCCCGCATTGTGGAATGTCGTCGCGCTGTACCTCTATGCTGCGCAGGTCGATCCCGTCGTCGCCGCAGCCGTCGTGATAGCCCTCGTCATCCTGACGTTCGCGCCGATCCACTTCGTCCACCCGTTCCGGGTGCGCGATTATGGGAGGCGGCTGCCGGTCCTCGCGCTGGTCTGGGCAGTCTCCAGCCTCGTCCTGCTTATCGATCTGCCTGCGTCCGCTCGAACGGCGCTGCTTGCCGTTTCAGCCGCCAGCGCCTTCGTCATCGTGGCGCTCGGGCTGGTGCGAACGGCTCGCGGCCCTCGACCAGACTCGAAATCGGCAGTCATCTCTCCTACAGGTTCGAGCGCTTAGTCACAGGCATCCACATCTGAAGGCGGTTCCCATGAAGCGCAGACTGCTCACCATCGTCGCCCCGCTCGCATTCCTCTCCATGGCGCAAAGCGCTGCTGCCGCGACACTCGTCGTGACGAAAACGGCCTATTGCGGATGCTGCAAGCATTGGGTCGAGCACATGAAGAAGGCGGGCTTCGACGTGCAGGTGAAGGAGGTCGAGGACGTCGCGCCGACCCGCGCCCGCCTCGGTGTTCCGGACGCCATGCGGTCCTGCCATACCAGTGAGATCGGCGGCTACGCGATCGAGGGCCACGTTCCCGCCGCGGACGTAAAGCGCCTGCTAGCGACCAAGCCCAAAGCGGCGGGCATCGCCGTCCCGGGCATGGTGATGGGCTCGCCGGGAATGGAGCATGGGGACCACAAGGAGCCGTACCAGGTCATCCTGTTCGACAAGTCCGGCAATACGAAAGTCTTCGCCTCCTACTGAGGCGGTCGATCAATCTATGGCGCGCGCCGGACGTAGTCGACCCGTCCAACGTCGGTCCACGGACCCGCGTTGACGGACTTTTCCTGGCGAATCCCTAGTCCGGTCGCCGTCGGCCAGATGTAGCTTCGGGTCTGCACCAGCCCATCCTTGGTGCGCATCTCGCCCAGGCAGGTGAGACCCTTTTCACCGTTGGCGTAGCAGGGCTCGGTGCGGCTCCGCCCGGACTCGTCATACTGCTGATAGGTGAAGTGAGACCCGGCGGCCGACCACCCCAGAACAGCGATGCTGTGATGGTTGCCGCGTCGATTATCCGTCGTGTCGCAGACGACGAAGCTGCGGGCATCGAACCAGGTGCACTGGTCGCGATAATTCGCCTCTAGGCCCTTGATCGTCCAGTCGCCCACCATGAACGCCAATTGCTGCTCGACCTCCGCCGGGTGGGCGTTCGCCGCGGCCGCGGCAAGCATGGCGATCGTCAGCGAGTTCATCTCAGTCTCCGCCTCCGGCGAGTGCATTGATGGCGGTCGCGAGCGCCACGTCGCGGTCGGTCACCCCGCCTGCGTCGTGACTCGTCAAACGAAAATCGACGCGATTCCAGACGCTGGTGAACTCGGGATGGTGATCGACCTTTTCGGCGTGCAGCGCCACGCGCGACAGGAACCCAAACGCTTCGGAGAAATCGGCGAACTTGAAGGTTCGGACGAGCGCCTTGCCGCCGCTCTCGGTGCTCCAGCCCTGTGGCACGTCCATCGGAACCTCCTGTCCTACAGCCGCTGCTTTCGCTTAAGGCGCATGGGATGGCCAGCATCGAATGCACCGGGACGCCTGCAAGACCGCTCGTGACCGTGAACATTCGTGAACATTCGCCTCGCTTGAAATGCTGTTCGGGGAGGCGCACTTGGGCCGAAAGGAGAGACTGATGGCCACGCAAGTCGCCGAGAAGAGCCCGCTGGGCCTCGAAAACCCGATGGGAACCGACGGGTTCGAGTTCGTCGAATATACCGCGCCCGACACCACCCTGCTGCGCGACCTGTTCACCAAGATGGGCTTCCCGGCCGTCGCCCGGCACAAGCGCAAGGACGTCACGCTCCACCGCCAGGGCGACATCAACTTCATCATCAATGCCGAGCCCGGCAGCTATGCCGAGGCCTACGCCCGCGATCACGGTCCCAGCGCCTGCGCCATGGCCTTCCGCGTCAAGGACGCGAAGGCGGCCTTCGAACGCGCGGTGAAGCTCGGCGCTACGCCGGTCAAGGTCGATACTGAGCATGGCGAGATGGACATTCCGGCCATCGAAGGCATCGGTGGGTCCCTGCTCTTCTTCGTCGACACCTATGGCCCGAACGGCTCGATCTACGAGGTCGACTTCGATTTCTTCCCCGACGCCGATGAGCGCATGGCCGAGCTCGACAGCCGCCTGACCTACATCGACCATCTCACCCACAATGTGCATCGCGGCCGGATGGCATTCTGGGCCGATTTCTACGAGCGGCTCTTCAACTTCCGTGAGATCCGCTACTTCGACATCGAGGGAAAGGTCACCGGCCTTTTCTCGAAGGCGATGACCTCGCCCTGCGGCAAGATCCGCATCCCGCTCAACGAGAGCCAGGACGACAAGAGCCAGATCGAGGAATTCCTGCGCGAGTACAAAGGCGAGGGCATCCAGCACATCGCGCTGGGCACGACCAACATCTACGAGAGCGTCGACGTGCTGCGCGGCCGCGGCGTTGAGTTCCAGGACACGCCCGACACCTATTACGAGATGCTTCCCGAGCGCATCCAGGGCCATGGCGAGAACATTCCGGAGCTGGAAAAGCGCCGTATCCTGATGGACGGCGCGCCGACCGAAGGACAAGGGCTGCTGCTGCAGATCTTCACCCAGAACGTGATCGGCCCGATCTTCTTCGAGCTCATCCAGCGCAAGGGCAACGAGGGCTTCGGCGAGGGCAATTTCAAGGCGCTTTTCGAGAGCATCGAGCTAGACCAGATGCGCCGCGGAGTTATTTGACGGCTCTCAATCGCGCCCAGCCCCGAACGGGTGTAGTGTGTCCGTCATGAGCGATGTCGCGGTGCTGGACGAGGCGGCGATCATGGCCGTGCTCGACAAGGTGATGGACCCGGAGATTCCGGCCGTCTCGATCACCGATCTCGGCATCATCCGCGGCTTCGCGGATCGCCCGCCGCGGGTCCGCGTCACGCCGACCTACACCGGTTGCCCGGCCACGATCGCGATCGAGAATCTCATCCGCGATGCGCTCGACGATGCGGGCTTCGATCATGTCGGCATCGAGCGCGTACTATTCCCGCCGTGGACGACCGCCTGGATCACCGACCGCGGCCGTCAGCGCCTGCACGATTACGGGATCGCCCCTCCGAGCGAGTCAGCGACGGCCATCTGCCCGCAATGCGGATCGACCGATACGGTCGAGGTCAGCCGCTTCGGATCGACGCCCTGCAAGGCGCAGTGGCGGTGCAAATCCTGCCTGGAGCCGTTCGACCGCTTCAAGTGTCACTAGCGAGCAGCGCCAGAAGGGCGAAGCTCGCGAGCCAATGCTCGCCCATGTAATCGCCCGCGACGTGCGGCATGGCAGCTTCCAGATGTACCTCGGCGGTGTCGTAGGCCAGCTGGCTCTCCTCTGCCGGAAGCAATGGGGCGAGGCTCCGCCAGCACCAGGCCCGGCTGAGGTTCAGCCCGTCGAGGTGCGCGATCTTGCCGTCGCTGCGGTCGCTGACCGTCGCAGGCATGAAGAGTGTCGCCGGATCGCTTGCGTCGACGCGTGGAAGAAAGCCGCCGAACCAGCCGTGGAACTCGGGCTCGGTCAGCGTCCGGGCCATGCACAACGCCTCGATCAGCGCCGGTGAGAGGAACTCGTCGCCGCCCGGCTCCCACGCCTGGCAGTCGCGGTCGTTCTCGAACCAGTGCTTCGCTCGCTCCCGAATGGCTTCCGCCAGTCCGTCGTCGAACCGATCCGACCATTCGAGGAAAAGGACCAAAGCGAAAGCCGTGTTGAAGTGCGTGCCGACCCGAATGGGATAGGTGAGCAGCTTCAGATGGTCGCGCAGGCGGTCAGCGAAGGCCCGAGCAAGCGGTTCCAGCTCCGCGCTCCAAGTGAAATCCTCGTGCCGCGAGGCCTCGAGGTGAAGCTGCAGTAGCCATGCCCAGCCATACGGCCGCTCGAACCCGCGGCTCAGCGGCCGGTCCAGATAGGCCAGCTCAACGCCCACCTTCTCCGCCGTAAAGCTTCCGTCGGCGAGCTTCTCGATCGCCCGCGCCTCGTCGGTGTCCGGGAACAGCCTGCGCAGCGTCAGCAGCGTCCACCAGCCGTGCACGCAGCTGTGCCAGTCGAAGCTGCCGAAGAAGATCGGGTGCAGCACATGTGGTGGCAGCGCGTCCTCGTCCGACCCAAGCACATGGTCGAGCTTGTGCGGATATTCCTGCCGCACATGGCCGAGCGCGATGCGGGCGAAACGTGCCGCCGTGTCTGCATCGAGGCTGAAACGACTCATCGGAAGGCTGCGAAATACAGGATCAGGATGTTCGCGGCGAGCAATGGCAGCGCCGTCGGTATCTGGGCGCGGATCACGCCATACTGATCCTTCAGCTCCAGCAGGGCCGCGGGCACGAGATTGAAGTTGGCCGCCATCGGGGTCATCAACGTTCCGCAGAAGCCTGCGAGCATCCCGACCGCTCCGATCACCGCTGGATCGCCTCCATACGCCTGAATCAGCAGCGGGGCGCCGATCGCCGCGATCATCACCGGAAAGGCGGCGAAGGCATTGCCCATGATCATCGTGAACAAGGCCATGCCCAGCGCAAACACCAGAACGGTGGCGAACACATTGCCTTTGGGAATGACCGTGCCGGTCAGTTCGCCGATGATCGTGCCGACGCCGGCGGCGGCGAACAGAACGCCGAGAGCCGCCAGCATCTGCGGCAGGACGGCGGCCCATCCGATGGCGTCGATCAGGCGGCGGCCTTCCTGCAGTGGGGCAACCGCCGGCGGTCGAAGCCAGGCGAAGATGGTGCCGATGGCCAGCAGCACGCCGACACCGAGGAAGACGTAGGTCTCGCGCTTCTCCTCGATCCAGCCGAGATCGCCGACCGGCGTGTAGGTATAAATGAGCGTACCGAGCAAAGCCGTCACGGGGATGATCAGCGCGGGCAGGAACAGCTTGTTGCCCAGCTTCGCGGACCAGTCCTGGCGCTCGTCGTCGCTGGTCGTCGGCGGGTGGCTGCGGCCGATGAATCCGAACCCGGCGAGCCCCGCGAGGCCAAGCACGAGCAGGCCGTTCCCGAAGTCGCCGATCAGGTCGCCCGCGAGCAGGCTTAGCGCCATCAGCCCCCAGAAGGCCGCATTGCCGAGCCGCTTCGGATTCTTGCCATCAAGCGCGCTCAGCAAGGCGAAGGCCGCGAACATCGCCCCTGCAAGGGTGTAGAGCCAGTGCAGCGTGATCACTTGCGCTGGCCCAGCTTGCGGTCGAGCCGGATCAGGCGGAACCCGTGGATGATGAAGGCCGCGATGGCGCTCGGGATCGCCCACAGCGCAAGCTGCAGCGGTGTCAGCTCATAACCGTAAGTCGAAAGCGTCGCCTGGATCAGCACGATCGAACCGATCGCGAAGAAGATGTCCTCGCCGAAGAACAGGCCGACATTGTCGGTGGCTGCGGAATAGGCCTTCACCCTCTCCGCCGTCTCTTCCTCCAGCTCGCCATGCTGTTTCTCAGCAGCGGCGAGGGCCATCGGCGCCACCAGCGGCCGGACGGTCTGCGGATGCCCGGCGGTCGAATGCAGGCCGATCGCCGCAGTGACCTGCCGGTAGATGAGGTAGAGCAGCAGCAGCTTGCCCGTAGTCGCGTTGCGGAAGCCCCGGATCACCGCCGCAGCGCGTTGCTGCAGCCCATAGCGTTCGAGCAGTCCGATGACCGGCAGCACGATCCACACGATCGCGATGATGCGATTGTCGTTGAACGCCTTGCCGAAGGTGGAAATCACCTCGACCAGGTCCATCCCGCCGAGCAGCCCGGTGACGATGGCGGACGCAGTGACCACCAGCATTGGGTTCAACTTCAGCGCGAAACCGACGACGACCAAAAGGATTCCGAGCAGCGGCCAGTAGCTCATCCGCGCACTCCAAAGCCGCCGCCGCCCGGCGTCTCAATGACGAAGCGGTCGCCCGCCTGCATCTCCGCGGCGTCCGTTGCGGTCAATTCCTCCGTCGTTCCGTCTACCCGCTCGACCCAGTTGCGGCCGGGCAGGGCATCGCTCCCGCCCGCCAGGCCCTTCGGCGCCACGCGCCGCCGGTTCGCGAGCATGTTCGCGCGCATCGGTTCCAGGAAGCGAAGATCGCGGATCACGCCGTCGCCGCCCTTGTGCTCGCCATCGCCGCCGGAACCGCGCCGGATTGCGAAACGCTCGAGCCGGACCGGAAGCCGAGTCTCGAGGATTTCGGGATCGGTCAGCCGGCTGTTGGTCATGTGGGTCTGCACGGCGCTGGTCCCGTCATGGTCGGGGCCCGCACCCGATCCACCGGCGATGGTCTCATAATATTGGTAGCGCGCGTTGCCGAAGGTGAAATTGTTCATCGTCCCCTGGCTCGGCGCGAGGCGGCCGGTGGCGGCGAACAAGGCATCCGTCACGACCTGGCTGGTCTCAACGTTTCCGGCGACGACAGCGGCCGGAAAGGACGGCGAAAGCATACAGCCGTCCGGGACGACCAGCCGGATCGGCCGTAGGCAGCCGTCGTTCATCGGAATCGGATCGTCGACCAAGGTGCGCACCACGTACAGCGAGGCCGCGCGGACGATCGAATAAGGCGCGTTGAAATTGTCGGGCAGCTGTGCGCTCGTGCCGGTGAAATCGAACGTCGCCGACCGCGTAGCCTTGTCGAGGCTGATCTTCACCGCGACGCGGGCGCCATTGTCCATCTCATAGTCGAACGCGCCATCCTCCAGCCGGTCGAGCAACCGCCGAACCGACTCCTCGGCGTTGGCGAGCACGTGGCGCATGTAGGCACCGATGACTTCGGGCCCGTAGTCGCGCGCCGTCGTCGCGAGCACGTCCGCGCCCCGGGTGCAGGCGGCAAGTTGCGCCTTCAGGTCGGAGATGTTGCGGTCGATATTCCGTGCCGGCCACTCGCCCGAGCCAAGCAGCGTTCGGATTTCGCCTTCGAGGAAGCGGCCCTCGTCCACGAGCAGCACATTGTCGATCAGCACGCCTTCGTCTTCGATCGAGCGGCTGTCGGGCGGCATCGATCCTGGCGCGATCCCGCCGATGTCGGCGTGGTGCCCACGCGCCGCGACGAACGCCGAAGGCTCCGCTTCGTCCGCGTAGAAGACCGGCACGATGACGGTGATGTCCGGAAGGTGCGTTCCGCCGCGATAGGGATCGTTCAGCACGTAGGCGTCGCCGCGCCGGATGCCCCGTCCGTCCCGCCCGCGTCCGCGCGTCTCGATGATCGTGCGGATGCTCTCGCCCATCGAGCCCAGGTGCACCGGGATATGCGGCGCATTGGCGATCAGCGCGCCGTCGGCGTCGAACAATGCGCAGGAGAAGTCGAGCCTCTCCTTGATGTTCACGGACGTCGCCGTGGCCTGCAGCGCGACGCCCATTTCCTCGGCGATGGCCATGAAGAGGTTGTTGAAAATCTCCAGCATCACCGGGTCGGCGTCGGTGCCGATCGCATGGGCGCGGTCCGCGGGAGCCGACCGCGCCAGGACGAGCGTTCCGTCGGTGTCCCGCGCGGCCTGCCAGCCGGCCTCCACCACGGTCACGGAGGATGGATCGGCGATGAGGGCGGGCCCGTCGATCCTCTGGTCGCCCGCAAGCTCTTCGCGTGCATAGACCTGCCAATCGCGCAGCTTTCGCGGCTCGGCGCCGGCACCCGGCTGCCGCGCGTAAACGGCCTCCGAGCCGGTATGCGACACGGCCTCAACGATCAGCGCATCGAGGATGATCTCTCCGCTCTCGTCGACATAGCCGAACCGCCGCCGATGAACGTCCGAGAAGTCCGCGCGCATCGCCTGATCGTCGGCGAGTTCGACCTCCAGCGCCGTATCGCTGCCGCTGAGCCGGAGGCGGGCGCGGCGGCGCAGTTCGAGGCGGTCGGCCTGAACGCCTTGCTCGACCAGCGCACCGGTCGCCGCCGCCTCGAGCGCCTGCAGGGCGTCGGAATAATCCTCGCTCAGCGGCCTCACCACGCCCGCTTCGCGGATCGCTTTCACGTCGGCGAGGCCGATTCCGTAGGCCGACAGCAGGCTCGCGAGCGGGTGGACGAGGATGCGCTCGATCCCCAGGGAGTCCGCAACCCGGCAGGCGTGCTGCCCACCCGCTCCACCGAAGCAGGCGAGCGCATAGCGCGTGACGTCATGGCCGCGGGCGATGGAGATCTTGCGGATCGCGTTGGCCATGTTGTCTACCGCGATGCGCAGGAATCCTTCCGCGATTTCCGCCAGGTCCATGCGGCGGCCGATCGTGCGCTCGACCGTGTCCGCGACCTCGTGGAGGCGGGCCTCCGAAGCAGCGGGATCGACGCGTTCATCGCCGTTCGGGCCGAACACCGCCGGGAACGCGTCGGCCACGATCCGCCCGAGGAACAGGTTGCAGTCGGTCACCGTCAGCGGTCCGCCGCCGCGATAGCCGGCCGGTCCCGGCTTCGCTCCCGCGGACTCCGGCCCGACGCGGAACCGCATGCCGTCGAAGCGGCAGATCGACCCGCCGCCCGCAGCGACGGTGTGGATCTGCATCATCGGCGCCCGGATACGGACTCCGGCGACATTGCTTTCGTCGGCCAGGTCGTAGCGGCCGGCGTAGTGCGACACGTCGGTCGACGTGCCGCCCATGTCGAAGCCGATCAGCCGCTCTTCGTTCGACGAAGCCACCATGCCGACCACGCCGCCCGCCGGGCCCGACAGGATCGCATCCTTGCCGCGGAACGTGCTCGCGTCGGTAAGGCCGCCGTTCGACTGCATGAACTGCAGGTTCGTTCCCGACGGGAGTCCACCCGCGACCCGGTCGACGTAGCGGCGCAGGATGGGCGAGAGGTAGGCGTCGACGACTGTCGTGTCGCCGCGCCCGACCAGCTTGATCAGCGGTGCAACCTCGTGGCTGACCGACACCTGCGCAAAGCCGATCTCGCGCGCGATCTCGGCAACGCGCCGCTCATGCTCGGTGAATTTCCAGCCGTGCATCAGCACGATGGCCAGCGCGTCGATCCCGCTCTCTCGCACATTGCGAAGCGCCAGCCGCGCGGCGTCCTCGTCCAGCGGCGCGACGATCTCACCGTCCGCGCCGACGCGCTCGACGATCTCGACCACCGCTTCGTACGGCTGCTCGGGAATGACGATGTGCCGAGCGAAGATCTCCGGCCGCGCCTGGTAGCCGATGCGCAGCGCGTCGCCGAAGCCGCGCGTGATCGCCAGCGCAACGCGCGCGCCCTTGCGTTCGAGCAGTGCATTGGTGGCGACGGTGGTGCCCATCCGCACCTCGCCGAGCGTGCCGTTTTCGGCCTTGAGAATGCGCTCGATGCCTTCGATCGCGGCGTCGGCATAGTGATCCGGATTCTCGGACAACAGCTTTTCAGTGCGAAACCTGCCTTCGCCATTCCACGCGATCACGTCGGTGAACGTGCCGCCGCGATCGATCGCGAAGTTCCAGGCGCTGGCCACGCGGCCATCAAGCAGAAGCGGACGCGGCCGCCAAGCGCGGCGCGGCGAGTTAGCTCAGCGGAAGGTCAGGAAGCGGTGCCCGAACCAGCTGGTCACGACGGGCGCGAAGATGGCGATGCCGTGGCCGATCGCCTCGACATGGTTGGTCAGCCCGGCGGCCGGCAGCGCCCAATAGACGAGCAGGTTCGCCAGCGCCCAGGTCGCGGCCATTCCGACGATGTTGACGATGACGAAGTTGCGCACCTGCTCCGACGTGCCGGTGCTCGCGCGCTCGAACACGAATTCGCGGAACAGTACGAAGGCCACGACCATGCCCGTCACGTAAGCGGCAAGGACCGCCAGGCTAAACGGCATGATCGTGCTCCACGCGAAGCGCGACGCCCAGTTCACCGCCGCGGCGAATCCGCCGCAGGCGAGAAAGCGCACGAAGCGCGGCACTCGGTCGAAAAGGGCCGTCGCGCTCACAGCTTGGTGCGGTGGAAGATGCCCGTCGGAACGCTTTTGATGACGGTCATGATCAGCCGCCAGTAGCCCGGCGTGTAGGCGACGGGCGCGCCTTTATCGGCCGCCTTGCGGATCAAGGTCGCGACCTTGTCCGGCGAGCTCCACAGTGCGCCCTTATTGGGAATGTGCGCCGTCATCGCCGTATCGACGAAGCCGGGCTTGATGAGCACCGCCTTCGCACCGGTCGGTGCGAGCCGGTGCGCCACGCCCTGGACTAGGATCGCGAGCCCCGCCTTCGTTGCGCCGTAGAGATAATTCGACTGGCGTCCGCGATCGCCCGCGACCGATCCGATGACGACCAATGTCCCGGACTTCGCAGCTTCGAGATGGTTGGCAGCCGCAAGCACCCACAAGGCGGCCGACCGGAAGTTGGTGTCGATCAGTTGGGCGGCGGCCTTGAGGTCGTGCTCCAAGTCACGCTGCTCGCCCAGATGCCCATAGGCGAGAAGCACGACATCGATCCCGCCAAGCTCTTTCGCCCACTTCGCGATCAGGGCTTCCGGGTCGTCGGTCAGGAAGTCGACCGTCTCGGCGACCACCTTCCCCGCGCCGCGAACCCGGAGATCGGCCGCCACCGTTTCCAGCCTGGCGGAATTGCGGCCGGCGACGACCAGCTCGGCCCCGTCCTTGGCATATTGGCGGGCGGCGGCTTCGGCGATGTCGGACAGCGCGCCGAGAACGATGATTTTCTGGGTCATGGCCTCATCTTATTCGAGAAATCGAGCGGGGATAGCGGGGCGATCAGCCGATCAGTGCCGCGCCGGCGAAACTTGCGAAGACTCCGGTACCCAGCACGATGCTGATCTTGTCGGAAACGGCGAACACGACCGGATCGTCGTTGAGGATCCCGCGACCGCAAAGCAGCCACACGCGCCCCAGCCACAGGCCGATGAACACGGGTGCCGCCCACAGCAGCTGTGGCAGGCCGTACAGCGTGTTCGAGAAGGCCTCGTGGATGAGGTAGAGCACGAGCACGTGGATGGCGGCGACCGCGGCGGAAACGCCGAGGCCGGCGACCAGCATCGCATCCGCCGCCACATAGCCGCGTCCGTGGCTCGCGGCCGGATTCGCCGACTTGCGGCCGATCTCCGTCGACCTCTTGGCGAGCGCCAGCGAGAGAAAGAGGAACATCGAGAAGACGAGCAACCAGGACGAAATCGGAACGTCGGCCGCCGCGGCGCCGAGGACCAGCCTCAGCGTGAACAGCGACGCGAGAATGGTCACGTCGAGCACCGGCACACGCTTGAGGTGCAGCGAATAGCCGAGGGTCACCGTGCAATAGAGGAGCAGCAGTCCGACGACGGGCAGTCCGCCGCTGACGGCTGCAATAGTCACTCCGGCAGCGAGAAGGCCGCCCGACGCCATGATTCCCTGCGGAATCCCGATCAGCCCCGTCGCGAACGGACGGTTGCGCTTGGTCCAGTGCTGGCGGTCGGCGTCGAGGTCGAGAAGGTCGTTGATCAAATAAGTGCCGGAAGCCGTCAGCCCCATGGCGACGAAGGCGGCAATGCAGGCCAGCCAGCGCGCCGGATCGAACATCGCGCCAGCGAGCAGCAGCGGCAGGAACAGCAAGCCATTCTTCGCCCATTGGTGCAGCCGAAGTGCACGCATCCAGTCGCGTAGCGTCGCCTTGCGCGTCGAGAAGTCCGCTTCGAGCGATGTGACCTCGGCCAAGCGGCCGAGCAGGCGGGTGTCCCGGCCCGCGTAGACTCCGAACCGCGCGCTGCGCCAGACAGCCAGATCGGCGTGTGTGTCGCCTGCATAGACGAAGCCGTCGGGGAAGCGGGCGTTCAGCGCCTCCGCCTTCCGCGAACCCTTCAGATTGGTCTTCTCGCAGGACGCGATGACCTCGTCGATGAAGGTGAAACGGGAGCAGACCTTGCCAGCCAGTTCGATATTGGCGGCGGTCGCAGCGACGACCGTCCGCCCGCTGTCCGCCGCTTCTCGCGCATAGCTGACCAAGGCTTCGTTCACCGGCAACAGCTCAACCGCGAGGTTCGTGCGATGAGCCAGCTGATGCTTGAGATGGGCAATGCCCTTGATCGCCCACCAGATGAGCAGGAATGCGGTGTGGGGGGACTTCTTCGCGAATTGCAGCGCCGCCTCGAGCAGCAAATCGGTGCGCAGCAAGGTCCCATCGAGATCGAGCACCAAGGGATAGTTTTCACAGGTGTCGGGAGGGGTAAGCTCCTCAGCCGGCAGGCTGCTCAACGCCGCACTCGATTTCATCACCCTGGTCCTGGCCCCCGCTAACGCCACAGCCGTTGCACGTTTGTGGTAAATGAAGCCCTAAAATGCGGACTGTGCGCGCTTCGTTTTGAGGATCGAATAGAAGCTTCCCTGTTCGATTAGCGTGAGGCGCGCGGGATAGAAGTTCGGTGTCCCGCCGAAGTGATAATAGACCACATAATCGAAGCGCTGCGGCCAGCGCTCGGCGAACTCGACGTTATAGGCGCGGATCTTCTTCTCGAACGCCGGATCGGGATCGGCGAGCTTTAGTGCGGTTTGCGGGCCGAACGGCATGGCTGCCGGCGTATCAAAGCGCGCGAACGCCTGCGTTGGCCTCAGCGGCTGCATGCCGATCCCCGTGAACTCGAGCGGGTTGAAGACCCGCCGATCGAGCGTCGCGTAGCTGGTTAGATGTCCGTAGGCATTCGGCAGAGCCGTGCTGGTCGTCGCCTCCCTCTCCGTTACCGAGAAGACGAGCGCCTTCGCCGGAAGCACCTGCATCGACTTGCGCAACTCGGACACCTCGCGGCTGAAGGGCTGCCAGACCAGAAGCGTCATGACCAAGGCGTAACCGACGAGCGCGGCCGACGCCGCCCCGACGACGGCCGTGATCTCGCGCTCTTGTTGCATCGGGTGAAGCGACGCGAAGAAGAGGTAGGCAAGCGCGATCATCGTGCGCGCGTCGATGTCGATCGCGTCCTGCAGGCCGCTTGGGACGACCAGCACATAAGCTGCGAGCGCGCCGAGCGGCCAGCGCATGGCCTGGTGAACAGCGACCCAGCCCTTGCGCATCGCAAGGTAGAGCGGGATGAACAGCAGCATTCCGTAGATCGTGGGATTGGATTGCTGCGTCAGGAACAACGCGGCAACCGCTCGGCCCTTGCCGACATAGTCGATCTTCAAAGCTTCGTCGGCGGACGGAACGAACGGGATCAGCAGCAGCGGGACGACGAAAAGGGCGAGGGTCTTCAAGCCGGCCTGGACGAAGCCTTTCGCGTTGCGGGGCATGTCGCGAAGCAGGATCCCGAAGAAAAGAACGACTGCCAGCGCCAGCGCGAAGATATGGCAGAAGAAAAGGATCAGTCCGCCGACATTGCCGATTGCCAGCAACTCGCCGAACTTGCGTTCACGGCCGATCGCGAAAGCGACCATCAGGCAGGCTACACCAACGCCCGTGAGGAAGTTGATGTACCCCATGGTCGTGACCAGGTTCATCGCGAACGCCGGCAGCAGCAGAAGGAAGGCGTTCGTCCGCCCAAACAGCTTCCGCTGCAGCAGCCAGCCCGAGAAATACACCAGCGAAAGGGAGCCCGCGATGGTCGCCTTCAGCACCGCGGCAGGACCCATCAGGCCGCAAAGCGGCCAGTTGACGAGGTCCGCCGCAAGGTTCGGTATCAGTCCCAGGCTGTAGCGGTACATGGCGTCGACGGCCGGATCGCCGGCGCTGCAGGCGAGCGACAGGCGCGCTACGTGATTGGCGAAATCGACGATCGGCGGATGCTCGATCAGCACGAAGGGCAAGAGGCTCAGCGCGCACAGCGCAACATACGTCGCCACGAGGGCCGCGTTCGCGTTCAGGCGCAATGCGGCCGCGTCCAATCCGACAGGCGCGATCGCATCGCTTGCTTCCGGGACAGTCGCCATGCCGCCGGAGCTAAATCAACTTGGTAAACGACCTCTGAAGATCGGCGATTGCGGCCCCGTCAGGCGGCGAAGGCGTGAGCCAGGCTGATCGGCCCGAGCGCGACGATCCTGAGCAGTGTAGGGCCGTAGGTCACCACCGCGGCGATCGCGCCGAAGAGGACCCACGCCACGCTGACACGGATGACCGATGTCATAGCCACCTCGTTGGAATGCGGCTCGGGCGTTTGGGGCCGCCCGAGCCGCGGCATACGCGTAACTGCAGTAGTTGGGACTCGCCTATCAGGGTGTCGAAGCTCCGAAGCACGAGCCCCGAAACGTTCAGTAAGGCGTCGTAAGGAAGCGCGGACCTTGTCGAAAGTTAGCGTTCACAGCGGTCGTCGGCGGTGCGAGGGAATGGCGGTTGGCAGAGCATCACTGAGAGCGGCCGGTGAGACGCTTTCCAAGCTCCTCTTGTGCCAGGAAATCTTTCATCATCTCCGAGACCCTTCCTTGCGAACCGAGGCACACCGGAGGCCCTTGCCCATGCCGGCTGAGCCACACCTCGCCCTCTTCGAGGCTAAAAATGGCCCCACCCGACCCTGCGTCGGGATCGCCGAGGAGACCCGCAACCACCCCTCTGACGAATACCACGACGCCTAGCATCAGCGCCGACGACATTAGGAAAATGCCTGCGCCGGTTTGGAAACATGGACTTGTATGAAGTCCATGAGGCGTGCCGAAGAACAGCCCGCCAAGCACCGCCACTGATGCCAATGCGACCGCGATCGCCTGCTTCCATCCCAGGAAGATCGCGGAGAGCAGCACGAAGGGCAGGTACGGCGTGAACTCGCAGCCGGTCACAACGCCGTTGATGGCAACACGAACGATCGTCGGCACAGCTACCGCACCGATCACGCAGAGAAGCGCCAGCCAGCCGCTTATGAGCGGCGCGCGGATCCATCGGTTCAAGCTGGCACGAAACATATCCGGAGCCTCCCTGGACGCCCTTCTGCTGGGACCTACGCTAAACTTTGATTCTTGTAGACGGCAATGTGGGCTTTTGCAGAACCACGGGCTCGGTCAACGTGAGAATGTCGCCCGTCGATCGGGGGCGCCAACAACGTGCGTTTGAGGCGAGGAAGGCTAACAGTCACGACGGTGCCCCGAACGCCGCTCTTCATTGAAATTCGACCCCCGAGCTCACGGACCCGCTCCCTCATGCCCATTAATCCGACGCCGATCGATTTGCGTTCGGACACGTCGAGTGCATGAAGACCAACGCCGTCATCGAGAACGATCAGATGCAGGCAGTGCTGTCTGCCAACCAGGCGGATTCTCGCATTCTTCGCGCTGGCGTGCCGGTGAATATTGGCCAAGGCTTCCTGCGACAGGCGATAGATCGCTGCTTCGACGGATGCGGAAGCTGCGCCGACGTCCGAAACTTCCGCTTTCACTTCGAGACCGGTGCGCTTGGCGAAGCCATTGGCAAGATCCTCGAGGGCAACCGCAAGGCCGTTAGTCTCCAGGGACGGTGGGTGCGCAACGAATGAAAAGGTGCGGATCTCTCGTTCGATCTCTTGCAAGCTCTTCTTGCATCCCTCGATGATGTCCGATGCTTGAGGCCCGAAATTTCCACGGCCCAGCCGTGACAAATCCAGCCGGAGCGACACCAGCATCTGCGAAGTCGAATCATGCAGCTCGCGAGCCAGGCGCCGCCGCTCGCTCTCCTGCGCTTGGAGGACCTGGCTGCCCATACGGCGCCGCTGCCGCTTGAGATCGACGAGTTCCGTGACGTCGTGGACGCTGACCATCACATAACGCGTTCCATGAATCGCCAGCGCCGTAATGATGATGTTGAAATCGTAACCGGCGAACGCCCCGCTTCCCCTGTAAAGGTGACGAAACGTGCGGCGTGTACCCGCGGCTATGTCCCGGAACGCCTGCAAGATCGGTTTGACGCCGTCGTCGCCGTCTTCGACCAGGCTTGTCAGGAACGCGATATAGTCGCGGCTTATGTGAAGTCCGGTACGCGCCTGGCGTTCGACCTGCCGGCGCCAACGATCGTTTATCGCCATGATTGTGCCGTCGCAGCTGATCAGAGCGACTTGCTCCACCAGCCCGTCGATGACTTCCTGGATCTCCTGGAGATCGACATCGTAGCGCGCTGCGTCCACTGGCCCCTCTTCAGCCCGACGCAACGTAACATGAGTTAGTACATGCGCCAAAATGGGTAGTCAGGCCGAGCCTGTCCGAGACTACCACACCAACGGCGCGCGGCAAGGTGCGGAGTGAACCTATGCGTTCGCCGCGAAGAGGGGATCGCTCGACGCATTCGTAGGCGGCAACGGCAGTGTCTGCGTTCGACCCGGCACAAATACTGGGAATGCCTACCGTTCGAGCGTCCGCGCCACCGCGGCACTCAAACCTCGAATTTACGCTCTCAGCAGCGCCGTCCTGACCGCCCTCGACAGGGCTTCCGCGCGGAATGGCTTGGTCAGCAGCGGCGCGTTGGGGGCGATGCGGCGGATCGAGTCGGTCTCGCTGTATCCGGACACGAACAGGATCGGCTGGTCCGGATGAGTGGACAGGATCCGGCTGGCCACGTCCGCCCCGGACAGGCCCGGCATGATGAAGTCGAGGACGACCAGGTCCGGTCGATCGGCCGCGAAAGCGCTGAGGCCCGACTTGCCGTCCGCCGCATCCGTCACGCGATATCCCTGCTCCGCCAGCGATTCGCTGATGAAGGCACGGACGTCCGGGTCGTCGTCGATGACCAGAATGCGTTCGATTGCGGGCTCCAGGCTTCCGCCTTGGTCTTCCGCTTCCCCAGTCCCGTGGTGCTCGCTGCGCTGGCCGGCGACCTTGAAGAAAAGGCTGACCGTGGTGCCCTTGCCCGGCTCGCTGACGATGCGGGCGACGCCGCCCGACTGCCGCGCCATTCCGTAGACCATGGACAGGCCAAGTCCTGTTCCCTTCCCGACTTCCTTCGTCGTGAAGAAGGGCTCGAACGCGCGGTCGAGCACATCCTTGGTCATCCCGATGCCCGTGTCGCTGATGCACAGCTCGATATAGTCGCCGTCGTCGAGGTCCGGATCCTCCTCCACCTGCACCTTGCGACTGCCGAAATTCAGGACGCCCCCATTGGGCATGGCGTCACGCGCATTGATCGCGAGGTTGAGCACCGCCACTTCCACCTGCGTCGGGTCGGCGAGGACCGGGAGCATCTCCTGGTCGAGGTCGAACTTCTTCTCGATCCCGGGCCCCAGGACATTTCGCAGGAGCGGCCGCATGTTCTCGATCAGCGGCGCGATATTGGTCGCGCGCACCTCCAGCCGCTGCACCCGGCTGAACGCGAGAAGCTGGCCGGTGAGCCGGGCGCCGCGCTCGGCCGCGGTTAGTGCGTTGCTGGCGTATCGCTGCAGTTTGGCGTCCTCGATCCGCTTGGTCAGCAGGTCGAGCCCGCCGACCACGACGGTCAGCAAATTGTTGAAATCGTGCGCGATGCCGCCGGTCAGCTGGCCGAGGGCCTCCATCTTCTGGCTTTGGCGGAGCTGCTCCTGCGCCGCCTTCAGCTCCGTGATGTCGCGTGCTTCGAACAGCAGATAGACAATCGCCGCCGTCCGGGTCCTTCACCGGCTGAACCGAGACGTCGAGCACGGCGGTGGGCAGGCCTTCGCGCTCCATCCGCACTTCGGTCGTGAAGATGTGACCCTTCGCCGCTCGGGCGATGCCCTTCTTCATGACCGCGATATGCTGCGGATAATTCTGCAGAGTCGGCGCGTCCCAGATCTTCTTCCCGATCGCGTCTTCCGGGTTCGGGTGCCGCCATACCTCCCGTCGATTGTTGACCGCGAGGACTGTGCCGTCGGGCTCGAGCAGGACCATGACTTCGAGCGCCGCTTCGAAGACCGCCCGAAACTGCGCTTCGCGGAGGGCGAGTTCGGAAGTGCGTTCCTCCACCTGGCGCTTGAGGTCGAGCTCAGCCTCCTTCGCGACGGTGATGTCGGTCGCCGCGCCGATGAATCCGCTGAGTTCCCCGTCCGGTCCGAAGCGCGGTGAGCTGCTGCTCTTCAGCCAGCGATACTCGCCGTCGGCGCGCATGTAGCGGCCCTCCAGCGTGAAGGTCTCGCGCCGGGCCTCGCCGGCGATCGACTCCTCGACGAGGCGATCGATGTCGTCGGGGTGTATCCGGGTCCGCCAGTCGAGCCTGCAGGCGTCCGCGCGCGTTCCGCCGACGAAATCGACGTAAGCCTCGTTGACGAAATCTCGCGTTCGGTCGAGCCGGGTGACCCACATCAGTACCGGCGCCTGGTCGGCGATGCGCCGGAAGCGCTCCTCGCTTTCGCGCAGAGCCCGCTCCGCGGTCCGCTGCTCGGTCACGTCCTGGACCAGGATCAACAGACCCCGCACTCCGCCCGACCCATCGACCCAGGGAACGTAGTTCGTCTGCACCGCGAGCGACCCGCGCGACGGGTGGGCGAAGTCGGAGGCGAAGAATTGCCGCTCGCCCCGAAGCGCCTTGTCGATCAGCGGCCCGCGCACGGCGTAAGCCTCCTCGCCGATCAACTCGCTCAAGGTCAGCCCGAGGATCGACGAGCGCGTCCGCTCGAACCATTCGGCGAGCGGCCGGTTGACGAACTCGATGCGCTGATCGGCGTTTACGTAGGCGATCATCACCGGCAGCATGTCGGCGACGGCGAGGATGCTGGAGAAGTCGAAGCCGCCGTCCGAGGTCGCCGGGAGCACGGGAAGCGCGGCTGACTCGGGAGATGCGCCTGCGCCCGCGCCCGCGCGCTCACTGCCCCGCCGGCCCGACGCCTCGCCTCTACTCATGACGCGACCATGCTAGTGAATTCCCCCTTCGAGTCACGCGCCAAGGACGCCGCGCGATCCGAACGACATCAACCGCTGGCGCTCGCGGCTGTTCCGGCCCTGTCCCGGGATGAAAGATGTAAAGCATGGTTAACGGGAGTATGAATTGCCGTGCGCTCGCGCTAGTCAGCGGGCGAGGCCGTTCGGTCGCTTGGATCGTCTAGCATCGCCTGCGCCGGCGGCCTCGCCCTTGGCACTGTCGCCCCCCAAGGGTTGCCAAGGGTGGGGACGGTTCGGACTTCACATATGGTCCCGGGCCGTCCCCGAATTTCTAACGGCGCCTGTTAGCCCGCGGACCTTATCGAAAGTTAGCATTCGGCTGGATGCCGGCATCGCCCGAGCGGTATCGCTTCGCAGCGGCATCGGCGACGAGCGTCGACCTCGCGTTTCGTGCTAACGGTCCGCCGAACCGTCCTTGTTGAGCAGCTTCGTCAGATCCGAGCGGATGATTCGCCCGGAAAGATGCGCGTCGACGCTCGAATAGCCCTCTCGCTTCAGCGCCGCGCGGACTTCATCGATGTTCAAGCAGGTGGGTGCCAGCTCATAGGCTCGCTCGATCGTTCCTTTTTCCATGCGGCCGTCCTAGCACGCATGTTCTTAGCCCGAAATGAATTGGATCATTGCTCCATCGGCGGGCGCTTGGCGTCGATCGCGCGCGCCTGGCTGTCGAACTCGGTGGCCATGGTCAGCAGGATCGTGCGCATCCGGTCGCCGAACGTAGCGTGGGCGAGGTCGCGGCAATGCGCGGCATGACGACGCAGATCGGCTGAGGTGTCGTCCACCCGTCACAAACAAACATATGTTAGTTTTGTTCCGCCCCCGCCTCCGAGCGCTGCTCGTACTGGCTGGCCAGTTCCAGGTGCGCCTGCTGCGCCTTCGGATGCCTGGCCTCGGTTGCCGCCCGCCGCTCCTGAGCGGCCCTGCGCTGAAGGTACGAACGATCCGTCATGGTCGCCTCGTCTTTTGCCCGACTCGGATCATACAACAACAATGGCGCAGCGGAAAAGCTCGGTACGCTCCCCGACATTGGCGCAGCGGGCGCGGAGCCGAATGTTCACGAATGTTCACACTGACGACGGACCGGCGCGAGCCTGGATCGGAGCCGGACAAGAAGCAGCTGTGCTCGACATGGCTCGGGACGGTCATCCGACAGTTTAAGGCACAGGCCACGCCCTGTAGGACAGCATTTTCCGTCGCGACCCAGTCATTTGCACGGGTCCCGCTGATTTGGACCGGGCACGGCTGGCACGCCACTTGGCCCTCTCTGCGTTCCTGGAGCGAGAGCCGCCAGCTTGTCTTGCCTGGGGTCGCCCTTGGCCGCCGGCGCAGCTTCGGGGCCCGCCGCCCTGCCTGCGGCTCGTGCGGTCTCGTCCTGCTTGAGGTCCGCTTTCCCGTTTTCTCCGCTGGAGCCGTCGGGTGGTGGGGGACCTCCGACCACCCGAAAGATGAATGGGTCGGACTTGGTCGCCCGTGCCCTGGTGCGGACATCACGCTGCACGGCTTGCGCTTTCACTTCCGTGCACGGATCCTGTGGCGAGCCGCGCTGGGCGGGCGGCGCCTTGACGGCCTCGGACCTGGGCTGGGCGATGGCCTCGCGCTGGTACTGGGCGTCCGCCCGGTCAGGCAGGTTGAGAATGGCAACCGCAACGCAACACAAAGCGGCCGCGCAAAATCCGCTGTTCGACAGGTCCGTTCGCATGTTTCTTCCCCCTCAGAGCTAAAGTCATCGGGTGGGTGGCTTTTATCAGCTTTGTGCGCTTGCAGACAGCGGCATGGGTTGTGCTCCGCCCCGGAACGCATCCACGAACGGCCGAACCCGCCTCCCCAGCCGTTCGCCGGCGAAGGCGAGCAGCGGCCCCAGCATTTTCAGGATGAGGATGAAGCGGATGCGTTCAGCCGGTGGCTGGCGCATGTGGAGGCGGGTAGGATTGCCACGTCTCGATAGCGAAACCGAACCGGCTTTTGTCGTACTTCATCCACCAAGAATGTGGTAAACGAAAGTATAACGAGTCGCTCGGGGGATGCTGTCATGCGGCACGTACTTTGCGCCTTCGTCGGTTCGGCTCTTCTTTGCTCGGCTTCCTTCGCTGCGAAGCCGCCGCCACCGCCTCCGCAACCGTCTTCATCTCCGCAGGTCGCCTATCGTCTACCGGACGGCAAAGGCACGAAGCTGGTCGTATCGGCTGAGAGCGGCGCCAATCAGATGACGCTGTACAAGTCGTCGACGAGCTTCCGGTTCGATCTTGCGCCCCGGGGGCAGCAGCAGATCGCGATCGTCGACGGCTCGCCTCGCACGCTGAAGCTGCTGAACTACAGCGTCACGTCCGGCGTGTATGTACCTGGGGCAATCGATCCTCTCGGGAGCGCCGGCACGAGCGGCGCCGTCGATTTCTCTCCGGACGGAACGAAGATCGCCTATGCGTGCTGCGGAAACGACAGCAACCAGCTGATGGTTCACGACATCGCCACGGGCACGAAAACGTTGTGGGCGGAAGGTCCTTATTTCTGGGACATCGCATGGTTCAGGGGCGGCGCATCGATCGTCTATTCGACGCTTCTCCCGCTCGAGGTGCGTGAGGTGACCGCGCCCATGGCCGAGCCGCAATTGCTCTACAGCACGGGGCCGGGCGGCCAGCTAGACGTGGACTCAGCCCGCACCGAGCCCAATCAGCTGGTCATCAGCTACAACGATGCGCAGGGCTCCGGTCGAATTGGCCTGTGGGAGGACGGCAGCGGCATGGTGGATCCGGATCTCGCGAGCAGCGCCAAGTCATGGCAGGGCACCCTTGACTGCGAGGACAAAAGGCTCGCTTACATGGGCGTACAGAATACGTCCGGCAGCCAAGCCTTCTACGTTCGAGAATTGAACAGCGGAATTACGACCCTCGTGTCGAAGAACTCGAACATCCTGCTGCAGTTCTGGCCGACGTGCTAGCTTAGCGTTTGTTCGCCACCCGCAGCCGCCTGCAGCGACCCTAGGCGGATGTGTGGGGGTCTCAATTCAGCACCGCACCCTTGAAGCAATTCTCCCGATGCCAGCGCAGGAACGCAGGGTCAGGCCTATCCCGTTCGTTATCAGGAAATTGCGCACGGCAATCCTCACGCAAAATCTTCCGGACGCCATCCACATCGTTGATGTGGTTCGAGAGCAGGATCTCCGAGTTATCGGCGACGGCCAGCAAGCCCCTGTCAAACATCCAGTGGACGGTTCCCGACAGCGCGACGCCGTTTTGAACGACATCGGGACCCTTGGCCTCGACCGATTTGATGTGCGCAGCTTCAACTTCCGCACGCCCGCCGCCGTTGATGAACTGGAATCCGGTGAACGCACAGCGCCGATCATAGGCTCTCAGCACGCGCGTTCTGAACACCCGATCGCGCACTGTGCGCCTGGTGAGCATCTGCACGCGATCCTGCTCCAACTCATACGGGGCTTGTTCTTCCGCTAGTGACGCCGAGCCGAGACTGGCGTCTGAGCGCGGAAGCAATTCGTCGTGAGTGCCCAGCCCGAGACCGACGATGCGATTGAAGTCCTCTGCCGGGATCGTGCGAACAGCAGCTTGGGCGCGACCCGAAACGCGGCCCGCCTCGTTGAGCACGCTGCGCTCCGGATATTGACCGTCGGATTGGAATGACACGTTGTGATCGAAGTCGAGGTACGACGTCGGATCGATGATCGCGAGGTGCATCCCGGCGGTGGTTGGATCGGGCGTGATCCGATCAACCTTCGCAACGGCGTGATAGCCCTTACGGCCGGCCTTCACCGGCTCCATGTAGACGACCCAATCGCCGACCATTTGGCTTGCGCGCGAGAGGTACGGTTCGGGAAACTGATACACGGCCCACGGCCTGTCCTCGTAGCGAGAAGTCTTCACGATAGAGGAAAACACCTTTGGCCACGAGCGAGGCTAGCTCACTGCTTTTCGTTCGTCGATGCCGTCACGATGTGTCAGAACCGCATATCTACGCGCGCTGGCTCCCGATTGCTGCGCAATCGTTCACCTGCGCGCGGCGCTTCACTTGTTCCTTTTCTTCCGCGCCGCGTAACGCGCATCGCGCGCAGCCTTCATCTCGGCGGCGGTGGGCGGGGCGGAGCGGGCCGCCTTGGCCGCGGCAGCAGCCGCTTTCGCTTCGGCTTCGGCCTTCTTCGCGGCGGCCTTCTCGGCCTTGGCTTCTTCCCGCCGCTGCTCGGCCGCCATGCGTGCGGCGGCCAGCTCCTCGTCGACCGGCGGCCGCGCCTTGTACTTCTCCAGCGCCTTCTGCTTCGCCTCCGCGGCCTGGCCGGCGCGGTCCTGGAATGAACTCTTGTACGTCATTGGTTTGATCTCCTGACAGGCCGCATAGCTGTCCGGAGCGCAATGCGCAGCCCTCCAGTTCGGCAGGCTGGCCGATCATGGCGGCGGACGCATCGTCCGCGGTGCGGCATCGGCGGCGATGAACGCCGCCTGCAGGAGGTTCAGGGGGCCGACCCGGTCAGGGCCGGCCCGCTTGCCGTGGCCCTCGCCCTACTTGGACGGGAATTTTTCCAGCAGCTTCGTCAGGGCCGCATCGGCCCTCGCCGGGTCCGGCTTGCTGGGGTTGATGATGTCCGTGATCTTGGCGTGCCACAGCGCCTTCTTCGTCTTCGCGTCGAAGGCGTCGAGCGCCACCTCGCCCTCGGTCCGCGTATAGGCGTCGCGATAGCCGTAGCGATTCCAGGTATCGAGATCGACCTTCTGCCGCTTGCCGACCGTCAGCGCGAGCACGAAGTCGGCGGGTTCGGCATGGCGATAACCCTTGGCCGCCATCCGTGTGTTGATGTTGGCAAGGGCGCGCTGGTACCGCACCGAATTGTAACCGGGCGGCGGACTCGTCTTGACCCAGGAATAGGTCGTGTACTTGCTGAGGTCCACGCCGCCTGCGGCGTCGACGCTCAGTTGTGGCTTGGCGTGAGCGGCGCCGGCGAAGACCAGCGCGGCGGCAAGGCCAAGCTTCAGGAACTGCTTGCGTTGCATCGTTCTTTCCTCCCGTTTGGGGATCGCCCCCTCAGGGGGGCGGCTTGCAGCAACATCAGCGGGGCATGCGGGTCCATTGGGGGCAAACCCGGAAAGACGGCAGGTCTTCCCTGACTGCGGTCTAAGGGTAGCCGGTCCGGCGTCCGCTTAAATACTCAGCCCTCGTCGCCCATGCGCAGCGCGGCGATGAACGCCTCCTGCGGGATCGAGACATTGCCGTATTCCCGCATCTTGGCTTTGCCCTTCTTCTGCTTCTCCAGCAGCTTGCGCTTGCGGGTCGCGTCGCCGCCGTAGCATTTGGCGGTGACGTCCTTGCGCATGGCGCTGATCGTCTCGCGGGCGATGACCTTGCCGCCGATCGCGGCCTGGATCGGGATCTTGAACAGGTGGCGCGGGATCAGCTCCTTCAACCGCTCGCACATGCCGCGCCCGCGCTGCTCGGCGGTGCCGCGGTGGGTGATCATGCTCAGCGCGTCGACCGGCTCCTCGTTGACCAGGATGCTCATCTTGACGAGGTCGCCCTCGCGGTGGCCGATCTGCTCGTAATCGAAGCTGGCATAGCCGCGGCTGATCGACTTCAGCCGGTCGTAGAAGTCGAACACCACTTCGTTCAGCGGAAGCTCGTACTTGATCTGGGCGCGCTGGTGGGCGCCGCTGCCGACATAGGTCAGCCCCTTCTGGATGCCGCGCCGGTCCTGGCACAACTTCAGGATCGACCCGAGATATTCGTCGGGGGTGTAGATGGTCGCCTCGATCCACGGCTCCTCGATGCTCTCGATGCGGTTGGGATCGGGCATGTCGGCGGGGTTGTGCAGCTCGATCGTCTGCGCCGGCTCGTTCTTCGAATGGGTGAGGTGCATCTTGTACACCACGCTCGGCGCGGTGGTGATGAGGTCGAGGTCATATTCGCGGGTCAGCCGCTCCTGGATGATCTCCAGGTGCAAAAGGCCGAGGAAGCCGCAGCGGAAGCCGAAGCCGAGCGCCGCGCTGCTTTCGGTCTCGAAGCTGAACGACGCGTCGTTGAGCCGCAGCTTGTACAGGCTGTCGCGGAGCTTTTCGAAATCCGCGGCGTCGACCGGGAACAGGCCGCAGAACACCACCGGCTGGACTTCCTTGAACCCCGGCAGCGCCTCCGCGGTGGGGCGCTTGGCGTCGGTGATCGTGTCGCCGACGCGGGTTTCCGCGACTTCCTTGATCTGCGCGGTGATGAAGCCGATCTCGCCCGCGGCAAGCTCCGGCAATTGCTCGATCTTGGGGCGCATGCAGCCGACGCGGTCGACCAAATGCGTCGTGCCAGCGGCCATGAATTTGACCTGCTGGCCCTTCTTCAGGACGCCGTCGATGACGCGGACCAGGATGACGACGCCGAGGTACGGGTCGTACCAGCTGTCGACGAGCATCGCCTTCAGCGGCGCGTCGCGGTCGCCCTTCGGCGGCGGGATCCTGGTGATGATCGCGTCGAGCACTTCGTCGATGCCGATGCCGGTCTTGGCGGAGGCGAGCACCGCGCCGGACGCGTCGAGGCCGATGATCTCCTCGATCTCCTGCTTCACGCCCTCCGGGTCCGCGGCGGGCAGGTCGATCTTGTTGATGACCGGCACGATCTCATGGTCGTGCTCGATGCTCTGATAGACGTTCGCCAGGGTCTGGGCTTCGACACCCTGCGCCGCATCGACGACAAGCAGCGCGCCCTCGCACGCGGACAGGCTGCGGCTGACTTCATAGGCGAAGTCGACGTGACCCGGCGTGTCCATCAGGTTGAGCTCGAAGCCCTTCCATTCGAGGCGCACGGTCTGCGCCTTGATGGTGATCCCCCGCTCCTTCTCGATCTCCATATTGTCGAGAACCTGCGACTGGTCCGCCATCTCCCGATCGCTCAACCCCCCCGTCCGCTGGATCAGCCGGTCGGCAAGCGTCGACTTCCCATGGTCGATATGGGCAATGATCGAGAAATTCCGAATTCGAGACAGTTCAGACGACAATTTTGACCATTTCGCGCAGTTTGAGATTTTGCTGGGCGCTAGCAGGGGATTGAAGGAAGCGCGAGGCCGTTGGATAATCGCCGCTTCGAAGGGGGAACATCGATGAAGCAAATCAGCATCTTGGCTACGGGTGTATGCGCGGCCGCGTGTGGTGCGGCGGTCTTCGCGGCGACGCCGGCGGCTGCTCCGCCGATCGCCACTTACTGGATGGATGCAGCGACCTCGAGCGGGTTCGGCGCGGGCATGATGGGCGGAGGCGCCCGGCCCAACATGTCGCAAATGATGAACATGATGTCGGGCAACGCGCCGTCGGTGGCGCACACGCTGGAGCTCCGGCTGGCGTCGAAGACGAAGGCGTCGGCGGAACCAACCGCCAACCACCTGATCCCGGCGAACCTGCAGATGGGTCCGAGCCTGCCGCTGGTCACGCCCCCCGCGCCGAAGCCCGTGAAGGAAACCTACGGGATGCCGCCGGGCTATGAGAAGCCGAAGGGGCGGATGCTGATCTACTGGGGCTGCGGCGAGCATGCGAGCGCGGGTCAGCCGACGGTGATCGATTTCGCCAAGCTCGCGGCGGGCCAGGTGCCGCCGGGCATGGCGGCGATGGCCAACGTCGCGCGCATGGCCGCCGTGCCGCGGACGGCCCCTGGATTCGGAGAATGGCCCAACACGAAGGACAGCCGGCCTGTCCCGGCGACCGGCTCGCTCGTCGGAGCGCACAAGATCGAAGGCAATTACTCGCCGCCGATCGGATTCACCTTGGCCCAGGACTTCATGCCGTCGTTGAACCTGCGCGAGGCCGGCGCGCTTCCGTCGGGCGCGACGCGCCTCGCGTGGACCGTGGCACCGACCGCGACCGGATACGCCCTGGCGATGTTCGGCGGGACCCAGACTGGCGACGTGATCGTGTGGACGTCGGCAAAGAGCGCGGCCATGACCCCTGCGATGGACTATCTGCCGCCGAGCGAAGTGAAGAAGCTCGTCGCCAGCGGCCACGTCCTTCCGCCGTCAACGAGCGAATGCATCCTTCCGGCGGAGGTCGCCAAGGCTTCTCCGTCGGGCATGATCATGGGGATCGGCTATGGGCCGGAAGCGCATTTCGCGGAGGCGCCGAAGGCTCCAAAGTGGGTCGCCAAGGCGCGGTTCAAGACGACCGCATCGCTGATGCTCGGCATGCCGCAGATGGGCGCCGCGCCCGGGACAGTTCCGGGCCAGCAGCAGCAGCCACCGAAGAAAAAGAAGCGGTTCGGCATTGGTGACGTGCTGAAGGGCGCGATCCCGATTCCAGGTCAGTAATCCCGGCGCACAGCCGTTCGTCGACATAGGCGTGCCGTCCGTCGAAGCGCCTTGCGCTCGTGGCGCGGCCGCCTACAGCAGGCGCGGGAGATCGAGGGAAGTCTAGAAGTTCTCATGAACCACAAGAATTGTCTTGCGCTGCTGCTTGCGAGCGCGTCCCTGCTCGCGGCATGCGCGACCACTCCGGCCGCCGAAGTCGCCGCGCCGCCCGTCGCCGCGGAAGCTGCGCCGCCGGCCCCGGCCGAGCCCGCGCCCGTACCGGCGCTGATCGAGCAGGTCGCGATCCCGCACGAGGAGTTCCAGCTTGCGAACGGTCTGACGGTTCTCGTCCACACGGATCGTAAGGCGCCGGTCGTCGGCGTCGCCATGTGGTACAACGTGGGCTCCAAGGACGAGCCCAAGGGCAAGACCGGCTTTGCCCATTTGTTCGAGCATCTGATGTTCAACGGGTCGGAGAATCTGCCCGGCGACTTCTTCGAATATCTGCAGCAGATCGGTGCGACCGACTATAACGGCACCACCGACTTCGACCGCACCAATTACTTCCAGACTGTCCCGACGGGTGCGCTCGAACGGGCCCTGTTCATGGAATCCGACCGCATGGGCTACCTGCTCGGGGCGGTGACGCAGGCCAAGCTCGATAACCAGCGAGGGGTCGTCCAGAACGAGAAGCGCCAGGGCGACAACCAGCCGGGCGGCCTCGTTTTCTACGAGATCCTCGAAAACCTCTTCCCCGAAGGACATCCGTACCGGCATTCGCCGATCGGTTCGATGGCCGACCTCGACAAGGCCAGTCTGCAGGACGTCCGCAACTGGTTCACCAACAATTACGGCCCGAACAATGCGGTGCTCGTCCTGGCAGGCGACATCGACGCCGCAAGCGCGCGTCCCTTGGTCGAGAAATATTTCGGGGAGATCGCGCGCGGCCCGGTGAACACGCCGGCCTCCGCGGACATCCCGACTCTTGCCGCACCCAAGTCGAGCGTGATGAAGGACCGCGTCGCCGCCACGACCGTGTCGCGTTACTGGGCGATGCCAGGATTGCTCGACCGCCAGTTGGTCGCGCTCGACCTCGGCGGCTCGGTGCTCGGCGGCCTCTCCAGCTCACGCCTCGACAAGATCCTCGTACGCGACGAGAAGACCGCGGTCTCGGTCAGCGCCGGGCTATTCCCGATGCAGCGGATCGGTATCTTCTTCGTACAGGCGACCGTGAAGCCGGGGGTCGATCCGGCACTCGTCGAGAAACGCCTCGACGAGATCATCCAGCAGTACATCGCCGACGGCCCGACGGCCGACGAGCTCGCCCGCGCGGCGACCCGCGAAGTCGCCGGCCGGTTGCGCGGCCTGGAACAGGTCGGCGGGTTCGGCGGCAAGGCCGTGACTCTGGCGCAGGGAGAAGTGATCGCCGGAGACAGCGAGTTCTATCGCAAGACTTTGGCGAACTACGCGACGGTGACGCCGGCCGAAGTTCGCGGCGCCATGTCCGAATGGCTGACCAAGCCGGCGTTCAACCTGCGCCTCGAACCGGGCGACCGCCCGGACTATGTGGAGGCTAAGGCCGTTGCCGCCAAGCCGAAGAAGGGCAGCGACAAGATCAACGTCTCGAAGAAGCGCGAGATTCCGGCACTGGCATCAATGCAGGCGCTCGACTTCCCCGACGTCCAGCACGTCGCTTTGTCGAATGGCGTCCAGCTGCATTATGCACAGCGCACGGCAGTCCCGATCACGCAGATGGCGATGCAGTTCAACGCGGGCTATTCGGCCGACGCGCCAACCTCTCGCGGCCTCCAGAGCATGACGCTGAGTCTGCTCGACGAAGGCACGACGACCCGGTCGTCGCAGCAGATCGCGGAAGAGCAGGAGCGACTTGGCGTCGAGATCGGCGCCAGCGGCACGGCCGACCGGAGCACGGTCGCGATGTCGGCGCTGAGCGCGAACCTCGCACCCTCGCTCGATTTGCTGGCCGACATCGTCCGAAACCCAAGTTTTGCTCCGGCCGAACTCGAGCGCGTTCGCACCCAGACGCTGACGGCCATCCAGCAGCAGCTGAAGGATCCGAACTCCATGGCATCGCGGGCGCTCCCGGTGCTGCTGTACGGTGAGAACCATCCCTACGGGTCGACGGGTATCGGCGATCCGACGTCGGTTCAGAAGTTCACGCGAGACGATCTGCTCGCCTTCCAGCAGGCTTGGCTGCGCCCGGACAATATGGAGATTTTCGTGGTTTCCGACCGCCCGCTGGCGGAAGTCCAGGCTGAGCTCGACCGGCACTTCGGTCAGTGGCAGGCGCCAGCCTCGTCCAAGGGAGTCAAGCAGTTCACGGCGCCGCCGGCCCGCCCGACGAGCCCGCGCATCGTGCTGATCGACCGCCCGCAATCGCCGCAGTCGGTGATCGTCGGCGGGCAGATCACCCCGGTCGATCCGCGTAGTGACGTGACTGCCTTGCAAAGCGCCAACGACGTAGTCGGCGGTAACTTCCTCTCGCGGATCAACATGGACCTGCGCGAGACCAAGGGCTGGTCCTATGGCGTTCGCGGCAGTGCAACAGTCAACGAGAGGGTGATACCCTATATCGTCAGTGCGCCGGTCCAGGCCGACCGCACGGGCGATTCCATCAAGGCGCTAGCGGCCAACTACCGCGACTTCCTGACCGTCAAGGGAACGACCGAGGAGGAGCTTGCGCGGACGATCGCCAACAACATCCAGCAGCTTCCCGGCCGGTTCGAGACCTCGTCGGCGGTGCTGCAGGGGATGATCACCAACGATCTGCTCGGGCGTCCCGACAATTATTACGAGACGCTGGCGCCGCTCTATCGCGCGCAGACCCGGGCGACGCTGGACCAGGCGTTCCGCGGCGCGGTTACACAGGAAGGCTTTGTCTGGGTGGTCGTCGGCGATGCCGCCAAGATCCGTCCGCAGCTCGAGAAGCTGAAGATGCCGATCGAGGTGATCCAGCCGCGCTGAGCCAGTGGAGACGGCCCGCACCGGAACCGGGTGGCAGGATGCGGGCCGTTCCTTCTCGCGGAGTCACAGGGGGGATCAGCTCCGCGGATTTCGGACCGGGAGAAAAGGCGACTCCTCTGGTCCATCGACCCGCTGTGCACGTTCGGATTGCTCGCGCACATCGCGGGAAACACTCAAATAACGGTCTGTGAACCCCAATTTCAGGTCCGCATCGGACGCAAGCCCGTTCGACTGCGACCTTCGAGGCCGGATCGTCGCGCCTCACGTCGCCGATCGAGAGCGAGTGCGAGAGCAATGCATTCCTGGCGACGCTCGCGCTCCTCGAACGGCCAATCAAGCGGACGAGCGTCCCCATTCCTGTTTCCGACCGTCCTCGTCATGAATCCCCTCCCGCTTTTGCAGCGAGAGCGCTGGCCTCTCGCTAACATGTCGGACCGAGGACGCGTACGAGCCGACGTCCGTCCCAGACTTCCCGCGTCAGCCAAGGCATCATAGAGCGCGCCTGTGACAGCGCCTGGCTCTCGTCATGGGCCCAAAGGAAGTGCCTCTGTGGGAGGCGTTGATCACCTTCGAAGAGGCGAAGATAGAAAATGCGTCCGCGTTCGAACTGTCCGGGTATCTGGGCGGTCATCACCTACGCTCCTCCACACTGACCCTCCCCGGAAAATCGTAGGGATCGGGTCCCACGCTCCCCTTCTGCGTGGGAGAGGGAGCGCGGTCAGTTTAGCGCGGCGTCGTCTGCGGATGACCACAGGCAAACCCCGAGCTTCCGGCCGAGAGAACCATGGCTTTCAATGACTTGGCACGGCTGTGCGGCCTGCGCGAAGCCACTGAGATCTGACTTACCTCTGTTGGCGCACAGGTTGGCGGAGCAATGTCTTCAGCTTCTCCGGTGGGGTCCTGCGGGGGTCGCCGAGATAGATTTCATGGTGTGGACCCGCGAAGTCGTATCCCTCCGCGGGCATGATCTCGCCGTGCAGCTTCGCGAGCAACGGCCCTTCGTCGTCGTAGCTGCCGACGTGCAACGCCTGCAGGCAAAGGCCTTCATCGAGCGTATCAAGCCTGAGGCTCTCAGGAAGGGCGCCGAGCTTTTCGGCCGCCCTGCTTCGCCCGCGGTTGAACGACGCATCGTCCACGAAGTCAGGCATCATGATCATCATGGTCCAGTCCCACTCGTCCTTACGGCGGGAGGTGAAGCTTTCCGGATCGCGGGCCGACCACAGTCCCTCCAGCGGCGGCACGACGAAGTCCCGACGGTCGGCCTTGCTGAGGAATTTGATGGTGTAGGCCGTCGCATAGAGGCTCTCGACGGCCCGCTTGTACGTCGGGGTGCTGTTCGGGTCCCCGTGGCCGTCGACCATGAGGTAGGAAACCGGCGGCACGTCGATCTTCACGAAACGGTTGAGGGGAGCGGAAAAGAGCTCCTTCCGGGACTTCTTCAGGTCCAGCTTCTCCACCCATCACTCCAGCATGTCAGCGTCTCGGCAGACATTAGCTCAAGCGGTGCGAGTGTCGCGACCGAAGTTGGTGGGGCCCGGCGCCCGCGTCGCTCGTCAGGTAGCGAGCCCGAAATCAAAGACCCGCGCCAAGGACTAACCGTAGCGCGGGTCTAAATTACACCCGAGAGAAGGACTCAGGCGAGTTGCGACAGCTCATTGTCCCGACGGCGACGGCGCATTGCGAAGCCTGCCAACCCGAAGCCCATGAGCATCATCGCCCAGGTGCCCGGTTCCGGAACGACGGTCGTTTCACCTTCGCGCAGGATGCGGACCTGCTTGAGTATGTCGATGTCGAGCGGAGAGTTGGCCCGCCAGAAGACGTTGTCGATCAGGTCGCCACCGCTTGCTGCGAACGCGAAGAAGGTGTCGCCCTCGCCGATCACCTGATTAAGGAACTCCCACTCGCCACCGTTCATGTCGGTGATGATGAAGTCGACCGTGCCGGAATCGCCCGACGTCAGCGCGAACTCAATCCAGGACATCCCATCACCATTGTTCAGATAGATGTTCCCGCTGAGCATGCTGTACGTGTCGTTCGGGGTTCCGCCGAGAGTGATCTCGGCACCGGTGATGTCGGCTTGGCCCTCGCCGTCCTGCAGCCGGACGTTGTCATTGATCAGACTGGTCGTATCGGCGTCGAAGTTGACGATCTGCGGACCGTTCGCGCCCAGCGCGCCGGTGACCGTTGGGCCGTTCTGCTCAACGCCCGTACCATGGACCAGGACACCCTGATCGTCGGATGCCGCGTTGATCGTAATGTCGGCGAGCGCCGGCGAGGCGAGCATCAGCGCCGAAGCGGCAACGGCTGCCTTGAGAAATAACTTCATAGCGAACTTCCCCTAGATGAGAGCCGCCCGCACTGCAGGCCCGCGACTCGGATAACGATTTGTTAACCGAAACCGGCGGTTCGCTCTATCCTTACCGAAAGTTAGCTGTTCCATATCGGGAACGGCTGGCACAAATACCTCGAGCCTTCGCCGGATCGTCTAGCAACATCTGCGGGGGCCGAGGTCCGCCACTGGTGCCACAATCGCCGGTGGCGGGCCTCTCCCTTTCCGGGCGCGAATGCCGGCTAACGCTCGTGCTGCGGCAGTCCGTCGGCGATGTCGTAATAGTCGCCCTTCTCGGCGGTGAAGATGTGCATGTGCAGCCGGGTTCCGGTCGGGTCGTCGAACGCGCCCATGGCAATCGCGATCTTCTCACTGTGGATGGGGTCCCAGAAGAGGGATGAGCCACATCGGGAGCAGAAGCCGCGCCGCACGCGCTCGCTCGACTGGTACCAGGCGAGTTCGCCCTCGCCTTCGACGGTGAGTGCGGACTTGAGCACGTCGGTGGACACGAAATAGTGACCGCTATGCTTGCGGCACTGGATGCAATGGCACCCATCTCCGCCGTTCAGCTCGCCCTCGACGTTGAAGCGCACGGCGCCGCAGAGGCAGGAACCCTTGGGCATCAGAGCCGCATCATCCCTTTTCGAGGTACGGGCGTTCCGAGCGTCTCCGCCGTGAGCGGCGCTCCGGCGTCGAGCAGGGCCTGACGGCGCCCCTTGATGTCGACGCTGCGTTGAATGTCCTCGAACGGAAGCGTCGCGGCGAAGGCGTCGTGTGCGAGCGCGCGGCGGACGAAGGAGACGACGCGCGGCCAGCGATCCGCGGCGGGCTCAAAGTCGGCATAAGCTGCGTTGCGGAAGAAGCTCGCGATCGCGATGTCGGCCAGGCCGAAGTCGCCGAAGATCCAGCCGGTTTCCGGAAGCACGCCTTCGAGATAGTCGAGCGCCGCCGGGGCATCTTCGTTGAGGGTCTTGGCGATGCGCTGCTCGTCGGACGGCTCGCCCCAGACGAGCGGGCGGACAATCCTTTGGTAGAACAGGCCCCAGATGAAGAGGTCGCCAAGGCGCGTGTCGGCGAATTCCTCCAGCCAGCGCGCGCGGGCGCGGTCCCTCGGGTCGGCGGGAAGAAGCGGCAGCCCCGGATAGGCCTCGTCGAGATAGGCGCAGATGACCGAGGAATTGCTGGTGCAGAAGTCGCCGTCGATCAGCACCGGGATGCGCGACAATGGGCTGAGGCGGCGGAACTCGTCATTGCCGAAGAAGGGCGTAATCGGGTCGATTTCGTAGGCGAGGCCCTTGAGGTGCATGCAGGCGAGCACCTTACGCACATAGGGGCTGACGAAGCTGCCGATGATCTTCACGGGCGAAGCCTGAGGCGGGTGACGTGTCCCATCTTCCGTCCGGCGCGCGCCTCGCCCTTGCCATAGATGTGCACATGCGCGTGCGGGTCGGCGAGCAGGCGCTCCCAGTCGTGGATCTGCTCGCCGATGAGATTGTCCATCGTGACGGCCGATGCCGCCAGCTCGGTCGATCCGGGCGGTAAGTCGCAGATGGCGCGGATGTGCTGCTCGAACTGCGACGTGAAGGCGCCTTCGATGGTCCAGTGGCCGCTATTGTGGACGCGCGGCGCGATTTCGTTGACGACCGGGCCAACGGGGCTGGCGAAGAATTCCACGGTCAAGACGCCGACATGGCCGAGGGCTTCGGCGATGCGGGCCGTGGCTGCGCAGGCTTCTTCGACCTGCGCGGCGACGACGGCTCGCGGCGGCACGGTCGATGTGCGGAGGATGCCCTCCCGGTGAACGTTGTCGGCACTGTCCCAAAAGGTCGTGCGCCCATCGGCCCAGCGCGTGACGATGACGGAGAATTCGGCTTCGAACCGCACGCCTGCTTCCGCAACCGCCGGCTCGCCGCGAATCGCGTCCCAAGTGGCGGCCGTCTCTGCAGCCGAGCGGATCCACGCCTGACCCTTGCCGTCGTAACCGTAGCGGCGGGTCTTGAGCACGACGGGGACGCCAAGCTCCGCGACCGCGCGTTCGACATCTTCGAGGCTGGCGACCGAACGCCAAGGCGCGACGCGGGCGCCGGTGCCCTCGATGAAGCTCTTCTCCTCGGCCCGGTCCTGGGCGACCGCCAGCGATTTCACGCCGGGGCGAAGGATCTCGCCAAGAGCGGACAGCGGCTCCACGGGGAGGTTCTCGAACTCGTAGGTGGCGACGTCGACGCGGGCGGCGAAGTCCTCGAGGGCGGCGCGGTCGTCATATCTCGCGCGCGTGAAGGCTGCCGCGACATCGGCGGCGGGCGGATGTTCGTGCGGATCGAAGATGTGGCACTTGTAGCCGAGCTGGGCCGCGGCGACTGCGAGCATCCGGCCGAGCTGGCCGCCCCCGACAATGCCGATCGTCGAGCCTGGCGGAACGCTCATTCCGGCTGTTCGGCTACCGCTTGGGTTTGTTCTTCGCGGTACCGCTCCACGCGGGCGGAAAGCTGGTCGTCGTTCGTCGCCAGGATCGAGGCGGCGAGTAGTCCGGCGTTCACCGCCCCTGCCCGCCCGATCGCCAGCGTCCCAACCGGAACGCCGGCGGGCATCTGCACGATCGACAACAGGCTATCCATGCCCTTCAGCGCCTGGCTTTCCACCGGCACTCCGAGCACCGGCAGGCTCGTCATCGACGCGGCCATGCCGGGTAGGTGCGCCGCGCCGCCCGCGCCCGCGATGATCACCTTGAGCCCGCGATCCTTGGCCGACTGGGCGTAATCGTAGAGCCGCTTCGGCGTCCGATGCGCTGAAACGACTTTCACTTCATGGTCGACGCCGAGCTTCTCAAGTGTCTCGGCGGCGTGGCGCATGGTCTCCCAATCGGAGTTGCTGCCCATGATGATTCCGACCAGCGGCTGCCCCATGCTTCCCCGTTGTGCTTAGGCCACAGAAGCTGTGCCGTTTAGGAACAAGGCCCATGCCGTGCAACGCTTTGGCGCGGCTTGAGTATTTTCCCCGTCACAGAATCAAGTTATGTATCGCGCAGCAAACGGGAATTTGGGGCAACAATGGATGACGTGGTCATCGACGTGACCGATCCTGACACGCTGCTCGCCGAGGTCAGGCGGCTCAAGGTCGAAATTGCCCAGCTGCACGAGCGCGTGGAGCTGCTCGACCGGCTTGCCTATCAGGACGTGCTGATCGACCTGCCCAACCGCCGCGGCTTCCTGCGCCAGCTGGAAGGCGCGATCGACAGGGTCAGCCGCTACGACGACCACGCCGCGATGCTCTTCGTCGACATCGACGGCCTGAAGATGATCAACGACACGTTCGGCCACCAAGCTGGCGACCATGCGCTGATACAGGTCGCCGGAATGCTATCCGAGGGGGTCCGCAAGAGCGACTGCGTGGCTCGCCTGGGCGGGGACGAGTTCGGCATCCTGCTCGAGCGCGCCACGGAGGACAGCGCGCTGGAAACGGCGCAGCGCCTCGAGTCGATGATCGCCAGCTGCGAATTCTGCTTCCAGGGGACTTGCCTGCCACTGAGCGTCGCCATCGGCATCGCGGTGATCGAGCCGCATGACCTGCCCGAGGCGGTCATGGCCCGAGCCGATCTGGCAATGTACCGGGAGAAGGCGGCCGCCTAAGCCGCGCGCTCGTTCAAATAATAGCTGTCGCGGACGCTGAGGTCGTCGTTGAGCTCGTAGATCAGCGGCTGCCCGGTCGGGATTTCGACGCCGACGATCTCGTCGTCGCCGATGTTCGACAAATGCTTGATGATTCCGCGGATGGAATTGCCGTGCGCCGCGACGAGGACGGTCTCGTTGCGTTTCAGCGCGGGGACGATCTCGGCTTCATAATAAGGTAGCGCGCGAGCAATTGTGTCCTTCAGGCTTTCGGTGTTCGGCACGGGGATGCCCCGGTAGCGGCGGTCGTGGCTCACGTCGCACGGGCTATCTTCCGGCAGCGGCGGCGGGGGGATGTCGTAGGACCGGCGCCAGATCTTGACCTGCTCGGCCCCGACCTTCTCGACCATCTCCTGCTTGTTGAGGCCGGTCAGTCCGCCGTAGTGCCGCTCGTTGAGGTGCCAGTCCTTGGCGACCGGCAGCCAGAGGCTGTCGAGCTCATGCAGAACGAGGTGGAGCGTGCGGATCGCGCGCGTCAGAACGCTCGTGAAGCAGCGGTCGAACTCATAGCCGCGCTCCTTCAGGAGGACGCCGGCGGCACGGGCTTCGGCGACGCCCTGTTCGGAAAGGTCGACGTCCCACCAGCCCGTGAAACGGTTCTCCAGGTTCCACTGCGACTGGCCATGACGAAGCAGGACAAGGGTCGGCATCAGGCCTTCTCTTTCTTTGCCTTCTTGAGGTCGGGCAGGATGGCGTGAAGCGCGTCGAGGCAGGCGAACGCCAGATATTTCGATCGGTCGGGGCTCCAGCCGTACAGCGGATCGGGCAGGTCGAAATTGTCCTTGAACGGCATTTCCAGGGTCATGGACACACAGCCATAACGCTCGGCCAGCTGGGTCGTCGACATCGACATGTTGGCCTGCCCCGGCGCGGCGACCTCATATCCCTGGCTGGTCTGGAAGTCGGGCGAGATTCGCTCGAGATTTTCCGAAAACAGGTTGAAGAGTTTGCTCTGCCGCTCGGTCAGCGACGGAATGCCTTCGAAGCCGGCGAGAAAGTTGGCCGGGATCGCTTCGTCGCCGTGCACGTCCATGGCGAAATCCACGCCCCTCTCGTCCATCGCGTTGCGGACGCAGAGAACTTCGGGGCTCTTCTCTGCCGACGGGGAATGCCATTCGCGGTTGAGGTTCACGCCCGCTGCATTGGTCCTCAGGTGCCCGCGCCGCGAGCCGTCCGGGTTCATGTTCGGAACGACACGAAACGTGCATTCGTCGCGAAGCACGCGGGCGACCGGATCGTCCATGTCGGTGAGCTTTTCGAGCGCCCCTTCCATCCACCATTCGGCCATGCTCTCGCCCGGATGCTGGCGGGCATAGAGCCACACGTTCAGGTCGCCCTCGCCGATGGTCAGGCAGTCGAGGTCCTGTCCATCGAGGGACTGGCCGAGCGAGGCATATTCGACGAACGGCAGCGACGCGTAGGTCGCGATCAGATCGTGGTGCCGCTCCATCGAATAGGGCGCGAAATAGGCGATCCAGACGCTGTCGGTTTCGGGCGTCAAGCGGATGGTGAGGACGCCGCCAGAATAGCTCGTGTCCTCGACGCGCAACCACTCCTCGCGGTCCGTGGAAGCGACTGCCTTGTAGTCCGGCCACCCGTTTGGATAGGCGGAGTCGCCGCAATTGGTGATCCGCAGCTCCACCTCGCGATCGGCCCCGCCGGCAACGCGGAAGTAGAACCATTGGTAGAAATCGGAGCCGTGATCCTTGACGATTTCCAGGTCGGCGCGGTCGCCGTCCTGCTTCACGACGCGGATATTGCCTGCGTCGAACGCGCTCGAAATCGTCAGTGCCATGAGACCTTCTTGGGAAATGCCGTGAACCGGCGCCGCTGATAGTGCCGGGGCGGGGATGAGGCAAACGCGCTCGGAGGAGCAGCGGCCATTGTAAAGGAGACTTTCCTTGATGCAGACTTAACCAAGCATCTGAAGAAGCCGCTTACCCATCGCCGGTAGACGACCAAGCGTGGACAAAGTGAAATTAACTACCGTCAACGGGCGAACGGCAAGGCTTATCGGATGACAAGCGTAGCACGCGCCGCCGATTTTGAGGGGGATGACCGAGAAGGCGATGACGAGATGCTTCATCGTCTCCGCGGCGAAAATCTCGCTTTGCAGTCGATCCTCTACGGAGTGTGCATGGGCCTTTGCCACATGAGCGAACTGCACAGGGAAGCCGTAGTCCAGGCCTTGGATTATGCGCGCCAGACGCCGACGGCGATCGAGTTGAGCCGCAGCGGCCACAAGTCGGAATCGCTGGCGTTCAACGAGACGATCAGCCAACTGCGCCTCGCGGTGTTCGAGCGCTATCGAGCGTTCTGACCCGGTTCTAACTTTGAGGCTTTCCGCGACTACGCGCCTCGGCTAGCGAGCGAGCCGCATGTCCAAAGTTCCTGTGCTTGTGACCGGCGGGGCCGGCTATATCGGCAGCCACGCGGCCCTCGCCTTGCGCGATGCCGGATGGGATGTCGCCGTCATCGACGATCTCTCGACTGGAACGCGCTATCTCGTTCCCGACGAGGTGACTTTCTACGAAGGCAATGTTGCCGACGGCGAGTTGGTCAACCGCATCTTTGCCGAGCGGAACATCGGCGCGATCCTGCATTTTGCTGGGTCGATCGTGGTCCCGGAAAGCGTCGAGAAGCCGCTCGAATATTATCGCAACAACACGGTCGCGAGCCACGCTCTGATTTCGGCGGCAATCGAGGCCGGCGTAAAGCACTTCGTCTTCTCCTCGACCGCTGCGGTCTACGGGGAGCCGGAACGGGTGCCGGTCGACGAAGCCGTCGAAAAGCTGCCGATCAACCCGTACGGCGCGTCGAAGCTGATGACCGAGCGAATGCTCGAGGATTCAGCCGCCGCCTACCCGATGAATTATGCCGCGCTGCGGTACTTCAACGTGTCGGGCGCGGACCCCGCGGGACGTTCCGGCCAGGTCGGCAAGGGGTCGACGCACCTGATCAAGGTCGCGGTGGAGGCCGCGGTGGGAAAGCGCGACCATATCGACGTCTACGGCACAGACTATCCGACCGAAGATGGAAGCTGCGTCCGCGACTACATCCACGTCAGCGATCTCGTCGCCGCCCATGTGAAGGCCCTGGAACGGCTGATCGAGAAGGCGGATGAGAATCTGGTCCTCAACCTCGGCTACGGACGTGGGCTTTCGGTGCTGGAAGTCCTCGATGCTCTCGACCGTCTCCTGCCCGAGCCGATCCGCCGCGAAATGAAGGGACGCCGCGCGGGCGATCCGCCGCTGCTTATCTCTTCGAACAAGGCGCTCACGGACACGCTCGACTGGCAGGCGCGATATGCCGACATCGACACGATCCTGACTCATGCCCTCGAATGGGAACGCAAGCTGCTGAGCCGGAACTGGGCGTGAGATTCACGCGGCTTGGACTTGTCGCAGCGGCCGCTGCGCTGATCGGAGCCGCCCCGCCGCAACCGCTTGGCGACCTGCATGCCGCCGATCGCATTCGCGCACACGTGGAATTCCTTTCGAGTGACCTGCTCGAGGGCCGCGACACGGGATCGCGCGGACATCGCATCGCAGCAAATTACGTGGCAGCGGAATTCCGGAAGCTGGGCTTGAAGCCCGGCGGACCGAACGGCAGCTGGTTCGTCGAAGTACCGTTTCGGCGTGCAACGCTCGCCGGCGCTCCGTCGATTGCGGTCACGCTGAACGGCCGCAAGACGCAACTCGCCATCGGCAAGGACGCGGCAATCCGCCCGAACGTCACAGCGAAGGACGTTGCGCTCACTGCTCCGCTCGTCTTCGTTGGACACGGCGTTCGTGACCCCCGCCTGGGCATCGACGACTATGCAGGCCTCGATGTGCGCGGCAAGATCGTCGTCGCCCTTTCTGACCGGGTCCCCGGCGTCGCCGGTGATGTCGCCGCCCATTTGCGCTCGATGCAGACCGCGACCGCGGGCGAGCAGGGCGCCGTCGGCTTCATCGAGATCGACGATCCCTCGAATGCTACCGCAACGATGCAGCGCTTCGCCAGCCGCCCGGTCCTCGACTGGGTCGATGCAAAGGGCGTGTCCGGCCGCGGGAAGGTCGCCGAGGCGATCGTCGCGGTCTCATCCGAATGGGCCGGCCGCCTGTTCGAGCGGGCCCCGATGTCGCTGAAATCCGTGCGTGCGCAGGTAACGGCGGGCAAAAGGGTGCGGGGATTCGCGCTGCCAGCGACCCTGACCGTCGCGGCGAAGAGCGATTGGCAGGACTTCACCAGCCCGAATGTCGTCGGCGTGCTTCCCGGCTCCGATCCTCGCCTTTCGGGCGAGCACATCGTGCTGATGGGACATCTCGATCATCTGGGGATCGACAAGAATGCGAAGCCGGGTGAGGATAACGTCTACAACGGCGCACTCGACAATGCGGCCGGTGTCGCCACGACAATCGAGGCGGCGCGAAAGTTCGCGGAGTCCGGCAAGGCTCCACGCAGATCAGTCCTGTTCGTCGCCGTCACGGGCGAGGAGTATGGGTTGCTCGGCGCGGCCTATCTGGCGGCGCATCCGACCGTGCCGGCCAACCAGATCGTCGGCCTGGTCAATCTCGACATGCCACTGCTGCTTTATAACTTCACGGACGTCGTGGCGTTCGGCGCCGAGCATTCGACCATTGCCAAGGCGGTCGCGACGGCGGGCGCCAGCATGAAGGTCGGCGTGGGGCCGGATCCGATGCCGGAAGAAACCTTGTTCGTACGATCGGATCATTATCCGTTCGTCAGGCAGGGAATCCCGTCGGTGTTCCTCATGACCGGATATGGAAATGGCGGGCAGCAGCATTGGAAGCGCTTTCTCGGATCGACCTATCATAGCGTGAAGGATGACGTGACCCAGGCGATTCACTGGCAGGCCGGGGCCCGCTTTGCCGATCTGAACTACCGGATCGCACGCACGATGGCGGACGCCGACCAACGGCCGTTGTGGTATCGGGGCGACTTTTTCGGCGATGCCTTTGCGCCCGGACAGCCGAAAGCGAAGCGCTGAACCTTGACGCGCGAGCGGATTTTCGCTTAAGCGCGCGGCCAGCGGCTGCCCCGTTCGGGCGGCCTTCCTTATTTTTGACCAGACAAGACGAAGAGACAGGCGCGCGCCATGAAGATCCGCAACAGCTTGAAGTCGCTCAAGTCGCGCCACCGCGATTGCCGCGTGATCCGTCGGCGCGGCCGAACTTACGTCATCAACAAGACGAATCGCCGGTTCAAAGCTCGCCAGGGCTAAGGCCCTCGCCACCGCGAATTCTGCAATCCGCGTCGATTCGGCGCGGATTTGGTGCGTCTCGTCTTTCACCGTTCGTTCACATGAGCGAAGATAGACGGCGGCGCTAAGGAGTCGTGTGATGAAACGGTTTTCAAAGGGCATGTTGCTGGTCGGCGTTGCCGTCCTGGCGGGCGTTGCCCTTGCCGGCGGCGCATACGCCCAGTCGACAGATAAAGGCTCGCGTTCGACGCCGAAGGGCTGGAACTACGAGATCAAGGACGGCAAGCGCGTGCCCAAGGGCGGCAATCGCGTGACGAATGCCGACGGCAGCTGGCGCGAAGAGAGCCGCCAGGGCGCGTGCGTGACGGTCAAGGAAAAGACTGGGACGGGCGAGTATAAGGAAAGCCGCCGCTGCGATTAACCGGCGGCGGGTTTCGGCTCTTCGCGGATCGTGCAGGTCGGCAGCTTCAGCTGCTCCATTTCCCGGCAATCCCTGACCTGGGCCGAACCGTCCGGGCCGACGAAGATCGCCCAGCTCTTTCCGTCGGCGCAGCTGGCCGTCCACATGGACAAATTGCCATATTCCTGGACGTATCCGGACTTGGTGACCGTTTTGCAGGCGCGACCGGCGTCGTAGATCGCCCGGCGCAAGGCAATGTGGCGATAGGGCTCGCTGAGCTTGTGCAGCGCTTCCTGCTGCTCGCTGCGGACGGAGATCGACCGTTTCGGTTCAGCCGGTTCCGAGCTATCGCCGCAGGCACTGGCCAGCATGGTGATGCCGATGGCCGTCAGAAGCTTCCCGTGCATTGGCAGTCCTCTTCTCACCGTCAGAACAACGAACCTACGCTTCGGTTCAGCGGTAGCTGATCTTTACCGCCGCGGCGGCCGCCTTGGCGGTCTCGACAGCCTCCGTGACGTCCTTCCCGCCGGCCAGAGCGACCCCCATCCGGCGGTTCTTCAGCGTGTTTGGTTTCCCGAACAGGCGGAGGTCGACGGGTGCTTCCGGCCGTCCGCGCGCCAAGGCGTCCGAAACGCCCTCGAAGCCGAAATCTTCGCTTTCGCGATCGGCCAGGATCACCGCCGACGCGCCGGGGCGGGTCAGCTCGATCGCCGGGATCGACAAGCCCAGCACGGCGCGGAGGTGCAATTCGAACTCGTTCGGGAATTGCGTGATCAAGGTGACCATGCCCGTGTCGTGCGGACGCGGCGACAGTTCCGAGAAGATCGCCTGGTCGCCGCGAATGAAGAATTCGACGCCGAAGATGCCGTAGCCGCCGAGAGCTTCGACCACCTTGCGCGCCTGTCGACGCGCGGACATCAACGCGCCATCGGGAATGCCGGCGGGCTGCCAGCTTTCGCGATAGTCGCCGGCGTCCTGGCGATGACCGATGGGGGCGCAGAACAGGACCCCATCCTTCGTCGCGACCGTCAGCAAGGTGATCTCGCTGTCGAACTCCACAAATTCCTCGACGATGACGCGCGGACGGTCGCCGCGCATGTTGGCTACGGCATAATCGTACGCTGCGCCGATCTCTTCCTTGGACTTTACCGTGGTCTGTCCCTTGCCCGAGCTGGACATGACGGGCTTCACCACACACGGAACCCCGACTTCATCGGCGGCGGCAATGGCCTCTTCGCGCGTCTCCGCGAACTTGTAGTGCGAGGTGATGAGGGCAAGCTCGCGCGCCGCGAACTCGCGAATGCCGTCCCGGTTCATGGTCAGCTGAACGGCCTTGGCGGACGGCGCGACACGCCAGCCTTCTGCCTCCAGCCTTGCCAAAGTGCCGGTGTCGATTGCTTCGATTTCGGGAATGATAACGTCCGGCTTGTGCGACTCGACCGCGGCGCGAAGCGCCTTGCCGTCGAGCATGGAGAAAACCTCGAACGCGTCCGCCACCTGCATTGCAGGCGCGTTCTCGTAGCGGTCGCAGGCGACGACACGGCAGCCGAGCCGTTTGGCGGCGATGGCGAATTCCCGGCCGAGTTCGCCGGATCCCAGGAGCATCAAAGAGGCGATGTGCATCGTCGCGGCGATAGCGGGACGCGCAAACGTCGGCTAGACCACTGCCGTTTCCTGGGGAGGGTGAAAGATGCGTGATTTGCTTCTGGTTTCGGCCGCACTGCTGGTCGCGGCGGCTCCTCCCGCAAAACCCAAAACCCCGTCCGAGATCGTAGCCGAAGCGCCAGCGGCGGCGTGGCGCAACATCGATCCCGACGATCTCCTGGTGATGGAGCTGCGCAACGGCGCCCGTGCGGTCATCCAGCTCGCGCCGGAGTTCGCGCCGGTGCACGTCGCGAACATCCGCGCACTTGCCAAGGGTGGCTGGTGGAGCGGCGCGGCAATCTATCGAGTGCAGGACAATTACGTCGCGCAGTGGGGGAATAACGAAAGCACGAAGCCGCTTCCGCAGGGCGTCGTCGCGAAGCCGCCGGCCGAATATCATCGCGCGCTCAAGGGCCTCGCCGTCCGGCCGCTGGGCTATTCGGACTCCTACGCGCCGAGCGCCGGGTTCGCGGGAGGCTGGCCGGTGGCTTACGATGCAAAATCCGGCACCGCGAACCTCACGCACTGTTACGGATATGTCGGCGTTGGCCGGGACCTCTCACCGGACACCGGAACGGGCGGCGAACTCTATGCCGTCATCGGCCACGCCCCTAGGCACCTGGACCGGAACATCGCGGTTGTGGGACGCGTCATCGAGGGCATTGACCGAATGAGTTCATTGCCGCGCGGGACGGAAGCACTCGGCTTCTACAAGGAAGAAGCCCAGCACATACCCATTTCCTCGGTCCGGCTCGCGAGCGAGATCCCACAGGCCGAGCGCCCCGCATTTCAGTACATGGACACGCAAAGCGCGACGTTTGCCGCTTATGTGAAAGCGCGCGCCAACCGGAAGGACGACTTCTTCATTCGTCCCGCCGGAGGCGTCGATCTCTGCAATGTGAACGTCCCGGTGCGGCGCAAGCCGTAAGGTCAGGCCGCCCAGGCGGTGTCGTGATGGCGGTTCTTGTGCTGAATCACGACGGGACCGGCGTGCGAGCGCATGCTTGCCTCGGCCAGGGGAAGAGCCGTCGTACAAAATGCGCATTCGGCGGAAACACGCCCGATGATCCAGTGCGTACGGCCGCAGCCGGGGCAATGATTGACTTCATGCTCGCGATAAACCGCGTGATAGCCCCTGCCGGTAAGCTGCCTGAGCGCGTCGTTGGTCGGCATCATTCGATCCTTCCTTTCGACAGCGCCCAACGAAGCTGGCCTCCAGCCGGTTTCATCGGCAGTAACCACTTTGCGAGATTTCGCGTTGGGAACGAGTAGGCGTTAGCGACCGGACGTGCGGCAGCAACGGCGAGCAGCGCTTACTCGTTCGGAGCTGAACGGAGTTCCTCGAGAGACACAGGCTCCGTGAATTCCGCACCCATCTTGTCGCCCGCGATCCACTTGACGACGGCATTGGCGCGGCTCTGCCCCGGCAGCATCAGCCAGATGCGCGCGCCGACTTCGAACTCACCGTCCGCTTCAGCCATGAAGCCGCTTTCGGAAATGTTGAGAATGCGAGCATCGACGCCGTTCGCGCCAAGCTCGCGGACTCGGGCGTCGAGCTCGACCGGGAAGCGCGAGATGCGCCTGCGCTCGGACGGCTCGGGCGTTTCGCCGATGCGGGTCCCGATCATGGAAAAACTCATCTCCATGAGCTACTCCCCAGCCGCGACAAAGTTCACGCCTATACAGCCGTCACGCACCCAGCAGACGTGGGCAGGCGCCGGGCCGCGGTCCGCCAGATGCAGGGCGACCTGTTCGCCGATACGCGGCACGGCGTCGAAGACCACCATGGCGCCTGAAGCGGAGAGATTGACGATCCGTACCTCGTGCTTTCGTCCACGCAGCTCGAGCGTGGCCTCCTGCGAGCCGACGGCCTCGCGCGGCTCCGACCGCTCGTCGAACAGACGGCGCACACTGCGCGGGATCATCGAACCATTGAGCATAACGAACCCACTCACCATCGCCTGAATCGCGAAGCTAAGCCACGGGAACTTAAGGATCGGTTCGTTCTGGCGCAAAGATTCGCGACGGAGTGTGGCGCGCGCGTCACTGGCGGCTATCGTTCAGCCTGTGTATGGATGTTATGACGCATGTCGAGGGTGTCGTGGCGCAGCTAGCCGCCCACAAACACAGGGTTTTCAGGGGATGAACGTGCGGTTCAAGGCATTGCTGATGTTCACTGCGCTGGCGGCTCCAGCCGGCCTAGCGCTCGCCCAGACTGCGGCTCCAGTGGCGAAGCCTCCGGTCGCGCCGCCCGCCGCCGCCGCGCCGCAGCCGGCCGTGCCCCAGCCCGGTGCGCAGGTACCCGCAACGCAGGCGGCGCCGTACGCCGTCCCGGCAGTACCGGCGCCCCCGCTTCCTCCGCCACCGGTCTGGACAATGGCCGATGCGAACCAGCTCCTTCTATCGATCCTCAATTCCGCGAAAGAGGGGCTCGATCCGCGCGACTATGATTCCGCCGGCCTGATTACGGCCATGCGGACGAACGACCCGCTGCTGATTTCCTCGGCGGCGACGGAGCGCTTCAACCAGCTCGCGTCCGACTTCGCTCTCGGCCACGTCCGCGGCAAGGATCGCCAGAACTGGCACATTCCGGATCCGGACCTCGACGCGAGCCGACAGGATGCATTGCTTCGGTCTGCACTCGCCCAGCACCGGGTCGGCGACGCATTGACGGGTCTTCTGCCGTCGCACCCGCAATATGCGGCGCTGAAGAACGCGCTTTCGGTCGCACCGAAAACGGAGCCGGCGACCATCGACCGCATCCGCTTGAACATGGACCGCTGGCGCTGGCTGCCGCGCGATCTCGGCGAGCGCTACATCATCGTCAACGTGCCGGCCTATACGGCGGCGCTGGTCGAAGACGGCGTGACCGTTTCACGCCACCGCGCGGTCTCTGGCGCGGTCAAGACCCCGACGCCGCAGCTGATGGCGGTAGCGGAGGGCGTGTCGCTCAACCCTTGGTGGGAAGTGCCGCAGAGCATCTGGAAAGAGGTTGCGGGCAAGCCGGGCTATGTCGCCCTCAAGGACCCCAAGACGGGCAAGCTGATCCGCTGGCGGCAGCCCCCGGGGCCGCGCAACGCGCTCGGGCAGGTCAAGTTCGTGATGTACAACCCGCACAACATCTATCTGCACGACACCATGGCCAAGAGTCTCTTCGACACGAAGGCCCGCGCGTATAGCCATGGCTGCATTCGCACCGAGCACATCATGCTCCTGGCGGAGCGGCTGCTCAGTGAAGGCGCTCCGGTCCCGGGCACGCCGGAAGCGGAAGGCAAGACGATCTGGACTCCCGAAAAGGTGCGGGCGACGCTCGCCAGCCGCAAGACGGTCCAGGCGAACTTCCCGAAGCCGATTCCGGTCTACATCGTGTACATGTCCTCGGCCGCGCTCGCCGACGGGTCGATCAAGAACTATGCCGACATCTACAAGAGGGACGGCAAGGTCATTGCGGCGCTGAACGACGTTCCGGCCACGCCGGCAACGAAGCCCACTGACAAGGTCGCGGCCCGCTAGGTCAGCGACTGAAGAAAAAGGCCCCGGACTTTCGTCCGAGGCCTTCTCTCTCTCCCCATCCTGATCGTATCAGGCGAGCTTGTCCGCGTAGATCATGCGGCCGCCGGCGAGCTTGCGCATCACCGACCATTGGTCGGCACGCGAGAAAGCGAAGCAGCCTTGCGAACGGCCGAGCTTGCCGTGCTGCGCGAGCATATCCGGCTCCGCATACCAGGCGTTGTGAATGACGATGGCGCGAGCCTCAGCGTTGTTGTTCGTCCAGTCGAGGCCGTGAGTCTTCATCGAGAGACCGTACTTGCCATGGTAATATTCGCCCGTCGTGTAGGCGCCGTTCGACGTCGCGTAGGAACCGAACTCATTCGAGAAGCGTGAGAGGAAGCCCGAATGCGCCGGGTCGGAGCCCGAGCCGTGAGCAACGCGGAAGCTCTCCACTCCGCCGTTCATCAGGTCGACGACGTGGAAGCGCGCCTCTCCCGACGAGCGGGTGAAGTCGACGATGCCCATGTAGTCACGGGCGCGCACCTGATAGCGGTGCGATTCGAGGGCCGCTTTCGCCTTCTGGAACAGCACCGGATCGATGCCGGCAGGCGCGGTCGGAGCGGGCGCAATCGGCGCCAGCGGGTCGCGCGGGACCGGCGGCGGCGCGTAAACGATGGAAGGAAGGCCTACCGAGCTCGCGGCCGACGAGAGCATTGCCCCCGCAGCGCCAACAGCCCCAAAACGCAGCACTTCCCGACGATTCAACCCCATTAGTACCCCACTCGGAATGAAGCGACGGTTGTACACGCGGGAAGGTTAATCGCCGATAACCGAGATCGCACAGTTGCTTAGCCTATCCCGCGCAGAACTCGATTCACCGCAGGAATTGCGTTTTTCCGGGTTTCCGTGCGACTTGAAAGCGTTCCTGAGCGCTGCTAAGGGCGGCGCCCCGACCCAGCATGCTGCGCCGGGCGTGAGATGTTGCCCGCCGGCGGGTAAAACAGCAGATTTGGAGTATCGACAGGCATTTATGCAGATCATTGTTCGCGACAATAACGTCGACCAGGCGCTTCGCGCGCTCAAGAAGAAGCTGCAGCGCGAGGGCGTCTACCGCGAGATGAAGCTGCGCCGTCACTATGAGAAGCCGTCGGAAAAGCGCGCCCGTGAGCGTGCCGCCGCGATTCGCCGCGCACGCAAGCTCGAGCGCAAGCGGGCCGAGCGCGAAGGTTCGCGTTAAGCTTCCTATCACCTCCAACGGACGGGGCGAGTGAATGTCGGTTAGCGAAACTGCCAAGCGCCCCGGGAATCGCGGGCGTGGCCTGCGCCTTTGGATCGCACTCCTGGCATTGGTAGCCCTTGCCGTCGGTCTCGCCTGGGCCGGCGCCAGCCCCATGCGCGGCGAGACGAGCGAAAGCGGCCTCCGCATCCGCACCGTTGAGGAGGGCACCGGCCCCTTCGTCCAATCGGTTGATGGCGTCCTAGTGGAATATGAAGGGCGGCTTGCGGACGGGACCGTCTTCGACGCCAGCGAGCGCCATGGCGGCCCGCAGCCGATGATCGCCGGACAGGTCATTCCCGGCTTTGCCGAAGCGCTGACCAAGATGCAGAAGGGCGGCAAGTACAAGATCCACATCCCGGGCAAGCTTGCCTATGGCGAGAACCCGCCTCCGGGCAGCCCGTTCGGGCCCAACGCCGACCTCGATTTCGACGTCCACATCGTCCAGATCGTTCCGAACGCCGCGCTTATGTCCGGCGGCGGCGAGGCCCCCGGCGGCGGCCAGCCACAGCAGGCGCCCCAGCCGGGACAGGCTCCGACCCCTTAGTTTCGGGCGGGCTTTCGGCCGCCACCAGCTGAGCGCCTTCGCCCGCCTGCGCGGCATTCTGCTTGCTGATATCCATCAGCGTGACCTTGAGCGCGGCGAGGATCGGGTCCGCAAACAGCACTCCGAGGATGCCGAAGAGGGCACCCATCAGAAGCTGCATCGCCAGCACGATCGCCGGCGCCAGGTCGACGGTCCGCCGGGCGATATAGGGAATGACCAGGTAGCCGTCGACGTTTTGCACGAAGAAGTAGACGAAGATGGCGAAGAACCCTTCGCTCGTTCCGGTGCTGAAGCCGACCGCTACCATGAGCACGCCGGAAACGATTGCCCCTATGTTCGGGATGAAGGCGAGCAAGCCGGTGATGAGGCCCAGCAATGCCGCCATCGGGATCGGCTGGACGCCGACCATCCGCGACACATGGGCCAGCATGAACCAGGTGAAGACGCCTTCGAACACCATTCCGAGCAGGCGCCCGGCGAGGAGCCGCCGAAGCGTAAAGGCGACATGATCCGCGATGCGGTAGAAGCTCTCTCGGTGACGAAGGGGCAGCATCCAGGCGATGCCCCGGTCGTAGATGCGCGGCTCGATCGCAAGGAAGATGCCGATCACCAGCATCAGGATGACGCTGGTGATGGCGCCGAGCGCGCTGCCCACGGCGCTGGTCAGGCGGCCGACCGAGCCCAGCAGCTGCGAGCCAAGGTCCGTCGGCGGACCCTTGGGGATGAGGCCGAGCGAAGCGGCAAATTCCATCAGACGCGAGAATTGCGCCGTGACGACGATCCGCAACGCTTCGAACTGCGCGGCGATGGTCGTGCCGGCATAATAGAAGACCCAGCCGACGAAGCCGAAGCCGATCACCAGGGTCAGAAGCAGGCGAAAGCCGCGCCCGATCGGAAGCACACGCCCGATCAGCCTTGCGCCCCCGTCGAGGAACACGGCGAATATGATGCCGCCCATGATCAGCAACAGCGGCTGGGCAAGGACTATCACGCCGGCGATGAGCAAAGCGAGGCCAAACCAGACGGAGGCGCGCTTCAGCTCCCGCACGACTGCGGGATCGCGGAATTCTGCAGGGCCGGGGCGCTCGACGTGGGGTTCGACGGTCGGCGGCCCTGAGCTCATGCGACTAGCCCTTCTGTCCTCTCAGCGAAGTTCCTGCCCGGCCCGACCTAAGCGCCCGGAACCAGCTGACCGGGTTGAACAGCTCGGACGTGCCGTCGAGCGAGAAGGTGATGAACTCCGCACGGCCGCCGATGTTCTCCCACGGCACCGGTCCGCCAAGCCCATTCTCAGGTGAGCCGAGGCCGAAGCGGCTATCGGCGCTGCGGTCGCGATTGTCGCCCATCAGGAACAGATGGTCGGCTGGAACCTTGACCGGCGCATAATCGTCGCCCGCGCTCTGGCCGAGGTCGATGGTGTCGTACGATACCCCGTTGGGGAGCGTCTCGCGCACGATGGGCAGGCGGCAATACGCCTGGCCGTCCGCGCCGACGACCTGGAAACCGGAGAATTCCATCCCACAAGGGATGTTGGCGTCGACGGGGACCATGGCGGGCGGACGGGGTTCGGCCTTGACCGGTTTGCCGTTGATCACGAGACGCCCGTCGCGCACCTCGATCGTGTCGCCCGGAAGGCCGATGACGCGCTTGATGTAATCGTCGCTCTGGCCTGGCGGCGTGACGATCACGATGTCGCCACGATCCGGCATGTTGCCGAGGAGCCGTCCCTGCCAATGCGGGAAGATGTGGAAGCTGGGGGACACCCACGACCAGCCGTAGGGATATTTGCTGACTACGAGCCGGTCGCCCTTGAGGAGGCTCGGCATCATGGATTCGGACGGAATGTAGAAGGGCTTGGCGACGAAGCTGTGGAACAGCAGCACCGCCAGCAGCACCCAGAGCAGGCCCTTGATCTCACGCCAGATGGCGGACCCGTGATGCTCTTTCTTGGGCGTGGTGGGGACCGTGGAGGGGTCGACGCTCGCCTCGGGAACAGTATCGCTCAATCAGGGCTCCAGCTTGCGGGCCTGCAGGATAACAAATGCCTGCGCCCAGGGATAATCATCGGTCATCGTCAGATGTATGTCGATGGCGTGGCCGTCCGGCGCAAGGGCGTCAAGCCGCGCCTTCGCGCCGGCGGTCAGCTGAAGCGTCGGAGCGCCCGAAGGCGCGTTCACGACGCCGATGTCCTTCATGAACACACCGCGCTTGAATCCGGTGCCGACGGCCTTGGAGAAGGCTTCCTTGGCGGCGAAGCGCTTAGCGAGGGTGCCCGCGATAGTGTGCGGCCGCGACCGCGCCTTGGCTTTCTCCACGTCGGTAAACACGCGTTCGAGGAAGCGGTCGCCGAAACGCTCGAGCGATTTCTCGATCCGCTCGATGTTGCAGAGGTCGGAGCCGATGCCGATGATCACCGCGCGGCGTCCATCAGCTCGCGCATGCGGCGTACGCTTTCGTCAAGTCCGGTGAAGATCGCCTCGCCGACGAGGAAATGACCGATGTTCAGTTCGGCAATTTGCGGGATGGCGGCGACCGGCTGAACATTATCGAAGGTCAGACCGTGACCGGCATGAGGTTCGATCCCGTTCTTCACTGCGAGCGCGGCGCAATCGGCAATGCGCTTGAGTTCGGCGGCGCGCTTCTCGCCCTCGACATGGGCATAGCGCCCGGTGTGGAACTCGACGACCGGCGCGCCGAGCCGTACCGCCGCATCTACCTGCGCTTCGGACGCCTCGATGAACAGGCTGACTCGGATGTTGGCGGCGCCGAGCCGGTCCACGAAATAAGCGAGATGATTGTGCTGGCCAGCGGCGTCGAGTCCACCCTCGGTCGTCCGCTCCTCGCGCTTCTCCGGGACGATGCAGGCGGCATGGGGACGGTGCCGAAGCGCAATCGCCAGCATCTCCTCGGTCGCGGCCATTTCAAGGTTCAGCGGCAAGTCGATCTCCGCCATCAGCCGGTCGATGTCGCCGTCCGTGATGTGCCGCCGGTCCTCGCGCAGGTGCGCGGTGATGCCGTCGGCTCCAGCATTTGCGGCGAGGATGGCCGCGCGCACGGGATCGGGATGGTCGCCGCCGCGCGCGTTACGGATGGTAGCGACGTGATCGATGTTGACGCCGAGGCGCAAGGCTGAGGTCACGCCGCGGCGCGGCTCCCGGGCTTGATGGCCGGAATGGCCTCAAGCTCCGGCGGAAGGGCGTCGGCCTCATATGTCGGCACGTCGATCCGGATCAGCGAGGTGTAGGGAACGCCGAGATCGACTCCGCCGCCCGAGCGATCGACGACGGATGCCGCAGCGATGACCCTGCCCCCCGCATCCTCGATCGCCTTGATGGCTTCGCGTGAGGATAGGCCCGTGGTCACCACGTCCTCCACCATCAACACCCTCGCTCCGGGATCGAGGCGGAAGCCGCGACGGAGCTCGAACTTTCCATCGGGTCTCTCGACGAAGACAGCCGGACGACCGAGCGCCCGCCCCATTTCATGGCCGATGATGACCCCGCCCATGGCCGGCGAGACCACGATGTCGATGTCGCGGCGAATTTCTTCCGGCAGGCGCTCCGCCAGCGCATTTGCAATCCGCTCTGCCCTGGCCGGGTCCATCAGCAGGCGCGCGCACTGAAGGTAGCGCGAACTGCGCAGGCCGGACGACAGTATGAAGTGCCCCTCGAGCAAGGCGTCGGCGGCCCGGAATTCGGCCAGGACTTCGTCGTCGGTCATCGGCACTCCTTGCCGTCGGAACGACCGCGCAATAAGCGCCACGAGACCAGCCTTCAACTCCTTGGACGAGGCGCTTGAGACAGTGAGAAGCCCCGCCTATAAGGCCGCCAATTCAGAGGGGGTCCAGTCGTGGTGCTCCCGTCCAATACCCAAGTCACCGGGGTGAAAATGAAATTGATTGCATGGGCGATTGCCCTGGCCGCCGCTGGCCTGACACCTGCAGCGGCTCAAACCCCGCAGGCGGCCCAGCCGATCAACGAGGTGACCGGCCCCGCCGCCGCTACCGCCCCGTCGGAGCGCGCGCAGGGCCAGAGCCTGGACGCTGCGAATGCGCCCGCGCCGTCAACGCCCGCTACCGCGAACGCAACCGCCACTCAGGCGACCGAGACCGGCTTCACTCCCATGCTTCCAGAGAAGCATATCGGCGTTCCGATCAAGGCGGGCACTGGTATCCAGGAGCAGGTGACGGAGATCGGCCGCGGAGCCGCGACCTTCCACAATGTTTGGCTGCTTTTCCTCTGCGCAGCGATCAGCCTGTTCGTCCTCGCCCTGCTCGGCTGGGCGATGGTGAAGTACCGCCGCGGCGCCAATCCGACGCCCTCGCGGACCTCGCACAACACGTTGCTGGAGGTCGTGTGGACACTCGTTCCGGTGCTGATCCTCGTAGCCATTGCCATTCCGTCCATGCGCCTGCTCAGCGCGCAATATTCGCCGCCCCCGGCCGACGTCACGATCAAGGTGACGGGCAACCAGTGGTTCTGGACCTATTCTTATCCTGATCACGGCGGGTTCGAGATCGTGTCGAACATGCTGAAGGAGAAGGCGGACGTGAAGCCCGGCGACCGCTTCCGCACCGACGCAGACGGACCGCCGCTGCTCGCCGTCGACGAGCGCCTGGTCATCCCGGTGGGCAAGACGGTCAAGTTCCTCGTCACGGCGAACGACGTCATCCACGCCTTCTGGGTTCCGGCCTTCTGGAACAAGATCGATGCCAACCCGGGCCAGGTTAACGAGACCTGGGCAAAGGTCGATCGCCCGGGCGTCTACTTCGGCCAGTGCACCGAGCTGTGCGGCGCCCGCCACGCCTACATGCCGATTGCGGTCGAGGTCGTTCCGGAAGCGCAGTTCAATGCCTGGGTCGCGTCGAAGGGCGGCACCCTGCCGGGTGCGCAGCCTGCCGCTACCCCGGCCGCAGCCGCTGCTCCCGCCGCAACGCCCGCCGCGGCACCCGCATCCGAAACTCCTGCCGCCGCTCAGCCGGCCGCCGCCAACTGACCGATCGGAACAAGACCATCATGGCAACGACCGCAGACAACCTTCCGCTGAAGTCCCACGAGGCGCATGACGCGCACCACGATGCGGATCACAAGCCGGGCTTCTTCACCCGCTGGTTCATGTCGACGAACCACAAGGACATCGGCACGCTCTACCTGATCTTCGCGATCGTCGCGGGCATCATCGGCGGCGGCATCTCGGGCATCATGCGCGCGGAGCTTATGGAGCCGGGCATTCAGGTCCTCAGCCAGGGCTGGCCGCTGGGTTCGGGCACAGCGAACTTCGACGAGTGGGCGCATCACTGGAACGTGCTGATCACCGCGCACGGCCTGATCATGGTCTTCTTCATGGTCATGCCGGCGATGATCGGCGGCTTCGGCAACTGGTTCGTGCCGCTGATGATCGGCGCGCCGGACATGGCGTTCCCGCGCATGAACAACATCAGCTTCTGGCTGCTGATCCCGGCTTTCCTGTTGCTGCTGGGATCCAGCTTCGTCGCGGGAGGAACCGGCCTCGGAGCCGGCACCGGCTGGACGGTTTACGCGCCGCTGTCGACCAGCGGCTCCGCGGGTCCCGCAGTCGACATGGCGATCTTCTCGCTCCACCTTGCGGGCGCCAGCTCGATCCTCGGCGCTATCAACTTCATCACGACCATCTTCAACATGCGCGCGCCGGGCATGACCCTGCACAAAATGCCCTTGTTCGTCTGGTCGATCCTGGTGACGGTATTCCTGCTGCTGCTGGCACTGCCGGTGCTCGCGGGCGCCATCACCATGCTGCTGACCGACCGCAACTTCGGCACCAGCTTCTTCGATCCGTCGGGCGGCGGAAACCCGGTGCTCTACCAGCACCTGTTCTGGTTCTTCGGCCACCCCGAAGTGTACATCATGATTCTGCCCGGCTTCGGCATGGTCAGCCAGATCATCGCGACGTTCAGCCGCAAGCCGGTCTTCGGCTATCTCGGAATGGCCTATGCGATGGTCGCCATCGGAGTGGTCGGCTTCGTCGTGTGGGCGCACCACATGTTCACCATCGGGATGACCATGGAGGTGAAGATGTACTTCACCGCCGCGACGATGATCATCGCCGTTCCGACAGGCGTAAAGATCTTCAGCTGGATCGCGACCATGTGGGGCGGCTCGCTGACGTTCGAGACGCCGATGCTGTGGGCGATCGGCTTCATCTTCCTGTTCACGGTCGGCGGCGTCACCGGCGTCGTCCTCGCGAACGGCGGCGTCGATAATTACATGCACGACACCTATTACGTGGTCGCGCACTTCCACTATGTGCTCAGCCTCGGCGCGGTGTTCGCGATCTTCGCCGGCTTCTACTACTGGTTCCCGAAGATGAGCGGGAAGATGTACAACGAGCTCCTCGGCAAGTTGCACTTCTTCGTAATGTTCGTCGGCGTGAACATGGTCTTCTTCCCGATGCACTTCCTGGGTTTGGATGGCATGCCGCGGCGCATCCCGGACTACACTCCGGCGTTCACCGACTGGAACCAGGTCGCCACCTACGGTTACATCGTGACCATCGCGGGGATGGCGATCTTCTTCGTCAACCTGATCTGGTCGCTGGCCGCCGGCAAGAAGGCCCCGGACAATCCTTGGGGCGAAGGCGCGACGACGCTGGAATGGACCTTGTCCAGCCCGCCTCCGTTCCACCAATTCTCGACCCTGCCGAAGATCAACTAGAGATCGCGGCAGCGAACTATATGGGGCCGGGCCGCAGCAGCAGCCTGGCCCTTTTCTTTTCCGCGGACGACCATGCTACGGAACGGCCGATCTGAGGGAGGCCTTCGATGCTCTTCGCGCTTCTTGCAGCCGCCGCAGCTTCATCCGCCATTGACGAGAGCAAGCTCGTCGACCTGACTCACCCCTTCGACGACGAGGCGATCTACTGGCCGACCGCGAAGCCCTTCAGCTGGGAAAAGGAAAGCTGGGGCCGCAACGTCCAGGGCGACTGGTATACCGCCGGGCGCTACTCGGCGAGTGAACATGGCGGCACGCACCTGGATGCGCCGATCCACTTCGCCGAGGGCAAGCAGACGGTCGATCAGATCCCGATCGACAAGCTTGTAGGCCCGGCGGTCGTCATCGACGTCAGCGCCGCGGTCGCGAACGGCCGCGACTATCGCCTCTCTCCGGCCGACGTCTCGGCCTGGGAAGCGAAGCACGGGAGGATTCCCTCCGGCTCGATCGTGCTGGTCCACACGGGCTGGGGGAAATTCTGGGGTGACAAGAAGGCCTATCTCGGAACCGACAAGGCTGGGGACACGTCGAACCTGCACTTCCCCGGCATCTCGAAGGAAGCTGCCGCGCTACTGGCGGAGCGCAAGGTCGATGCGGTCGGGCTCGACACGCCGAGCCTGGACCATGGCCCGTCCAGGGACTTCGCCGCTCACCGCGCGTTCGCGGCAGCCAATGTCTACGGACTTGAGAATGTGGCGAACCTGGACCGCCTGCCTCCCATCGGCGCGACGCTAATCGCGCTGCCTATGAAGATCAAAGGCGGGACGGGCGGACCCACCAGGATCATCGCCATCATCCCATAGCCACAGTCAGGTCCGGCGAGCGGATCGCAAATGCATCGCGTAGGCGACGGCGACGACGGCCAAGGTAGGCACGAACCAGTCGAGCCAGGGGTCGATGCGATGCCACACGGCCGGATCGAGCCCGCCCCACCACGGCATGTTCGCCCTCAGGCCGGATCCGAATTGCTCGATCCACCGATACTCGGCCTGCGTGATCTCCCTGGAAATCGCCCAGGCGGAGGCGACCGCCGCGCCCGCGTTCCAGCTTCGCAATGCCATGGCAATCGCGATTTGCGTGACGATCGCGAGCAGGATGTGCTGGATCATTCCGGCGAGAGACCGGCGCCGATCGTCACTCGACCCGTGACGCCTTCGTGATCTTCACGACAGGATCGAGCATCTGGCCCTTCATCACGCCTTGGCCCTTGGTCGGCGAGGTGGGCGAGGCCTGGATCGCCTTCACGACGTCTATTCCTTCGACGACGTTTCCGAACGCAGCGAAGTTGGCGTCGAAGGACGGAATGTCGCTCGTCAGTATGAAGAAGTCAGCCTTCGCCGTGCCGGGGGAGAAGGCGGCCATCGAGACGGTCCCGGCGACGTGCTTGATCCCCGTGCGGCTCACCGGTTCATGCTCGATCGCCGGGTAAAGCTTGCGGGCATCGCTGGTGATGCCGCCCTGGATGATGCCACCGCCTGCGGTGAACTTCATCGAGCGATAGAAGCTTTCGCCGTTGAAGCGGCCCGCATCGACATATTTGAGGAAGTTGGCCGTGGTGATTGGCGCACGCACCCTGTCGAGCGCGAGCACGATCCGGCCAGCGCTGGTGTCGAGCGCGACCTTCACCGTGTCGGCTGCGGCGGGCGCCGGAGCTTGGGCTGTTTGCGCCAGGGCCGGCGCGGCGAGGAGGGCGCTGAGCGCCAGAGCGAATCGCATAAGCATATGCGCAGGTTAGCGAGGGCGGCGGAGGGTTCCAGTACGCGCCGCGTCCCTCTATAGCCCGCCCCGCGAGTCATGACCCCCACAGTTGCGCAACCTGCCCCGCCCGCCGATTGGCGCGATCTCGTCGCGCTGACCAAGCCGCGCGTGATGAGCCTGGTGGTGTTTACCGGGCTGTGCGGACTGCTGGTCGCACCCGAGACGCTGCCGCTGGCGCTCGCCTTCACGGCCATCCTGTGCATCGCGCTCGGGGCCGGCGCTGCCGGGGCTCTCAACCAGTGGTACGAGACCGATCTCGACGCGAAGATGCGCCGGACCGCAAACCGCCCGCTGCCTGCGCGGCGCTTGGACCGGCAGACGGCATTGCACTTCGGTGTGGGCCTGTCCGTCTTCTCCGTCGTGCTGATGGAGCTGGCGACCAACTATCTTGCCGCCGGGCTGCTGGCCGTCTCCATCCTGTTTTACGTGCTCGTCTACACGGTGTGGCTGAAGCGCCGGACGGCGCAGAACATCGTCATCGGCGGCGCCGCCGGAGCGTTCCCGCCGCTCATCGGATGGGTTGCAGCGACCGGCAGCATCGATCCTATGCCCCTTCTTCTGTTCGCGATCATATTCCTGTGGACGCCGCCGCACTTCTGGGCGCTGTCGCTTTTCGTCCGTTCGGATTATGCGGCCGCAAACGTGCCGATGCTTCCGGTCGTCGCCGGCATCAGGAGCACGCGGACGCAGATCCTGATCTACAGCGTCGTCCTGGTCATCGCCGCAATCGCGCCCTTCGCCCTGCGCCTGACCGGCCCGATCTACGGAGTGGCGGCGGCCGTCCTCAACACCGTCTTCGTCGTTCTCGCCGCGGCCGTCTTTACCAACAAGGCCGAGGACGTAAGCGCGATGAAGCCGGAGCGGCGCCTGTTCGCCTTCTCCATCCTCTACCTGTTCGGATTGTTCGCGGCGCTCGTCGTCGATAGGTGGGTCGCGCTATGAACCCGCATCCGGAAGACGAGCTGCTTCGCCGCCAGCGCGAGCGGGCGCGCCTTATGGCCTGGCTGCTTGGAGCCTTCGTCATCCTGCTGTTCCTGATCACCATCGCCAAGATCGGGCTGAACAAGTGACGGCGGTCGCAAGGAAGAACGCGCGGACTGCGGGAATCATGGCGATGATGGTCGCCGGCATGCTCGCGCTCGCCTTCGCATCGGTGCCGCTCTACCGCATGTTCTGCGAACTGACGGGCTTCGACGGCACACCGTTGCGGGCCGAACGCGCGCCTGGTGCCGTCGCGGGCGAAGTCGGCGTGCGCTTCGACGCCAACATCAACCCGGCATTGCCATGGAAGTTCGAGCCGGTGCAGGAGACGATTCGGATCGCGCCGGGCGCGCGCACGCAGATCCTCTACCGGGCAACGAATCTCACGGCACGCGAGACGCACGGGGAGGCCGTGTTCAACGTCTCGCCCGAGATCGCGGGCAAGTATTTCTCCAAGATCGAGTGCTTCTGTTTCACCGAGCAGACGCTGAAGGGCGGCCAGTCGGTCGACATGCCGGTCATCTTCTACGTCGACCCGGAAATTCGTAAGGATCCGGACACGAGTCACATCGACGAGATCACGCTCAGCTATACATTTTACCCAGTGGAAAAGACCGCGTCGGGCAGCTAAGCCGCGCCCAAACACGAGGAAAGTTCATGGCCGCAACGAAGAACCACGACTACCATTTGGTCGACCCCGATCCATGGCCGTTGATCGGCTCCATCTCCGCCTTTTTCCTGTTCGGCGGAGCGGTGATGTGGATGCACGACAATCCGTACGGTCCGTTCGTAACGATCGCCGGACTGATTGCCGTGCTCGTTACCATGGCGAACTGGTGGGCGAACACGATCCGCGAAGCGCACCAGGGCCATCACACGCCCGTCGTCCAGCTTCACCTGCGCTACGGCATGATCCTGTTCATCGCCTCCGAGGTGATGTTCTTCCTCGCCTGGTTCTGGGCCTATTTCGACGCGTCCTTGTTCCCGTCGGCGGCTGAGGCGGTCGGTGGCCAGTGGCCGCCGAAGGGGCTGCACGTCCTCGATCCGTGGGGCTACCCGCTTCTCAACACCCTGATCCTTCTGTGCTCCGGTACGACGGTCACCTGGGCGCACCATTCGCTGATCCACGGCGACCGCGAGGGCCTGAAGCTGGGCCTGCTGCTGACTGTAATCCTCGGCCTCGTGTTCACGGGCGTGCAGGCCTACGAGTACATCCACGCTCCGTTCGCCTTCAAGCAGTCGGCAGGCGGCAACATCTACGGTTCGACCTTCTTCATGGCGACTGGCTTCCACGGATTCCACGTGATCGTCGGCACCATCTTCCTGACGGTCTGCCTGATCCGCGCGTGGAAGGGGGACTTCACGCCCAAGCAGCACTTCGGCTTCGAAGCTGCCGCCTGGTACTGGCACTTCGTCGACGTCGTCTGGCTCTTCCTGTTCGTCTCTATCTACGTGTGGGGCGGCTGGGGCGCGCCGACGCACTGATAGGTGGCGACCCAATCGCCACTCGCAGCGGCGCTGAAAGGTTCCTGCCCGCGCTGCGGGCAGGGCCGGCTCTTCAAAGGCTGGATCTCTTTCGCGCCGCAGTGCCGCGCCTGCGGCCTAGACTTCGATAGCTTCAACGTCGGGGACGGTCCGGCCGCCTTTCTGATCCTGGTCGTCGGAGCAATCCTCACCGTGCTTGCGGTCGTCGTCGACCTGTCGGTCTCGCCACCCTGGTGGGTGCACCTCGTCTGGATTCCTGTCGGTCTGTTCCTGACGCTCGGCGGGCTTCGGACGGCCAAGGCTGCGCTGCTCGCTCAGGAATATGTCCATCGCGCCCGCGAAGGACGCATTGCGCCATGACCCGCAAGCTCCCGCTCATTCCAACCATCGTCGTCGCTGTTGCGGTCGCCGTCATGATCGGCCTTGGCGTCTGGCAGCTCCAGCGCGCAGGCGAGAAGCAGAAGCTATTGCAGCGATATGCGGAGGCGGAAAAGTTGCCTCCCATCGCGTTCCCGACCCTACCGATGTCCGACGCCCGGCTTCCGCTTTTCCGTCATGCGACCGGCGTTTGCCTGCGTCCTGTCGGAAGACGCACTGTTCCCGGCGAAGGAACGTCGGGCGAGCCGGGCTACGTCCACATCATCGACTGCTCGACGGGTGCCGAGGGTCCGGGAATGAGCGTCGCGGTGGGCTGGTCGAAGGACCCGCAAGCGAAGGTGAATTGGAGCGGCGGGCCCGTCAGCGGCATCATCTCCCCCGATAATGTCACTCGCCTTCGCCTCGTCGCCGCGAGCGCTCCGCCAGGCCTGGAAACGGTTGCGCCACCGTCGCTTGGCTCGATAGCGAACAACCATCGCTCCTATGCAATCCAGTGGTTTCTGTTCGCGGGCATTGCCGTCCTGATCTACGGCCTCGCGCTTCGACTTCGCTGGAAGAAGGAAGACAAGGCTTGAGCGCCGCAATGCACCGCCTCGGCAACGGCCTGACGGTCGCCGTCGACCCGCTTCCCGGCGCGGAAAGCGTCGCGCTCGGCATCTACGCGATGGTCGGTTCGCGCTCCGAACCGGAGAATTGCTCGGGCCTGGCGCACCTGGTCGAGCACATGGTGTTCAAGGGGGCGGGAAAGCGCAACACGCGTGAACTGGCCGAGGCAATCGAGGACGTCGGCGGCTACATGAACGCCTGGACGTCGCGCGACCAGACGACCTTCCACGGCCGCGTACTCGCCCGCGACGCGGCACTTCTGGCGGAACTGCTCGCCGACTTGATCCGCGCTCCGCACATGGCCGAGGAGCATCTCGACCGCGAGAAGGACGTCATCCTGTCGGAGATCGGCGAGACCGTCGATTCGCCCGACGACCTGGTGAACGACCATTTATTCGAGGCGGCGTTCGTCGACCAGCCGCTGGGCCGCTCCATCCTCGGTCGCGAGGAAAGCCTGGAGCTGATCAGCCGCGAGGATTGCCTGGCCTGGATGAGCGGCGAGCTGGTGCCGTCGCGCCTGATCCTGTCCGCCAGCGGCAAGGTCGATCCGGATGAAGTGCTGAAGATCGCAGAGGGGCTGTTCGGCGACATGGAAGATCTTCCCGGCACGCCGATCGGCATGGCCGAGTTCACCGGCGGCCTGCGCAACGATCGCCGCGAGTTCGAACAGGCGCACTGGTGCCTCGGCCTTCCTGGCCTGCGCGCTTCCGACCCGCGAATGCCGGCACTCGCCGTGTTCGTGCAGGCGCTCGGCGGCGGCACGTCGTCGCGGTTGTTCCAGGAGCTTCGCGAGGAACGCGGTCTCGCTTACTCGATAGGCTCGTGGCAGCAGGCCTTTGCCGACACGGGGCTGGTGGTCATCGGCTGCGCGGCGGACCGCGCCCGGGCGGCGGAGTCGATGAACCTCGCCCGCAACGTCCTTACCGACACGATCGAAACGCTGACCGAGGCCGAGGTTCGTCGCGCGCAGGCGCAAATGGAAGCGGGGCTGCTGATGGCGCTCGAGACGCCGCAGGGCCGCGCGGACCAGATGGCGCGGTCGGTCGAGGTGTTCGGGCGTATCGTCCCCTTCGAAGAACTTCTCGCCGACTTGCGCGCCGTCGACGTCGAGGCCGCGAAGGCGGCCGGCGCAGCGATGCTCGATGGCCGCATCGCCATTTCCTCGGTCGGCGCGCGCCTCGCCGCCGTCGCCTGATGGCACTCGAGACGCTCGTCGCCGAGCCCTGGCCGGACTGGGGACTGATCGACTGCGGCGACGGCCGCAAGCTCGAACGCTACGGTCGGATCACCGTCGAACGCCCGGAACCGCAGGCGATGTGGTCCCCCGCGCAGGTGGACTGGAAGCCGTATGCGACCTTCGTCCCGGGATCGGACGAGGAAGGCGGCGGCCGCTGGGTTCACCATCGCGATGTTCCGCCGAGCTGGGAGCTGTCGCGTGGGCCGGTCCGTTTCAACGCCTCGCTCACCCCGTTCCGGCACCTGGGCTTCTTCCCGGACATGGCGCCGCAGTGGGACTGGATGCGTGAGCGCGCCGCCAACGCGGACGTCCTCAACCTATTCGGCTACACCGGGGTCGGCAGCCTGATCCTGAGCGAGGCCGGCGCGCGTGTGGTGCACGTCGACGCGTCCAAGAAATCCGTCGAGGGCGGGAAAGCCAACGCCGCACTGTCCGGGCTTTCGGACATCCGCTGGATCGTCGACGACGCTGGCAAGTTCACCGCCCGCGAGGTGCGTCGTGGCCGGCGTTACGACGGAATCCTGCTCGATCCGCCGAAGTTCGGGCGCGGACCGACCGGCGAAGTGTGGCGGCTGGAGGAGGATCTCGCGCCCTTGCTCACCGACTGCCGAAAGTTGCTCGACGAAAACAGCCGTTTCCTCGTGCTCACGGTCTATGCCGTGCGCATGTCGGCACTGGCCATCGGTGAGCTGGTGAAACAGACGTTCGGCGACCTCGGCGGGACGGTCGAGCTGGGCGAAATGGCCGTGCGCGAGGAAGCGCGCGGGCTGCTCCTCCCCACCGCAATTTTTGCGCGATGGTCTAAGTCCTAGAAGCGCGAATCGCCGCGCCGACGACAAACGGCGAGGCGGCGACCAGCAAAAGCGACACGGCTCCTTCCAGCAGCAGCCCGCCCGATTCCGGGTCGCCGGAGGCTCCGGCGCCGAAGATCAGCAGCGGTATGGCTAAGGGCAGAAGAAGCACTCCGGCCAAAGCTCCCGCTCGGGGCAAGCCGGCTGTCAGCGAGGCAACCATCACGGCGAGCGCGGCCAGGCCCGGCGTGCCGATCGCAAGAGCGGCCAGTGTCCGATGCAATGCGGCAGGCGCGATACCCAGGATGAAGGAGCTCGGCAGGGCAGCCAGAAGCAACAGCGGCCCGAAGGTCAGCCAATGCGCGGCGACCTTCGCCGCGCCGACGGCCTCCTCGGACACGCCCTTGATCGTAAGCTGATCAAGGAAGCCGTTTGCGCGATCCGGCTCAACCAGTCGCTCCACTGGCAGGAGAGCCGCCGTCAGCGCGGCAATCCACAAGCCACCAGCGGCAATGCGCTCGAGCAGGCGCGGGTCGGGACCGACGGCAAATGGAACGAGCGTTGCAACGACGAGGAAAAAACCGACCGGCAGCCAGGCCGCACCGCCGATGGCGCGACGAACGTCGCGGGTCACGAGCGCCCCGATCATGCTGTGAGCACCATATGAGTCCAATTGCCGCCAAGCGGCGCGTGGGACGCGGCGAGCACTGCTCCGCCCGAATTCCGATGCTCGGCGATGAGCGCATCGAGCCGCTCGACGCCGTCGCGATCGAGGCCGTTGAGCGGCTCATCGAGGAGCCAGAGCGGCGCGCCGGATGCGGCAACCCGAGCGAGCGTCGCCCGTTTCGCCTGTCCGGTCGAAAGCAGTCGCACCGGCACATGGGTAAGGCGCTTCAGATCGAGAGCGTTCAGGGACTCGGCGAGCCGCGCCGCGTCGCCCGTCCAGAATGCCAGCGCCCGGCGCAAGGGCAGTTCGCGGTCGAGCGCCAGCGCCTCGTCCGCCAGCGCCAGCTCACTCCGCTCGATGCTGCCCGCTTCGGCTCGCAGCAGCCCGGCGGCGAGGCGGATGAGGCTCGACTTCCCGCTCCCGTTCGGACCGCCGAGATGCACGGCTTCCCCAGGTCCGATTTCCAGGTTCATGCCTTCGAACAGCAGCCGGCCGCCGCGCCGGCAGGTTACGCCTTCGAACCGCAGAAGCGCCGTCACTCCGCGGCTTCCTCGAGCGCGTGCATCGCCTCGTCGGACAGGCCGAAATGATGCCCGACCTCATGCACCAAAACGTGCGCGACCAGATGTTCGAGCGTGTCGTCGCCGTCCGCCCATTCGTCGAGGATCGGACGGCGAAACAGGCGGATGCGATCCGGCATCGTACCCGAATGCTCGACGCTTCGTTCGGTGACGGGAATGCCTTCGTAGATGCCCGTCAGGTCGAACGGATCCTCGATGTCCATTGCGGCCAGCGTCTCGTCATCGGCGAAATCTTCGATGAGCAGGACGACGTCGCGCAGGGATTCCGCAAAGGGCTCCGGAAGCGAATCCAGCACCCGGCGCGCGATCGCCTCCATCTCGCCAGCCGAGGGCGGTGTTCCGAAGCGCCGCATGCACGCGGCATAGGGGTTTGACGCTCGAACCCGCAAGGTTGCCGACAAGCGCAACCTTGCCTAGATGGGCGCCTTCCAGCGATTTGCGGAGCGGTGGCCGAGTGGTCGAAGGCGCTCGCCTGGAAAGTGAGTATACGGCAAAACCGTATCGAGGGTTCGAATCCCTCCCGCTCCGCCAGCCGCTCTGTCCGCCGACGTTCGCGGACATGAAAACAATCAAGATTTATCAAGTGGAACGCGGCGGCGCAGCGTGCGCTAGCGTCCATTGACAGTTGTGGACATCCAACTCAAAGTGTGGGGAGAGACGTTGGGATGATGGAGCCACGGCAATGGGGAAGCTCAATCCGATCCAAGTGAAGAACCTGACGGCTCCCGGCCGGTATATGGACGGCGACGGGCTGATGCTGGAGGTAAAGCCGAGCGGCTCGAAGAGCTGGGTCGTTCGGCTCCAGGCAGGCGGGAAGCGTCGGGACTACGGGCTGGGCTCCTTCAAGGACATCGGACTGTCCGAAGCCCGCGACCTCGCGCGAGACTACAGGAAGAAGCTGCGTGTCGGCTTGGACCCGATTGCAGCGCGGCGAACCCTCAGCACCACTCCGACGTTCGCGGAGGCGGCCGCGACCGTACACGAGGAGCACAAGCGTGGCTGGCGCAACGGCAAGCATGGCGCGCAGTGGCTCTCCACACTGAAGACCTACGCATTCCCGGCGATCGGGCAGCTTCAGGCCGATGCAGTCACCACCGGCCACGTGCGGGACCTGCTTGCGGACATCTGGCTGACGAAGCCTGAGACTGCGCGGCGCGTGCGCCAGCGCATCGGCACCGTGATGGACTACGCACACGGCAAGGGCTGGCGCGAGCCATTCGTGATGTCTGCGGTCAACAAGGCGCTTCCCAAAGCAGCCCCGCAAGTCCGGCCGGTTCGAAGCTCTGCCGTAATGCGGAGGTGCCAGCATTCATCGCCAAGCTGCGGGAGCGGGTGAGCGTCGGGCGGCTGGCCCTTGAAGCGCTGATCCTGACCGCTGCGCGTTCCGGCGAGATACGGCTGGCGCGATGGAGCGAGATCGACTTGGACAAGGCAACGTGGACCGTCCCGGCCGAGCGAATGAAGGCGGGCAAGACGCACGTCGTGCCATTGTCTGCGGCAGCCGCGTTGAGCGTTTTCAAGCGCGCAGCCGAGTTCCGGACGGGCGGGTCGGATTTGGTGTTTCCGGGTGCCAAGCGGGGCCGGCCGCTCAGCGACATGACCCTGCTGAAGATCCTTCGCGACATGAAGGTGGATGCGACGGTTCACGGCTTCCGCTCATCGTTCCGTGACTGGTGCGCGGAGGAAACCAGCTTCTCCGGAGAAGTCGCCGAAGCAGCATTGGCGCACGCCATCCCTAACAAGGTCGAAGCCGCCTACCGGCGCACTGACTTCTTAGAGAAGCGACGCAAGCTCATGGATGCCTGGGCGTGCATTCTGTTCGGCGTCGAGCGCAAGCGTCGTGAAACTCGTTACCGGCTGAGCATCGCCTAGGTCACGCTGAACGACTTCGGCCAGGACATCCGCGAATCTGCGGTCGGACTTCTGAAGCTCACTGTCCGCAACATGGTGCCTAGTCGCGGTATGTCGCTAGCTGAAGCGCGTTCCCCATACAGCGCTCCTCGATCTCGCCCGCACCGACGCTAAAGTACTGGGGATAAGCGGCTCGGCGGCGCTTGTTCCACTCATGTTCCCGCCCGATAATTCCGTCGTGCGCACAATGGACGCACGCAAGGAAGGGCAAACGATGCCGGACGAACACCGACTACTTCTCTCAATTGAAGACGCCGCAGCAGCCCTCGCGATAGGCCGTTCCAAAGCATACCAACTGATGAGCGAAGGCCGATTGCTAACGGTGCAAATCGGGCGCCGGCGCCTAGTTCGGATCGACAGCGTCCGCGCGATCGCCAACGGGGAGGCCGCCTGATGGATACGGATAAGAAAATGGCCTCCGAAGCGGCTGCAACCGCTCCGAAGGCCCGAAGATGTCGCCCTTGGAAAGCCGACAGTGCTCCTTTGCCCGAAACGGGAAGTTGGCGCCAGCGCGTTCTCGCAAATGGGAGGGGGACGTATGAGCCGCCCATCTCTCCGAGCCGCGATCAACGCGATGTGCAAGAGCTGCCTGTACGACCCAGGAAACGGCAACGGTGCCTGGCGCGAACAGGTCCAAGGCTGCTCATCCAGCAACTGCGCGCTTCACTCAGTCCGGCCGTTATCCGTAAAGGCCAAGAAACCGGGCGAAGGATGCGCGACCTGTGCCGTTGGGACCTGTGGCAGCCAACGAGGGCGCGGACGCGCTCTCCGCCCCGATAGTTGGTCATAACGACGTCATGCCGAACGTTGGGAGGGCAGCATGAGCGGTTCTCGTCTTCGAGATCGTCTATCGCGACAAGCTGTGGCGTATCGGCCTGTCCGAATATGCTGGCGAGCAACGGCTCTCGATCTGGTCCCACTATCGGGATCGGCAGAGCGGCGATTGGCTACCATGCGGCGGGAAGCGCGATGCTCCCGGCTGCATCGTCCCGGCTGACAGGGTGGACGAACTTGCTGACGCTGTAAGTTCGATGGCCGAGCAACTTCGCTCCAGCAGCGGGTCGACAGCCTAGACGTCTCAGCGGCGGCCGGGTCGGTTGCACAGGTAACGCGCACACGCGGGCGCGTATCTGCGGCATGGCTGTTTCTACAGCCGCAGAACAGCCGATCCGGCCGCCATTTTCTCGCATTCAAAACTTGCGAATGGCTCTAGGCCTAAGCGCGAGGGTCAGGTGCCTGACTTGTCTCTAACCGCCACTGTGTCCGGCCGAAGGCCGCTACCGTTTCGCGAACAGTACGCGCACACGCGTGCGCGATACCTGCCAACTCCAGCGATAGCTTTGATAAACAATCAAAAAATATCACTGACTGGTCAGCTTCTCCGACTGGCACGGACGTTGCAATTTATAGAAACAGTACAAGTGCGCTGCATGGTTCAGCTCGACCGCTCCGGAAAGGCCGCCGCTCAACGTCACTCCGGGCCAAGGATTGTGAGAACCTGATCCTGGCGGCCGAACATGCAATCCGGATTGGCAAGCCACTGAACCGGATGCTCACCGTTCACTTCGACGCGGCCGGCATCTCGGATCCGGTCAAGGCAACCGGCCAGCTGCTCAAGCTCATGGGTGACTGGCTCCGGTGTAACAACACCGCGATAACAGCGGTGTGGGTGCGCGAGGCGGGCTCAGCGAAAGGCGAGCACGTGCACATCCTGCTCAGCGTTCCGCCGAATAAATTTAGGCTCATTTAATCGGATGCAGCGCGGCTGGTTCAAGAAGATCGGAGCTGCCTGGAAGCGCGGAGTATACCAGAGCCGGCCGATCGGCGGCAGCCATAAATTGGCGTTCAGCGAGACGAGCACCAGACCTGTATCAACAGGCGTTAACAGGCGCATTGCACTACCTGCTGAAAGGAGCGGACGCCAAAGCGAGGGCGGCGCATGGCATCAGCAAGTGCGGGCGACGGCGGGGAGCTTTGGGGCAAGCGTTGCAGCACCACTGAGAACATCGGCCGCACCGCGCGATTGCGTTTCGGCTACTAAAATAGTGAGAAATAGAGGGGGGTGGACGGATCTCTTCAGCCTTACGAGCGGAGAGCGGCGCTGTACCGCGAGTATAACGCTAAACCAGCTTTTTTGCAGTTTCTGGATGCCTTTACGCGCGGGCGCACGCGAGGGGGGCCTAGCGTCTGCTTTCGACCCAAAGCTGCCACTAGCTTAGCGTCAGCTTCCGACCCAAAGCTAACATTGGTTTCGCTCACGGGATCAATACTGTTGTTGCGTACTGTTGTTTTCTGGTAGGCGGTCATCGCTAATCGCGACTGAGTCGAAACGGCGGACCGTGACATGTCGGGTCCCCTTTCGCTCTTCCGGCGCTCTCACGAGACAGCAAATACTTGCGGCGTGTATTTTGCGCTTTCCGCAACAACAGGCTGCCTAATCAGGAGAGACAGATGCGTAAGATTTTCGCCGTTGCCGCGCTCGCCACGATTACGTTTGGCATGAGCGGTACTGCCATTGCCGGAGAAATCACCGGCGGGCCGAATCCCAAGCCAACCCCTGCCGGTGATAGGGCGCAGTCCGAATGCGCCTTCTCGGGCCAGGAGGACGGGGTAACCTTGATCGGGTTCAACCCCGACGGTTCACCCATCCTGGTCTTCGATACCCCAACGGGTCCGGGCTTAGTCCAGACCCCGCACCATGAGAACGGTGCAGGTGTCGTCCACGAACCCGGCGTCGCAGGTATATTCTGCCGAGGCAACTGATCGGCAAAATTCGGTGACCAAGGCCGAGGTACAACTTCATCAGAACGGCTAAGCACGCTTAGTGGCTGGTGAAGTTTGACCTCCGCCAAATGTCCACTCCACCCAAAGCAGACATTCGGGTCACGAGCAGCGGACTTGAGCCTCTGGTTCCGGACTCACGCGAGATCGATCTGTGTTCGCCGCTCGCTTGGCCTCATTCGCCCTGCGGGTATAGGCATCTGCCAAATCCAAGTGCACTTGGCGGACCCTCTTATCTGAGGCCTGGAGAGCTGCTTCGAGCTCCTGTTGCTCGCGTTTGATCAAGAACTCGGCGTCTGACATGCGCCTACTCCTGCTTCCGCCAGACCTGATTTCTTATGCAACTCACCAAACCGGCGCAATCCAAAAGTGTCACAAATCAGTAGTTTATGGATTCACCTGAATTGCAATATGTGTGAGCCTTGAATTTTGCTTTCGCGGCGTCAGCTTTCCACCCATTTCGGACATTGGCGATCCGGCGGCTCGGCTACTTAATATCTCAGTACCACAGCGCCCTCCTGACTGATTAGAACAGGAGAAGAAGGGTCGATGCGAGCCGTAGCCTATTACCGTGTCAGCACTTCCGAGCAGGGACGCTCGGGCTTAGGCCTTGAGGCCCAGAAGACGGCCGTGAAAGATCATATCGGGCGCAATGGAGCGATCCTGGTGGCAGAGTTTACCGAAGTCGAAAGCGGAGCGCGGAACGATCGGCCGCAGCTCCAAGCCGCCCTTAAACGTGCCACGCTGTCGACTGCCACGCTGGTGATCGCCAAACTTGATCGCCTCAGCCGCAACGCAGCCTTCCTCTTGACCCTTAGGGACGCCGGAACAGACATCGTGGCCGTTGATATGCCGAATGCCAACGCCGTCACCATAGGCATCATGGCCGTGATAGCCGAGGAGGAGCGTCGACTTATCTCTGAGCGGACCAAGGCCGCCCTCAAGGCCGCAAAGGCGCGGGGCGTGAAGCTCGGCAATCCCAACGGCGCGGAGGCGTTCCGCCGCACGGGCATGCGCGGCTCAAAAATAGGAGCGGAAGCTAACAAGGCGAACGCGCAGCGGCGTGCCGAGAGCCTTCGGGAAATCGTGAGCGAAATCCGGACGCGTGGCGCGGTCTCGTACGCAGCGGTCGCAAGGGCGCTGAATGACCGCCACATAGCAACACGCACAGGGAAGGACTGGCGGGCCTGCTCGGTGAAGGTGCTTATGGAGCGCCTAGGGGAGCATTTAACGTGACCCGTGCCGCGCGGCAGCTTTCCACCCATTGCGGACATGCGTCGTGTCTGCCGCGACCCAATCCAGACACCAGACACTAGCGACTACGACTCACCTGCCTGCGAGCGGCTCTTCTCGCGCGAAGCACCACGAATTTTACTCACTGACAGAACGGCGACGGCTGTACTACGCGCAATTGAAATCACGCCCGTCGGTCTGACGGTCGATGGGCCGACACATAGCCGGGTAGCCGTGGCGCTTCCAATACTTGCTTAGGTCGCGATCCATCATGTTTCGGTATCGCGCCGGGTGCTGGACATACTCCGGCCAGGTCCGCATCCAATAGACCGGAAAGTTACCTTCGGGCGCGTTCGCGAGTTGATCGAACTGACGAATTAGATGAAGGCGGAAGGGCGTAAGCACTACCGGTACACTGTCCCCCAGTTTCGGCAGGATCGACTGTAGCTTCGACTGTGCCGCCAATGGGTCGATCTGCTCGTTGGCTACGCGCTGTATGAATCGCCAATATTGCTCCCAATCGCCGCCCATGAGTTTGACGACCGCTGCGCCTCCTGCGCTGTCGCCACGCCGAGCAAGTGCCAGAGCAAGTGCGTCGCTCAATGTCGGCAGATACCTTCCGGCCGCACGTTGTGCTTTCAACGCTGCAGCCACGTCACCTTCGTAAAGGTGAAGCGCCACGAGCAGTCCGTGCGCGACGGTGTCACCCGGATCGAGTGCAATCGTTTGGGTAATATCCTCCTTAGCGCCATCGAGTTCGCCGACGGTCGCCCGCAGTTGGGCGCGCCAATTATAGGCCAGCGGTTCACGAGGATCGAGCTGGAGTGCCTTGTCGAACGCCGACATTGCCCGCGCCATGCTCGCCGCATTGTAGCCTCGCATCAACGCGACGTTCGCGGCCACTGCGTGCGCCATCGCCAGCTCGGGTTCGAGAGCAAGGGCCCTGTTGACTGCTTGCTCGGCCTTTGCCGGGAAATCACCTCGGCGATAGTCCCCAGGGGACAGGAAAGTGGAGGCCACGGAGTAGGTCGCGCCCAGGCCGACCCAGGCGCGGGTGAACTGCGGGTCTTTGTCTACTGCCGAGCGGTAAGCGGCCACAACTTGACGGTAATTTCTCGCGCTCCGTGAGTAGAAGAGCGATTGCCCGCGAAGGTAGTCGGCGTAGGCGTTGAGGTTTTTCGTATCCGCGGCAGCGGCGAACTTGAGCGCATGGGCATGTCCAACATTCATGTGGCTGCCGAGCGCCTTGACGATGCCGCTTGCTATCTCCTCCTGGATCGCGAACAGATTTTCCATCGTCAGGCTTTTGTCGAACGTCTGCGACCACAACTCGACGTCGCGTTCAGCATCGAGGAGCTGGGCAGTCACGCGCACCTTTCCGCCTGCAAGGCGGACACTCCCGTCGAGCAGGTGTTTCACGCCCAAGGATCGTGCGATCTGTCCCGCATTTACCGCCGGCCGCTCGCGGAATTGAAACGAAGACCTGCGAGAGGCGACGCGCAATCCATCGACCCTCGCCAGGACGTTGAAGATCTCTTCCGAGACGCCATCGGCCAGGTAGCGGTGGTCGGCGTTGGGAGAGAGGTCCTCAAACGGCAACACGGCTATTGATGCGGTCTCGACAGGGACGGATTCGACTTGCTCGGTTCTCGGCTCGGCCGTGCGGTCGTTCCAATTGGAATAGACGAGAAATGCAGCGACGAGCGCGACAGCGGCAATGACGGCTACCGCTGCATGACGTCCATACCTGTTCTCCTTTGGCGCAGCTTTGCGAGGCGGCTTGGTTCCCAACTTACGCGCTATTGTCTCGACGAGAGCGCGGAATTCGGGATCGGACGGGTTCCCCCGCCATTTCGAGAGCGGTGTGGCGTGAAATTGACGAAAACCCAGCGGAGGAAGCGAGCCGTCGAGAGATACGCTCAGCAATTTGCCTTCCGTTGAACCCTGTTCGGCTTCGTCCCGCACCCATCTCGACTTGGAGCTGGCGGCGGACCAGCAAGCAATCACAGCCCTGGCCTCATCGAGCTCGCGTTCGATTTCTGAGGCGAACTCGCTACCTGCCTCGACCGCTAAGTCCCACCAGATCGAATACCCCTCCTGTTCCAGTGCGCGAACCAGCCGTTTGACCCAATCGCGATCGCTGCGTGCGTAGGACAGAAAGATGTCCGCCAAGGATCCCCCCGAGGGCCGATGCTACTTTGAAGTGCAGCTCGCCGCCATAAACGGAACTTTAGCAGAGTCGATGAACCAACATGAGTAGCGTCGCCGAACGCCGCAGAGCCTTGACGTCTGCTTTCCACCCAAAGCCGGCATGAGCCCAACGTCTGCTCTCGACCCATTGCGGACATTCAGTCCCGACAGCTTCCTTATCCTTCGGTAACTACTGCTCTCCAGGCCCTGGCGTATGGAAGTCGCAGGAGAATCGTATGAGAGCAGTACAGGTTGTTGCCGTCCCAGTTCTTCTTGCGCTCGCTTCGCCGGCACTAGCCGACATTGTCGTCATCACCGGGGTCAACAGTACGGGCACAGACAACGTCGTTTTTGTCGAGCAAGGGTCAGGTTCGGTCATATCTGGTAGCGCCGGTGGACAGACCGACAACGTCAGTGTCACTGGAACGACAATTGCACCTGAAAACCTATTGGCTGCATATACCAGTGGATCGACCGGTGTTCAGGGCAGCGGTTCCGACATCACGAGCCTAACATTCTCTCTTACGGACGGCGGCGACTTCGAGCGGTTCGTCATGAACATCGATGCAGTGATTGATGGGTCGGTATTGTTTTCCGTACTAGAGCCGAATGGCGATCTATTCGAGGATAGCTTTTTCGTAGATGGCACTGGCCAGAATTTCTTCACATTCACCGCCATCAACGGTCAGAGCATAGAGAGCGTCACCCTGACGGGGCTTTCCGGCTTATCGATCAGCTCCGTCACAACCGTTAGGATTGGGCCCATCGAAGCAACGGCTGTGCCAGAACCTGCTAGCTGGGCGATGATGTTGCTAGGCTTTGGAGCGGTGGGTTTCGCGGCTCGACGCCGAAAACACATGGATCTGACACTCAGTCGGGCCTTTTAATATCCAGAGATCAGACGAAACGCCGACGCGAAAGCAGGCGGTATTTTTGTAATGCGCTAATGTCCGCTTTCCACCCATTCCTGCCGCTAAGATCAGGGGCAACATCAGCAAGCCCCCATCCCCAATTGCGGAAGAACTCCGCCTGTATAAGATTCGACAGGATGCCCGGCGATCTTGCCCATCATTCACGTACGATGATCGTGATGGCTCTTGGCCTGCTCGCCGGTTGTGGCCAGCCCGATGATCCTCCACCGCCGCCGGCGCTTACGGTCCAGGGCCTACCGGTAAGCGGCACGCTCGGGGACGCGATCAAGGCCGGGTTCAACACCTGCGTAGACATCACGAAAACGGAGATGCGGTGTCGCCGAAGCGGTGTGATGTTTCAGGGTTTTGGTCCGTTCAGTGCGGCGGTCAATCTAAACGGCCGGAAAGGCGCGAGTGGCTTCGATCAGCTAACTTTGTGGCACGACCAGGATCAGAATGCCCTCCTTGCGGTCGCTGCTGCGTTGGAGCGGCGGGGCTGGCGGACGTGCTTCACGGGTGAGGGGCAAAGGGGAGATCAGGGGATCTATACCCACCCTGGAGAGCCCGTAAGAATCTCCTTAGACCTCAGCTACTCGGGCAAGCGGCGGCTCCGGGTCATTCCGCAGTGGAACAAGAGAGAACGCAGCTGCTGACTCAGGGTAAGACAACTCCGCTTCCGACCCTCTCTCCGTTAGGGCGAGTGGCAGCTTCTGCCCCGTTGCGGACATAACCAGGATCCTGATCGTTTCATCGTGCGCGTCCCCTTTGGACGGAGGCCGCATGACCGGGATACTTAACAAGTTCTACGTGGAGCACGGTGTCCGCGGTGCGCGGGTGCTAGCGCGTTCGCTAGAGCTCTCAGGTAGCGCACTTACTGTTTCGGAAATCGAAACGAGCATCCAGATGCTCAAGGCCGACCTGGACGCCTGCGAGAGAGAGATGAAACGCCTAGTGAAGGTCAACCGCAGCGGCTCACTGTTCGAGGGCTGGCTGGCTCCCGCGGACGACGTGCTGCAGCAGTAGCCAAGGGCCCGCCTTAGTGGGTCCACAGTAGGTCGCTTTCCCGGGAAATCGTTGGGCCAAAGCGCCCCCGCAAGGAAACGCCGCGATTCCGTCCCGCACGCCGCTTTGGGTGGTGCTTGGGAAGGCCACCCTGGCCGGTCCCGTGTGCCCGCTAAGCCGTTGATCATATTGGTTTTCCCGAGACGCTACCGCTGCCTTCGTAATGATGGGGTCAGGTGTTCGAGTCACCTAAGCGGCACCACCCCCTCCACAGGCAGGCGGGAGGGCCCCTGCGGGAGGCGCGTTAAGTTCAGGCGCGCACGTGGGTGAGGTTTGGGTGGGTTAGGTCGTGGTGGGGTCGGACCGAGTTAGCTCTTCAATCTCAATCGAAATGAGAGACAGCTGTCGGGTTGCCCATGGTCCTTCTCCGCGGCGCTACCAGTTCAAGTTCAGCGATTAGCGGAACTGCAAAACCTACCGAGCGACGACAAACTCGCGCTACTACGGCTGTATGAGGCCCGAGGGGATTGCAGCCGCCGAACGAGAATTGAAGCGCGCTTTGCGTGCTCAGAAGCGCATCGCCGCGGGCCAGAGCTTTGAGGACTATAAATCTGCCTTACGTTACAGTCACTTAGCCGATGAATCGCTCAGGGCTGCGGTTGAGGCAGGGTCGGCCAAGTTGGGCGGGCTCTCGCCTTCGCTCTGATCAACTCACACCCCCCGGCCGTGTGTCGGGGGGACATTTTCGGCGCTCTATTTTTTTGGCCCCTGGCTGCGCCCCCGCCCCGCCTCCCTTTGCGGGTTCGCGTTTGCGCCATGGCAGGGGCCTTTTCGCTCTGGTCATAGGTTGGCCCACCATGTCTTGGCTGGCCCACCTACGCCCCGCGTTGCTCCTTCCGATCGTTGCGGCGGCGGTCCTTGCGGGGGTCATGTGGGTCTTGGCGACGCTGATGCTCCCCGATGGCTGGCGCGGCGCCGCACATGCCCTCGTGGGCTACGCCGCAGTGCTGGGATTCGTCTGGGGGTGCGTTAATCTCGCTACGATGCCCGCCAGGTAGCGTGGCGAGGGCTGCGGGCGGCTGCAGCATCCAGGGCAACCGCAACCGGAAGGACCAGTAATCTCCACGTGCCCGGCATGCCCCGCTACGACGCCACCCGGCCGGGGGAGCGCTTCTGCACCGAGGCGGAGGCGCGCGCGGCGGGGTACAGGCGGGCGATCGTGAAGTAGGAGAGCCCCGCAAGCCTGGGCCCACAGAGTTCGCTGAACTGCCGCGCCTATCTGTTAAGGTTCCATATGCGGACGAGACTCAGCATCTGCGCCAAGAAGGCGTCCTATCGGTCCGAGGAGGAGGCGCTTGTCGCTGTTCGATCGTCCGGGCTGGAGCTGCGGACCTACCGTTGCGACAGGTGTCGCCTCGTCCACCTGACCAGTCGAACCAAGGGCAAACGAAGACCTCATTCAGCCTGATAATCGACTAGGCGTCGTCAGCTGCAAACAGGTTCATCGGGCTTCGAGCCACGCATCGCTGCAGATCAGGATCAGTTCCCGCCGGGCCGATGGCGCACTCAGGTGAGCTTCGACGGCCGCTCGATCCTGCTCAGACAGGCGACGGATGACCTCCGCGACACTCCGGCACTGACCCGACCGGGCAAGATTGAAGGCACGTTCGATCGGGGTAGAGCCTGGCATCCGCTGTTCTTAGCGCGAGCCATGAGGTGATGCGAACGTCCGCTTCCGACCCATTGCGGCCGTTTCGACGTTCTAGCCCGCGATCGCCAATCGCTCTTTTGTTCCCGCAAGCATTTCCTTGAACCTCTGCGTGTCGCGAATGCGGACGAAGTCTGGGTCCGCCTCAGTGTGCTTTATTTGCGGTGCCGTATTCACTCGTTCGAAATAGGGTTGCAGCACCTCTAATGCCGCATCGTCGTCGTGGAGCGCTACGGTCAATATGCAAGCCAAATTGTAGCGCATGCTCAGGTTGTCGGGATCCAGCAGCAAACCGCGCTCAATCCATTCGCGAGCCCGATCCGCCTCTCCGAAAACAGCAAGCGCGTAAGCCCCATTGGCGATGGCCGAGCCGTTCGTCGGCTCTGCAGCAAGCGCCCTTTCCGCGCGCTCGAAAGCTAGTCTTGCCGCGCGCTTCAGGCCCTCGTCATCGCCTATTGCCTGATAACAGGTCATTAGCATGGCTGGATTGTAATAGTCGGAGTTCACGAGCGCCGCAGCTTTCTCGAAATAAGGGATCGACTCGGCGATCCGCCCCTGCCGAAAAACCATCCTCGCTGCTTCGCGGTTCACCTCCCATAGACTCAGGATTGCCGCGCAAGGCCGCGTCGATCAATGCGTTTGCTTGCTCCTGATCGCCTTGCTCCTCGACGTACCGCGCTTTGACACAAAGCGCCTCAGGTAAGTCGGGCCTGATCGACAACGCGTGTTCGGCCGCGGGCAGAGCATTGGCTTCTTTCCCGTGCCAGAATCGAAGCTCCGCCTGCGCGATTGCCATCAAGCCCCAGGCTTCTGCGTAATTCGGATCCAGCTGGACGGCCTGTTGGCAGATGCGAGCGATGGCTTCGTCTCGCTTGACGTCACCGAAAGTGCCCCCAATCCACTGCTGACGAGCCATAAGATAAAATCTGTAGGCCTCGGCATTCGACGTGCCGCGCTGCTCGATCGCTTTCTTCTCTTGCGGTCGTAGCTTCAGTTCCAATGCATCGACGATCGCGTGCGATATCTCATCCTGGATGGCGAAGATGTCGGTCAGGTCTCGGTCGTAGCGTTCAGCCCACAAATGGCGACCCGTCTCGCCGGCGACGAGCTGCGCGCTGATCCGCAAGCGGCTTCCAGCTTTGCGAACGCTTCCTTCCAGGACGTGGCTGACGTCCATGGTTCTGGCGACCTCCTTGGCGTCGATGACCTTGCCTTTGAGAGTGAACGCGCTGTTGCGAGCCACGACCTCCAGCGCCGAAATCTTCGAAAGGTCGGTGATGATGTCCTCGGTGATGCCATCGCTGAAGTATTCCTGCTCGCTATCGTCGCTGAGATTTACGAATGGCAGGACGCAGATAGAGATCGCCCGCGCGTCGGATACGTCCTCAGTTAACTTCTCCAGGGTCTGGTCTGCTGCCATTTTCGTGATGGCAGACAACAAGTCCTCGATCGGCTCGCTTCGAGCATCCTTATGCCAAGGTGCCAAGTCGATGCATTGCAGCTGCCGAAATCCCAGCGGAGGCTTCGCTGAATCGAGAGTGGCGGGCACGAGGCGACCCGAATCGCGACCTTCGGCAGCTTCATCCTGAACCCATGCCGACGCGATCGAAGCTGGACTCCAAAGGACCATCACGGCTTCGGCATTCTTCAACTCACGGTCGATTTCATTGCTGAAGTTTGCGCCTCCGTGGAGGTGCCGGTCCCACCAGACCGTCTGGCCTGCGTCCGCAAGGACGCTGGCAAGCTTGCGCGCCACTTCGACATCTTCACGGGCATAGCTGAGGAAAACTCGAGCCATTCGATTAGAACCTCGCCTGCGGACCATTAACCTTGCGCTCAACGGTTGGTGGCTTCAAGTCTCTCTATCCGGAATGTCCGCTTTCCACCCAAAGCTGCCACTAGCCTAGCGACTGCTATCGACCCATTTCGGAAATTGGCTGAGATGTCGGAAGCCCGCTCGCACACATTCTGCAAGTTGTATCCGTTCGGACCGACTACCCTCCAGTACTGTAGGAGTTTGCGCTTGAGGGTCGTCCGATGGAATAATGCTGGAGGATGGCTGCGTCTCTATAGGTTTCAACGCTCACACAAGTTACGCTGCATGAATGGGCAGAGGGGTATCAGCTCTCGGCATTCGTGAGACTACTTGAATGGTGCGCGATCGTCTGGGCCTGTTCGATACTCCGCCCGATCGGCAGGAAATCCGATTCAGTCTCGCGGTCGTCGGCCTGCTCTTTGGCATCCTGTGTTTAGCTTTTCCGTTGCGCGACATTCGATTGGGCGAGATCAGTATCTTCGTCCCCTTGGTCAACTCCTTCATGCTATTCAGCGAGCTGATTATCGCGACGCTGCTCTATGCCCAGGCAAGCGTGCTGCGATCTAGAGCCATGACCATTCTGGCCTCTGGGTACGTCTTTACCGCGTTGGTCCTCATTCCGCACGCGCTGACGTTTCCCGGTGCTTTCATGACTGACGGCTTGCTCGGCGCTGGAACCAACACAACCGCTTGGCTTGCGATCTTTCGGCGTTTCACGTTTCCGCTCGCAGTCATCTCTTATGCGCTACTCAAGTCGATGGATTCTGTAGAGCACCATGGCCCAAAGTGGCGGACCGCGCAGGTCTTTCACGGAGTGGTCGGCGCGATTGGCCTGGCGGTGTTGGTGACCTTGCTGACAACCAGCGGCCACGATTGGCTTCCGTCGATATTCCGAAATGATCGAGACACGGTTCCCTCTAGCTTGATCATCGTAAATTTGTTGACGATCGGTCTCACGATCGCCGCGATGACGCTGTTATTCAGGCAGAACAGATCGGTGCTCGATGTCTGGCTACTGGTTGCCCTGTCGGGCTGGATATTCCAATCGTTACTGAACATTACGCTTCAGAGTCGATACACGCTCGGCTGGTATGGCCTGAACGTAATGACACTAGCTGCAAGTATCATCGTCATGCTTGCTTTGATCGGTCAGGCCAATCGGCTCTACGCGCGGCTGGCCCTTTCGACCGCCGCGCAGAAACGGGAACGAGACGCGCGGTTGATGTCGCTGGACGCGGTGACGGCCGCAATCTCCCATGAGGTTGGGCAGCCGCTGACGGCCGTCGCTCTCAATACTTCTGCCGCCGTGAGCTGGCTCACCCGCGCTAAGCCAAATGTGAAGAATGCTCTCACGGCACTGCGGGCGGCAAGTGATGACCGGCAACGCACCGTCGAAATTATCAGGAGCATTCGGGCGACGTTTGCCAAAGAACCCGGTCAAGCGACCGAGTTCAGCCTCAACGACCTGGTTATCGAAACCGCGTCGCTGCTCGACAGGGAGTTGGCCGCGAGCAAGGTATCCTTGAAGCTTTCGCTGGATGAGGCGCTACCGCCGGTCCTGGCCGACCGAGTCCAGATGCAGCGCGTGCTGGTCAACATCCTTGTGAATGCGATCGAATCTCTGCGTGAGACCACAGACCGACCCCGCCTCGTTGCCATCCGCTCCGCATTGGAAAGCCAAAACGTGCTTCTCCAAGTCAGCGACACCGGCCCAGGCATAGAACCTGGGCAGAGCGAGCATATTTTCGATGCCTTTTACACGACCAAGGCGACTGGGACCGGTCTAGGCCTGTCACTCTGCCGCAGCATTGTTGAAGATCACGGAGGTGCCCTCTGGGCCTCCCAAGCCGAACCGCATGGCGCGACCTTCCACCTTCGCCTGCCGCGCAGCGGTGCTGTCCCAGTCTCCCTTGAAGGGACAGGCGAGCTTCTCGCAAACCTCGAGACTTCACTAAGACTACTCCGCCAATCGAAGTCCGAAGGTCTCACGGATGCGATCTCCGAGTTGCAGCATGTCCTGGATGAGGTTCGCGGCTCGCTGACGCCAACGAAGCTATAAGCCAGTCTTAGGGATGTCCGCTCTTCACCCAAAGCGGACATTAGCTCGGCCGGGGCCGCCTTGCCCCTGCACGGTCAATCAGCGCGCTGGATCCGAACCGTCGTCCGTTCGGAGCCCTTGAACATCGACAGGTCGCCCGTCACTTGCCCGAGGACGACAATGCCCGGCTCGGGGATGCGTCCGCCGCTGTAGTAGATGACGAAGTCGTCGTTGCCCCAGAGCCCCAGCATTCCTGCTGAAAACTTCGTCTGCCGCGGCAATTCCGGCAGGGGCGAAGGCAGGTTTCCTGTTTTCTCCTGGCGAAGGTGGTCGCGCATTTCGATCGTAAGCGGGAGCATTCGTTCGAGCTCGCGGGTGGCCTCGTTGTCGACGAGCTCGGCCGCGACCGTTCCGCCGTCCGTCGAGATGACAATTCGTGTTTGCGACATCGGTGATCCTAGATCAGGTTGATGCGCCGGAGCGACGTTCGCGGCGTTCGCCACGACGGAGTTGCCCGTCGGTGTTTCGGCGCTGCAGGCGGTGTGGGCGGAGGCCAGGGCAAGCAGGACCGCGACGCGGATCATTGCGGTCCCTTCCGGTAGTCCTCGTCGCTGACATGCTCCATCCAGGTAACGGGCGAGCCTTTCTGAGCTTCCTGGATCGCGACATGCGCCATCGCAGTGTCGGGGGTCGCGCCGTGCCAGTGGCGCACACCCGGCGGGCACCAGACGACGTCGCCGGCGCGGATCGCTTCGACGGGCCCGCCTTCAACTTGAGTCCAGCCGCTGCCCTCAGTGACGACCAGCCGCTGACCAAGCGGGTGCTTGTGCCAGGCAGTGCGGGCGCCCGGCTCGAAGCGAACCAGCGCCGCCCCCACTTGTGACGCGCCCTTCGGGTCGAACAGCGGCGTGATCGTGGCGGTGCCGGTGAACCACTCGGACGAGCCGCGGGTGGGCTGGCGAGTGGCGCTGCGGCTGACTTCCATCCTGGCCGCTCCAGCTTCCGCAGGATTCGTCGCTTGCGCCGACGATGGCTCCGCAGAGCAGATGAGCGCGAAGGGCAGGATCATCGCTGGGAGGCGTATCACTGGCTGCCTCCCGCGAGATGTTGGCGGAAGAAGGTTGCGAGCTTTTCGAACGGGATCACGTCGACCTTGTCGTAAAGGTCCGTGTGGTTCGCGCCCGGGATGATCATAAGCTCCTTGGGCTCTGCCGCAGCGGCGTAAGCGGTCTCGCTGAAGTAGCGCGAGTGAGCCTTCTCGCCGTGGATGAACAGGATCGGGCGCGGCGCGATCTCCTTGATGTACGTCAGCAGCGGCATGTTCATGAAGGATAGCGGGTTCGTCACCGTCCATGATGCGTTCGAGTTCACCGCCCGCGGGTGGAAGCCGCGGGGCGTTTTGTAATAGTCGTGGTAGTCGACCAGGAACTGCGCTTCGCCGCCCTTCAGGGCGTTCATCGGCGGGCCGTATTCCGGGGCGCCGGTGGTGGCATCTTCCCAGCGCTGGCGGCTCAGTTGCTCAAGCGTCTTGGTGCGCTCCTCAAGCGTGGTTTTGTCGTTGTAGCCGCGCGACATGACCCGCGACATATCGTACATGGTGCTGACCGCGACCGCCTTCACGCGCTTGTCCACGGCGACGGCATTAAGCGCCATTCCGCCCCAGCCGCAGATGCCGAGAATGCCAATCCGCTCGCGATCAACGGAAGCGTGCCGGCCGAGGTAGTCGACGACGGCGCTGAAATCCTCGGTGTTGATGTCTGGCGAGGCAACGTTGCGTGGCGATCCGCCGCTTTCGCCGGTGTAGGACGGATCGAAGGCGAGCGTGACGAAGCCGCGCTCGGCCATCGTTTGCGCGTAGAGGCCTGATGACTGCTCCTTTACGGCGCCGAACGGGCCGCCCACGGCAATAGCCGGCAAACGTCCGCTGCCATGGTTCTTGGGCAGGTAAAGATCGCCGACGAGCGTGATGCCGTAGCGGTTCTTGAACGTGACCTTCTGGTGGTCGACGCGGTCGCTCTTGGCGAAGGTCTTGTCCCACGCGCCGCTGGTCTGCGCGGCCACGGGGGCGGCGCTCGTGAGCGACATTGCGCCCAGGGCTGCCGCACTCGCGCCTGCGAGGCTCAGCAGGCCGCGGCGGCTGAGGGTGAGATTGGAGCGCCTACTAGGTGCAATTCGACTGAAGTTCTGCATTTCAAATCTCCGATTTCAGTAGAGGGTTAGGCAGTCTGACCGCCGTCCATCACGAGTGCGTGGCCGACGAGAAAGCCGGCATCGTCCGAGCACATCCACATGACTGCCGACGCGATCTCTTCCGGCCTGCCCATGCGGCCGACCGGCTCCTGGGCGATGACACGCGCCCGCCCTTCGTCGGTGCCGCCGCTAAACCGGTCCATCATCGGCGTGTCGATGATGCCCGGACAAATGGCGTTGATCCGGACGTTCTGCGCCGCGTAATCGAGCGCTGCCGACTTGGTGAGGCCGATCAACCCGAACTTGGTCGCGGCATACGCGCCCTGCCCGGGGATCCCCATGACGCCGGCCCCTGAAGAGG